>NZ_JNLX01000085.1 GCF_000715495.1 Hymenobacter sp. IS2118 | reverse complement strand
TTTTGCGCGGTTTTTTCCGCTGGTCGTTGGGTAGCGAATTCGGTGGCATCGACGAGCACGGCCCGCCGTTTAGAAAAATAGCGCTGCAACTCGGCGGGGGATTGAAATTCGCGTTCCGGCAAACAACCCGCCAAACGGAGTGCTTCCCGCAGCACGGCTAAGCCTTCGTCTTGTCGGCGCTTGGCCGTGGCCCCGTCCAGGCCACAGACCAATCCCAGCACGTCATAAGTCAGTCCTGATTTGCAACTAAACAGGGTGAAGAAAAGCAAATCTTCCTCATCCTTCATGCGCGTTCCAGCGGGATGAATGACCATCCTTTCAGCGAGTTGCATCTCGTGCAACGCCGCATAGGCCCGCTGGAATACCGCCAGAAGTTGCTCGAAATGATGGGCATCACACCCCAACGCAGAACGCCATTGACGAGGTGTTTTCAAGTCTTGAACGGAGATTTTCATGCTCAAATATCCACACTATTCATTGCCTAGGCCGCTGCAACAAGTCTAATAAAAAACACACAGTTCAACTATTAAAAACGGAAAAAATTGAAGAATTGCCGAATGCTCAATATGCTTTTTATATTAGTAGTGCAAAGAATAGAAGGTATGGTAATCTAAGGGGATTGGCATTCTATACTGGTGGAAACGGCTTCCCAAAGTCTAGGTTTCGCCTGCATATTTATGAAGCTCAAGATGATTGTGCTTCCCCAGGCAAAGACCTTTTAAATGAAAATATCGTATTAAATCCTCACCCCTGTGAAGGTTGGGATGAGTGGGATTTAAGCAGCTTTAATATTCCGGTTTCCGAAAAGGGATATTTTATCGCACTTGAATTTGTTGCGCCGGATATGCCTTTCGTTGATATGTACGGATTCGATTATCGCCCCTGTGTTCAATTTATGCGACCAGCTAAAGAGCAAAATATTTGGAGTAAATCCAAGATTAATGAATGGAGGGAAGAGCCCGCAACTGGAAGTATTTCCCGCCAGTACAACGCCATGGTAAAGGTTGTAGTCGATTTAGTAAAATAAATTACAGGTGCTTTACAAAAAAAAGGACGCTGCGATTTAGATGCGGCGTCCTTCTTTTTATAACAAACCGGGTAATTACCCCAATTCCGCCAGTTCCAGCCAGCGCAACTCCTGCGTCTCCAGTTCCTGATTCAACGCCGACAACCGTGCGCCCCAGGCGGCGAAATCCTGCGGGCTACCTGCGCCGCCGTTCAGCTTGCCGGTAATTTCCTGCTTTTCGGCTTCTAAAGTTGCCATTGCTTTTTCGAGCTGCTCGTACTCCTTTTTCTCGGCGAAGGTGGCGCGGCGTTTCTGAGGAGAAGGGGCCACTGCCGTGCTCACGGCCACCGGCGCGGCCAGCTTGGCGGCGGCGCGGGCGGCTTTGGCGGCTTTCTCTTCGGCTTCGAGGGCGGCTTCGGTCTCGCGCTCTTCGAGGTAGTCGCGGTAGTCGGTGTAGTTGCCGGGGAAGTTGAGGACGGCCCCGCCGGGCTCAAGCACGAAGAGGTGCTCGGCTAGGTGGTCGAGGAAGTACCGGTCGTGGCTCACGATGAGCAGGCAGCCGGTGAAGTGCATCAGGAAGTCTTCCAGGATGTTGAGCGTGCCCAAGTCGAGGTCGTTGGTGGGCTCGTCAAGAATGAGGAAGTTGGGGTTCTTGATGAGGACGCGCAACAGCTGCAGGCGTCGCTTTTCGCCGCCGCTCAGCTTGTTCACCAGCGTGTACTGCTGGGCCGGCGGAAACAGGAACAGGTTGAGGAACTGGCTGGCGGTGAGCACGTCGCCGTTGGCCAGCTCCACTACTTCAGCCACCTCCTTCACGATGTCGATGACGCGCTGGGTGGGGTCGAATTCCAGCTCGGTCTGGGTGTAGTAGCCAAATACGGTGTTGGTGCCCACTTCCAGGGTGCCGCTGTCGGGCGCAAGCTTGCCGGTGAGCATGTTCATGAGCGTGGATTTGCCCACGCCATTGGGGCCGACGAGGCCAATCCGGTCCTTCTTCTTGAACACGTAGTTGAAATCGTCGAGCACGGTGAGGTCGCCGAATTTCTTGGTCAGGTTGTGAGCTTCGATGATTTTGCCGCCCTGGCGGGTGGTTTTCACGCTCAGCTCAATCTGCTGTTTGTTTAGGTTGGTGCTGGCCTTGTCCTTGGTCACGTAAAAGGCATCGATGCGGGCTTTTTGCTTGGTGCCACGGGCCTGGGGCATGCGGCGCATCCAGTCGAGCTCCTTTTTGAAGAGCTGGCGGGCCTTCTCCACTTCCACGGTTTCGCGCATTTCGCGGTCGGCCTTTTTCTCCACAAAATAGGCGTAGTTGCCCTGGTAGCGGTACATCTGGCCCTTGTCCAGCTCCACTATTTCATTAGCCACACTGTCGAGGAAATACCGGTCGTGGGTCACCATCAGCAGGGTGAGGGTGGGGGAGGAGAGGCGGTTTTCGAGCCACTCGATGGTGGCCAGGTCGAGGTGGTTGGTGGGCTCATCGAGCAGCAGCACGTCGGGCTCTTCGATGAGGACGCGGGCCAGGGCCACGCGCTTGCGCTGCCCGCCCGAGAGCATGTTCACCTTGCGCGTGAGCAGCTCGCCGAGGATGCCGAGGCGCGAGAGTATCTGCTGCACCTGGGCTTCGTAGTCCCAGGCGTTGAGCGCGTCCATGCGCTCCAGCACGCGCTGCAGGTCGTCGGGCTTGTGGTCGGCGTCGTTGATGACGTGCTCGTACTCCTGAATGGCCTTGAGCGTGTCGTTCTGGCTGGCGAAGATGGTGGCCTCCACGCTCAGGCTCTCATCGAACACGGGCTGCTGGCCCAGGTACGTCACGCGGATGCCCTTGCGCACGCTAACCGAGCCGGTATCGGGGATTTCGAGGCCGGCCAGCACGCGCATGAGTGTGGTTTTGCCGGTGCCGTTGATGCCCACAAAGGCCACGCGCTGCCCTTGTTGCAGGCCGAAGTTGAGGTTTTGAAACAGCCAGCGGTCGGCGTAATTCTTCGAGATGTTCTCGGCGGATAACAGATTCATAGGTCGCAAAGGTACGGCCGGGGCGGGCGGGGTTGGGTGGGCTGGACTGTATATAGAAAGGCTGTTATTGCTTCTGCGTTAATCTTGCGTAGTTGGCCCTTGAAGCTTGTTGCCGTATTTCATTACCGGCTTCCTTTCTGAAATCAATTGGGTCAATGCCGTTCAGCGCACACCAAGTTGCATTGATAGCCATGTATTGAACACTATCAAAGCCGATGCTTACAAATGGATATTCGCCACCACTATGCGTTCTATTGATTGCCCAAACCCCGTTCACCCTTTGTCGAATTACCTCGCCCACATAGGCAACTAGGTTGTCATATAAATTTTCGAACGCATTATCTATTCCGTATTTATCACAAGCGGTAGAAATAAGGTCTAAGCTTGCGTAGCTTTTGTCGAGTAAGTTTCTGCTAATACCAAGCTTATCTGCCAATTCTGATTCCAGTGTATCCAGGTGATTAACCAAACCTGATTTATACTGAGAATAGAAATGCCAATGGTCAACTGAACTACTGCGGCCAGCAGCATTATCGGTTTTTACGCGTTTCACCCAGTTGACGAATCTTTGGAAGTATTCTTCAGGATAAATATCCCCTTTACCAGGAAGCACCCACCCCTTTGGGTCAAAAACATACAAAAAACGGTTGCCTTTCAACTCATACACTTCGTCACGCTTTACGAAACCAGATGCATACTTCTCTTCCAGAGAAGCAGTAAATTCTTTGTGCAATCTGCCCTCAGTCCGAATTATGTATTGCACCTGCTGTTGGGTGAGGCGTCTGGCATTTAATTGATTTTTGTGTCTCATATCAGCTAGAGCAGTTTGTGGGGCACAATTTCGTGACAATAACAGTATCTCAGCACGGCCAGTTACTTGAGCCCCTCCATCGGCTCCCGACCCGGCCCGTCGCGGCGGGCACGACGGCCCGGTGCGGAGAATAATCCTTACATTCGGCGCAACATCTGCGGAGAATAGCCATGTACATCTATCAGCGCCCCGAGTGGCCCCGTTTCACCTGGCAGCCGGCGCGGCTGGAGACGCTGCTGGGGGCCGTGCGGCACCAGCAAGGGCGCGTGCTGGGGCAGATGGAAGCGCGGGGCTTTGCGGTGCAGGCTGAGGCCACGCTCCAGACGCTCACACTGGACGTGTTGAAATCGAGCGAAATCGAAGGCGAGTACCTGGCAGCCGACCAGGTGCGCTCCTCGCTGGCCAGGCGGCTGGGGCTAGACGTGGCCGGGCTGGTGCCCGCCGAGCGCCGCGTGGAAGGCGTGGTGGAAATGCTGCTCGATGCCACCCAAAAATTTAACCAGGCGCTAACGGACGAGCGGCTTTTTGGCTGGCAGGCGGCGTTGTTTCCGGCAGGGCGGAGCGGCTTGCAGCGCATTGCGGTGGGGGCGTGGCGCACGGGCAGCAAAGGACCGATGCAGGTGGTTTCGGGGGCGCTGGGCCGCGAGAAAGTGCATTTTGAAGCGCCCGAAGCGGCTGACGTGACGCCGGAGATGCAGCAGTTTCTGGCGTGGTTCAACGATGCGTCGGAGCTGGATGCCGTGCTGAAAGCGGCCGTGGCGCATCTGTGGTTTGTCACCATCCACCCGTTTGAGGATGGCAACGGGCGGCTGGCGCGGGCCATTACCGATTTGCAGCTGGCGCGGGCCGATGGCACGGCGCAGCGCTTCTACAGCATGTCGGCCCAAATCCGGCTGGAGCGCGCCGATTATTACGCGCAGCTGGAAGCGACGCAAAAGGGCGGACTGGATATCACGGCGTGGCTGGAATGGTTTCTGGGCTGCCTGAGCCGGGCGCTGGCGGCGACGGAACAAACGCTGGCGAAAGTGTTGGAAAAAGCCCGGTTCTGGGAGCAGCACGCGCCGAAGCAGTTCAATGCCCGGCAGCAAAAGATTCTCAACCGGCTGTTGGATGGTTTCGAGGGCAAGCTCACTTCCTCAAAATGGGCCGCCATTGCCAAGTGTTCGCAGGATACGGCCGGGCGCGACATTCAGGCGCTGGTGAGGCAGCAGGTGTTGGTGCAAGAGGCCGCCGGGGGGCGTAGTACAGCTTACTGGTTGGCGTAGTCCGTTGGGGTTTGCCCGATAGATAACGGATTCCCAAGTCGCAGCAGGTACGGCCGGGTGTTTTGCCTGGGCTATTAATTTCGGCTTTGCCGAATCAGCGTGTAGCGCAAGTGCCCGCGCTGACGCTCGTAACTGGTGGTGTCATCATGCACCGCGAAGAGCCGGATGGTGTCACCTTTTGTGGCAAAAGCCAACTCTTCTTGTGACTTCTGGTAGATATCTAAAAATACGGTGTCGAATTCATGGAATGGCCCTGTAAAATCGGTATTTACCTCATACGATTTGTGGCTTGGTAGACCCTTCACGTTTCCACTTGGCGTGAAGTGTGCCGAAGAAATAAGGCCGGCAGAATCTGTCATGGAATGGGTGCCGGTGAAAAGTAGGTCATTGATAAAACGAGCCAATGGCGCTTGCAGCGGGGGCTCTTGCAAGGCCGCGCCCGTACCGGAAGCACCGCGCACCCGCCTGAATGTTGTCGTGATAATCCGCCCCGTTTTTTTGTTTCGTTGGTCGAGATGCAACAGGGTGTCAGCGTTATGGGTTTGGTAGCGAAGACTCGTTTCAGACCAGTCATCTCCAAATGATTCCGCATAAGAGGTAGTGCGCCATGAATTAGCACTCTTGCTCTCGCTAAGGTGAACGTAGCGCAACGGCATCCCTTCGTGATTGGAAAAGCCGAGCGCGACCGCCAAGCTGTCGCCTTCAAAAGACGTTGGGTCAATCAGCATCACCGTTATGCCGCTAGCGCCCCAGTATCCGTGCGCTTTGCGAGGTGAATGGGTTTTCAGCAATTGGGCAGTGTAGGTTGTATTTAGCCAAGCGCCACCCAAAAGTGCTTTTAGCTGTTGAGCAACAGCGTCTTCGGCAACGGCGCCATGCGTAGTAGGCCGGAGAGGAGCATTTGCCGAATCAGGCGCAACAGATGATTCGTCAACACGCTGCGCCGTGTCAGACGATTTATCGTGGCAGCCAGTCAGTACAAATAAGCCCAGCAATAAGAGTCGAGCCTGTTTCAGAAGGAAGTCCATAATGCAAAGTAACCATCCCTGATTCTCCTGCCCAACCCCGCCCGTCGCAGCAGTCGCAAGTCCGCTATCTTGCGTTGCACTACATCCCATTCGCCCGCACCATGCCTGCCGCCGATTCTCCTCCGCCCCGCCATCCGCACCTCACCAAAGCTGCTGCCGCCACGGCTACTAAGCTGCTGCCGTTGCTGCGGCTGCTGGAGAAAATGCAGCCGCTGGTCGTCAACGACTCCATCTTTCACCTCAAGCGCGTTCGCATTCAGGAGGAAATGACGCGGGCCTACGGCGAGCTGTTGGCCGAAAAGCCGCGCCATCAGGCGCTGCTCATCGCTTTCAAAACCCTGAGCGAGCTGGTGCAGGAGGAAACCCAAAACCTGAGCAAAGACGAGCGCAAGCAGGCCGCCAAGGAGCTGCTGCTGGCTACATTGCTCAACGCGCCCAGGCTTATCGGCGTGGCGCATCAGGCGCGGCTGCTGGCGTAGCAGTAGTATAGATGGGGCTGCGCCCCCACAACGGTAGGCAGCCAGTAGTGCGAGCACTGGTCCAAGCGCCCGCATTCTTCAGCCTTGCGCAGCCGGGAACTGCCACCGCTCTGCGTTGCACTCGTTGCAAATGCCCGATGCGGATAATAGCCGTAATTGTTGTCGAATGGTAATGACAACGAGTGCCCGGAGTAGCGCCTCGGCACAGCCCCGGCGGGCGGCTACCTTTGCGCCTCCTTGCGCAAGCTGCTGCTGCTGTTCTATGAAAATTCTGTTGGTCGAAGACGAAGCCAAGCTCAGCTCTTTTGTGCGGAAGGGCCTGGAGGGCGAGGGCTACTGGGTCGATGCGGCCTTTGACGGCCAATTGGGGCTGAGCATGGCCCTGCGTGGCGACTACGATTTGGTGATTTTGGACGTGAACCTGCCGTTGCTCAACGGCTTTGAGGTGTGCCGGCGCCTGCGGGCCGAGCTGCCGCAGGTCGCCGTTCTGCTGCTGACCGCGCTGGGCGGCATTGGCCACAAAACCGAGGGCTACGACGCCGGCGCCGACGATTACCTGGTTAAGCCCTTCGAGTTTCAGGAGTTGCTGCTGCGGGTGCGGGCCCTTTACCGCCGCTACCACGACGCCGGACCCGGCCGTACCCTGAGCGTGGCCGACCTCACGCTGCACCTCACCACCAAGCGCGTGGAGCGCGCCGGCCAGCCCATTACCCTCACCGCCCGCGAGTACGCGCTGCTCGAATACCTGCTCCTCAACCAGGGCCACGTGGTGTCGCGGGTGGATATCGCCGAAAAAGTGTGGGAGCTGAAATTCGATACCAATACCAACGTCATCGACGTGTACATCACGTACCTGCGCCGTAAGATTGACAAAGATTTTACGCCCAAACTCATTCACACAGTGGTGGGCATGGGCTACGTGCTGCGTGAGTAACCTGCTGCCTCCCACCGCCTGGCCGCCCACTGCCCGTTTGCTTCTATGACCATCCGCACCCGCCTCACGCTCTTTTTTGCCGGCCTGATGCTGGCCCTGGTCGCGGCGGTGTCGTGCGGAGTGTATTTCTTTGAGCGCAGCAGCCAGCGGGACACTTTTGAAGGGCTGTTGCTCCGTAAAGCCGAGGCCACGGCCAAGGTGTACGTGCGCCGGCACGACCGGCTGGAACCCACCGACGCCCTGCTGCTGCTGACCCAGGAAAACCAATACGAAGCCATTTACAACGACGCCAACCAGCGCGTGTACGCCAGCCGGCCCAACTCCGGGCTGGTGGGCACGGCCGGCTTGCTGCGCCGGGCGCGTACGGCCGGGCGCGTGGCTTTTGGGCAGGGCCCGGCGCTGGGCGTGGCCCTCTACACGAAGGAGGGGAATGAGCGGTTCGTCGTCATCGTGACGGCCGAGGACAAGTACGGGCAGGAGGGACTCGTGCGTTTGCGAAATAACCTACTCATTACTAATATACTGGGCCTGACCCTGGTGGTGGCCTTGGCCAACCTCTTCGCGGGCCGCGCCCTGAGTCCGGTGCTGGCGCTGAGCCAGGAAATCCAGGCCCTGTCCTCGCGTACTCTCGACCAGCGGCTTTCGGCCGGCAGCGGGCGCGACGAGCTGGGCCGGCTGGCGGCCCAGTTCAACGCCCTGCTCGCTCGCCTGGCCGATACCGTGGCCCAGAACCGGACCTTTGTGTGGCAGGCCTCGCACGAGCTGCGCACGCCGCTGGCCAACCTGCTGGGCACGCTTGATATTTCGCGGGCCTACGACGAGCGGCCGGAGGAGCTTCGTGCCGCGCTGGCCTCCGCCACCGAGGAGGTGCGCCGCCTCATCTCGCTCACCAACGACCTGCTGCTGCTGGCCGAGCTGAGCCAGGAAAAACCCGCCCACGACCTGCCCCTGACGCCCGTGCTCCTCACCGAACCCCTGCTCGATGCCGTGCAGGCCGTGCAGCGCCGCTACCCGGCCGCTACCATCGAGCTGCACCTGCCCGATGCCGTGGAGGACTGCCAGGCCCCGGCCCACGCCGAGCTGCTCACCCTGGCCCTCCTCAACCTGCTGGATAATGCCTGCAAGTACTCGCCCGCCGGTGCGGCGGTGCACGTGAGCCTGGCCGCCAGCCCCGGCGGCTGCACCTACACCGTGCGCGATGTCGGCATCGGCATCGACGCCGCCGCCCTGCCGCACATCTTTGAGCCCTTTTACCGGGCTGAGGCCGTGCGCGCCCGCATCAGCGGCAACGGCGTGGGACTGAGCCTGGTGCAGCGCATCGCGGAGCTGCACGGCGGGGGCGTGGCGGCCCAGTCGGCAGTGGGCGAGGGCACAGAGTTTCGGCTGTGGGTTTGAGGGAAAATGCTGTAACTATTTACTGCTCATCAACAAACATCCTCAACGGTCATGCTGAGCTTGTCGAAGCATCTCTACCGCTTCGTTGCCGCCGGAGGGTTTACTACTGCGGTAGAGATGCTTAGACTGCGCGGACGCCAGATGAAGCATGACGGCCATTCGGTGTCAGGAGTGGAATCAAACGGTTGCCAAAGTCACTGGCAAACCGGAATTATTCCCACATTAGAAACTTCTAATTCCCTTCCAATCTCAGGTTAATACAGCTACCGCACCTTTGCTTATTGCAAAAAGCGAAGAAACGGTTTATGAAAAGAATGCCCCTGCTCACGCTGGTGAGCCTGTGTGCCCTGTACTGCGGTACAGGCTGCTCGGAAGAAAAAAAAGAAGTAGAAGAGCAGATTAAGCTGGTGGCTACCAGTGCCCTGCAGAAAGATACCATCATCACCAAGGAGTACGTGGCCCAGATTCACTCCTTCCAGCGCATCGAGCTGCGGGCCCTGGAAAAAGGCTACCTGGAGAAGATTTATGTAGACGAGGGGCAGCACGTATCGCAGGGCCAGCTGATGTTTCAGATTAAGCCCACCATCTACCAGGCCGAACTGAAAAAATCCCAGGCCGAAGCCAACTACGTGGGCCTGGAATACCAAAACACCAAGAAGCTGGCCGATAAGAACATCGTGTCGGGCAGCGAGTTGGCGCTGGCCCAGGCCAAGTACGACAAGGCCAATGCCGACGTGTCGCTGGCCCGGACGCACCTGCAGTTTACCACAGTAAAGGCCCCGTTCAGCGGCATTATGGACCACTTCCAGGGCCGCCTGGGCAGCCTGGTGGATGAGGGCGACCTGCTGACCACACTCTCCGACAACAGCAAAGTATGGGTGTACTACAACGTGCCCGAAGCCGAGTACCTCACCTACAAGCAGCACGCCAAAGCCAGTGACAAAGCCACGAAGGTGAAGCTGCGCATGGCCAACAACGAGGAGTTTGACCAGACCGGCGTGGTGCAGACCATTGAGGCCGATTTCAACAACGAAACCGGCAACATCGCCTTCCGAGCCACTTTTCCTAACCCTGATGGGCTGCTGCGCAACGGCGAAACCGGCAGTGTGCTGATGACCGTGCCGCTGAAAAACGCCCTCATCATCCCGCAGAAAGCCACGTTCGAAGTGCTGGAGAAAAAGTACGTCTTCGTGATTGACAAAAAGAACGTGGTGCACCAGCGCGAAATCAACATCGCTTCCGAAATGCCCGACCTCTACGTCCTCAAAGCGGGCATCACCGCCACCGACCGGATTCTGCTCGAAGGCCTGCGCAAAGTTAAGGATGGCGAAAAAGTGAAGTACGATTTCCGCACGCCGAAGTCGGTTATCGATAACCTGAAAGTGTACAGCGAATAGCGGCAATGCTCGGAAAAGCACGTCATGCTGAGCTTGCCGAAGCATCTCTACCGCTTCGTAGCAATGGCATCTAATTACTGCTGCGGTAGAGATGCTTCGGCAAGCTCAGCATGACGGCCTTTTGGCTTCAATAACTCATTAGTTATGTTTAGTAAATTCATTCGGCGGCCCGTTTTCGCCATTGTTATATCGGTGGTCATTCTGCTGATGGGCGGGCTGTCCATCATGCAGCTGCCCACGTCACAGTTTCCGGATATCTCGCCGCCGCTGGTGATGGTCAGCGCCTCGTACCCGGGGGCCAGTGCCAAGGTGCTCACCGAGTCGGTGCTGATTCCGCTGGAGCAGGCCGTGAACGGCGTGCCGGGCATGAAGTACATGACCTCCGACGCGGTGAGCGCCGGCGAGGCCAACATTCAGATTGTATTCAACCTGGGCACCAACCCCGACCAGGCCGTGGTGAACGTGAACACCCGCATTGCGCAGGTGCTCAACCGCCTGCCGCTGCTGGTGCAGCGCGAGGGCGTAATTGTGAACCGCGTGGTACCCAACATGCTGATGTACGTGAACTTGTATTCGAAAGACAAGAACACCGACATGAAGTACCTGTTCAACTTCGCCGGTGTGAACATGATACCCGAGCTGCAGCGCCTGGGCGGAATCGGCCGGGCCAGCATCCTGGGCAGCCGGCAGTACGCCATGCGCGTGTGGCTGAAACCCGACCGCATGCGGGCCTACAACATCTCGGTTGATGACGTGATGAAGGCCCTGGAAGAGCAGAGCGTCATCGGCTCGCCGGGCCGTATCGGCCGCTCCGACGGCAAGCAGGCGCAGTCGCTGGAGTACGTGCTGAGCTACCAGGGCCGCTTCAACGACGTGGAGCAGTACAAGAACGTCATCCTCAAGGCCAACGCCGATGGCGAAAGCCTGCACCTGAAAGACGTGGCCAACGTGGAGCTGGGCTCGGAGTACTACGACATCTACTCCAACTTGAACCAGTACCCCTCGGCCGCCATCGTGCTGAAGCAAACATACGGTTCCAACGCCTCGGACGTGATTAAGGAGGTGAAAGCCAAGCTGGAGGAGTTGAAGAAAAGCAGCTTCCCGCCCGGCATGGACTACAAAATCACCTACGACGTGTCGAACTTCCTCGACGCCTCTATCGAGAACGTGATTCACACCCTGCGCGACGCCTTTATTCTGGTGGCGCTCGTGGTGTACCTGTTCCTGGGCGACTGGCGCTCCACCCTCATTCCGGCCATTGCCGTGCCGGTGTCGTTGGTGGGCTCGTTTGTGGCCATGCAGGCGTTTGGACTTACCATCAACATGATAACGCTGTTTGCGCTGGTGCTCAGCATCGGCATCGTGGTCGACAATGCCATTGTGGTGATTGAGGCCGTGCACGCCAAAATGGAGGAGGAGCACCTTTCGCCTTACAACGCCGTGCGCAAGGTGGTGGGCGAAATCAGCGGCGCCATCATCGCCATCACCATTATGATGACGGCCGTATTTATCCCGGTGTCGTTCATGAGCGGCCCGGTGGGCATTTTCTACCGGCAGTTCTCCATCACCATGGCTACGGCCATCATGATTTCGGGTCTGGTGGCGCTCACGCTCACGCCGGTGCTCTGCGCCATGATTCTGAAAAACAACCACGGCCAGGCCAAGAAGAAAACGCCCATGCAGCGCTTCTTTGACTGGTTCAACCGCGGGTTTGAGCGGCTGACCAACGCCTACGTGGGCCTGCTGGAGCGCATTGTGGCCAGCCGCCTCATCACCTTCGCCATGCTCATTGCCTTTGGGCTGGGCATCTGGGCCATCACGGCCCGGCTGCCGGCCGGCTTCATCCCCAGCGAAGACCAGGGCCTGATTTACGCCATTGTGCAGACGCCGCCCGGCACTACGCTGGAGCAAACCAATGCCGTGTCGCAGCGCCTGGCCGGAATGGCGAAGGACGTGCCTGGCGTCGCCAACGTGTCTTCGCTGGCCGGCTACGAGGTGCTCACCGAAGGCCGCGGCTCGAACGCCGGCACCCTGCTACTCGACCTCAAGCCGTGGTCGGAGCGCAAGGAATCCATTGCCGATATCGTGGAAAACCTGGAAAAGAAGGCGCACGAAATTCCGGGCGCGACCATCGAATTCTTCGAGCCGCCGGCCGTGCCGGGCTACGGGGCCGCGGGCGGCTTCCAGCTGCAGCTGCTCGACAAAACCAACTCCGGCGACTACAAGGCGCTGGAAAAGGTGAACGAGGAATTCATGGGTAAGCTCAAAAAGCGCCCGGAGCTGGCCGGCCTGTTCACCTTCTTCTCGGCCAACTACCCGCAGTACGAGCTAAAGATTGACAACGAGCTGGCCATGCAGAAGGGCGTGAGCATCGGCAACGCCATGAACACGCTGAGCATCATGGTGGGCTCGACCTACGAGCTGGGCTTCATCAAGTACCAGCGCTTTTTCAAGGTGTTTGTGCAGGCCTCGCCGGAATACCGCAAGCTGCCCGAGGACATCCTGAACATGTGGGCCAAAAACGACAAGGGCGACATGGTGCCGTTCTCGGCCTTCATGAAAATAGTGAAGACGCAGGGCGCCAACGAAATCAACCGCTACAACATGTACACCACGGCCTCCATCCGGGGCGGGGCGGCGGCCGGCTTCAGCTCGGGCGAGGCTCTGAAAGCGGTGCAGGAAGTGGCCAAAGACCTGCCTCATGGCTACGACATCGACTGGGGCGGCTTGTCGAAAGACGAGATGGGGCGCGGCAACGAATCGACCATAATTTTCAGCATCGTACTCATCTTCGTGTACCTGGTGCTGGCCGCGCAGTACGAAAGTTTCCTGCTGCCGCTGGCCGTTATTTTCTCGCTGGTGGCGGGCGTGTTCGGCTCGTTTCTGTTCATTAAAATATTCGGGCTAGCCAATGATATCTACGCCCAGGTGGGCCTGGTAATGCTCGTCGGCTTGCTCGGTAAAAACGCCGTACTGATTGTCGAATTCGCGGCCCTGAAGCACGAGGAGGGCATGAGCGTTAGGGACGCGGCCATTGAGGGTGCCAAAGTCCGATTCCGCCCCATTCTCATGACTTCGTTCGCCTTCATCGCCGGCCTCATTCCGCTGGTGGTGGCTACCGGCGCGGGCGCCATTGGCAACCGCACCATCGGGTCGTCGGCGCTCGGTGGCATGCTGTTCGGTACCGTGTTCGGGGTAATTATCATCCCCGGCCTGTACTTCTTCTTCGGCACCCTGGCCGGCGACAACAAGCTGATTCGGGACGAAAACGAGTCGCCGGTATTCGAAGGCGTGGAGCCCCGTGTGCAGCTGGAAGAAATGGAGCCTTATGCCTAAGGTGCGGTAAGCTTTAGCTTGCCGTGATAACACTAATAGTTAATAGTCAGTAACCTACACGGCAAGCTAAAGCTTACCTCACATTGAATGCCTAATAACCTGTTTTACAAATGCCTCGGCGCGGCTAGTCTGGCCCTCGCGGTAGGCGCCTGCAAAACCCCCGAGCTGGTGGTGAAAAATGAAAGCCGCAACGTGCCGGCCAGCTACCCCGTGGCGCCTTCGGCCGCGGCCGCCGATAGCGCCAATGCCGCCCGGTTGCCGTGGAAGCAGTTCTTTACCGACCCCAACCTGCAGGCCCTGGTGGAAACCGCCCTGCAAAACAACCAGGAGCTGAACATCACGCTCCAGGAAATTGAAATTGCCCGCAACGAAGTGCGCGCCCGCGCCGGCGAATACCTGCCTTTCGTGAACCTGGGCGCCCGCGCCGACGTGGAAAAGGTGGGCCGCTATACCCTGCAAGGGGCTACCGAAGAGCAGGTCGACATCAAGGAAAACCGCCGCACGCCCGACCCGCTCACCAACTTTCAAATCGGTGCGTTTGCCACCTGGGAGGTTGACATCTGGCACAAGCTGCGCAACGCCAAAAAGGCCGCCGCCCTGCGCTACCTGGCCACCGTGGAGGGCAAAAACTTCATGGTGACCAACCTGATTTCCGAAATCGCCAACGCGTACTACGAGCTGCTGGCGCTGGATAATCAGTTGGCCATCGTGCAGCAGAACATCGGCATCCAGAGTAACGCCCTGGAGCTGGTGAAGCTGCAAAAAGAGTCGGCCCGCACTACGGAGCTGGCTGTGAAGCGCTTTGAGGCCCAGGTGCAGCACACCCGCGCCCTGCAATTCAAGCTCCGGCAGCAGATTGTGGAAACGGAAAACGAGCTGAATTACCTGGCCGGCCGCTACCCGCAGCCCATTGCCCGCGACGACGCCTCGTTCAATACCCTGCTGCCGGCCGCCATCACCGCCGGTCTGCCCGCCCAGCTGCTCGCCAACCGCCCCGACATCCGGCAGGCCGAGCAGCAGCTGGGCGCCGCCAAGCTCGACGTGCAGGTGGCCCGCGCCAACTTCTATCCGCGGCTGGGGCTGTCGGCCGGCGCCGGCCTGGCGGCGTTCACGCCCGGCCTGCTGGTGTCCAGTCCCCAATCCCTGCTGTACTCGCTGGGCGGCGACCTGATAGCGCCCCTGGTGAACCGCAACGGTATCAAGGCCGCCTATTACAGCGCCAATGCCGTGCAAACCCAGGCCGTGTACCGCTACGAAAAAACGGTGCTCAACGCCTACATCGAGGTAGCTAACCAACTATCCAGCATCGGCAACCTGGCCCAGAGCTACGACGCCAAAGCCAAGGAAGTAGCAGCCCTGAACCAGTCAGTCGACATCTCGAACAGCCTTTTCCGCTCCGCCCGCGCCGAGTACACGGAAGTTCTCTTCACCCAGCGCGAAGCCTTGGAATCGAAGTTTGACCTGGCCGAAACCCGCATGCAGCAGCTGCAGGCCACCGTGAAGGTGTATCGGGCATTGGGCGGCGGCTGGAAGTAGGCACCCCATCCCCTAACCCCTTCCCCTCCGGGGGAAGGGGGACTAGATTTAGTATTTAGATTTACGATAGTTCCAATTTTAGATCTAAAAACTAGTCCCCCTTCCCCCGGAGGGGAAGGGGCTAGGGGTTGGGGTACCGGAAGGGACGGCGCTAGGGGTTGGCGCGCACCGTTTCAAATCCCCAGTTCCTCCCTTTTTCCACGGCGGGTACGCCGGTGGAGAGCCACTCGGGGGCTGGCGCGCCTTTGAGGTAGTGGTCGAAAAACTGCAGCTCGCGGATGGAGATGTCCTTGCGGTTTTCGCGCTTCACCAAGTTGTGGGCTTCGCCGTTGTATTGCAGCAGCCACACGGGCTTGCCCAGGCGGCGCAGGTCGGTGAACATTTCGATGCCCTGGTACCACGGCACGGCCCCGTCGGCGTCGTTCGACATGATGACCACGGGCGTTTGCACCTTGGGCAGCTGGAACAGCGGCGAGTTGCGGATGTAGAGGTCGGGCTTTTCCCAGAGCGTGCCGCCGATGCGGCTCTGGGTGCGCTCGTACTGGAACTGCCGGCTCACGCCCGATTCCCAGCGGATGCCGCCGTAAGCCGAGGTCATGTTCACGACGGGGGCGCCGGCCCAGGCGGCGGCGTACATGTTGGTTTGGGTGATGAGGTAGGCCACCTGGTAGCCGCCCCAGCTCTGGCCCTGAATGCCGATGCGGGCACCATCGACCCAGCTATTTTTCTTCAATTCCTCTACGCCCGAGTTGATGAACTCCACGGCCGACGGGCCGGGCTCGCCAATTGTGTAGCTGATGTCGGGCGTGAACACCAGGTAGCCGTTGCTGGCAAACATAGCAATGTCAAGCCGCGAAGGGGTGGGCGCGGGGGCCGTGTATTTGTAAAGCCCATCCGAGAGCTTTTCGTAGAAATACGACACCATGGGGTACTTTTTGGCGGGGTCGAAATTCTCGGGCTTGTAGAGCACGCCGGTGGCCTTGTAGCCCTTGGGCGTGGTCCAGTGCACCAGCTCGGCCGTGAACCAGTTGTAGTCCTGTTGCTGGGCATTGATGGCACTCAGCTTGGTTTCCTTGCCAAAGTCGCGGCTCACGTACACGTCGGGCGACATGCTCACGTTGGCCTTGGTGTAGAGCAGCACATCAGCGTTTTTGGCCCGCAGCAGCGGCGAATAGCTAAACTTGCCCATGGCCAAGCGTTGCGGCGCTTTGGTGCTGCTAAGGGCCTTTTGGTAGTAGCCCCATTCCTTGGTCACGTCATTTTGAGCCAGCAGCAGCAGCTCGTCCTTTGGCTCGATAAATTTCTGTTTTTCGACCGGCATGCGGTAGCGGAAAATCAGCTTATTGGCCCGGCCCAGGCCGTTGGTGAAGTTCACGGCGGTGCCGGTTTGGGGGTTCACTTTCCAGATGTCGTAGCGGTCAAACAGCAGCACGGCGGCGTCGTCTTTGGTCCAGGCGGCCACGCCGTAGGCCTCGGGGTCGGTGGGCGAGTCATTTTCCTCGTCGGTGAAGGACACGCCGGTTTTGCCAGTCAGGTTGGTGACTTTGCGAGTGGCCGCCGCGAAGGAAAACCACGCCTTGGCCGCGTCGTCGTACCACAGGGCGTAGTCGCCGTGGGGCGAGAGCTGGAAGCGGCTTTTGGCCGCCGTGGGGTTGATGGCGATGCGCTGGCCGGTGCGCGTCGAAACCAGGTAGGCTTGCTTGCGGGTGCCGCCTTCCCACTGCGCGGCAATGCGCTTGGCGGTGTCGGTCACGGCCAGCACGTACTCGGCGTTGGTGTTTTCGGCCAGGTACGAATCGCGCAGGTACTCGTCTTCCAGCTGCACGAATTTGTTGGCCTGCCGGGGGTAAATAACGGCCAGGTAGTTGCGCTGCAGGTCTTTTTTCAGGTTCTTGAGCTGCGTGGGCTGCAGGTAGTCGTCCTTGTAGTTCCAGATATCCAGCTTGGCGTGCTCAAATTCCACCAGCGTGGTGTCTTGCGGAATGGGGTCGGGCGCGGTGCCGAAAAACAGCTTCTCGCCGTTTTCGCTGAACACGATTTTGCCGAATCCGCTCGGCGACCAGCCCGTTTTCAGAGCCTTGTCGCTGGGCCGCATGAGGGTGGCGGCCGAGTCCTTCGTGAAGTCCGAATAGTACAGGCTGAACGGCTTCACCAGGGCTTTTTCGGGGTGCTTTTCGGCGGTGAAGGCCAGCTGCCGGCCGGCATCGTCGAAGGCCAGGTTCTTGTAGGTGCCCTTGCCCGTGCTCTGCTTCTTCACACTGCCGGAAGCCAGGTCGAACACGAACAACCCTGATGTTACGGACTTGCTTTTCTTGGGTGCCGCCACCGCAAAGGCTGTTTTGTTGCCCAGCTTGCTGAGCTGGTAGTCCGTGACCGACGCAAACTCGCGGGCCTTGCCCGTGGGCAGACTGATAACGGTGAGTGTGGCGCCGGCTTTCTTGGCGTCAAGCAGGTCATCGGTGAGCTTCTTAAGCGTATCGGTCGGGGCTTTGGTTTTGTCGTCTTTCAGCAATGGCTTGGTAGCCAGAAAGGCCAGCACCGAGGCCTTTTCGGCTAGCTGAAACGACTTCACGTTGGCGTATTTGGTGAGCTTGCCAGTTTCCAGGGCATAAATTCCCAGGGAATCCTTGGGCATGTCCTCGGGCTTTTTCTTCTTGATTTTGGCCTGCCGCACGTCCTGGTACAGCGGCTTTATCTGGAAAACGGCATACTTGGAATCGGCCGAAAATACGGCCGAATCGCCGCGGCTGATTTGTCGCAATGTGCGGTTGCCGGCCGTTTTAATGTACAGCACGCCATCGCCCTGCTGAGGCTTCACCTGGTAGAGCACGTACTTGCCGTTGTTGCTGATTTTCTGGTTGGCGACGCTTTCCCACCGGTCGTAAACGGTGTGGTCGAGGGGCTTTTTGGGCGCCTGCTGCGCCGAGGCAGGCTGTAGGCAAACGAGGCAGGCAAAGAGAAATAGCAGCTTGGTCATAGGAAGTAGGGATTATATCCAAATGTACGTCCGGGAAAAAACCAGCGGAAAGTAAATTGGTTAGGACGAAAAAAGACAAGCCTGAAGTCAGCAGGCAAGACGAAGGTGGGCCGACCCAATCCACGTTCAGCGCTGAGGCTACCGCGTAAAAATTAACCTGCTCCGTAAACAGAGGCCGTGCGTGCGGCCATAACCCACCAGCACTGAAACCGTATGGGTACTATTATCTTCACATTCCCTCTTTCACCATGCACAAGCACCTTCTTTCCCTATTCGCCGCCGCCGCCCTGCTGTCCAGCTGCGAAACCTCACAATCTAACACCAAAGACCAGCTCAGCGAAGCCGGTCAGGATACGGCCGTGATGGCCAGTAATGGCCAGACCGCCGCTGGCATGGCTGCCGAGGGCGCCGCAGCCGTCGACAATGCCTGGGACATGACCAAGGCCAAGCTGGCTGACGTGAAATACGACGAAATCACCGGCAGCGACGTTACCGTGCGCGGCGATGAGAACTACAACGTATACAGCGTGGACGAAACCGTGCTTTTCGATACCGACAAAGCTGCCATTAAACCTACCGCTGCGGCCGCCCTCGACCAGATTACCGGTTCTATTGGCAAGCGCTACGGCCAGGGCCAGGTGCGCGTGATGGGTTTTGCCGATTCGCGCGGCGATAAAAGCTACAATAAAGAGCTCAGCGAGCAGCGCGCCGAAGCCGTGAAAAACTACCTGGTGGCCAACGGCAAAATTGACGCATCTCGCCTGACTGTGGAGCCCATGGGCGAAGCCCAGCCCGTGGCCACGAACGCCACCGCCAGCGGCCGTCAGGAAAACCGCCGCGTCGAAATCGCGGTGCGGACCAAGTAGTCCACATAGATTTTATATGAAAGGGCCGGATGCTACGCGTTAGCATCCGGCCCTTTTTGTATTTGCTCGGGTTGGGAATCATCCCTCCGCGCGCAGTACTTCCAGCGGCGAGCGGCGCAGCACGTCGCGGCTGTTGAAGAGGCCAATACCGGCGGTAAGTGCCGTAACCAGCGCGGCCAAACCCAGCAGAGGCAGCACCGCCGCGCCAAAGCCAACTTCAAACACCCAGAACGCGAGCGCCCAGGCCGCCAGCACCGCCAGCAGAATGCCGGCCAGCGAGGCCATCAGCCCCAGCAGGCCGTATTCGATTAGTGTGATGCGCAAAATCTGGGCGCGGCTGGCGCCCAGCGTACGTAGCAGCACGCTTTCGCGCACCCGCTGGTAACGGCTGATAACCACCGAGCTGCTGAGTACCAGCAAGCCAGTGAGGATGCTGAAACCGGCCATGAAGCGGATAACGAAGGAGATTTTGCCCACAATGTCGTCCAGGGTTTGCAGTATCAGGTTCAGGTCGATGGCCGACACGTTGGGAAACTGCCGCACCAGCGCCTGCTGCACCGCCGCCAGGGCCGCCGTGCTGTCGGTGCGCGTGAGCAGCACGTGGAATTGCGGCGCCTGCTCCAGCACGCCGGCCGGAAACAGCACCAAAAAGCTGGGCTCGACCCGGCTGCGGTCAATCTCACGGGTGCCGCCCACGATGGTACGCAGCGGCGCGCCCTGCACGTTGAAATCCAGGGTGTCGCCCAGCTTGAGTTTAGCCCGCTCCAGATAGCCGCCGTCCACCGAAATAAGGGGCGTGCCATCGGGTCGGCGGCCGGGCGCGACGCCCGCCAGCAGCTTTTCGGAAGGGTTGAGGGAGTCGCGATAAGTCACGCGGTATTCGCGGGAAAGCACCCAGGGCGGAATGCCGCTGGTGGTATCCTTTTTCAGCGCAGCCGCGGAACGGCCGTTGATGGCGGCCAAGCGCATGGTGACGATGGGCACTCGCAGCAGCACCGGCAGCCGCTGCGCCCGCAACAGGTTTTCGACCCCGGCCACCTGCTCACTCTGAATATCAAACAACACCAGATTGGCCTGCGAGCCGGTGCTGGCCAGCTGCACCCGGCCCAGCAACAGCGCCTGCGTCAGAAATAGCGTGGCGAGCAAGAACGTGCCCAGTCCGATGGATGTAATCAGGGTAAGCGTTTGGTTTTGGGGGCGATACAAGTTGGCCAGACCCTGGCGCCAAGCGTAGCCCCAGCCCGCCGGAAAAAAGCGCCGCACCGAAGCCATCAGCAGGCGGCCCAGGCCCGCCAGCGCGGCAAACGCCGCCAGCAGTCCGGCCCCAAAGCCCAGCGTGAGCTTCCAGTCGCGGGTTTGGCTGTAGGCAAACCCTAGAATAAACAAGCCGATGGCACTCAGTACGAGGCCGCGCGCCGGGTCGGGCGCGGCGGTATCGTCCTCAAAAGCCGCCCGCAGCACCCGCAGCGGCGACACCCGCCGGATGCTGAGCAGCGGCAGCAGCGTAAAGAGCACCGCCATCAGCAGGCCCGTTACCAGGCCCGTGCCCACGGCCGGCCACGACACGCTCATATCGATGGTGACGGGCAGGAAATCGCCCAGCACCCGCGGCAGCAGCCCCTGCACGGCGGCCCCGAGCGCGGCCCCCAGCACCGCGCCCACCAGCCCCAGGCCGGCCGTTTGCAGCAGGTAAATGAGCAGCGCCTGCCGGCCGCTGGCGCCCAGACAGCGTAGCACGGCCACAGCGGCCAGCTTTTCGCGCACGTACAGGTTCACGGCGCTGGCCACGCCCACGCAGCCCAGCAGCAGCGCCACAAACGCCACCAGGCTCAGGTAGCGGGTGAGGTCGGCGAAGGAGCGGCCCAGCTGTCGCTGGCGCTCCGCCACGGTGTCGGTATCGATGTCGGCTTTGTCGAGGCGCTCTTGCAGGAGTTTGATAACGGCCGCCACGTCGGTACCGGGGGCGAAGCGGTACGCGCGTTTGTACTGCACCCGGCTGCCGCGCTGCACCAGTCCCGTATTGGCCACCAAACTGGCCGGAATGAATACCGTGGGCGCCACCGCGCTGCTAAAGCCCGACTGCCCCGGCGTCTTCAGCACCCGCCCCACAATGGGCAGCGTAATCTGTCCCACCTGTACTGAATCGCCGATTTTGGCCCCAAACTGGGCCAGCAGCACGTCGTCGACCAGGGCGCCGGGGGCGGCGTCTGGCCGGGCAAACTGCTGGGCCGCGCTGCGGGGCTCGGTCTTCCAGTTGCCGTAGAAAAAGCCGCCGCTACGGGCGCGCACCTGCACCAGCCGCACGCCCCGGCCGGGCCGGAACTCGGCCAGCGAGGCAAAGCTGATTTCCTGAATTTGGGCCTGCCCCATCTTCTGCAAAGCCGGCTCCAGCTCCTGGGCAAATGGCTGGTTGGCCGACAGCACCAGGTCGGCCCCTAGCAGCTCCCGCGCCTGCTCGTCGATGCTGCGCGCCAGGTTATCACCAAACGAATTGATGCCCACCAGCGCCGCGATGCCCAGCACAATGCTCGCCATGAAGAGCAGCAGCCGGGCCCGGCTGCGGCGGCTGTCGCGCCATGCCATGCGCAGCAGCCAGCTCAAACCCGGCCCCGCGCTACGCATTGGCCCGGTCATGAGCCGCGTTGCGGGAATCGGCCAGCACGGCGCCGCCGCGCAGGCGCAGGGTGCGTTGGGTGCGGGCGGCCAGGTCCAGGTCGTGGGTTACGAGCACGAGGGTGGTGCCGGCTTCCCGGTTCAATTCGAAGAGCAGGTTCACTACCCGCTCGCTGGTGTCGGGGTCGAGGTTGCCGGTGGGCTCATCGGCAAAAAGCAGCGCGGGGCGGTTGGCGAAGGCGCGGGCCAATGACACGCGCTGCTGCTCGCCGCCCGAGAGCTGGGCCGGGTAGTGCGCGGCGCGGTCGGCCAGCCCCACGCGGTCGAGCAGGGCCAGGGCCGTTTTGGCGGCGCCGCGCTGCCCGCGCAGCTCCAGCGGCACCAGCACGTTTTCAAGCGCCGTGAGCGTGGGCAGGAGCTGGAAGTTCTGGAAGATAAAGCCCACGTGCTCGCTCCGCACGGCCGCCCGCTGGTCTTCGCTCAGGCTATCAAGCTGAATGCCTTTCACCCACACGCTGCCCGAAGTGGCGCGGTCAAGGCCGGCGCACAGGCCCAGGAGCGTGGTTTTGCCCGAGCCCGAGGGACCCACAATGGCGAAGGTATCGCCCGCCGTCAGCTCGAAGCTGACGGCTTGCAGCACCGTGAGCTCGTGCCCGGCGCTGGCGTAGGTTTTGGTAAGGTTATCGACTTTTAAAATACTCATGCAGGGTTTTTTGAACAATAGAAAGGGGAGGCGGAATACCGAAATTGCGCGAAATCCGGCGCCGGTAAAACAAGGTTTGGGGAGAATTGGTCCGCCCAAGCCAGCAATTCGCGAAAACTAACGGTAACCGCCCGCCGCACGTAACCGGACCGGCGGGCGTTGCCCCCGACCAGGGAAGACGCCAAAACCTTCGCTTTATTTTCCGCCTTTATGGTTTCGTGCCCAAAATGCTGCCCATGAATTTCTTCCGCCTCCCCTTCGCCGCGCTTTCAGTCTTGATTCTCGGCGCCTGCGATTCCAGTCCAACCACCACGGCACCCGTGGCCCAGACTGCTGCTTCAGCCACTCAAGCTGCTGCCAATGAGCCAGCTAAGGCCGGTCAAAAGCGGGTGCTGTTCTTCGGCAACAGCCTGACGGCCGGCTATGGCGTGGAGCCCGAAGAAGCGTTTCCGGCTCTGATAGGCGAGAAAATTGATTCCCTGGGCCTGGGCTATACCATCGTCAATGCCGGCCTGAGTGGCGAAACCACGGCCGGCGGCCGCAGTCGCGTGGGCTGGGTGCTGCGTCAGCCCGTGGATGTGTTTGTGCTGGAGCTGGGCGGCAACGACGGCCTGCGCGGCCTGCCGCTCACCGCCACGCGCCGCAACCTGCAAGGCATCATCGACACGGTGCGCCGCCGCAGCCCCGGCGTCCAAATCGTACTGGCCGGCATGCAGATTCCGCCCAACCTTGGGGCCGCTTACGCCGCCGATTTCAAAGCCCTTTACCAGGAATTAGCCACCAAGAACAAACTCGTGCTCATTCCCTTTCTGCTCGAAGGCGTAGGTGGCGACCGCCGCCTGAACCAGCCCGATGGCATCCACCCAACCCCGGCCGGGCACCGTCTGCTGGCGCGCAACGTGTGGGCCGTGCTCCAGCCGCTCCTTGTGAGCGAATAAGTGACTGAGCGACTGAGTAAACAGACTGTTGGTATACTGCTTAACCAAAAACAGTCGAGCCCCTTGCGGGCCATGCTTCGACAAGCTCAGCATGACCGGAAAAATACGTTTGCTGGTTTTCAAACCAAATAGCTTCTATATCACCCGCAGGCCGTTTACATCCACCTCGTCGCGCAGCAGCTCCAGGTTGCGGTAGGCGAGGGGCCGGCCGTCGTCGGTGCTGAGGTCGGGGAGGGGGCCGCGGGCCGCGTCGAGCGTGAGTTGGGTGAGCTTGCGCTCGCCGAGGTAGATGGCCACGGGTCTGCCCCGGCTGGGGTCGTGTTCGGCCAGGGCGTGGTCAATTTCGGCCAGGATGGTGCTCATGGGAATTGAGATTTTCAGGTGGGACGCGAAATATAGAATATTTTCAATGATACCGGGAGCCGACCGTGGTTCTCAGTAGCCGGCAATATCCGTGGCCGGCTCGCCACGCCCGGCTCCTACCTTTGCCGTATGACTACCCCCACGCCCACGCCCTTTGCTTCAGCCACGGATACCCGGCCCATTGGCATGTTCGATTCCGGCATTGGCGGGCTCACGGTGGCCCGCGCCGTGGCCCGGCGCCTGCCCCACGAGCGCATCGTGTACTTCGGCGACACCGCCCACCTGCCCTACGGCGACAAAAGCGCCGCCGCCATTCAGGCGTACTCCGTTAAGATTTGCGACCTGCTGCTGCGCCAAAAGTGCAAGCTGATAATGATTGCCTGCAACTCAGCCTCGGCTGCGGCCTACGAGCTGGTGCGCGAGTACGTGGGCTCCAAGGCGCGGGTGCTCAACGTTATCGACCCCATTGTGGCGCATTTGGGCCGCGCCTACGCCGGCCGCCGCGTGGGCCTCATCGGCACGAAGCAGACGGTGAACTCCAACGTGTATAAGAAGAAGGTGGACGACCTCGACGCCGGCGTGGATTTGCAGTCGCTGGCCACGCCGTTGTTGGTACCTATGATAGAGGAAGGCTTCTTCAAGAACTCCATCAGCGACGATATTATTGCCGCTTATCTCGGCCACGCCGCCCTGGCCGGCATCGGCGCGCTGGTGCTGGCCTGCACGCACTACCCGCTTATCAAGGAGCAGATTGCGCGCTACTACGCCGGCCGTGTGGATGTGCTCGACGCCTCCGACGTGGTGGCCGCCGACGCCGAGGCGTATCTGGCGGCGCACGGCTTGCTGGCCCCGACCGCCGGCGCGGCCCCGGTCCACCATTTCTACGTGTCGGATTTCACCCGCTCCTTTGAGGAAAGCACGCGGCTGTTTTTCGGGAAGGAAGTGCATTTGGAGCACTATCCGCTCTGGGAGTAATGCCCGCAGGTTTGCACTGATGATTATCTTATAACCTGCTGCTGGCCGCTGGCTTTCGTCGAATGGCCGTAGCTTTGCCGGTAGTGTTTCCTGATTCAATTCACCATTTTACCAACTCTCATGATTAAACAAAATACTCCTCTCTGGCGGCGCACCCTGCTGGCCCTGATAGCCCTGGCGCTGCCCTTGGCCAGTTTCGCCCAAAACCTGACCCAGGCTGATTTTACCGGTCTGGTGGTGCCCCAGTATACTAGCAGCGGCACTGCTACCCGGCTGCCGGTCCTGTACCGGGCCACGGTGAGTAACCTTACTCCCAGTACATTGTATCGCTACTACAACCAGGCCGGCATCAGCACCGACCTGGGTGGCGCTGTGACCGGTGCCGGTAACCCGCTTCTGATTACGCCGGGGGCCACCCCCGCTGCCACCACCTATGCTTACTCTACCTCGGCCAGCCTGACCATGGCCGGCGGCTACGCCACTTTTACCACCAATGCTGCTGGCAGCTACACCGGCTGGTTTGGCTTCGTAAACACCGGTAATGCTCGCTTTACGCCCGGCAACCAAGTGTACATGACCATTGTACTGGCTCCTGATGCTACCCCGACCGTGGTGGAAAAGCGCCTTGCGCTGAACCAGACCATGACCGTACTGGCGCTGGGCACCGGCGCTACCGCCACCGATGCCACCGTGTTGAAAGGCAGCTCGGCGGCAACCCCCAAAAACCTGGTGGCTGTATACGATAACGTGGCCGGTACCGGCCGTCCTCTGGGCGTAACGGTAGTGGAGGCGATTGGTGCTACCATTGCCAGCGTACCTGCGGCGTACTCGACCACGGCCGGCGATTGGACTACGCTCGAGCCCAACTCGGCTGGTAAGGTACTCCGCGTGGAGCAGCGCTCCGTGGTGGATGGTACCGTGGTGGGCTGCGCCTCTGATGCCGACGGCATCTGGCCCAGCGGTGCTAATACCGTAAATCCTTCCGGTGGTACTACTCCCGTGGTCCTCACCGCTACCGATGCGCCGCTGAACATCAATGCCTGCGGCACCGCCGCTACGGCCACGGTTACGGCTACCCCAACCACGCTCACGGCCTTCACCGCCGTCGTGGGCACGCCCTCGGCCACCCAAACTGTAACGGTAGGCGGCACCACGCTCACGGCTGATGTCGTGGTGACGGCCCCCACCGGCTACGAGGTTTCGCTGAGCGCTACCACTGATTTTGCTTCTTCCGTGACGGTGGCCCAAACGGCCGGTACGGCTGCTAATACGCTCGTTTACGTGCGCCTCACCGGCGCTGCGGTTGGCGCCTTCGCCGGCAACCTGACCGTGGCCAGCACTGGCGCTACCACTGCCAACGTGGCCGTTGTGGGTACGGTAACGGCCGTGGCCGCGCCCACGCCCACCATCACCAGCTTCACGCCGGATTCCGGCCCCGTTGGCACGTCAGTAACCGTGACCGGCACCAACTTCACCGGCGCTACCGGTGCCACGCTCAACGGCACGGCCGTCACCAACTTCGTGGTCGTGAGCGCTACTTTGATTACGTTTGATGTGCCTGCTGCTGCTACCAGCGGTACCATTGTCGTGACCACGGCCGGCGGTACCGCTACCAGCCCAACCGCATTCACGGTAACGGCCCCGGTAACGCCGCCCGCCATCACAGCCCTTGCGCCCAACGCCCAGGTGGCCGGTGGCCCCGATGTAGTTTTGACCATCACCGGTACGGGCTTCACGCCCACTTCCACGGTCAACTTTAACAGCGTGAGCTACACCCAGACCAGCAGCACGGCTACTACCCTGATGGTGACCATCCCCGCCAGTGCGCTGACGACGGCCGGCAACTATCCGGTTTCGGTGAGCAATGGCACTGTTACGTCCAACGCCTTCACCTTCACCGTCTCGAACCCCAGCACCGCCGGTGCTTTCGAAGACTTCGAAACCGGTACCAAAGGCGGCTATGCGGCCGCTTCGGTTACCCTCGCCAGCGGTGCTTGGACCTTCTCTGATGCCCTCATCGGCTCTTCCTTCTCGGACCGGTTCAACGGCCTGAAATCAGCCCGTATCCGCGCCGGTTTCATCCGCATGGACTTTGATAAGGCGAACGGGGCTGGTGTGGTAACGGTAAATGCCGGCCAATACGGCATTGATGCTGCTTCCTCGTTCATCCTTGCTATATCGACCGATGGCGGCGCGACCTTTACCACCGTACCCGGCGCGCCGGCTGCGCTCACGACCACGCTCACGCCCTACACCTTCACGGTGAACCAGACCGGCAACGTGCGTTTCCGCATCTCCAACACCACGACGGCTACTACCACAATTCCGCGTATCAGCATTGATGATATCAGCATCACGGATTTCGTGGCCTCGGCTACCAACGCCAGCAAGGCCATGCCCGGCCTGACGGTGTCGCCAAACCCAGCCACCGACCGCATCACGGTAGCGCTGCCGAAAGCCGGCGCCGCCACGGTTGCCCTGCGCGACCTCACCGGCCGTGTGGTGGTGGCTCCTGCTGCCCTCGCTGCCAACCAGCAAATGGAACTGCCCGCCAGCCTGGCTGCCGGTGTGTACCTGTTGGAAGTACGCCAGGGCGCGGTAACCGCCGTGCGCCGCGTGCAGAAAAACTAGTTTGCCAAACGCCACCCTCACCATTTCAGGTGCGGGCAGTGTTTAAATAAAAAAAAGCTCCTGCCACGGCAGGAGCTTTTTTTATGCCATGAATAGTACGAGAGGCTGGCGTGCGTCTCCGACAAGCTGCCACTGGCTTGGAGCCATTGGCTCAGGATAAGGCGGCAGGGCGTTGGAAACGTGCGTCAGCGGATTTAAGCAGTTGTATAAAAGAAAACTCACCTTGAATGGCTGGCAACCAATTGCTAATCAAAATGAAAGCTTGCGGCTTGCAGCTTATGGCTTAAAGCGTATCAGAGCTTTTCTTCGAGCCAGAGGTAACCGGCAGCCAGTAGGAACAAGCCGAAGAACCACGCCGCCGGCCAGGGCACCTGGATGGTGTCGGTAGGCTGGGGCGCCGCCTGAGCTTGAGCGGCGTATTGCGTTACGGCTTGCTGGCGCTGCTGCAATTCGGGCCCTTGCCAGGCCGAATCCGGGAAGACATAAAAGCTGTGGACGGTGCGTCCTGGTCCCCGTACCTGATGCCAACCGGCAGCGGAAGGCCAGAAAAGCCCGGTGCTCCACTCCGGCAAGCGCGAGTCCTGGCGCAAAGCCAGTCGTACCGCAACACCACTTGCAGCCAGGCTGATGGTAGGTTGCACTTCGGGCAAAGTAGCAGCCAAATGCAACGTTAGCGGACGCAGCGGGCGGGGCCAGCGGGCACCGGCATGCCAGGTTGCAGCCGGTTGCGCCGGTGGGGTCGCCGCCGTCAGCAGCCGGTTCCAAAACGAGGCATAAACAGCTGACTGCCCTTGCAGCGCCCAGCGGAATGTTTCGGGCACCACCGATACGACCACGAAACCCAAACCCGCGCGCCGGCTGGCAGCCAGCAGCGCCTGACCCGGCCCCGAAACCAGCGACCGCAAAGCCGGGGCCGGCCGCAGCTGCGCGGGAATAGCCGTGCGCGCCTCCGCCGGGGCGTCGGGCCACGTTAGTACTTGAGGCACGGCCTGGGCCGCCGCCCGGGGCAAAATGGCAAAATCCGTTCGCATGGGAACCGTGCGGGGCAGGGGTGTGGCCTCGGCCAGCACCACCAGCCCGAGCCGGCCCGCCCCGATGGCAGCCTGCAGCGCCTGCGCTTCGGCCCCCGCCAGGCCGGCCAGTGTGGCGGCATCAGCAACCACTAAGGCATAATTACTTAATAAAGCTGGCGTAAGGCGGTTGAGCGCCTTTTTCGGCTGATTGACAAAGTCGGTCTGCACCATGCCCCGGCTGACGGTGGTGCGCAGGGCTACCGGGTAGTGGGCCTCGCCCAGGTAGTTTTTCAGGAATTTGAATTCAAATGAAGGCGTGGCAGTCAGCAGCAAAACCGCTGGCAAATCGGACGTGGTAATCTCGACCGGCACGGGCTCGGTGGTTAGCAGCTGGCCGTCGCGGCGTAGCTCCAGCGCGTAGCGCGCCAGTCCCGCTGCCTTGGGCTGGTAGCGCAGCCGAAACGCGCCGCCGCCCGCCGCCAACCGCACCGAATCGCGCACGGTACCCGCCGCGCGCAGGCAGACCCAGGCGGGCACACCAGTTTTGGGCAACGCCACGATTCCTTCAACCCACAGGGCTTCGCCCAAGGCCAGCTTTTGATTCCACAAAGCGGTTTTGATGCCCGTGAAAGCTGCCGCCGCGTGCCACTGCACAGCGAGGCTACCCAGGGCTGGCAAGTCGGCTGCGGCCACCCCGCGCCCCACCAGGTGCAGCCGTTTGAGCGCGGGCCGCTGCTCGGTGAGAGTGAGCAGGCTGGCGAGCGGGCGGGCCTGGGCGGGTGCCTTGCCCGGCCCGAAATACCACAGGGGCGTGCCCGCTCCAAGCTGGCGCACCAGCTGCCGTAGGGTGTCGGGGTGGTAGCCTTCGGTGAGCACAATGGCTTGGGCGCGCGCCGCCGGTAACTGGCGCATCGGCGGGAAAGCCAGCAGCCAAAGGGCCGTGGCCGCCAGTGCTCCGGCTGCCATCCGGGCCCAGCGCTGCCGCTGCCGCCGCCACGCCAGCACCACCAGCCCAATGCCCAGCGCCAGGCAGCAAGCCAGCAGGATGTAGTAAGCCGAAGAACCGGAGGGCGTAAAAAGCAAAATACTAGCGGGTTAATTCCTGAAAGTAGCGTCGGGCCAGGCGGTTGGGGGCCGGCGGGGCCAACGGGGCGGCGGGGGCGGCGGCCAGCAGGTCGGTGAGGGCTCGCTCCACGGGGGCGCGGCAGGCGGTGCAGGCCGGTCGGCCCGCCCGCACGTCGGCCACCAATTCCCGCAGCGCGCGCAAAGCGGGCAGGTACACGCCCGGCCGCTGCAGCGCCGCACCGGCCAGGGCCGGGCCCGCCTGCTCCAGCACCCGGACATCGGCCGGGTTGGTTTTGGCCAAAGCGGGAGTGGTTGCCAGCCAGCGGAGCGCCGCCCGTACTGCGGGCTGGGCCGCGGGAGTGGGCACATTTTGCTGTCGCTGGGGCACGGCCGCGCCCGCCAGGTCGCCGGTGAGGCGCAAGGTGGCTTCGGGCAGGGGCTGGAGCACGAAGCCGGCCTTTTTGACGTAGGCGCGGGTTTGCTGCTGTACTTCCTTCAGCAGCCGCAGGGCCTTGTACTCGTAGGGCAGCGCGGCGGCGAGCTGGCCGGTGCGCAGGCGCAGCTCGGCGGCCCACATCTGGTCGAGCACGATGCGCAGCTTGGCCTTCACGACCGGCTCCAGAAAGTCGGCAGTTTCGGAGTCGTCGTGCTTGTGCACGTAGGCTTCCATCAGCTCGTCGGTGGCGGCGGTAGGGGAGGCTTTGGCCGACGAGGCCGGGGCGGTGGCATGGTCGTGGTGTTCCTCGGCCGACTCTCCCGCATGCTCGTCGTGGTCACCTTCTTTTTCCTCCTCATCCTCGGCAATGGGCGAACGCGGGGCGCTGGGCCCCATGCTGCCGCCTACTTCTTCGCCCATAAATTTGCCGTAGCGCAGGCGCAGCGACTGCTGGTCGAAACCCAGATTATTGGCGCGGGTGGCCACGGTAGCGGCGTCGAGTCTGGGTTTTTCGGCAATCAGTTTCTCGGTGTCGATGATGATTTGACGCTGGCTGCGGAAGTAGGCGGGCGCCACTTTTATGCCCATGCCCATGTCGGTGGGACTGTCGGCCACGGCGGTATCCTGCCACTGCACCAGGTACGAATCGGTGCGCGAGGAGTGGCCAGCGTTGTCGCGGGCCGTGATGTAGAAGTACAGCTCGTCGCCGTAAGTGAGGCCCAGTTGGGGCAGGTTGAGCTGGCTGCTCAGGCTGGTTTGAGCCGGCTGCCCGCCCAGCGCGGCACTCAAATCGCGCCGCACTTCCCGGAATTTCACGGCCTCGCCCTCGCCCTGCGCCACGGTAATCACCAGCTCGGCGCGGCTCAGGCCGTAGTCGTCGCGCACGGTGGCGCGTACCGGCAAATCAGGGCGCATGCCAAATTCCACCAGCGTGTAGGGCCTGGGCGTTTGAATGCGTACCACCGGTGCCTGGTCGGCCCGGACGTCAATGGCATAATCATCGGAAACCGTGCCCGCGAAACGCAGGCGATACAGGGCGGAAGTGGCGAGCGTCTGCTCGGCAAAAAACAGGTTGGCCTGCCCCGCTACCGGCTGCATGCGAATCCGGCGCCGGCCCAGCTCTACCTCAGGCGCCGCCGGGCCGGGCCCGCTCACCCGCACCTGCCAGCGCACCCGTGCCCCCTGCGGGCACTGAAACGACGCCTGCGCGGGCGCAAAAGCCGCCTGCCGCGTGTAGGCCGGGGGGGTCACCCACAGTCGCGTACCTACGATGCTGACCGGTTTCTGGCCAGCCACCACGGGTGGCTTATTGGGAAAACGCACCGTTACTTCTCCGGATTTATTCTGCGGAAGCGCCGGCGCTGGCAGCCACCACACCACGGCCGCGGCCGCCAGCAGCCCGGCGGTAAGCAGCAGCGCGCGCCGAAAAGCCACCGGCAACAACAAATTCCCCGCCGCCCGGAGTGCCTCCAGGCGTTGGGCCACGCGGTTCTGCTGCAACGCCTCCAGCAGGTTCAGGCTTTCGGTTGATTTTAGCAGCAGGCCAGCGCTGTCTTCCAGCTCGGGAAATTGCCGGTCCAGCAACGGCGCCACGGTGGTGGGGCTAATCCGGCGCAAGGGCCAGAGCCGCCAGGCCGCGAAAAGCAAGCTGAGCGCGGCCAGACTCATCCAGACCAACCGCGCCGCCGGCCAATGCTGGCTCAATACCACCAGCAGCAACGCCCCGGCCGTGGCCGGGAGCAGGACGGCAGCGGCTCGCCGCCAACCCCAGCTGCGCCCAACGCCTTGCAGCAGCTGGCGGGCCGGCGCTAAATCTGCGGCCAGGAAAGGGGCGACCGGCGCACTCATAAGGCAGTAGTGGTTAAGCTCTGGGATTCCCGGCGATGGGCCAGCAGGCGTTCAAAGGCAAAAAGCAACAGGGCGGCCAGCACCAGCCAGGGCCGCAAATCAGTTTGGCGCAAGCCCGGACGCTCAACGGCAACCGCGCTGGCCGTCGCCGCCGGAGTTGTGCCGGCTAGCTGAAGCTGCGCGGGGTCGAGGGCGCGCTGGTCATGGGCCGCCAGCGCTGCATCGAGCGGCGTGCGGGGCCGGGCGCCTGCGTCGGTCATTTCGGGTTGCAGCAGGGCCAGGAGCCGGGCTGGGAAAGTCGGATTATCGGCCAAATCGCTCCAGGTAGGGCTGAGGCGTGTGGCCAAGGAGTACAACGCGCCCTGGCCCTGCGGCTGCCGCGCCAGCACCGGGCGGCCCCGGCCATCGGTCCAAACCGGGTACGCGGCGCCGACGTTCGAGTCGGCTACCGAAGGCCCGCGCCGAAAAATAGTGGCCGGCACCTCGTCCGCGCTGGTCACGGTTAGCCGCGCCTGGTCGGCAGTGCCGGGCCCGGCTGTTTCCCGCCAGATTTGCGTGCCCTGGTTCATCGCCGAGGTCCAGGCGGTCGGCAAAGGAGTATCGCCCAGCCAAAAAAGCCAGTCCGGCGGGTTGGTCGCGCCCGGCAGGCTGGCGGTGGTGCTGAGGGCCAATGGGGCAAGCAAGCCCACGGACGCGGCCCGCAACCCGGCCTGTAGGTAGCGGGCATCGGCCGCGTAAGCTGGGGTCGCGTAAATGACTATTCTAATCGGCTGGGAGCGGATGGCAATGGCTTGAGCCGCAGTATCAGCAGTGGGCGTAAGGGGCCGGAGCTGGTCGCCCGCTGCTCCGGCTACCACCTGCAACGCGGGCAAGCCGGCCACCCGCACCACGCCGCCCGGCCGGGGGCGCGCCACGGAAGTGATTCGGAAAGAAGTTTGCGATTCGCTGCTTTTTCCTACTAATAAGCGCAGGCTGTCGCCTCGCACGGCAGCGGCCTGGAGCCAGGTATCGGAGGCTCCGGTGGGCAGCGGCTGCCACGTCACGGTGGCGGGGAGGTGCGGCTGCGTGCCGCCAAAATCCCGCAAAGTAGCTGGAGTAAGCACGTAAAGCGGCTGGCCGGCAAACGTCTGGGTGGCCTGCTGCACCCGGCTCCAGTGCTGCTGGCCAGCGGTTTTAGTAGCAGCTGTCAGTGCCCGTGCGCTGTCGCGCTGCCCCACGGAATCAGCCCATAAAGCAGCCGGCGACATTTTGGGGAAGTCCGCAGCCAGCCACCGTAGCGCGTAGCCGCGCCGCCCCAGCGAATCGATAGCAGGCCGCAATGCACCTAATGCGGGAGTTCCAATCAGCTTCGGACTCACCAGCACCTGGCCCCGGCCGGCGGGCTGCGCTTGCTGCCACACCGGGCCCGCCAGCACCACGGCCAGCACGGCCAGCAGCGTGGCCCGCAGCAGCAGCAGCCAGAGCTGCTCGGGCTTCAGGTTGCGCAGGCGGCGGTTGGCGCCAGCGGCCAGCCAGCGCAAGCTGCCCACTGCTATTTCGCGGCCCGGTCGGCGGTTCCATAGGTGAATGGCCACTGGCACCAACAGTCCCAACAGGGCCAATAGGGCAGAAGGGGTGAGAAGCGTGAACAAAAGGTGGGTTTAGTATGGAATCAGAACAGGGACGCGGAAATGTTCCGACAATTGCAACCAGCCTGAAAAGGGCGGGCGCAAATCAGCAGCCCACGCATCTTACCACCGGGTAATCCTACTTAGTGCGAAGCATTCTGGAGATAAGAATGCTTCAAAAATAGCTTTAAGAAAGCAAATAGAGGTCTCTACGCCCTGCTACAAACCGTTTAAAATGCCTTTCAGGTCGCGGACTTTTTCGAGGGCGCGAAACTCAACCTGCAGCGAGCGGACCCGCGCCCGGTCTTCAATTGTTAATTGGCTGCCTACCTGGTCGTAGCGGGTGTTCAGCAGGTCGAGCACGGTGTTGGCTTCGGCCCAGCTGGTGGGAGTCCATTGCCGGTGCTGCACGCGCGTCGCTTCCACGAGGCGGGCGTACAAATCGGGCAGGGCGCTGGCCATGGCCCGGTTGATGGGGGCGGTACTGCCGAGCAGGCGGCCCTGCACCTCATTCACAGCACTGTCGCGGGCCGTTCCCACCAGTACTTCCTCTATCACCGGATGGCCGTTTTCGGCGGCCCAGACTTTGTAACGGGCCTTCTGGCCCAGGTACTCGCGCCGCGACTGCGCCGAGAGGCTGTCGGTGGCACCGTTCAGGCGCTTGGTCATGCGGGCGTATTCAGCCTCAATGCCGCCCCAATCCAGTCGTACGTTGGCCATGGGCAGCTCCAGCTTCGCGTCAACCCAATTACTGAAAACGCGGAGGTCCTGGTCGAGACTGGTCATGGCGGGCTTGATGGTGGTGGCTTTGGTGGTGGTCGGGGCTTTGGCTGGTGAGCTGGCGGCTGGCTTTTTGGCCGTGGTTTGCTGGGCCGTTGCCGTGCCGGTGGTCAGCACTAGCGTCACGGCAAGAAGGAAAATGGGGAGGGGAATACGTTTCATAATGTTGGGAAAGAAGAGCTATACGCACGCCGGGGTGCCGGCCGCTGACTGCGCAGGGCAATTTCCGGCCCAAACCGCTTCTGCCGCCTGCGCAGCCCGATTCGTTCAGTGGCTTTCGGACCCCTGTTAACGATTTAGCCGGAGGTGTTCCGCCGCCGCAAAAACTCGCGAATGGCCCGGTCCAGCGGCTCGGCGGTGCTGAGCTGGTGGTAGTCGAACCCTTGCCGCCGCGTCGCCTGCGCCGTCGCCTGCAACCACTCCTGCAGCTGTTGCTGGTACGCCGGTCGCTGCTGGTCGGCATCAAGCTGCAAGGTGCGCCCGGTTTCCAGGTCCTTAAAGGTGACGGCGCCTTTGTAATTGAATTTCAATTCATTATCGGCCAGTAGATGCAGAAGCAGCACATCACCGCTCACGGCGCGCAGTCGCGTCAGCAGCGCATTTATCTCGGCTCCTTCCTCATACAAATCGCTCACGCATACCGTGAGGGCGCGCTGCCGCCGGGCCGTGAGCGGGGCTAGCGTGGCCGCGTTCGGGAATTGCCCGGCCGCTTCGGCCGTTTCCAGCGCGTGGTAAATGCGGGGCAGCTGGCGGGTATCGGCGCGGGCGGGCAGGTGGCGCAGGCCCGCCGGGCTGAGAATGGTAAGGCCCACGGAATCGCCCTGCTGTTGAGCTAAGTAGGCCAACGACGCCAGTAGCAGCCGGGCGTAGTCGAGCTTGGTCAGGCCGTTGTCGTCGCGGTGGTTCATGCTCGCGCTGGCGTCGAGCAGCAGGTGCACGGTCAGGCTGGTATCCACTTCCGATTCGCGCAAATAGTAGCGGTCCGAGCGCGCGGCCAGGCGCCAGTCGAGGCGGCGCAAGTCGTCGCCGGGCTGGTAGGGGCGGTACTGGCTGAACTCCATGCCCGCGCCGTGCCGCCGGCTGGCGTGCGCGCCGTTCAGGAATCCCTCGGCTGCTTGCCGGGCCGCCAGCGACAAGTTGCGCAGGCCGTGGAGTAGTTCGGGAGTGAGCATGATTTCAGTTACCAGTTAACAATTCCAGTCTGTCATGCTGAGCGCAGCCGAAGCATCTCTACCGCACCGTTGAGTCGATTGGATTAGTTGCGCGGTAGAGATGCTTCGGCAAGCTCAGCATGACGGTCAAATTATACTTTGACGGCTTGCAGCAGCGCCGCCACGGCATCATCAGCCGTCAGGTTTTCGGCTTCGGCATTGAAGTTCAGGAGCACCCGATGCCGTAGCACCGGCGCCGCCAGGGTCTGAATATCTTCGAGCGTCGCGGCGAAGCGGCCGTGCAGCAAAGCCCGCGCTTTAGCACACAGAATAAGCGCCTGCCCGGCCCGTGGCCCGGCGCCCCAACGCCCGTATTCCTTAATAAACGGCACTTCCGATGTGGCCGGGCGGGTGGCGCGCACCAGCCGGTTCACGAAATCCATCAGCTCCGGGCTCAGGCTCACCTGGCGCACCAGCTGCTGCAGCTGCCGGATGTCGGCGCCGCCCAGCACGGGCTGCACCGCTTGCCCGGCCGCGCCGGTGGTGCCGCGCAGCACGGCCAATTCCTCCTCGGCCGTGGGATAGCCAATGCGCACGTACAGCAGAAACCGGTCGAGCTGCGCTTCCGGCAAAGGGTAGGTGCCCGACTGTTCAATCGGGTTCTGGGTGGCCAGCAGGAAAAACGGCTTGGGCAGCGCGTGCTCGGTGCCAGCGTAGGTTACGTGGCCTTCCTGCATGGCTTCCAGCAGAGCCGCCTGGGTTTTGGGCGGCGTCCGATTGATTTCATCGGCCAGCACCAGGCTGGCGAAAATGGGGCCGGGGTTAAACTTGAACGAGCGGTGCCCGGTGCCGTGGTCTTCCTCCAGCACCTCGGTGCCGAGGATGTCGGTCGGCATCAAATCGGGGGTGAACTGGATGCGGCGGAAAGGCAGGTCGGTGGCGGCGGCCAGGGTGCGCACGAGCAGGGTTTTGGCCAGGCCAGGTACGCCTTCGAGCAGGGCGTGACCGCCCGCCAGCAGGGCTACCAGCACTTCGTCCAGCACGGTTTCCTGGCCCACAATGACCTTGGCAATTTCGGCTTTGAGGACTGGCAGCTTGGCCAGGAGGGTATTTACTTCTTGTTCGGTCATTGTTTAGTTGTCAGTTGCTCGCTGTCAGTTGTAAGTTGGCAAGAGCAGGCCTATCAGGCCAACAACTGACAACGAGCAACTGACAACCAAGTCATGTCAGGGCATACAGTAGAATGTTGACGCCAAATTTAGTGTTGTCCTCCGCCAGAAAGCGCTTGTTGCGGAAGTCGTAGTCCCACTCGCAGCCGTAGTCTTTGTTGGAATACAATACCCCGATGCGGCCCTTAATTTCCACGGCTTTCAGGTAGTCGTGCACCAGGTCGTCGCCCCAGCCGTTTAGCTCGAAGCCGGTGTTGGGTGGGCCGTCCTGAAACTTGAAAAACTGCGAGTAAATGGGGTGCGTTTTGGCGATTTTCTTCAGTGCACCCGTGCCGAAGCATTGGCGCATCTGCTCCTCAAAAGACCGGGCAAACAGGCCGTCGATGTCGTGGTTGCAGTCATCGACAAACACGAAGCCGCCGTTGCGCACATACTGGATGAAATTCTTCTTCTCAGCCGCCGAGAATTGCACCAACCGGTGTCCCGACAAGTAGCAGAATGGGTAGCTGAATATTTCCGGGCTATCGAGGGCGACTACTTTTTCCTTGGGGTCGACGGGCACGGTGGTGTACTGCACCAGCGAGTGCAGCAGGTTGGCGGGCATCCGCTCGTCTACCGCGTCCCAGTCGCCGGATTGGTATTTCAGGCGCACAAAAGTGAAAGGGCTAGCGGGCACAGATAACGAGGAAGGGAGGGCGAAAAATCAAGTTGGGTAACCAACACGCTGGGGAGGTATTCGGATTCAAAATAAACGGGTTGCTTTTTCGTTGGAAGCAGCCAAAGTAAAGTAGCATTGCTGCCAGGTTTGGGCGTTAAGTCGCAACTTTGTGCCGGCGGGCCGCAGTACTAGCGCGGCCGTTGAGGGGCTGCCGTAGTAACGCCGGCCCGTATGCTGGCACCGCTCAAAATTATAGCTTATCCCATGAAAAAGGCCTTTTTTATCGTCTTGCTGAGTGTTTTCTGTGTCCCCTTCGCGCAGGCCCAGCTGGGCGTAAAGGGTGGGCTGAACGTAGCCGAGCTCACCGGCCGCGAAGGCGAAAGCTCGTCCTACAAAGCCTTTTATCACGTCGGGGTTTTCTACGAAGCCAAGCTGCTGGGGGCCCTGGCCATTCAGCCCGAAGTGCAGTATTCCGTGGCCGGCGGCAACCTGAAATCGGCCTTCACCAACTACGACAGCAAGCTGCAATACCTCACCGTGCCCGTATTGGCCAAGCTTACCCTGGGCCCCGTGTTCGTGGAAGCCGGCCCGCAGTTTGGCCTCCTGCTCAGCGCCGACCAGTCGGGCACGATGCAATTGGGGCTGGCCCCCGACGGCACCCCGGCTTACGGCAACCAATCGCGCCCGGCCACCGGCAGCTTCAAGCGCAACGATTTCAGCGTGGTTGGCGGCGTGGGGCTTAAGCTGGCGGCCGGTTTTTCGCTGGGCGGCCGCCTCGTGGCGGGCCTCAACGACATCAACGACGCCAAAGACCTGTCCGGCATCAACGACCCGCGCCTGCAAAACCGGGTATTTCAACTCTATGCGGCCTTCCAATTCGGTGGGAAATAAGCGACTCAATAACGGGCTGCGTTTGGGAAGCAGCGTATTGCGGGTGAAGGACTCCTTCCGGCCACAAAAGTTGCTTCCCAAACGCAGCCCGGCTGCTGAAATCCCTAGATAGCGTCCGAGAGACTGGTGAAGGTGAAGTCGCGGATTTTGAGCGGCGGTATCAGGCAGCCGGCCAGGCGTTGCGGCTTGCCGATGGCCTCAATGTTGTTGAGCATGATGATGGGGCTCTCGTTGAAGCGCAGGTTCTTGATGGGGAATTTGATTTTCCCGTTCTCAATGTAGAACGTTCCGTCGCGCGTGAGGCCGGTGTAGAGCAGCGTTTGCGGGTCCACCTCGCGGATGTACCACAGGCGCGTCACCAGAATGCCTTTGGCCGTGCCCTTAATTAGTTCGGCCGTGCTTTGTGTGCCCCCGGCCATGATGAAGCCATTGGGGTAGGCGGTGGCGGCTACTTTGTTTTTTTCGGCCCAGAAGCGGCTGTAAAACAAGTCTTTCACTACGCCTTTCTCAACCCAGGTCTGGCGTTTGGTAGGCAGGCCGTCGCCGTCGAAGGCATTGCCGGGCACCTCGGCGTTCAGCGGGTCGGAATAGATGGTTATCCGGTCGTCGAACAGCTTTTCGCCCTTGCGGTTGCCGCCGCCCTTTTTGCTTAGGAAGCTGCGGCCTTCGTCGGCCTCACGGGCGCCCATCCCAAATATCAGCCCGCCCAGCAGCGAAAGGTCGTCGCCGGCCATCAGGGCGGCTGGCTCCAGAATCACGGTGTACTTGCCCGGCTCGATGGCCTTGGCATTCACCGAGCCCAGAGCTTTGTCGGCGGCGCGCTGGGTGAGGGCTTTGGCGTTGAGCTTGGCGGGGTCCGTCACGTCGGCAATGGCGTAGCCCGAGCCGCGGCCGTCGGCGGTGCGCACCGTCACCGAAAAGTCGGTGTTGGTGGATTGCTGGTAGGCTTCGAGGCCCTTGGAATTGCGCTTGGCCACGAACCGGGTGCCGCCATCGAGGAAGCCCGCCGACGTCAGGTTCTTGGCGGCGCAGAGCGTCATGCTGTCGGCCGCCGCCTGGGCGCGGGTGGCGGCCGTGAGCAGGGTGGGGGCCGTGGAGGGCGGGCTCAGGTAGGTTTGGGGGCCGAGCAGGGCCACGTACTCCGGGCTTTCGGGGGCGAGGCGGGCAATTTCCTCGGCCCGCTGCACGCAGCGGCGCAAAGTCGCTTCGTCGAATTCGTTGCAGGTGGCAATACCGCTGCGCTTGCCGAAGCGACTTTCGACGGCCAGCGACACGGAATCCTGGGCGCCGGCCGTGCTCACGCTGTTGCGGGCATAGCGGATGTTGCCGGACGTGCGCCCATTAAGGGAGGCTTCGCACTCGTCGGCGGTGCTGTAGCTGAGAACTTTTTTTAGCAACGCCTGGGCGTCGTCTTTGGAGAGAATGGCCATGTTTTTAGCTGTTAGCTGAGAGCTATTAGCTGTTAGCTTATTCGCTGTATCGGCGCCTTCCCAAGGGAAAGCTAACAGCTAATAGCTTTTAGCTAACAGCTAATTAAAATTATACTTTCCGGGCGGTGTTGATGACGTTCACGCCGTTGAAGCGCGTGGTGGCCGAGCCGTGGCTCACCGACGACACCTGCGAGGGCTGCCCTTTGCCGTCGAAGAAGGTACCGAACAGGCGGTAGTCCGACTGGTCGCACGAGCCGGCGCAGGCGCCCCAGAATTCCTGGGTGTTCGACTGGTAGGCCACGTCTTCGAGCTGCTCCGTGATTTTGCCCTTCTCAATAGCAAAAAACAGCTGCCCGCCAAACTGGAAGTTGAAGCGCTGCTGGTCAATGGAAAACGAGCCCGCGCCGGCAATGTAAATGCCTTTGTCCACGCCTTTCACCATCTCGTCGGGGCTCATTTTGGCCGTGCCGGGGCGCAGGCTGATGTTGGGCATGCGCTGAAACTGCACGTCTTCCCAGCTCTGGGCGTAGGCGCAGCCATCCGATTCCTTCTGGCCCACGATGTGCGCCTGGTCCCTGATTTTCTGGTAGTTCACCAGCTTGCCATCCTTAATGATGTCCCACTCGCGGGTTTTCACGCCCTCGTCGTCGTAGCCCACGTTGCCCACCGAGCCGGGCTGCAGCTTGTCGGCCACAATGTTGACCGCCTTCGAGCCGTAGGGGAGGTTTTTGGCCTTCCATTCCAACGTGGCGAAGCTGGTGCCGGCGAAGTTGGCCTCGTAGCCCAGTACGCGGTCGAGCTCCGTGGGGTGGCCCACCGATTCGTGGATGGTCAGGCCCAGGTGGCCGGGGTCGAGCACGAGGTCGTACTTGCCGGGCGTCACCGATTTCATGGTCAGCTTGGCTTTGGCTTGCTTGCCGGCCAGCGCGGCATCGGCCAGTATGTCGTAGCGGAGCTTGTAGCCGATGGTGTCGGTGCCCTGCGGCCCGCGCACCTGCTCGGCCGCGCTCGGCGTGAGGTACTCAAAGCCCAAACCCACCGGCGCGCTCAGCGCCTCGCGACTGCGGAACTTGCCCGATTTCGTATCCACGGCCGTGGCCGAGAACGTGGGCCAGAGCCGGTGAATGTCCTGGTCGATATACGAGCCGTCGGTGCTGGCGAAATACTTCTGCTCGTTCACCTGAAACAGCGCCGAGTTGATGTAGTTGGCACCCGCATCGAGGGCGGCGGCGTTGGCGGCCAGCAGCAGGTCTACCTTCTGCTTAATAGGCACCTCAAAAGCGCTCTGCTGAATGGGCGTTTTCCAGCTCACCTCGCCGTAGCCGGACTGTGTGGCCAGTCGCACGGGCTCGGTCATTACCAGCCGGTTGGCCTTGGCAATGTTCACGGCCTCGCGGGCAGTGGCGGCTAGGCTGGCTTCGGTCACCACGCTGGTGGAGGCGAAGCCCCAGCAGCCCGCCACCAGCACCCGAATACCCACGCCGTAGCTCTCGGTGCTCACGATGTTCTGTACCTGCTTTTCGCGGGCAAATACATATTGGTTCAGCGAGCGGCCAATACGTACGTCGGCGTATTCGGCCCCGGCGGTTTTGGCGGCGTTCAGGGCCGAATCGGCCAGGCGTTTTTTCACGATGACATCGGCGCCCGGTTCCAGCAGGCGGGCGGGGTCCACGGAGGTGTAGCCGAAGCCAGGCAGGCTGGGCAGCATCAGGGCACCGGCCGCCAGGCCGGAGAGTCCCACAAAGTCGCGTCTTTTCATAAGGTGCAGGAAAAAAGGGTTGTTTAGTGGTTGGTGGTTAACGGTTAATGAAGGCTTCGATATTAACCGTTAACCACTAACCGTTAAATTACGGGGTGAGCATGGTGCCGAAAGCGCCTTTTTGCTCGAAGGATTTCATGACCTGGTCTTCGAGCGGGGTGCGTTTTACCACGGCATTATTCTGCCAGAAGGCGGGGTCGTAAGTCGTTTTTTTGATGGTGGCCAGGTCGACTTCGCCCCCTTTGGCGGGAGCGTAAGTTACGCTGGCATTGGGCGTGGGCCGGCCGTTGTAAAAATAAGCAAACGAGGCCACCTGAATCGGTAGGTCGGGCTTGGCCAGTCGGCCCAGGTTGGCGCGGTAGTCTACCCGCAGATAATCGAGCGTAGCCGCGCCGCCCGGCCGGGGCTGAAACACCCATTCCAGCTGCGTTACCTCGTCTTTGAATTTGAAGAGCGGGTTGTTTGATTTGGTCTTCATCGCCGCCGTTTCCAAGCGCAGGCGCAACAGCTGGTGCATATTCTCGTCAATCACCATGCTGCCGTGGGCACGCTTGGTGGTGCTTTCCTCCTTGCTCTCGAAGCCAATTTCCACCAACTGCCGGGGGCCGTCCTGCGTCACGCCCAGTAGCTTCAGGCGCAGGTATTGGTCGGTGTGCAGGCCAATTAGGCCCTTCTGCGTGCTGTCGTCCTGCGGGTTATACACCACGTACTGCTTGGTGTAAATCGAAAAATTATTGAAACTGAGCAGGGCCTTTTTCTTAGCGAAGCGCGCCTGGGCCAGGGCCGTGCCCTCTACGCCCGCGCTGCTGCTGGCGGCTTCCCACACCATTTCCTGCACCTCGGTAGCGTCGCCGGCCAGTCGGGTTACCTGGCGGTAAAAGGCCTGGCCATACTGCTTCTGGTCGTGGGTGGCCTGCAGCTTGCGGTAAGCCTCGGCAATGAGCTCGCTGAGGTAGCTGCCCACCTGCACCTCGGGCAAGAGCACCGAAGCGGGCTGCAAGCGCACCAACAGCGGCGCCGTGGCCGCCGCCACGTCCACCGCCACGGTGTCGCGCTCGTGGCCCAGCTCCGATACCACCAGGCGGGCGGGCAGTGCGGCTCGCAACTCAAATTCGCCCTCGGCATTGCTGCTCGTGCCGGTGGTAGTGTTCAGCACCGAAATGCTGGCGTAGGGCACCGGCTGCCCGGTGGCGGCATCCACAATTTTACCGGTGATGCGCTGCTGCGCGGCGGCGGGCCGTAGAGCGGTAGTAAGCAAGAGGCCGGCCAGCAACAAATACTTCATAGCAGAAAGAAGGAGAGCCCGCAAGATAGGGGCGGAAACGATGACATCAGCGCCCGGCTCCAGCGGGCGGGCGGGGTCCACGGAACTGTTAACCGAAGCTGGGCCGGTTGGGCAGTATCAGGGCGCCGGCCGCCAGGCTGGAGGGGCACATAAAGTAGCACCTTTTCATAAGGTGTCGGTTGTTAGTTGCTGGTTATTAGTTGCTGGTTGTTAGAATCAGTGAAATCAAGAAGGAACCTGACAACCAACAACTGACAACTAAATCAAGGGGTGAGCATAGTGCCAAACGCGCCTTTTTGCTCAAAGGATTTCATCACCTGGTCTTCGAGCGGGGTGCGCTTCACCACGGCGTTGTTTTGCCAGAAGGCGGGGTCGTAAGCCGTTTTTTTGATGGTGGTCAGGTCAGCTTCGCCGCCTCGGGGAGGGGCGTACGTGACGCTGGGATTGGGCGCGGGCCGGCCGTTGTAGAAATAGGCGAAGGACGAGGCGTGAACGGCGACGTCGCGTTGCGCCGGGCCGGCTAGCGTAGCCTGATAATCGACCCTGATGTAGGTGAGTACCGCTGCGTCTGGAGTGGGCTGAAAGTCCATCTCAAACACGGTGGTTTGGTTCCTGAGCTTAACCAGCAGGCCGTTGGTCTGGATGTTAACCACCGCGCCATTGGTCTTGATGTTCACCAAATCCGGCGACTCATACCGAAGGCGCAGCACCTGCTTGGTGGTTTCGTTGATAACCAGGGTTCCTTTCGCGGTAGTCTGCGTCAGTCCCGGCTTGTTCTCAAACCCTATCTCAACCAACTGCTGCCCCGCGCTTTGCGTCACGCCAATCAGCGTCAGCTTGAAGTATCGGGCCGCGTACAACCCCAAAAGTGAGCGCCGCGTGAGACTGTCTGCTTTCAGGTTGAAGCCAACGGCTTTGGTTAAGTTGGAGAAGTTTTTGAAGCCCAGTGGCGCCTCTTTCTTGGCAAAGCGGCCGTGGGCGAGGGAGCTACCGCTCATGCCTCCGCTGCTGCTGGCCGCCTCCCATACCATCTCCTGCACCTCCGTGGCGTCGCCGCCAATGCGAACGACCTGGCGGTAAAACGCCTGCCCGTACACCATGCGGCTGTGGGTGCGGAGCATCTGCCGGTAAGCCTGGGCAAGGAGGTCGCCGAGGTAGCTGCCCACCTGCACTTCGGGCAACAGCACCGAAACCGGCTGTAGTCGAACTTGTAGCGGTGTGGTCGCCGCCGCCACCGCCACCTGCACCGTGTCGCGTTGGTGGCCCAGCTCCGACATCACGAGGCGGGCGGGCAGCTCGGCTCGCAATTCAAATTCGCCCTCGGCGTTGCTGGTGGTGCCCAGCGTCGTGTTCAGCACCGCAATGCTGGCGTAGGGCACCGGCTGCCCGGTGGCGGCATCCACGATTTTGCCGGCAAGGCGCTGGGCGGTGGCCGCCGGCCCACAAACGATGAGCAAAGCCGTTATCGCGGCGAGTAATTGGTACTTCATACAGAACGGAAAGGAGCTTAGGTGGCATAATAGGGCGCCCCGCGCCCCGCCAACAGCTTGCCAGATGCGGCCTTCCGGCGCACGGTTGCCCGCCCGCCGCCGGCAGGACGCAAAAAGTCCCTGAATCCATCGGATTCAGGGACTTGGAATGCGAAAAAGCAACTGCTATACCGCGTCCGACAAGCTCGTGAACGTGAAGTCACGAATCTTGAGCGGCGGTATCAGGTTGCCACCCAGACGTACCGGTTTGCCAATGGCTTCCAGGTTGTTGAGCATGATGATGGGGCTTTCGTTGAAGCGGAAGTTCTTCACTGGGAACTTGATTTGGCCGTTCTCGATGTAGTAGGTTCCGTCGCGCGTCAGGCCGGTGTAGAGCAGCGTCTGCGGGTCAACCGGGCGGATGTACCACAGGCGCGTCACCAGTATGCCCTTGGCCGTGCCCTTTATCAGGTCGGCGGTGCTTTGGGTGCCGCCTTCCATAATCCAGCCGCCGGGACGGGGCAGGTCGGGAATGCCGGCCTTCTGCGCCCAGAATCGCGAGGAGTAGAGGTTCTTCACCACGCCCTTCTCAATCCAGGTCACGCGCTTTTGCGGGCGGCCGTCGCCGGAAAACATCAGGTCGGGGATTTCGGCATTCGTGGGGTCGGAATAAATCGTGACCCGCTCGTCGAACAGCTTTTCGCCCTTGCGGTTGCCGCCGCCTTTTTTGCTCAGGAAGCTGCGGCCCTCGTCGGCATTTCGGGCGTCGAAGCTGCCCATCAGGGCGGCCATCAGCGAGGTGTCCACGTTCGAAACCAAAGCGTTGGGCTCCAGAATTACGGTGTACTTACCGGGCTCGATGGCGCGGGCTTTCATGGACGAGGCCGCCTTATCGGCGGCTACGCGGGTGAGGCGGCCAGCGTCGAACTTGCTCGCGTCGGTGTAGTCGGCAGCAGCGTAGCCGGAGCCCGTGCCGTCGGGCGTGCGCACCGTCACCGAAAACTCCACGTTGGTAAACTGCTGGTAAGCCTCCAGTCCTTTGGAATTACGCTTGGCCACGAAGCCCGCCGAGTCTTCCAGAAAGCCGGCCGAACTCAGTTTGCGCTGGTCGCAGAGCGAGGTGCTGGCTCCAATCTGGCGGGCCCGGTAATCGGGCTCGATGGCGGCCGTAGCGGGGGCGAAGGATTTGCCGCTTTCCTGATACTGCTGGGCGCCCAGGAAGGGCATGTATTCTGGGCTCTCGGGGGCGAGGCGGGCAATTTCTTCGGCCCGCTGTACGCAGCGGCGCAGCGTGGCCTCGTCGAACTCGTTGCAGGTGGCCACGCCGCTACGCTTGCCAAAGCGCGATTCTACGGCCAGCGACACGTTGTCCACGGCACCGGCCGTACTGATGGTGTTGCGCGCCGACCGGACGTTACCACCGATTTGGCCATTAAGGGAAACCTCGCACTCGTCGGCCGTGCTAAAGCCCAGCACCTTTTTGAGGATGGTCTGAGCGTCGTCTTTAGAAAGAATGGACATTGTGTTTAGCTGTTAGCTGAGAGCTATTAGCCGTTAGCTTTTTTTGCTGTATCGGCGCCTTCCCAAAGGAAAGCTAACAGCTAATGGCTGACAGCTAAGAGCTGAAAATTTAAATTTTCCGGGCGGTGTTGATGACGTTCACGCCGTTGAAGCGGGTGGTGGCTGAGCCGTGGCTCACGGCCGAGCTTTGCGAGGGCTGGCCCTTGCCGTCGTTGAAAGCGCCGAACAGGCGGTAGTCCGAGGCGTCGCAGACGGCGGCGCAGGAGTTCCAGAATTCCTGGGTGTTGGCTTGGTAGGCAACGTCTTCCAACATGCCGGTAATCTGGCCTTTCTCGATGGCGTAGAATACCTGCCCGCCAAACTGGAAGTTGTAGCGCTGCTGGTCGATGGAGAACGAGCCGTTGCCGGCGATGTAAATGCCCTTGTCCACGTTTTTCACCATTTCGTCCACGCTCAGCTTGGCCTTGCCGGGCTGCAGGCTCACGTTGGGCATGCGCTGAAACTGCACGTCCTGCCACGACTGCGAGTAGCAGCAGCCGTCCGACTCGTTCTGGCCCACCATGTGGGCCTGGTCCCGGATTTTCTGGTAGTCCACCAGCGTGCCTTCTTTAATAAGGTCCCACTGCTTGGTTTTCACGCCCTCGTCGTCGTAACCCACTGCGCCCAGCGAACCGGGCTGCAGCTTATCAGCCACAATGTTCACTATTTTCGAGCCGTAAGGAATGTTCTTAGCCTTCCACTCCAGCGTTGCGAAGCTGGTGCCAGCGTAGTTGGCCTCGTAGCCCAGCACGCGGTCCAGCTCCAGCGGGTGGCCCACGCTCTCGTGAATGGTCAGACCCAGGTGGTGCGGGTCGAGCACGAGGTCGTACTTGCCGGGCGTCACCGATTTGGCGGTCAGCTTCTGTTTCACCTGCTTGGTAGCCGAGGCCACGTCCTCCAGCATGTCGTAGCTGTTTTTATAGCCCACCACGTCGGAGCCGGCCGGGCCGGCAATTTTATCGGCGGCCTTGGGCGAAAGGTATTCGTAGCCCAGGCCCATGGGAGAGCTCAGCGACTGCCGGGTGCGGAATTTGCCCGAAGCCCGGTCAATGGCTGTGACGCCAAACGTGGGGTAAATGCGGTGAATGTCCTGGTCGATATACGAGCCGTCGGTGCTGGCAAAATACTTCTGCTCGTTCACCTGAAACAGCACCGAGTTCACGAACGAGGCGCCCAGGTCCAGGGCTTTGGCGTTCACGCTCAATAGCAAATCAACTTTGTCCTTGATGGGCACTTCGAAGGCATTTTGCTGAATGGGCGCTTTCCACGCCACTTCGCCGTGGCCTTTGAGGGGCGCCAGCTTCACCTGCTCCTTTTGCACTTTGGAATTGGCTTTGGCAATCTGCACGGCCAGCTGCGCGGCTTTGGCAATGCCGGCTTCGGTTACCGAATTGGTAGCGGCAAAGCCCCAGGTGCCGTTGGCAATCACGCGAATGCCCACACCGTAGCTTTCGGTGCTGGCAATATTCTGCACCTGCTTCTCGCGGGTAAACACGCCCTGGTTGAGGTAGCGGCCAATGCGCACGTCGGCATAAGTGGCACCGGCGGCTTTGGCGGCGTTGAGGCCGGCATCGGCTAGGCGCTTTTTAATGGCCACGTCCACGCCGGGCTCCAGTAGGCGGGCCGGGTCCACGAGGTTGCCGGCAAAACCGGGGATGGTAGGAATGAAGAGGGCGCCAGCCGCCAGGCCGGAAAGTCCCACAAAGTCGCGTCTTTTCATAATATGTGCGGTAAGCTTTAGCTTGCCGTAATGGAGTGAAAAAGGTTGATTGACCGTCTGTAACGGCAAGCTAAAGCTTACCGCACATGCCTTTAAACCGCGTCGGACAGGCTGGTGAAGGTGAAGTCGCGGATTTTCAGCGGGGGCACCAGGTTGCCGCCCAGGCGCACGGGCTTGCCCACAGCCTCCAGGTTGTTAAGCATGATAACCGGGCTTTCATTGAAGCGGAAGTTCTTCACCGGGAACTTGATTTGGCCGTTCTCAATGTAGAAGGTTCCATCGCGGGTCAGGCCGGTGTAGAGCAGCGTCTGCGGGTCCACGGCGCGGATGTACCACAGGCGCGTCACCAGAATGCCTTTGGCCGTGCCCTTAATCAGGTCGGCGGTGCTTTGCGAGCCGCCTTCCATAATCCAGCCGCCGGGAGGAGGCAGGTCAGGAATGCCGGCTTTTTGCGCCCAGAACTGCGAGGTGTAGAGGTTTTTCACCACGCCTTTGTCAATCCAGGTGGTTTTCTGCTGGGGACGGCCGTCGCCGGCGAAGGTCAGGTCGGGCACTTCGGCGTTGGTGGGGTCGGAGTAGATGGTTACCCGCTCGTCGAAGAGCTTGTCGCCCTTGCGGTTGCCGCCGCCTTTCTTGCTCAGGAAGCTGCGGCCTTCGTCGGCGTTGCGCGCGTCCATCGAGCGCATCATGTTGCTGAGCAAATCCACGGCCGCGGCCGGCTCCAGAATCACAGTGTACTTGCCGGGCTCCAGGGCCTTGGCTTTCACCGACGAGGCAGCCTTGTCGGCGGCTACACGGGTGAGGCGGGCGGCGTCGAACTTGGCCAGGTCGGTGTAGTTGGCAATGGCGTAGCCCGAGCCCAGGCCGTCGGCGGTGCGCACCGTGATGGTGAAGTCCAGGTTGGTGAGGCGTTGGTACGCTTCCAGTCCTTTGGAATTGCGCTTGGCCACGAAGCCCGCCGAGTCGTTGAAGAAGGCTGCCGACGACAGCTTCCGGGCTTCGCACAGCGCCATGCTCGCCCCAATTTGCTGGGCGCGGTAGTCGGGCGTGATGTCGGCCGTGCGCTGGGCAAAGGCCACCGGCGACGCCAGGTATTTCTGCGGGCCCAGGAAAGGCACGTACTCCGGGCTTTCGGGCGCGAGCTTCGCAATTTCTTCGGCGCGCTGTACGCAGCGACGCAGGCTGGCCTCGTCGAACTCGTTGCAGGTAGCCACGCCGCTGCGCTTGCCAAAGCGCGACTGCACGCCCAGCGACACGTTATCGGCGGTGCCAGCCGTGCTGATGGTGTTGCGCGCCGAGCGGACGTTGCCGCTGATGCTGCCGTTAAGGGTCGCCTCGCACTCGTCGGCGGTGCTGAACGAAAGGACTTTTTTCAGGATGTCCTGTGCCTCGGTCTGAGAGAGAATGGCCATGGTGGGTTGTTAGCTGAATTTTGGATTGAAGCAGCACGTCATGCTGAGCTTGCCGAAGCATCTCTACCGCTTCGTTGAATTACTACTGCAACGAAGCGGTAGAGATGCTTCGGCAAGCTCAGCATGACGTTCTTCTGGATATTCGCTACCCGATTTTGCGGGCGGTGTTGATGACGTTCACGCCATTGAAGCGCGTGGTGGCCGAGCCGTGGCTCACGGCCGATACCTGCGAGGGCTGGCCCTTGCCGTCGAAGAAAGAGCCAAAAAGGCGGTAGTCCGACTCGTCGCAGATGGCCGAGCAGGAGTTCCAGAATTCCTGGGTGTTGGCCTGGTAAGCCACGTCCTCAATCATCTCCGTGATTTTGCCCTTCTCGATGGCGTAGAACACCTGCCCGCCAAACTGGAAGTTGTAGCGCTGCTGGTCAATAGAGTAGGAGCCGCGGCCGGCAATGTAGACGCCCTTGTCCACGTTTTTTACCATGTCATCGACGCTCATTTTAGCGGTGCCGGGCTGCAGGCTCACGTTGGGCATGCGCTGGAATTGCACCGCGTCCCAGGAATCGGCGTAGCAGCAGCCATCCGACTCGTTCTGGCCCACGATGTGGGCCTGGTCCCGGATTTTCTGGTAGTCCACCAGCATGCCTTCCTTGATGAGGTCCCAGCGCTTGGCCTTCACGCCTTCGTCATCATAGCCCACCGCGCCCAGGGAACCGGGCTGCAGCTTGTCGGCCACAATGTTGACGAGCTTCGAGCCAAAGGGAATTTTCTTGGCTTTCCAGTCCAGCGTAGCAAAGCTGGTGCCGGCGTAGTTGGCTTCGTAGCCCAGTACGCGGTCGAGCTCAGTGGGGTGGCCCACGCTCTCGTGGATGGTGAGGCCCAGGTGGTTGGGGTCGAGCACGAGGTCGTACTTGCCGGGCGTCACCGACTTGGCGGTCAGTTTCTGCTTGGCCTGCTTGCCGGCCAGGGCGGCGTCCTCCAGCATGTCGTAGCTGTTGCGGTAGCCGATGAGGCCCGTGCCGGCCGGCCCGGCAATTTTGTCGACGGCCTTGGGCGTGAGGTACTCGTAGCCCAGGCCCATGGGGGCGCTCAAGGCATCGCGGGTGCGGAACTTGCCGCTGGCCCGGTCGATGCCCGTGACGCTGAACGTGGGCCAGATGCGGTGCACGTCCTGGTCGATGTAGGAGCCGTCGGTGCTGGCGAAGTACTTCTGCTCGTTGATTTGAAACAGCGAGGAGTTCACGAACGACGCGCCGTTGTCGGTGGCTTTGGCGTTGGCGGCCAGCAGCAACTCCACTTTCTGGGCCACCGGCACCTCAAAAGCGTTCTGCTGAATGGGCGTTTTCCAACTCACTTCGCCGAAGCCTTTCACCGGAGCCAGCTGCACCTTCTCTTTCTGCACTTTGGCGTTGGCTTTGGCAATGGCCACGGCCAGATGGGCGGCTTTGGCCAGGCCGGCTTCGGTCACGGTGTTGGTAGCGGCAAAGCCCCAGGTGCCGTTGGCCAGCACCCGCACGCCGGCCCCAAAGCTCTCGCCGCTGGCGATGTTCTGCACTTGCTTTTCGCGGGTGAAGATGCTTTGGTTGAGGTAGCGGCCTATGCGCACGTCGGCGTAGGTGGCCCCGGCGGTCTTGGCGGCGTTGAGCGCGGCATCGGCCATGCGCTTGTTCACGGCCGGGTCGATGCCTTCCAGCAAACGGGACGGGTCGACGGAAGTGCCCCCCAGACTTGGGAAGGCGGGGAGAAACAGGGCACCAGCCGCCAGGCCGGAAAGTCCCACAAAGTCGCGGCGTTTCAAAAGAGAATAAAGGTTCTGTTTATAAGAAAAAGCAGGTTCGCTAAAGAAAGGACTTAAATCCTCACCAATAAGACAGTTGAAATAGCCTGCCGTTGCGTCGCTACTCAAACTTAGGCCAAGTTTGACCAAAATTCCCGCTTTGGGCTGTTCCCACGCGTAAAAGGTTATGTGCTACCGGTTCCGGCTAGGGCATTCCCCGATGCCAAAGCCAGTGATTGGCCGGACAGCCCCGACTCCCCTTGCCGCCGCCGGCCCCGGCGCTGTTACCGGGTGGCGCGCCAGGTAATGGTCATGCCCGAAGCGCCGCTGCCAAAGTAGGCCGGCGCCAGGCCAATGCCCCGCCCAATGGACTTGCGGCCCCAGCGGTTGCGATGGCTGAGGTAGGCCAAATGGGCCGACAGGATGCCAAACCCAGCGCCGGCTACCACGTCGCTCTGCCAGTGCTTGTCGTTTATCATGCGCAGAGCCGCCACGCTGCTGGCGATGGTGTAGGCGCCCACGCCGTACCACTGGCTTTTGTTGCGGAACTCGGTGTGCACAATGCTGGCGGCCAGAAATGCCTGTGCCGTGTGGCCCGACGGAAACGATTGGTTGTTGGAACCATCGGGGCGCTGCTCCCGGCTGAGGTACTTCACTGCATACACCGAAGCCAGCATGATGGCCTCTCCTTTGGCAATGACGAGCAGGGTATTGAGGCGGTCGTCCCGCGATTCGACGCCGGCCAGGGCCACGGCGCCCAGCTCCAGGTAGGGCAGGAAGATGACGGTGTTGTCAATCATGCTGTTCACCGGCCGGAACTGCTTGCGGACAAACTCCCGGCTCTGGCGGTTGATGCCCGCGTTGCCTTGCGCCGTGACGGCCCCGTAGGTAATAAGCGCCGCCGGAATAACGGTGGCCCGGAAAAGCTTGCTTTTGTACCACTGTGCTTTCTCGGGCGAGGACACGCCGGCGGGGTTCTCATACTTGCGCGTGGTATCGGGGGCGGGCACCGGCACCACTTGGGCAAACACCGGGTGAATGCCCCCAATCAGTAGTGCGACGGCAGCAATGCGGGGAAAGAGAAACGTGCGCATATGGTATCAATTATCCAATTAAAAGGCTCAGCGTGCATAGGGGAGCCCCATAAAAAATGCAATGGGAGGTCCGGCGAAAGTACTGGTCTTCCCGGCAGCCTTGGTCCTGCACACGCAGCTAGTACAGCGACTGTGCGGCGTGCGTACCGCTTAAGAAAGCTGCATTTGCGCTGGTTCGCAGTGCCGAGTGCTTCTCCGCTTGTAGCGGGCCAATGGATGCTGATGAAATTATTTTCCGGAAACGATTAGGTCGGGTAAGCATGTCCGGCAAAACCCTTAGCTTGCACCCCGCTTAACCCTACGGAATATGGAAGTACAGACGTTGAAATACCCAGCAATTCGCAACTACGTGGGCGGTAGCGCTGCCGAACCCGCCGGCGCAGCCACCATGGACGTATTCAGCCCTCTCACCGGCGCGGTCATTTCCACCGTCCCGCTGAGCAGCGCCGCCACTCTCGACGCCGCCGTAGTGGCCGCCAAGGCCGCTTTCCCCGCGTGGGCAGCCACCCCCATCAAGGAGCGGGTGCAGATTTTCTACCGCTACAAAACCCTGCTGGAGCGCGACATGAAGGCCCTGGCCGACCTGGTCCGCGAAGAAAACGGCAAGACCTTCGACGAGGCCCGCGCTGAAGTCGAGAAAGCCATTGAGTTGACCGAATTCGCCTGCTCCATGCCCCAGCTTATTCAGGGCGAATTCCTGGAAGTGAGCAAGGGCGTGGAAGCCCGCGCCGAGCGCAAGCCGCTGGGCGTAGTGGCCAGCATCGCCCCGTTCAACTTCCCCAACATGGTGCCCCACTGGACCATCCCCAACGCCCTGGTGCTGGGCAACACCATGATTCTGAAGCCCTCGGAGCAAGTGCCCCTAAGCGCCGTACGCATCGCTGAGCTATTGAAAGAAGCCGGCCTGCCCGACGGCGTGCTCAACATTGTGAACGGCGACAAGCGAATAGTCGAAGCCATCTGCGACCACCCCGATATTGAAGCCGTGAGCTTTGTGGGCTCCACCAAAATTGCCAAGGTGGTGTACATCCGCGCCACCAGCAACCTGAAGCGCTGCGTGGCCCTGGGCGGCGCCAAAAACCACCTGATGGTGCTGCCCGACGCTCACCCCGACATGACGGCCTCGAACGTGGCCGCCAGCATGTCGGGTTGCGCGGGCCAGCGCTGCATGGCCGGCTCCACCATGGTAGGAGTGGGAGCGGTAGATGGCATCGTGGCCAAAATCGTAGAAGAAGCCCGCAAGATTGTGGCCGGCCAGAACCTCGGCTCCGTCATCAGCAAGGAAGCCAAGGAACGCATCGAGCAGCACATCACCGAAGCCGAAGCGGCGGGTGCCAAAGTGCTGCTCGACGGCCGCCACGCCGTGGTGCCCGGCCACGAAGATGGCTACTACGTGGGCGCCACCGTCATCGACTTCGTGACGCCCGACATGCGCATTGCCCAGGAAGAAGTATTCGGCCCGGTGCTGGCCATCATGCGCACCAACACGTTGGACGAAGCGTTAGCCATCGAAAACGCCAACCCCTACGGCAACGCCGCCGCCGTGTTCACCAGCAGCGGCAGCAGCGCCCGCTACGTGATGGACCACGCCCAAGCCGGCATGATAGGCGTGAATATCGGCGTGCCCGTGCCTAGAGAGCCTTTTTCTTTTGGCGGCTGGGGCGACTCAAAATTTGGCGCCTGCGACATCACCGGCAAAAGCTCCATCGAATTCTGGACGCAGCTGAAAAAGACCACCACGAAGTGGAACCCGGAGTCACGGGTGAACTGGATGAGCTAGGCTCGTTTTGGCGTTCGCCTCACCCCCTAGCCCCCTCTCCGAAAAGGAGAGGAGGAACTAGATTCTAGTATTAGACTTTTTATTTTAATAAATCAGCCAGCCTCAGTTCTAGACTAAGTCTAGAGACTAGTCCTCCCTCTCCATCGGAGAGGGGGCTAGGGGGTGAGGCGAACACCAGCACACTATGGAAACCACCCTCGCCCCCGACCCAACCCAAATCCTGCACGACAACCTTGACCACACGCTCTTCTCGTGGTCGAAGCAAACGGGCCTGAATCCTATCAACGCCGAGCGCGCCGAGGGGGTGTACGTATACGACCGCGACGGTAAGCGCTATATTGATTTTTCGGCGCAGCTCATGAACGTGAACATCGGCCACGGCGACCAGCGCGTGACCGAAGCCGTAGCCACCCAAATGCGTGAGCTCAGCTACGTGTACCCCGGCATGATTACCAAAGCCCGCGGCGACCTCGGCAAAAAGCTGGCGGAAATCACCGCGCCCAACCTCACCAAAGCATTCTTTACGCTCGGTGGGGCCGAGGCCATTGAAAATGCCATCAAGCTGGCGCGGGTGTACACCGGCCGCCACAAGATTGTGACGCTGTACCAGTCGTTTCACGGGGCCAGCTACGGGGCCATGAGCGCCGGCGGCGACCCCCGCAAATTTGCCGTCGACAGCCAGGCGATGCCGGGCGTGGTGCACGTCGAAAACCCGTATTCCTACCGCTGCCCGTGGTACTCCGACTCGCCCGAGCAATGCGCCCAGCGCGCCGCCGATGCCATGGAGCGAATAATAGGATACGAAAACCCCGGTAGCGTGGCGGCTATTATCCTGGAAGGGGAGTCGGGCACGTCGGGCTGCATCAAGTATCCGCCCGGCTATTGGACGCGCATCCGCGAAATCTGCGACAAGCACGGCATTCTGCTGGTGGCTGATGAGGTGATGTCGGGCTTCGGCCGTACCGGCAAGTGGTTCGGCTCCGACCACCACAATGTCAAGGTTGACATCATGTGCATGGCTAAAGGCATCACGGCCGGCTACCTGCCTCTGGGCGCGGTGATGGTGGACGAAACCATTGCCAAGTCCTTCGACGACAAGCCCCTGCCGCTGGGTCTGACCTACTCGGCGCACCCGGTTTCCTGCGCCGCCGCCGTGGCCGTGCTCGATATCTACGAGGAAGACAACCTCCTCGAAAACACGGTGGAAATGGGCAAGTACATGGATGCCCGCATCTGCGACCTGATGGGCGAGCACCCCAGCATCGGCGACTGGCGCAACACCGGCCTGTTCGGCTGTCTGGAGCTGGTAAAAAACCGCGCCACCAAAGAGCCCATGGCCCCCTGGAACGCCACCGCCGACCAAATGACCGTGATGAACCAGGTAGCCGCCAAGCTCCGCGAGCTGGGCATGTACACCTTCGTGCGCTGGAGCTACATTTTTATCTGCCCGCCGCTGACTATTACCAAAGAGGAAATAGAGGAGGGTTTGGCCATTATTTCGGAGGCGATAAGCATTGCGGATGAATATGTTAATTAAAAATTGAGAATTAAAAATTAAAAACGGGAATCTTTGCTGCCGTGCTCAGCCGCTTTGCTCCATATTTCCATTCCTGTAATTTATAATTTTTAATTTATAATTTTTAATTAATTCCCAATGTCCATTCTCCTCAAAAATGGCCGCGTCGTCACCGCCGATTCGGACGCCGTCTGCGATATCCTGATTGAAGGCGAAACCATCGTGTCCATCGGCCGCAATTTGTCGGCTGAAGGCGCGGAGGTTATCGACTGCACTGGTAAGATGGTGATGCCCGGCGGCATCGACCCTCACGTGCATTTGGAGATGCCTTTTATGGGCACCTTCAGCTCCGATACTTACGAAACCGGCACCCGCGCTGCGCTGCACGGCGGCACCACCACCGTCATCGACTTCATCCTGCAAAAGCAGGGCAACTCGCTGCGTTCGGCTTTTGAGGAGTGGAGTGGCCGCGCCACCGGTAACGCCGTGGGCGACTACAGCTTCCACATGGCCGTGACGGATTTCAACCCCGACACCAAGGAGGAAATAAAGGACATGATTGCCGAAGGCATTACCTCCTTCAAAACGTTCATGGCCTACAAAGGGGCGCTCATGATTGACGACGCGCAAATGGTGGGCCTCATGCAGGAGGTAAAAAAGCACGGCGGCCTCGTCACGGCTCACGCCACCAACGGCGATATGATTGACACGCTCATTGCCCAGCACCGCGTGGCCGGTAAGCTCACGCCGCTCTACCACTACCTCTCGCAGCCCGAAGTGACCGAAGCCGAGGCCTCGGGACGATTTGCCGACATTGCCAACTACACCGGCGTGAATGCCTATATCGTGCACCTCACCTGCGAGGGCGCCCTCAACCAGGTGCGCCGCGCCACTGAGCGCAATCAGCGCGTGCTGGTTGAAACCTGCATTCAGTATTTGGTGCTTGATGCGCGGCTGTACGAGGACGAAGCCAACGGCGCCAAAGTGGTGATGTCGCCGCCGCTGCGCGAGAAAAAGGACCAGGCTACATTGTGGGCTGGTATTAATCAAGGCCTGGTGAACGTGGTGGGTACCGACCACTGCCCCTTCATGTGGGAGCAGAAGCTGATGGGCAAGGACGACTTTTCGAAGATTCCCAACGGCCACCCCGCCATTGAGCACCGCATGGAATTACTCTTTTCCGAAGGCGTGAATAAAGGCAAAATCACACTGAATAAATTTGTAGAAGTGACCAGCACCAACGCGGCCAAAATATTCGGCATGTTTCCGCGTAAAGGCACCATCGGTATTGGGGCCGATGCGGATTTGGTGATATTTGACCCCCAAAAGAAACACACCATTTCAGCCGATACGCACCACATGAATTGCGACTATTCAGCCTACGAAGGCTGGGAAGTAACCGGCAAGATTGACACCGTGCTGCTACGCGGCAAAGTGGCCGTAGCCGCTGGCGAAACGAAGGTTTCGAAAGGCTACGGGCAATTTATCAAGCGCGGAAAAACCAATATTTAGAACGAACAAAGCACATTTTCGCAGGAACGTCATGCTGAGCTTGTCGAAGCATCTCTACCGCTTCGTTGAAATTACTACTGCAACGAAGCGGTAGAGATGCTTCGGCTGCGCTCAGCATGACGTTCGGGTTTGTACGTGCTAATTCAACAGTCAATCCTCAAAATTTAACCCTCCTCCCAATGCCACGAATGATTAAATCCGGCCTCATCCAGATGAGCTTGCCGATGACCGAAGGCGAAGGCACCATTGAAGAAATAAAGGCTGCGATGGAAGCCAAGCACATTCCGCTGATTGAGGAGGCCGGCCGCCAGGGCGTGCAAATCCTCTGCCTGCAGGAAATCTTCAATACCCCGTATTTCTGCCCCGGCCAGGATAAAAACTGGTACGCCTCGGCCGAAGCCGTGCCGGGCCCTACCACCGACCGTATGGCCGAGTACGCCAAGAAATACAACATGGTAATGATTGTGCCGGTGTACGAGCGCGAGGCTGCCGGCTTCCTCTACAACACGGCCGCCGTGATTGATGCCGACGGCACCTACCTCGGCAAATACCGCAAAAACCACATTCCCCACACCACCGGCTTCTGGGAGAAGTTCTTCTTCAAGCCCGGCAACTTGGGCTACCCCGTATTCCAGACCAAGTACGCTAAAGTGGGCGTGTACATCTGCTACGACCGCCACTTTCCCGATGGCGCCCGCGTGCTGGGCCTCAACGGGGCCGAAATCGTGTACAACCCCTCCGCCACCGTGGCCGGCCTCTCGCAGTATCTCTGGAAGCTGGAGCAGCCCGCCCACGCGGCGGCTAATGGCTATTTCATGGGCTGCATTAACCGCGTAGGCGAGGAAAAACCCTGGAACCTGGGCCGCTTCTACGGCACCTCGTACTTCGTGGACCCGCGCGGCCAAATCATCGCGCAGGCCGATGAATACAAAGACGAATTGCTGATTGCTGATTTCGACCTCGATATGATTGAGGAAGTGCGCAATACCTGGCAGTTCTTCCGCGACCGTCGCCCGGAGACCTACGAAAAACTGGTGGAATTGTAGCAGTTTATTAGAACGTCATGCTGAGCGTAGCCGAAGCATCTCGCTTGTGGTAGTAATCCAATCGTTAAAGATTAGTGGTGGCACGCGAGATGCTTCGTCTGCGCTCAGCATGACATTCTTGTTTTTTATTCTCTTTGCATAATCTCGCCCGTTCATGGCCGAATTTTCTACACCAACCACCGAACAGGAATTCGCGCAGAATTTCGCGCAGCTCAAGCCGCTCATGAACCGAACGGAGGCGCTGTACGAAAGCTCGCGCTGCCTGTTTTGCTTCGATGCGCCTTGCATTAAGGCGTGTCCGTCCGGAATTGATATTCCGCAGTTTATCCGGCAGATAAATTCGGGCAACGAGACCGGTGCGGCACGTACTATTTACGAGGCCAATTACTTCGGTAATGCCTGCGGCAAAGTGTGTCCCACGGAGGTGTTGTGCGAAGGCGCCTGCGTGTATAACCTGCAGGATGTGAAACCGATTGAGATTGGCCGGTTGCAGAGCTACGCTACTACCAAGGTGATTGCGAGCGGGAAAAAGCTGTTCGGTCCCGGCGCGCCCAACGGGAAAAGTGTGGCCGTGATTGGGGCCGGCCCCGCCGGTATTTCGGCTGCCTGCGAGCTACGCGCTTTGGGGTACGTAGTGGACGTGTTTGAGGCCAAGGCACAACCCTCGGGCCTCACGGTTTATGGGGTGGCACCCTACAAAATTACGAACGAAGAAACGCTGGCCGAAATGGACTATTTGCAAGCCCAGTTCGGCTACAATACCCATTTCAATTCGCCCATTAATTCCCGGGAAGAATTAGTGGAATTGGAAAGTAAATACGACGCTATTTTTTTGGGTATTGGTCTGGGCAAAACGAATGCACTGGGCTTGCCGGGCGAGGACAAAATCAATTGCACCGGTGCGGTTGAGTTCATTGCCGAACTGCGCCAGCAGCACCACAGAATAGCCGTGGGCCGCAAGGTAATTGTGCTGGGCGGCGGCAATACGGCCATGGATGCGGCTTCAGAATCAGCGCGGCTGGGCGCGGAACGGGTAATGTTGGCATATCGGCGCGGCAAGGACGAAATGGGCGCCTACGAGTTTGAGTACGACCTAGCCAAAGGCGTGGGCGTGAGTGGCTTGTTCAACGTAGCGCCGCTGGAAATTGTGGGCGATGACTACGTGGCGGGCGTACGGTTTATTCGCACCGAAACCATTGATGGCAAAGTTTCTGAAATAGCCAATTCTGAATTTATAGAGCCCTGCGACATGGTGATAAAAGCCACCGGCCAGGCCAAACAAACCGAATTCCTGAGCCTGATTCACGGCCTGCAAGTGGACGGCAAGGGCCGCATCATAGCCAATGCCCACACCGGCCAAACTGCTAACCCCAAATACTTCGCTTCCGGTGATGCCTGGAACGGCGGCGCCGAAGTAGTGAACGCGGCGGCCGAGGCCAAGCTCTCGGCCCGCGGCATTCACGCCTACCTGAGCAAGTAGTTTTTATCAAATACCAACAAAGAAGGACGTCATGCTGAGCTTGTCGAAGCATCTCTACCGCAATAGTAAACCCATTCGGTTGATACTGCTATTGCGGTAGAGATGCTTCAGCTGCGCTCAGCATGACGTTCTAGTAGAACCCTAAGTACATGCCCGACCTCTCCATCAATTTCGCCGGTATTAAATCGCCGAACCCGTTCTGGCTGGCTTCGGCCCCGCCCACCAATTCCGGCTACCAAATCATGAAGGCGTTTGATGCCGGCTGGGGCGGCGCGGTATGGAAAACGCTGGGCGTGCCGGTGGTCAACGTGTCGAGCCGCTACGGCGGCGTGAACTACCGCGACAAGCGCTTGGTCGGGTTCAACAACATTGAGCTCATTTCAGACCGCCCGCTGGCCGACAACCTCCGCGAAATTGAGGAAGTGAAAAAGCGCTTCCCCAACCACGCCGTCATCGCTTCGCTCATGGTGCAGAGCCGGCAGGAGTGGCACGATATCGTGCGGCAGAGCCAGGACGCGGGCGCCGACGGCTTCGAGCTAAATTTTGGCTGCCCGCATGGCATGTGCGAGCGCGGCATGGGCTCGGCGGTGGGGCAGGAGCCCAAGATTTTGCAGATGATAGTGGAGTGGGTGATGGAAGTGGCCACCAAGCCGGTCATCGTGAAGCTCACGCCCAATATCTCCGACATTACCGAGCCCGCGCTGGCGGCGCGACGCGGCGGGGCCGACGCCATCTCGCTCATCAATACCATCCAGAGCATTGTGGGCGTTGACATTGACCAATTTGCCCCGTACCCTATCGTGGACGGCAAGGGTACCAACGGCGGCTACTGCGGCCCGGCCGTGAAGCCCATTGCCCTGAACATGGTGAAGAACTGCGCCCAGCACCCCGACGTCAACCTCCCTATTTCGGGCATCGGCGGCATTGAGAACTGGCGCGATGCCGTGGAGCATATCCTGCTGGGTGCCAGCAGCGTGCAGGTGTGCACGGCGGCCATGCACTACGGCTTCGGCATCATCCGCGAAATGACGTCGGGCCTGGAGCAGTACATGGTAGATAAAGGCTTCAACACCATTTATGACTTCGTGGGCAAGGCTCTGCCCAACGTGCTGCCCTGGGAGCAGCTCAATATGAAATATAAGGTGACGGCCAACATCCACGCCGAAAAGTGCATTGGCTGCCAGCTCTGCTACACCGCCTGCGAAGACGGTGCCCACCAGGCCATCAAGCTGAACGCCAACACCCGCGTTCCGGAAATCATCGAGGAAAACTGCGTGGGCTGCAACCTCTGCTCGCTGGTCTGCCCCGTGGAGGAGTGCATCACCATGGACCGCACCGACTCCGGCACCGAACACCTCACCTGGAAGGAACGGGTGGCCGCCGGCACCGCGCCCACCGAGTTCAACGACGAGCGCGCCGGTGGCCGGTACCACTGGGTGCCCGAACCCAGCGCCGCCCTGGGCAAAGAGCGCCACAAAACCTTACCCGGCAAAGCCCGGATTTATTCCGGCGAAACGGAAGCGCCGGCCGAGGTATAGCCGCCAAAAGGAGCGTTACGCCTCGCTATGTTCGGTAGGTAAGACAGGATTAGGCGCTGGCGCACGTCTCTGACGCGTGACTCCCTGGCTTGGCGTTTCCAAACGCCGCCGTTCGCCCCGTCTGGTCTCGTTGGCCCCTGCGCGTCAGAGACGCGCAACCAGTGGGCAACGCGTCGGAGACGCGCGCCAGCGACTGAGTGCTTTAGTCGAAAACCACGGTCTTGTTGCCGTTCACAAATACCTGCTCGTCAAAAACCAGCTTGAGGGAGCGGGCGAGGGTTATTTTCTCCACGTCGCGGCCGGCCTGGGCCATTTCGGCGGCACTTTGGGTGTGGTCGATGGGCATCACGCTTTGGAAAATGATGGGGCCCTGGTCGAGCTGTTCGTTCACGAAATGGGCGCTGGCCCCGATAAACTTAACGCCCCGCTCAAAAGCCTGGGCGTAGGGGCTGGCCCCCACGAAAGCCGGCAAAAAAGAGTGGTGGATATTCACGAGCCGGTTGGTGTAGTGCCCCACAAATTCCGGTGATAAAATGCGCATGTACTTGGCCAGGACCACAAAATCGGGCTTGTATTGCGCCAGCACCGCCAGCACTTCGGCCTCGTGCTGTTCGCGGGGGCGGCCAGCATGGGGCAGGTAGTGGAAGGGCAGGTTGAACTTGGAGGTGAGGTCGCCCAATACCTCGTGGTTGCTGATTACGCCCAGCACGCGGGCATTCAACTCCCCGAATTCGTGGCGTACCAGCAGCTCGCTCAGGCAGTGGTGCTCCTTGGTGGCCATGAGCACGATGTTTTTCGGCTGGTTATCGGTGATGCGAATGCTGGCCGTGGGCGGCAACGCCTGCCGAAGCTCTTCCAGCATGGCTGCCGCGTCGAACTCGCCGATTACCTCGCTGCGCATGAAAAACCGGTTGGCCAGATGGTCCACAAATTCGCCGTTGCGCACGATGTCGAGCCCGTGCCGGAACATCACACCCGTAACCTTATAAACCAGGCCCGGTTGGTCGGGGCAATTAATCAGAACTAAATGGGCCATATCAAAAAGACGCCGCGAAGCATTGGATAAGCCGTAAAAGTAGGCTTAGAGCGTGACGTGAGCAGTCGGCGGTGAATCAGCGTGAATTGCCGCCGTCGTGTCGCGCAGGTGGCGGGGCTGCCGGCCGTTCTTCACCGCCTGAATCTCGGCCACGATGGCCAGCGCTATTTCCTCGGGCGTTTCGCCACCCAGGCCCAGGCCGATGGGACTGTGCAGGCGGGTTAGGGCAACCTCGTTTATTTCGGCGGCGGTGAGCTGCAATTCCGGCTCGGCCAGCAGCCGGGCGGCCTTCACCCGCGGGCCCAACAGGCCAATGTAGGGCGCGGAAGAAGGCAGCAGCGTTTGCAGCGCGGCAAGGTCGTAGGCGTAGTTGTGGCTGAGCAGCACGTGGTACGCGCCCGCATCCGGGGCGGCAGTTTCCAGCTCACGCACGGGCACGATGCGAACTTTGGCCGCCTCTGGAAAGCGAGCGGGCGTGGCCAGGTTGGGCCGGCCATCCATCACCGAAACGTGCCAGCCGAGCGAGGCCGCCAGGTGCACCAACGGCTGCGCGTCGTTGCCCGCGCCGTACACCACCAACCGCAGCGGGGGCGTAAGAATTTCGAGCAGCGCCCGCACCGGGCCAGCGTCAGTTTCCACGTCCAGAATCTGCGATTTGCCTTGCTCCAAGGTGGCGCGGGCCGCTTCGGCGAGTGGGGCAGCCAGCAGGGGCGTGCCCCGCAGCGCGCCGTCGGCCGCCAGCAGTACGCGCTGCCCCACTGCGGCCTTCAGGCCAGACGCATCGGTTTCAAACACCGTGGCCAGCACGGCCGCCTCGGGGTGCGTGGCAAAACCGCGCAGCAACTCCATGGGGTTGTCGGGGGCGGCGAAATCCAGCGGCTCCAGCAGGATGCGCACCACGCCCTGGCAGCCGGGGCCCAGGCCGTGGCGCGGGTCGTCCTCGTCGCGGGTGTCGTAGGTAACCAGCGCCGGCTCGCCCCGGAAAATGGCCTGGCGGGCGCGCTGCCGGGCATCGCCCTCCAGGCAACCGCCGCTGATGGCCCCGGTGAGCTGGCCGTCGTCCGTGACGAGCATGCGGGCGCCGGGCCGGCGGTAGGCCGAGCCCAGCACTTCCACCACTGTGGCCAGGGCGCAGGGCCGGGCGTTGGCGCGGTGCTGGTCGTAGGCGAGGAGCAGGCGTTGGAGTTCGGTCATGAAAGGGGGGGGGCGGAAGGAAATACGCCTGGGAGCGGGGCTGGGTTATATGGAATCTGCTGGCGTACTTATTAGTTTTACCTTACGCAGCCCAGGCGCCAACCTCACCACCCCCTAACCCCCGGTTCGCTTTGTGCGCGAAGCCCTGGGAGAGGGGGTAATTAGAATTAGCTCTAGAATTCTGGTTTCTAGAAAATAAGATTAAAAACTAGTTCCCCTTCTCCTGAGGAGAGGGGGTTAGGGGGTGAGGTTGGCGCCTGGGCTGCGTAAGGTCAGTTATTTGAGAACAAACAAAATAATGAGATGAGTAGATTTAAAAAACGCAGAGGGCTTAAGCGGTATTATAAAAGTCTTCTAACTGCAAATGACTTCGAAAAAGTGACTTGGCTTGATTTAGATAATGTCGAAACCTGGCGAAAAAACTGGCATCACCACTTTGATTGGTATGGCTATGGCGATAATAGTTTCAAAAAAAGAAAGCCGCACTTGGATAAATTATTTCGGCATTTCGAATTATTTATTGATAGGACTAAAAACCTAGACCAAAGCTTTCAGCTATATGCCGTTCTGCTTGATTTCGACAGTTCAAGTGATGCATTGTTCCTACACACTCCAAATCAGGATAATAATCAATTTCCTTTTAAAGTTTCTGATTTACAAGCGACAACAACACTCAAAAATAGCCGACTCAATGATTTTCTGAACAGCCTAAATGGCTATGAAAAATTATACGGTCAAGCCGGAGAAGCATTCTGTTTGCTATTTAGGAAGAATATTGGTCAGCCTTTTTAATAGAATTGCTCCACAAGTAAAAACCGTCACAAAACCAAAAACGCCCCGCAACGAATTCGTTACGGGGCGTTGCTTTTGGGGCGCTAGCTACTGGCACCCCTCACGGGGCGGCAGCGCGGGTAGGCAGTATTACGCCGTAGCCAGGTCGAAGCGGCCTAGGTTCATCACCTTGGCCCACACGGCTACGAAGTCCGTCACGAACTTGTCCTGCGAATCGGAGCAGGCGTAGACTTCGGCCAGGGCGCGCAGCTCGGAGTTCGAGCCGAAAATTAGGTCGACGCGGGTGCCGGTCCACTTTACCTGGCCGGTTTTGCGGTCGCGGCCCTGGAAGGTGCTTTGCGCTTCCGAGGTGTCGGCCCAGGTGGTGCCCATGTCGAGCAGGTTCAGGAAGTAGTCGTTGGTGAGCGCACCCGGCTTGGTGGTGAATACGCCGTGGTCTGAGCCGTCGAAGTTGATGTTGATGGCGCGGAGGCCACCGAACAGCACCGTCAGCTCGGGGGCGGTCAGGTTGAGCAGGTGGGCACGGTCAATCAGCAGCTCCTCGGCGGCGGCGCGGTGGTGCGTCTTCAGGTAGTTGCGGAAGCCATCGGCGGCCGGCTCCAGGGCCGTGAACGACTGCACGTCGGTCTGCTCCTGGGTGGCATCGGCGCGGCCGGGGGTGAAGGGCACCGTCACGTCGTGGCCACCGTTTTTGGCGGCCTGCTCGATGCCGACCACGCCGGCCAGCACGATGAGGTCAGCCATCGAAACCTGTTTGCCACCGGTCTGGGCGCTGTTGAAATCCTGCTGAATACCGCCGAGCTTGTTCAGCACGGTGGAAAGCTGGGCGGGGTTGTTCACTTCCCAGTAGCGCTGCGGGGCTAGGCGCAGGCGGCCACCGTCGGTACCGCCACGCTTGTCGGAGCCGCGGTAGGTCACGGCCGAAGCCCAGCCGGTGGATACCAGCTGCGCCACCGTGAGGCCGGCGGCGGCAATCTGGCCCTTCAGCGCGGCCACGTCCTGGTCGTCAATTACCTGGTAGGTGATGGCCGAAATCGGGTCTTGCCAGAGCAGCTCCTCGGTGGGCACCTCGGGGCCGAGGTAGCGCTCCTTGGGGCCCATGTCGCGGTGCGTGAGCTTGAACCAGGCGCGGGCGAAGGCATCGGCAAACTGGTCGGGATTCTCGTGGAAGCGGCGCGAAATCACCTCATACAGCGGGTCGACGCGCAGGGCGATGTCCGTGGTGAGCATGAAGGGCGCGTGGGTCACGGCCGGGTCGTGGGCATCGGGGATGGTGCCCGCGCCGCCGCCGTTCACGGGGCGCCATTGGTGCGCGCCGGCGGGGCTCTTGGTCAGCTCCCACTCGTAGCCGAACAGGTTGTCGAAGTAGCCGTTGCCCCACTCGGCGGGCGTGCTGGTCCAGGCACCTTCGAGGCCGCTGGTAATGGTGTGCTCGGAGTGGCCTTTGCCGTAGCTGTTGCGCCAGCCCTGGCTCATTTCTTCGAGGTTGGCCCCGGCGGGCTCGCGGCCCACGTATTCGGAGGGGGCGGCAGCGCCGTGGGTTTTGCCGAAGGTGTGGCCGCCGGCAATCAGGGCCACGGTTTCCTCGTCGTTCATGGCCATGCGGCCAAAGGTTTCGCGGATGTCGCGGGCCGAGCGCACGGCGTCGGGCTCGCCGTTAGGGCCTTCGGGGTTTACGTAGATGAGGCCCATCTGCACGGCTCCAAGGGGGTTTTCCAGCTCCCGGTCGCCCACGTAGCGCTCGTCGCCGAGCCACTCGGTTTCGGGGCCCCAGTACACGTCTTCCTGCGGCTCCCACACGTCCTCACGGCCGCCGGCAAAGCCGAAGGTTTTGAAATTCATTGATTCCAGGGCGCAGTTGCCGGCCAGTACCAGCAGGTCGGCCCAGGACAGCTGCTTGCCGTATTTCTGCTTGATGGGCCACAGCAGCAGGCGGGCCTTGTCGAGGTTGGCGTTGTCGGGCCAGCTGTTGAGGGGTGCGAAGCGCTGCACGCCCGAGCCGGCACCGCCCCGGCCGTCGGCAATGCGGTAGGTGCCGGCGCTGTGCCAGGCCATCCGGATGAAGAAGGGGCCGTAGTGGCCGTAGTCGGCCGGCCACCAGTCCTGCGAGTTGGTCATCAGCTCGAACAGGTCCTGCTTCACCGCCTTCAGGTCCAGCTTTAGGAATTCTTCGGCGTAGTTAAAGCCCTTGTCCATGGGGTTGACAAGGGTGGAATGCTGGCGCAGAATGCTCAACTTGAGCATATTGGGCCACCACTCGCGGTTGGTGCGGCCGCCACCGGCCGTCTGCGTCATCGAGCCATTGAGAAACGGGCACTGGGCCGCGTCCGCGTTCAGGTCGTGGAGGATGGAGTTATCGGCGGGGAGGTCGTGCAGGTTGGCGCTCATGTGGGAAGTGGTTTTGGGTCTTGTTTATATTACCATGGTTGCTGCCCGGCCGTCAACCTCACCCCCTAGCCCCCTCTCCAAAAAAGAGGGGGGACTAGTCTTTGTTTACAAAACCAGTTCTTGCTTTCTAGTGCTAGAAACTAGTTCCCCCTCTTTTTTGGAGAGGGGGCTAGGGGGTGAGGTGAACGTCCGAACAGCCGCTTTGTACAAAGCTAATTCGCACAAAAGCATAACCAAAATCGATTTTATTTATAACTTTATAACCAAAGCCTATAGCAGGGCCTCGCCCATCTACCATGAATCTCCAACAGCTCAGCTACCTCGTGGCCCTGGATACGCACCGCCAGTTCGGGCTGGCCGCCGAAAAAAGCTTCGTCAGCCAGCCCGCCCTCAGCGTGCAGGTGCAAAAACTGGAGGAGGAACTGGGGGTATTACTTTTCGACCGCACCCAGCGGAAGGTGGAGCCCACGGCCATCGGGGTCCAGGTTATTGCCCAAGCCCGGCGCGTGCTGCGCGAGGCCCAGCAGCTGCGCGAGCTGGTGCAGGTGGCCCAGGGCGAAGTGGTGGGCGAGCTGCGCCTGGGCGTCATCTCCACGCTGGCCCCGTACCTGGTGCCGCGCTTCCTGGTGCGTCTCACCACGGCCTACCCCAACCTGCGCGTGCATATCGAGGAGCTGCGCTCGGAAGAAATCATGACGCAGCTCAAAGACTACCGCCTCGACGTGGGCCTGCTGGTGACCCCACTCGATGACCGGCAACTACAAGAGCTGCCGCTGCTGGATGAGCCTTTCCTGCTGCTGGCCTCCGAAAGCCACCCGCTGGCCACCCAGGCCACTGTATCCCCGGCCGACCTTGCCAGCCCCGGCCTGTGGCTGATGCAGGAGGGCCACTGCTTCCGCAACCAAGTCCTGAACCTGTGCGGCCGCACTACCTCCACCGGCCCCATTGCCTACGAAAGCGGTTCCATCGAAACGCTGAAGGAGCTGGTGCGCCACCACCACGGCTACACGCTGGTACCCGAGCTGGCCGTGTTGGACGAAGTCGACCGCAACCCGTTCCTCAAGCGCTTCGTGGCCCCGGCCCCGGTGCGCGAGGTGAGCCTGGTGGTGCACCACAGCTTCGTGCGAACGACGTTGCTCACCGCGTTGCGCGAACTGATTCTGGCCAGCGTGCCTGACCGGTTGCGGGCGGGCAAGGCTGGGGAGAAGGTGCGGTGGCGGTAGGGGGGAAATATAAAGGATGCGGCCATGCAGTGCCTTCGTCCAAACTTTGCGCTACTGACCGCCGCGTATCAAGCGGTGGAGCTGTTTAGAAAGTCCCCGGAACGGCGACGAGACGCATATTTGCGTCTCGTTATTGAACGAAAACCGCGTTTATTGTTCAACGACGAGATGCAAATATGCGTCTCTACATCGGCAGACTGACTTTCTAAACAGCTTCGTTATCTATTTGATAGGACTTACGCACTCAGTTGCTGGCGCGCGTCTCCGACGCGTTGCCCACTGGTTTCGCGTCTCTGACGCGCGCGGCCAACGAGACCAGACGGGGCAAACGGCGGCGTTTGGAAACGCCAAGCCAGCAAGCCACGCGTCAGAGACGCGCGCCAGCTACTGAGTGCGTAAGTCCTGTTTGAGTAGAAAACTCTAAATTTGGTTGAGGCTAGCTTAGCACACTCTTTCGCTCAACAATAGCATTCGCCTACACTACTATGGCTAAGCTCACAAAATACGCTAGTTTCAACATGCTGAAAAAGGCAGCGAATAGTTCGGTGAATCCCGTTGCTGACAAGGAAAAGCTAAATGCAGAATCCCAACAGCTGGCTGTTATCCTAAATAAGCTTCGGACTCAACACCAGCAGGGAAATGCTCGCAAGCAATAAGCTTATTGAAAGCATAATCCATGTTAGTCGGGCGTTAAACAATCGCCAAGTTGACTACATCGTAGTCGGCGGTACAGCGGTGGCTTATTATGGCTATTTTAGGCATTAGACTTGTTCCCGAATAAGCAGAAATCAAAAAAGCGAGTCATGCTTCATCTGACGTCCGCTTGCCGAAGCATCTCTACCGCGCAACTAAACCAATCGACTCAACGAAGCGGTAGAGATGCTTCGGCAAGCTCAGCATGACTGTCGATTTTACACTTTTCTGTATTTAGGAGCAAGTCTATTCCATTACGATGGCGGGCGTACCGGCCGACCGGCCAGATGTGGGTATCTGGTGTAATCCCAGCTACTCCAATTACTTTAAGCGCCAGGCCCAAAGACTTACTGGATATTCAACACCTGCGAGATTTATCAAATCAAACACCGGATTTGTAATTCAGCATAAACCCAAAAACGCCCCGCAACCAATCCGTTGCGGGGCGTTTCCATGTCATGTCAGCGGCACTGGCCGCCGGAGTTATTACAGCATTCTGTCAATCGTAATCGGCATGTTGCGCACGCGCTTGCCGGTGGCGTGGTAGACAAGCACCGGCTACGCGGGCCGGGTGAGGCGGTAGGCTTCGAGCTGGGTGATGTAGCCGGTCACCATTTCCAGGTCGGCGGCGTTGCGGGATTCGGCCAGGTCCTGGAGGGAGCTTTGGTCGCCAGAGGCGCCTTGCAGGGCCAGGTTTTTTTTGCGGGCCACGAGGGTGGCCTGTTCGGCTTCGAGCTTGTCGCGCTCGGAGGAGGTGCCTACGGACAGGCCAGCCAGCTCGGCGTTCACGCTTTGCAGGCTGCGGTCGGCGCGGGCAAACTGCTGCTGAGCAATGCCGGCGCGAATTTCGCCCTCGTCCTCGTTGTAGCCGAGCACCACCTCGTCTTTCTGGAGGCGGCTCTGGATGCGGCGGGTGGGTGCGAGGGCCTTGTCGCAGGCGGCGCGGGTAGTCATGGCGGAGAAATCGAAGATTGGAACGTTCATCGTAAAAAAGGGGG
>NZ_JNLX01000084.1 GCF_000715495.1 Hymenobacter sp. IS2118 | reverse complement strand
GGACGCCTTCGACGAGTAAGCGCAGGCTCATCAGGCCGCGCCAGAGGGTTTGCCAGCCAGGTGGTCCGTCGCCTTTGCGGCCCAGGTGGCCGCCCAGGCCAGCCAAGGCATAATACACGTCGCGCACAGTCTGCACGGGTCGTGAACTGCGCAGCGTGAGGACCTGTAAAAAAGTCGCTTCCAGCCCCGCTGCCGTCGCCGGCAAGTCGGGTTGGAGGCGACTTTTTTCGCGCATATCCACTAGCGCCAATGCGACCACGCTGAGCAGGGCGACGGCGGCAAAAAGACGGTCAGCGGTTTGGAGCTGGAGCTTTTCGGCCCCCAGGCCCGTTTTCAGGGCTTTGTGAAAGTCCTCGATGAGCCAGCGGCTCACGTACTGCCGGGCGCAGGCGTGGGCCTGGGCAAAATCCGTGATGGGTTGGTCGCAGAGCAGCAGCCATTCCAGGGCGGGCGTGGCCGGGCCTGTGTCCCCGACTTGGGCGGCTTCCCAGACCCGTACCAGGGCGCAGGGAACCGGGTCCCCTTTGCCCGTCGCCGCGCCCGGTCGCTGGGGCGCACGCAGGGCCAGCGGGGGGCTGAAACTGACCTGGAGCAGCACTTCGCGGGCCGGCTGGCCCGGCCGGCCACGCAAGGCCAGGGTCAACTGGCCCGCCGAGGGCTGGGCCCGCGCCACGGCGAAGAGCCGCCCGGCGGGCGCTTTGTCGGCGCCGGCCACCAGGGCCCGGTCCTGGGCGGCGCGCACCACGAAGCCCAGGCCCTGGGCCCGGCACTGCTGCAGGTGCTCGTAGATGTCGGCCCCGCGGTCGGCCACCACCACCCAGCGCGCGTCCGGTGGCGGGCTGCCCACGTTGCGCAAGCTCCGGGACCAGAGCGCCGATTCGCGGACCCGGCCCTGGCGCAGGCGCGAGCCGCCGTGGAGATGGTCTTTTTCGGCCTCCGGCACCGGTTGACGGACGTGAAACTGCTGGTCCAACAGGCCCAGCAGCGGCAGGGCGGGCCGTTTGGCGGCCGGGTCGGGGTCCTGCACCGGCCAGCCGGCGGCCACCAACGAGTGCAGCAGTACGCCCTGGCTCGTGGCCTTGCCCGGCCCGACCGGCCCCAGGCCGGGCCGGCGCTCGTCGGCTTCGGGCCAGCTCAGTTCGCTCGTGTCTTCGACCAGCAGGTAGGTGCCCGGCTCCTGTAGCGCTTGGCGAACCACGGCCTGATGCGCCCCCTGCAGCGCCTCGGGCGTGGCCCTTGCACCGCCCAGCAAGCGATACGCCGCTTTACTGGCCCCCGCCTGGCCGGTCCCCAACTGCGGAATGGTGGCCCCCGGCTGCCGGGCCCAACCGGCGGCCAACTGCACCACCCGTCGGCTGCGGCGGGCATCGCCCAACACCGTGCCCCCAAAATGCGTCTGCGCCCACAGCTGCGGGTCGCAGAAATGCGTCGAAATACTCATCTCGCAAGCTACTAAGCCGGCCCCGCAAGAACCCACAAAAAAGCGCCGACCTGTTGGCCGGCGCTTTTCAAAGATGTGGGTAAGGACAAGGCGTTGCGGCCGGGGCTTTTCTCTATTCACAACCAGGCACTAGGCTTTGGTTTCCTCGTCCTTTTTGTCGGCGTCGTCGCCGGCAACCAGGCCTTTGGCTTTCTCAACCAGGTCACCGGCTACTTCCGAAGCTTTGGTGAAAGCTTCCGAGTGGGTCACGGCGTCCACAGCGTCGGAGGCGGCGTGCTTCACTTTGTCGAAGGTTTCGTTGTGCGAAACGGCTTCGGCAGCGTCGGCGGCTACCTCTTTCACTTTGTCGAGCGCGGCCGAAGCAGCACCGGCGATGCCGGCCAGCAAGCCACCTTCTGCAGCGACCGGAGCCTCTTCAGCGGCGGGAGCTTCAGCCTTAGCAGCTTTCTCCTTGGTAGCCTTGGCAGCAGGGGCAGGAGCCTCAGTAGCCTCGGCAGCGGGAGCGGTGCCTTCAATGGTAGCAGCAGCCTTGGCGGCAGCCTTAGGCGTGGCAGCACCGTCGGCCAGGGCCTGGGCGTTGTCGGGGCCGGCGGCTGGAACGTCGGCGGGCTTGGTAGCGGCAGCAGCTTTCAGCTTCTGCTCACCAGCCTTGCGCTCGTTGCCCATCATCTGGTCGCGCAGGGCACTCAGCGCGTCGAGGTCACCCAAAGTCGACTTTTCTTCGGTCTTCTTCAGGTCGCTGATTTTGCCTTCACCCTGCGTTTCACCGCTCTTGGTGTTGGTCTTCTTCTTGAACTTGGCGTTGCGGCTGTCGTCCTCAGCAGCGGCTTCTTTGTTGAAGATGGCCGTGTGCGAGAGTACAATGCGACGGTCGTCCTTCGAGAATTCCGTTACGCGGAAGTCCAGTGCTTCGCCGTTCTCGGCGTTGCTGCCGTCCTCTTTCACCAACGACTTGGGGTAAGCGAAGCCCTCGATGCCGTAAGGCAATTCGAGTACTGCGCCACGCTCCGACTTCTCGGTGATGGTAGCACGGTGTACCGAGCCGGGGGTAAACACCGACTGGAAGGTATCCCAGGGGTTTTCTTCCAGCTGCTTGTGGCCCAGGGCCAGGCGACGGGCGCCCAGGTCCAACTCCAATACCACTACGTCCAGCTTATCGCCCACCTTCACCATTTCCGATGGGTGCTTGATTTTCTTGGTCCACGACAGGTCCGAAACGTGCACGAGGCCGTCCACACCTTCTTCCAGCTCAACGAACAGGCCGAAGTTGGTCAGGTTGCGCACGAGGCCGCTGTGCTTGGAGCCCACGGCGTACTTGTCGCCAAAGTCGCCACGCGTCCAGGGGTCTTCGGTCAATTGCTTGATGCCGAGGCTCATCTTGCGGTCTTCGCGGTCGAGCGTCAGAATCTGCGCTTCTACCGTGTCGCCCTGCTTGATGAAGTCCTGCGGGTTGCGCAGGTGCTGGCTCCAGCTCATTTCCGAAACGTGGATGAGGCCTTCCACACCGGGTACCACTTCCATGAAAGCGCCGTAGTCGGCCACGTTCACGATGCGGCCCGATACTTTGGAACCAGGCTGCAGGTCGGCGGGCAGCGAATCCCACGGGTGGGGAGTCAGCTGCTTCAGGCCGAGGCTGATACGCTTCTTGGCTTCGTCGAAGTCCAATACTACGATGTTCAGTTTCTGGTCCAACTGGAGTACTTCGCTCGGGTGAGCGATGCGGCCCCACGAGATGTCCGTGATGTGCAGCAGACCGTCGACACCGCCGAGGTCGATGAACACGCCGAAGTTGGTCATGTTCTTGATGTTGCCTTCCAGAATCTGGCCTTTCTCAAGGTTGTTCAGGATGGCCTCACGCTGCTTCTCGAGGTCTTTCTCGATGAGTACTTTGTGCGAAACCACCACGTTGTCGAAAGCGGAGTTGATTTTCACCACTTTCACTTCCATGCGACGGCCAACATAAATGTCGAAGTCGCGGATGGGCTTCACATCGATTTGCGAGCCGGGTAGGAAGGCTTCCACGCCGTCGAGCTCCATGATGAGGCCGCCTTTGGTGCGACGCTTCACTACGCCTTCGAGGATGGTATCCAGCTCCAGAGCGTCGTAAATCGACTTCCAGGCCTGCTTGATTTTAGCTTTCTTGCGGCTCAGGATGAGCTGGCCGTTGGCATCTTCCTGGTCTTCGATGAATACCTCCACCGTGTCGCCGATTTTCAAATCGGGCAGGTCGCGGAATTCAGTGATAGAAACCAGACCATCGGATTTGAAGCCGATGTTCAGGATTACGTCGCGGTCGGTGATGCCTACCACGGTGCCCGTCACTACTTCTTCTTCCTGTACGGTGGTCAGCGTGTTGCCGTACATCTCCTCCATTTCGGCGCGCTGCTCCTTGGAGTAGTTGCCACCGAAACCGGTTGCTCCGACATTATCCCAGTCGAAATCGTCAATCAAATCTGCCATAAATAGCTGTTGGGCACCGCTTGGATAAACGTAGCGGCCGATGCCCGGGCCCTTACGCGGTTCTTATTGAACACCTTGCCGTTGTGCAGCAAAGCCCGCCACCCTGGCAGGGCCGCAAAGGTACGGGATTTGGGGCGGGTTTCCGAATGCGGATTGCAGGTTATTTACTTGTCAATCTCCTCATTTAGAAAGGCTGACTTGATTCGGATGCTGTTGCGCATGGCAGCCACAGTTTCTCTGAATTCTGGGTTGTCTTTGCCTTTGAAGGAAACCTGCACTCTTCGGTTAGGCCCGAAATAAGTAACTGATTTGTAGTAATACGCGGGGCTTTTCTCATCCGGTCTGCTCCTGTAACTGACTTCTAACGTTTTGTTTTCGAGCGAGACGACTATCCTTTCTTCACTGGCAGAAGGGTCTTTCTGCTTCAAAACCCGAGATTCTTCTTTGGCATCAGGCTTGAAAGGAATAGTGCGTTGAAAACTTTCAGGTGTGATTTTCGACCTAACGGTACAAAAGCCTTTATCAGGAGGTATAGGTGGAGTTCTTGGAAATGGGTCTTCTCCAAAATAGTCGCCTGGCTCGCTGTAAGAGCATCCATTGCAATCTGAAGCCCAGCCCTGCATTTTTTGATGATTTACCCATCTAGTTGGAATTAATAAGCTCACATTTCCTTCTAATGCGGTAACAGGAGCAAGTGCCGGCAAAGATTGGGAGCATCCTGCGACTATGCAGCAAAAGCAACAAGCTCTGAGCAAGTTCATTTTCATAGAAGGCTTCTCATGAAAGGGTGAGTGTCGTGGCAGAATCGTCGCAACCTACTCGCTTATTGCCCAACCCATACTCTTTACGCTACGCCGCCAAACCTCCCACAGCGCAACGCCCGTAAGGAGTAAGTATAATTCACCAATAACTCTTCTTTCTCATGGCTTACATCAAAGCAGGCAACGACACGGCCGGGCATCCGGTCCAAATTTTCTACGAAGACTGGGGCCAGGGCAACCCGGTGGTACTCATTCACGGCTGGCCGCTGGACCACACCATGTGGGAGCACCAGGCCATTGGGCTGGCCAAGGGCGGCTTGCGCGTCATTGCTTACGACCGGCGCGGTTTCGGCCGCTCCTCGCGCCCCTGGACGGGCTACGATTACGACACTATGGCTGCTGACCTCAACGCCCTGCTCGAAGAGTTGGACCTGAATAATGTGACGCTGGTGGGCTTCTCGATGGGCGGCGGCGAAATAGCCCGCTACCTGGGTACCTACGGCGACGCCCGCATTGCCCGCGTGGCCTTTGTAAGCGCCGTGACGCCGTTTATGCTGAAAACGGACAACAACCCCGAGGGCGTCCCCCAGTCGGTGTTCGACGGCATGCAGGACGGCCTGAAGAAGGACCGGTTCGACTTCCTGCAAACCTTCGCCAAGAGTTTCTACGGCGTGGGCATGATAAGCCACCCAGTGAGCTCAGCCGTGCTTGACTGGAACTTCACCGTAACGTCATTGGCGGCACCCAATGCTACCAGCGACTGTGTGAAGGCTTTCAGCGCTACCGATTTCCGGGCCGATTTGCAGGGCATTAAGGTGCCCACGCTGGTGATTCACGGCGATGCCGACGCGACTGTACCGTTCGAGGCCAGCGGCGAGCGTACGGCCAAGATGGTTTCCGGAGCCGAGCTGAAGGTGTACAAGGGCGCGCCCCACGGCTTGTTCTTCACTGATAAAGACCAATTGACCACGGACCTACTGGCCTTTGCCGGCCGGTAAATCGATGTGGGCACGCACGTTCAATCCTTAAATGGTGCGGGCGAACCGTGCTGCCGCCGAACGCGCCAAGGCGCGTTCCTACAAAAAAACCCCGACGCAGGCGCGCCGGGGTTTTTTGTTGTGATATTTTACTCCTTACGCGGCGCGGCCCATCTGGCGCAGGAAGCCTACGTGCGAGGCAATGGCCGAGCGGGTGCGAGCGTAGTTGTTGTACTTCACATCGAACTCATCGCAGACCTGCTGCACAATTTTGCTGATGGCGGGGTAGTGTACGTGCGAAATCTTGGGAAACAGGTGGTGCTCAATTTGGAAGTTGAGGCCTCCTACCAACCAGCTAATCACCTTGTTGTCGGTAGCAAAGTTGGCAGTGGTGCGCACCTGGTGGATGGCCCACTCGTCTTCCATCTTACCGGTTGTTTCGTGAGGGATGGGGAAAGCGGCATCCTCTACGGTGTGGGCCAGTTGGAACACCATGCTCAGCACCAAGCCGGCAATGGACGTGCTCAGCAGGAAGCCCGCGAGCCACGGCAGAAAACCAACCATGTAGATGGGCAGGGCGATGTACAACACCAGGTTCAGGGCCTTGAAACCCCAAAAGCTCACGTGTTCGCCGGTGTTCATGGGCTTGAGGCCGATGGCGCCGATTTGACGGGTGAAGTACTTCTGGTAGTCCATCGCAAACACCCAAGACAGGTAGAGCAGGCAATACAATACCCAGAAATAGAAGTGCTGGTAGCGGTGCAGGGCGTGCTTGGGCTGCTCGGGCGTCATGCGCATCCAGGGACGGATGTCGATGTCGTCGTCGTGGCCGTCGATGTTGGTGTAGGTGTGGTGGATGAGGTTGTGCTTGGAGTTCCACATATAAGGGCTGCCACCGAGCACGCCCAACGTGTAGGCAGCCAGCTTGTTGACCCAGGAATAACGCGAAAAACTGCCGTGGGCACCGTCGTGCATCACATTGAAGCCAATGGCGGCGATAACGCAGCCGGCCAGCGCGCATTCGAGCAGAGCCAACGCCGTGGGTGGGGTGAAGAACACCAAGTGCACGTACAGGCCAACCAGGGCACCAACCAGCAGTACCGCTTTGACAATCAGACTGGTATCACCCGTCATGCGTCGGCCCGACTCCTCAAAGTATTGGTTGATGCGAGTCTTTAGCTCGGTGTGAAAGGAGCGAGTTGCTGCGAATTTTGGTAAGGCCATGAATGGTTTTTTTGAAGGCGGGGCACAAAGGTACCCCGCTCCAACCCCTCACGGCCCGACTTAGTTTAAATACGCGTGCCAGTTCTGGTCGATGGTGCCCGCCGAGAGTTTCAGAAAACCCGCCAAGGTGGGTTTTTTCGGCACCTGCCGGATGGTGAGGCCGGCCTCGTTGGGCGTGTGGTGGCCCTTGGCGTGGTTGCAGCGCGCGCAGGCCGTGAGCAGGTTAGTCCAGCTCGACTCGCCGCCGCGGGAGCGCGGCACGACGTGGTCGAGGGTCAGGTTTTTGGTCGAGCCACAGTACTGGCACTCGAAATGGTCGCGCTTGAAAATATTGTGGCGGCTCAGGGCAATGCCTTTGTAGGGCACGCGCACGTAGCGCTGCAACCGGATGATGCTCGGTTTGGGGTAGGCGTGGGAAATGGTGCGCAACACGCCGTGCTCCGACTTGGCCACCATTTCCGCTTTATCAAGAAAAAGGAGCACAAACGCCTTTTGCACGCTACACAGGGTGATGGCGGTATAGTCGCCATTCAGCACTAATACTTTTTGGTCCATACACGCTTGGGGCTCGGATAACCCGCCGAAAGCTAGCGGTTTCCCAGCGCATAAACAAGCGGATGGGGGTTAAGTTCGTTATTCTAGCTGTCAGCTCTCAGCTGTTAGCTGTTAGCTTTTTACACCGAGCAAAAACCAATATCTAATAACTGACAGCTAGTAACTTAGTCAGGCAGCAGGCGCTTGAGCAGGCGCAGCTTGTGCGAATACCGCTGCCGCTCGCGGTTGTAGATGCCGTTGTGGTCGAGTGGGTCCAGCCGTACTTCGCCGTGGGCGTGCAGAATCTGGCCCTCCCCCATCACCATGCCCACGTGTACGATGCGGCCTTCAGCATTATCGAAGAAGGCGAGGTCGCCGGGCTGGGCCTGAGCCACGAAATGTACGGGACGGCCGTGGTCAATCTGCTGGCGGGCATCGCGCGGGAGCTGAATGCCCACCAGCCCGTAGAGCTGCTGGCAGAGACCGGAGCAGTCGAGGCCGAAGATGCTTTTGCCGCCCCACACGTAGGGCGCTTTCAGGTACATGAGAGCCGTTTTGCGCAGCAGGGCCGCTTGGCGGGCCGCATCGGGCGCGGCGGCGGGGTTGGTGGCCGTGCCGTTATAAAAGTAGCTGCGGGCACCCATGCGCACGTTCATGCCATCAAAAAACGGCAGGCGACAACCCAGCGTGAGGGGGATTTTGGTGGTGGCGTCGCTCACGGCCTGCACCACGTCGAGGGCGCGGGGGTGGTCCTGGGCGCACCAGGCGGCGTAGTAGTCGGGCGAAACGGGCGTGTGCTGCTTCACATCAATCCAGCCCATATAGCCGTCGGCAGCCAGCTGCACCTGGAGCCAGCTCTCGTGGGTCACCAGAATTTGATAGCACTCACCAAACAGCAACTGAGTCACCAGCTCGGCCCGGTCGTTGGGCTCGGCGCGGACGGGGACAGCGCTGAGCGCGCAAATACCGGGATTCAAAGTAGTGGGGGAATTAGGGTAGGTGGGTATGGGGGTGGGAGGGCAGGAGTTGGAGGACGGTGGGCAGAGGCAGTATGCAAAGAAACAAGAGTGATGCATTCATCAAACCCCTACCCTCACACCTTCCCACCCCCATACCCTCCTACCCTATTCTACATCCGCTCCATGTCGCGTTTCTGAGCTTTCTCTTTGAGGTCGTTGCGCTTGTCGAACAGTTTTTTGCCCTGGGCGAGGGCAATTTCGATTTTGGCAAAGCCGCGGTCCGTCACGAACAGGCGCAGCGGGATGATGGTGAGGCCCTGGTCCACGGCTTTGCCGGCCAGCTGCTTCAGCTCGCGCTTATTGAGCAGGAGCTTGCGCTCGCGCATGGCGTCGTGGTTGTTGTAAGTTCCTAAGGAATAAGGCGCGATACGGATGGAGTGAATCCAGAGGCTGCCGTCGGTGTGAAAGAGGCAGTAGCCGTCGGTCAGGTTCACGTTGCCTTCGCGGATGCTTTTTATTTCGGTACCCTGCAGCATCACGCCCGCGTCGTACTTGGCCAGAAAAGTGTATTCGTGGCTGGCACGGCGGTTTTTGATGTTGATGATGACAGGTTTTGCTTCTTTGGCCATAGTGCGGTAAAAGTACGGCGTGGCATAAGCTTTAGCTTGTGCGTCTTGTCGGTTTAAATAGTAGTACGCACAAGCTGAAGCTTATGCCACTCTGCCTACGTGAGTTTCAGGCGCGGGTCGGGGCTGGTGAGCTGGGTGGCAAAATCGCCGGCCTCGTACTGGAAATGCGCAGTCATGGCCACCATCGCGGCATTGTCGGTACAAAAGGCGAAGTCCGGAATGAACACCTCCCAGCCCTGGACTTCGGCTTCGGCTTGCAGGGCGGTGCGCAGGCCGGAATTGGCGGCCACGCCACCAGCCAGAGCCACTTGCGTCAGGCCGGTGTCGGCGGCGGCGCGGCGCAGCTGGCGCAGCAGCGTGGCCACAATGGTGTGCTGAATACCGGCGCAGAGGTCGGCCAGGTTTTCGGCCACGAAGTCGGGATTCGCGGCGATTTCTTTTTTCAGGAAATAAAGCACCGCCGTTTTGAGCCCGCTGAAAGAGAAATCGTAGCCCGGCATGGCCCCCACCGGAAAAGCAAACCGGGTGGGGTTGCCGGTGCGGGCCAGCTTGTCGAGGTGCGGGCCGCCGGGGTACGGCAGCCCGAGCAGCTTGGCCGTTTTGTCGAAAGCCTCGCCGGCCGCGTCGTCAATGGTCTGGCCCAGAATTTCCATTTCCAGCGCCGATTTCACCACCACCAGCTGGGTGTGCCCGCCGCTCACGGTGAGGCACAGAAACGGAAAGCCGGGCTTGGGGTCGCGCAGAAAGTGCGCCAGAATGTGGGCGCGCATGTGGTTCACGGCCAGTAGCGGCTTGCCCAGGGCCAGGGCCAGGGTTTTGGCAAACATGCCGCCTACTAATAAGGAGCCGAGCAAGCCGGGTCCCTGGGTCACGGCCACGGCGTCGAGGTCGGCGGTGGTGAGGCCGGCTTCCCGGAGCGCGGCCGTGACGACGGGCAGCAAATGCTGCTGGTGGGCGCGGGAGGCCAGCTCGGGCACCACGCCGCCGTACTGCTCGTGTACTTTTTGGGTGGTCACCACGTTGCTCAGCAGCTCGCCGCCGGCCAGCACGGCCGCGCCGGTGTCGTCGCACGAAGATTCGATGGCCAGGATAATCGGGTGAGCGGGCATTGGAATTGCTACTTTTAAAAGAACGCCGGAACGCTTGGCGGCGAACTGTTTTTTTTTTGCTGGGGCAAAGGTAAACCTGGAGCCGCAGTGCTGGTCGAATGTTGCGACCAGTCCCTAAGCGTGGCCCGTGGGCCCGAACACTGCTACCCGCGGCAGCCCTTGCTCTGGCCTGATAGTTGGGTGAGCGCCAATGCGCTTGCCGCAAACGGCTAAAAAACCGCAACTTTGCGGATTACCTTGCGTTTTCCGCCTAATTTCTCCCTGCCCCGGTGCGTCGTTTCTTCTCCTTCCTGCTAAAAGTGCTGCTGGGCCTGGGGCTGGTGGTGGTGCTGGCAGTGGTGGGGGCACTGGTGGCACTGCGCATACCCAGCGTGCAAACCAAGTTGGCGCACAAGGCGGCCGATGTCCTGACGCAGAAGCTGGGCCAGACCGTCATTATTGGCCGGGTGGACGTGCGGCCCTTTTCCAGCGTGCTACTGGAAGGCGTGCGCGTGCTGGACCGCCGCGGCGGCGAGCTGTTCAGCATTGGGCGGGCCGACGCGGACATTTCGCTCTTCTCGGTATTCGACCTGCGGCACCTGCACATTGCCAAGCTTACGCTGAACGAGCCAAGGTTCGTGCTGAAAAACCTGCCCGGCCAGCCCGATACCACCACGTTTAACCAGTTCACGGCGGCGGTGAAGCGGCTGATGGGCCCCTCGGACACGACCAAATCGGCCCCGTTCGACTTCAGGATTGCCGCCGTGGCTCTCCGCAACGGGCATTTCGCCATCGAGAAAGCCGACCAGCCCCGCGCCAAAACCTACGGCCAAAGCATCGACTACGCCCACATGGTCGTGGACAGCATCTACGCCGACGTATCCAACATCCGGCTGGGCGATACGCTGGCCCTGCGCATCCAGAACCTGCACGCGGTGGAAACGCCTTCGCAAACGCAGCTGCGCGAAATCACGGCCGACATGACGTACGGACCGCATTTCTGGGAGTTTGAGGACCTGAGCTTGCGCGTGGGCCGCAGCCAAATCAAGGACTATCTGCGCTTTGAGTTCCGCGTGTTCAGCAACTTCACGGACTACAACGACTCGATGAAGACCATCACGCGCCTGCGCGGCTCCCGGATTTTCACCGACGACATTGCCAAATTTGCCCCGCAGCTGGCCACCTTGCACGAGTCGGTGGTGCTTTCGGGCGATGCCTCGGGCTACGTGCGCGATTTCAAAGTAAACAACCTGGACGTGCGCTACGGACGAGGCACGCACATTGTGGCCAAACGCGCCCACGCCGACAACCTGCCCAACTACCGCGAAAGCTTTATCGACCTGCGCCTGCTGCCCTCGGTGGTGCTGACCAGCGACCTGAAAAAGTGGCTGCCCGCGTCGGCCAACAAGATTGTTCAGCGCCTGGGCCGGGTGAAGCTGGAGGGCCAGGTACTGGGCTTCTACAACGACTTTGTGGCCAATGCCTCCTTCGATACCGCCCTGGGAACGGTGGTGACGGACGTGAACCTCAAGACCAAAACCGACCTCACCCGCGCTGCCTACCAGGGCACGGTGCGCACCAAGGCGTTTCAGCTGGGCAAGTTTTTGGGTGATGAGAGCGTGATTCGGGACGTGACGCTGAACGGCGAGGTAACGGGCGTGGGCTTTTTGCCGCCCCTGGCGCGGGGCCGGGCCAAAGCCACCGTGGCCAGCATTTGGCTCAATGGCTACCGCTACCGCAACATTACCCTCGACGGCGACTACCAGCGGCAGGAGTTTAAGGGCAAGGTGAGCGTGAACGACCCGGCGGTGCGGCTGGTCGCCAACGGCCGCATCGACTTCGACCGCGCCCACCAGGACGTGGACATCAAGGCCAAAATAGACTACGCCAACCTGCGCACGCTGGGCCTCACCAGCCAGAATTTCACCGTGGCCACCACGGCCGCCGCCAAATTTCGCGGGGTGCAGCTTGATTCGCTTATCGGCTACGCCTATCTGCGCAATTCCACGTTCACGCTCGACGGCCGCAAGCTCAAGCTCGACACCCTGGACGTGGTGAGCACCCGCAACGGCCGCAACGAGCGCCGCGTAACCGTGCGCTCGGAAGCGGCCGATGCCAGCGTGGCCGGCACCTTCAACACCTCCGACGTGGTGCGCGACGTGCAAACACTCGTCACCGAATACCGGCTCAACTTTGAAAGCAACGATGCCGCCACCGAGGCCTACTACCGGCGCAAGCGTCAGCGGGTACTGCCGGTGTATCAGCTTGATTTGTTGCTGAATCTGAAACGGGCCAACCCGGTTTTGGCGCTGTTCGTACCCGAGCTGCGGGTGGCCAATGGCAGCCGCATCGACGGCTCTTTCCGCAACGGGGAAACGTCCATTTTTCAGCTCGGCGGCCACCTCGACAGCCTCCGCTACGGCCCGGTGAGCACCGTGAACACCGATTTTGACTTCCTGACTTCGAAGCTGCCCTACAAGCCGGAGGTACTGGCACAGGCCAGCATCATCAGCGCCCAGCAGGTGCTGCCCACCTTGGGCCGTACCGAGAATTTTATCGTGGAAGGCGTGTGGGACCAGGAACGCATCAACTTCTCAACCTCCCTGGCTCAGACGGGCACTACCAACAAAGCCACCATCAACGGCTCATTGGCGTTTTTGCCGCGGGCGGTGGAGGTGGTTTTTCGGCAGTCGGACGTGCGCCTGCTCGACCAGGACTGGACCATTGCGGCCGACAACTCGGTGCGCATCTCGGACTACGGGCGTGAGTTTGACATCAGCAACCTCACCTTTAGCAACGGGGTGCAGTTTGTGGGCGCGCAGGGCTTCATCTCGGCCGATGCCAGCAAGCCGCCCCTGAAACTGCAGGTGAAGGACTTTGAGCTGGCTACCCTCAACAGCCTGACCGGCCAGCAACTGAGTGGCCGCGTGAATGCCCAGGGCACCATGAGCGGCGTGTACGGGCCGCTTACCATCAACACCACGCTGGGCGTGGATTCGCTCACGTACCAGGGCACGCTGATTGGCCAGGTAGCGGGCCGCGGCGACTGGGACAACACCACCAGCAAGCTGCGCCTGAACCTGGACGTGGCCCGCGACGGCCAGTCGGTGCTGACCGTGCTGGGCAACCTGGCCCCCCAGGATGCCACCAACCAGTTTGACCTCACCGGCACCCTCAACGATGCCCCGGTGGTGCTGGCCCAGCCATTTTTGGGCACCTTGTTTCGCAATTTGGGCGGCACCGGGCGCGGCCAGCTCCGGCTCACGGGCCGGTTCGACGCGCCCAACCTGCTGGGCCAGGTCGACGTGAGCAACGGCCGGCTCACTTTCGGCTACCTGGGCACGACTTATACTTTTTCGGACCGTATTTCCTTCACCAACACGTCGATTGAGTTTCGCCGGATTCGCCTGCGGGACGTGCTGGGCAACACCGGCACCGTGGACGGCGTGGTGCGCCACCGCGGCTTTCAGGACATGAGCCTGGACATTGCGGCCAGCTTTCGCAAGATGCAGGTACTCAATACCACCCGCAAGGACAATGAGCTGTATTTCGGCACGGCCTACGCCACCGGTACGGCCCGCGTAACGGGCCCGACCAACGACCTGGATGTGGTGGTGCGGGCCACCAGCGAGGCGGGCACGCGCATTTCGCTGCCGCTCGACAACGCCGCCAGAGCCCAAAAAGCGGGCTATATCAAGTTTGTGAACAACAACCCGGTGGGTGACACGGTGCTGCTAAAAAGACCCGTAGCGGTGGCGGTGCAGGAAAAAATTGACCTTTCGGGCCTGCGGCTCGACATGAACCTGACCATTACGCCCGACGCCTACCTCGAAATCCTGCTCGATGAAAGCACCGGCGACGTGATTCGCGGCTCGGCGGCCGGGCAGCTACGCATGGCCATCGACACGCGGGGCGAGTTTAATATGTTCGGCCAGGTTGAGATTGTGCGCGGGGCCTACAATTTCACCTTGCAGGGCCTTATCAACAAGGAGTTTGTGGTGCGCCCCGGCGGCATCATTTCCTGGAACGGCGACCCGCTGGCCGGCGAAATGAACGTGACGGCCATTTACACCCAGCGCACGTCGCTGGCGCCGGTACTGGGCACGGCCAGCAAAGGCAGCGCGGCCGTGGTGCCCGTAACGGCCGTGATGAACCTGACCGGCCCGCTGCTGCTGCCGGCCATCAAGCTGAACCTGGAATTCAACGACGCGCCGGGCACGCTGCAGGGCGACCTGGCCGCCTTCACGTCTTCGCTGCGCAACGACGAGCAGGAGCTGAATCGACAGGTGTTCAGCCTCTTGGTATTTAAGCAGCTTTCGCCGCTGGGCTCGTTTGGCAACACCATTTCGCTGCGGGGCCAGGACAATACGGTGCAGAATAGCCTGGGCCAGATACTGAGCACGCAGCTCGGTTTGCTCACCTCGCAAATCGACCAGAACCTGGAAATAGACTTCAACATCAACGGCCTTAGCGCCGAGCAGCTCCAGGCCCTGCAGGTGCGCCTGAGCTACTCGCTGCTCAACGGTCGCCTGCGCGTGACCCGCGAAGGCGGTTTCACCAGCAACTCCAATCTGGTGAACAGCAACGGTACCGGCGGCACCGGCAACACCGCGGGCCAGGCGTCCCTGCTCGGTGATTTGAGCCTGGAATACTACCTGCGCCCCGACGGCAAGTTCCGCACCAAGCTACGCTACGAAACCACCCCGCGCGACCTGGAAACCGTCAACCAGCCCCGCGCCGGCCTCTCGCTGCTCTATTCGGAGCAATTCAACACGTTCGGCGAGCTGTTCAGCCGCAAAAACCCCAAGCGCAAAGAGCGCAACACCCAAAAAGCCCGCGAAGGCCGCGAAGTGCTGACCGTGGACGAAGACCCGCGCACTAATTTGTAGGGTAAGAGGGTAAGTCTGGAATGGCATCTGTCCCTGATTACGGGATTTATTTCCTTTACTGTTCAAAAAACTCCTTCCCTCCCACCCCCATAGCCGCTTCCCCTTCTTCTGTTCCGTTACCTTTGCCAAAATATGGCTGTTCCCGTTTCATCTTCCACCCGCAAGAAAAAGCTCGGCTCCTACCCTACTTTGCTCGTGGTGTTCAGCATTACGCTGGCTTTAGTGGTGATTGGCTTGTTTGGCTTGCTGCTGGTGCACGCCCAGAAACTATCGGAAGTGGTGCGCGAAAACCTGGAGGTGCAGGTGTACCTCGACCGCGACCTGCCCGAAACGGAGCTGCTGCGCCTGCAGCAGGACCTGGCCCAGCTGCCCTACATCGCGGAGCGGGAGGGCAAGCCCCAAATCCGGTTCGTGAGCAAGGAAGAAGGTGCCCGCCAGCTGCTACAAAGCACTGGCGAGGATTTCCGCCAATTCCTCGGCGACAACCCCTTGCGCGATGCCTACGTGCTCAAAATCAAGCCCGAATACACCGACACCACGCACCTGGGCCAGCTGGAGCGCACCGTAACGGCCCAGCGCGGTGTATTCGAGGTGCTGTATCCGCAGGACCTGTTTGCCAGCATCAACAACAACCTGACGCGGGTGAGCCTCGTGCTGCTGGGCTTTGCGGCCGTGCTGGTGCTGGTGGTGGTCATTCTGATTAATAATACCATTAAGCTGGCGTTGTTTTCGCAGCGTTTTCTTATCCGCTCCATGCAACTTGTGGGGGCCACGCCGTTCTTTATCCAGCAGCCGTTTTTGCGGCGGGCTACGTGGCAGGGCCTGGCCAGCGGCGTACTGGCCGCGCTGCTGCTGGTGGCGCTGCTGCAATACGCCTACCTCGAAGTAGAGCCGCTGCGCCTGCTGCGCGACGACTTCCGCCTGGGCCTGCTCCTACTGGGCGTGGTGGGGCTGGGCGTCGTAATCGGCTTTTTCAGCTCGGCCCGCGCCGTGCACAAATACCTAAAAATGTCGCTCGACGACCTGTATTAATTTCAATTATCAATGAGCAATTATCAATGAGTAATAGACCTGGTGTTCGCAACGCTCACCAATAACTGCTCATTGATAATTGCTCATTGATAATTGATAACTCCTCATTGATAACTGTTAACTGACCTATGCAACCTGCTCCCCGTTTCGCTTTTGGCCCCCGCAACTACCGCCTGATGTGGGTGGGACTCGCGGTGCTAGCCGCTGGCTTCATCACCATGATGTTTGGCGACAAGGAAAACTACGGCGAAGACTTCGTGGGCATCACGCTGGGGCCGCTCCTGCTCATCGCCGGCTTCGGAATAGAATTCGCGGCCATTATGGTTCGCGACAAGACCCTGAGCCCCGGCGCACCGGCAATTATCCCTGGCGTGGCCACTGAGCCGGCCACTCAGGCCCCCGCCGCGCCGATAGCACCGGCCTACAAGCGCCTCTAAACCTGCCCGCATGACCTATTGGCAAGCCCTGCTCCTCGCAATTGTAGAGGGCATCACCGAGTTTTTGCCCGTTTCGAGCACGGGGCACATGATTATTGCCTCCGCGCTGCTGGGCATTCCGGCTACTCCGTTCACCAAGCTCTATCTGGTGGTCATTCAGCTCGGCGCCATTTTATCGGTGCTGGTAGTGTATTGGAAGCGGTTTTTTCAGAATATCGATTTTTACCTCAAGCTGCTGGTCGCCTTCCTGCCCGTGGTAGTGGTGGGGTTGCTGCTGAAAAAGCACATCGACGCGCTGCTCGAATCCGTGGCGGTGGTGGCTTTCATGCTGCTATTTGGTGGCGTGGTACTGGTATTCATCGACCGCTGGTTTCCGCAGGAGGATTCGAACGAAGGCGGACGCCCGGTCACGAATCCGAGCTGGCGGCAGGCATTTGTTATCGGTGTATTTCAGTGCCTGGCCGTGGTGCCGGGCGTGAGCCGTTCGGCAGCCACCATCATCGGTGGCCTCACCCAGAAGCTCACGCGCCGGGCAGCGGCCGAGTTTGCGTTTTTCCTGGCCATGCCCACCATGGCGGGTGCTGCGGCCAAAGACATGTACGATTTCTACAAGGAAAGCCCCGTCGGACTTTCGATGGGCGAAGTCAAACTCCTGCTTTTCGGCAATGCGGTGGCGTTTGTGGTGGCGCTGCTGGCCATTCGTTTGTTTGTGGGCTTCGTCACCAAATATGGCTTTCAGGCTTTTGGTATCTACCGCATTCTCGTGGGCGGTATCTTGTTGATAATGTTGGCCCTGGGCATTAACCTGCAATTGGTATGAGCACGAAAACCTTAACTGATTTTGATTTTGAGACCGGTGAAGTCCTGTTGCTCAACAAACCGCTGACGTGGACTTCGTTCGACGTGGTGCGTAAGGTCAAGAACTCCCTGCGCATCAAAAAAATCGGCCACGCCGGCACCCTCGACCCCCTGGCCACCGGCCTGCTTATCCTGTGCACGGGCAAGAAAACCAAGGAAATCGACCTCATTCAGGCCCAGGAAAAGGAGTATCAGGGCACGTTCCGCCTGGGCGAAACCACGCCGAGCTTCGACCTGGAAACCGCCGTGGACATGGCCCTTCCCTACGCTCACCTCACCGATGCGGAAATCACAGCCGCCACTGGCCCCTTCGTCGGTACCATTCAGCAAATTCCACCGTTATTTTCGGCCGTGAAGATTGATGGAAAGCGGGCCTACGAAATTGCCCGCAACGGCCAGGAAGCCGAAATCAAGCCCAAAACGGTCGAAATTAAAGTCTTCGAGCTAACGCGCATTGAGCTGCCGGAGATAGATTTCCGGGTAGTGTGCTCCAAGGGCACCTACATCCGCAGCCTGGCGCGCGATTTGGGCACGGCCTTGGGTTGCGGGGCGCACCTCACCCGCCTGGTACGCACTCGCATCGGCGAATACCGGGTCGAAGATTCGTTTACCCTTGAAGCCATTGAGGCGCTACGCCCGCCCCGGCCCGAAGGCGAAGCCCGCCCGCGCACCGAACGCCCCGGCACAACTCCCAACCGCGTCGGCCTGCAATATTATGCCGCGCTACAGGCAGATGCCCTGGCAGCCAAAGAGAATAAGGAACAAAAAGCCAACGAGGAGTGAGCAGGTTCTGCACGGGCCTCCATCCCTTTCCACTCCGGGCAAGAGAAATTACCGACATTTTTTAAGATTACCAGGAGGCTATTAAAGCCGCTTGCCCCGCCCCCAACGCCCTCCCCATGTTAGCAAAGGACGTTGGAAGCGGGGCAAGTGGTAAAAATAGTAGCTACTTACTGGCGCTAACGCACTACCACACGGCGCACCAGCGGAATCGTGCCGACAGTGAGATGCAGCTGGTACACGCCAGGCGCCAGGCCGCGCACGTCTACTTCGGCCTGCATGGGCTGGCCTACCGCCGCTGATAGCTGCTGCGTCCGCACCGTTTGGCCTAGGGCATTGGTCAGCCGGGCCGCGGCCTGGCCACCTTTCAGCTGGGGCAGCAGTAATGTGAAGCTGCCTGAAGCTGGGTTGGGGTATACCTGCAGCTGCGCCGCCAGTGCCTGGGCCGGGCTGGTGGCAGCCAGAGGAGCCGACCGCAGCTCCAGCGTGAAGCGGCCGGCTGCGGTGAGGCCCGCCAGTGAAAAGCGGTACTGGCTACCAGCGGCCAGTGGAGTCCGCGTGCCGGTCACGGCATCAGCAAGGACGATGGTGGCACCGGGAGCGAAATTGACCAGCTGCTCGGCGGCCAACACATAGGTACCCACGCGGGGCACGGTGAGGGTCAGTGGCACCACCGCCGGAGTCCCCAAAACAGGCAAGCCGTTGATGGCCAACGGCTGGCCATCAACCACCGAAGCCAGGTTCAGACCATTGGGGTTGGGCATTTTGTGGGCATCGAAGCGCAAATCGGTGCCTGCGGTGGCGCCGGCTTCGAGGTAAAGGTAGGTTTCGTCGGAGGCCGCGGTTTTGGCCGCTTCCGTCACCGTGAGGCGGAGGCGGGGCCGGGCATCGGCCGTGCCGCGCTGCACGGTGGCGGTGTTAGCCGCCGCGAAATCAGTAATCCGAGCGCTCACCGGGAAGGTCAGGGTGACGGGCGCGGGCACCGAGGACCGGACGAAAAAGCCCTGCCCCAGCGGAATGGTAGCCGCGGCAGTCGGCCCCACCCCGTTCACGTAGGACCGGTACCGGCCATCGTACTGACTGGTGCTCACGAAGATGTACATGGCCGAGCTCACGGTCGCGGGCACGTCCACGTTGTCCCAGTTCAGGGCCGAGGCAAAGGGATTGCCGAGCAGGAACCAGCCGGCATCGGGTGTGGCGGAACCGGCCAGCGTCACGGCTATAGGTTCGTTGTTGCGGGTCAGCGGGCCGGTGAAGCTGAGCGTCTGGCCGGCCGGCATGTTCACGGCGTAGCCGCGGGTGCGTGCCAGCGGCGTAGTAGTGGCGGTGCCGCCCGTGGGCACGGCCCAGCCTTTGTCGAAAAAGGAGTAGTTGGTGGCCGGCGAGGTCAGCGTCCGCTGCTGGTCGTACTCAAACACCGTGGGGAACGGGCGCACGAGGTCGGGCCGGTCACTGGTATTGTAAGCTGTGTTGAGCACGGGCGTGAACGCATTGGTAGTCAGGCTGGCAGTGGTGATATTGTCCAGGGGCGGTGCCAGGTGGCGGTAGCCCAGGCCGGCGTTCACGCTGGGGTCGATGTAGCGCTGCACGGTGAGCGGGCTGGCCACGGTGCCGGCACCGGGCGTTACCAGTGCCGTGCCGGCCGGGTTGGAGAGCAGCGTTACACTGCGTGTGGCATTACTCAGGGTTCCGCTGGTAGGCATCAGTTTTTGACTGATGGCCAGCGCATTGGTCAACGAAACCGAATTGGCCGTGGCGACGGCAATTTCCAGCTCGCGCACCTGCGCCGGCAAGCCAGAACCGGTTACCTGGTTGGCTGTGCCTACATACGCGTAGCTGGCATCGGCGCTGAAGGTGCGGGTGCCGGTGGTCTGGATGGCACCGGTGGTGCCGCTGGCCGCAATGCCAGCCGGGTCGCAGATGCGAAGCGTGCCGCCGGCCTTGAGGTCGAAGCTGCCGGCGCCATCTACTACGAAGCAATTGGTGTTGAGCGCGCCGGTGTTCGCCACGGTCAGCGTGCCGAGCACCGTCACGTTGCCCAGCAGCCGGGCCTGGCCGCTGTTGATGGTGATGTCCTGATAAGTGCCGGCCGGCACGTCGGTATCAACATCGATAACGAGGCTGGGAAACACCGTCGGCGTGAAGGGCGCCAGCAGTGGGCGCAGGAAGTCGCGAATGTCGCTGAACGCGGTTTCGGCCGCCGCCAGGCCCGCCGCGCTGGTGCTTTCAAACGGCACGTGGCCCGCGCCGACGAGCGTGCGCAAGAAGTTGGGTACGCCCACGGTGGTGGCGTAAGGATGCAGCTTGCCGCTGCCGTACACGTACTTGGGTGGCAATATGGAACCTATTTTGCCTTGCAGATACGGCACCGTTCTATCTTCAGTGCCGTGCAGGCTGTAGAGCGGAGCGTCGCCGGCCTCAATGATGCTGGGTTGCTCGGTGGCACCGCTCAGGTTGAGCACGGCCAGCACGGCGCTGGAATAGTCGGGGTTGCCGCTATTGCCTTCGATGCCGCCCAGGGCGGCCAGGCCCACGTAGGCCGGCACCTCGCTGGCTTTGTCGAGGTAGCCCACTTCGAGGGCCATGAAACCGCCGGCCGACGACCCGCCCACCACAATGCGGCTGGGGCTGACGCGGTAGGTATTGGCCGTGGCCGCGTCCTGGCGGAAAAACCGCACAGCCGCGCGCATGTCCTGCATGCCCCGAATGGCCGCTCTGGCTACCTGCGGGGTATCGGCGGGCGCGTTGAAGCCCGTGGGGAGGAAGCGCAGCCGGTAGTCGATGCTGGCCGTGACGTAGCCCAGTTGGGCAAACTGGGTGCAGACTTTTACCATGTAGGCATCGGTGCGCGAGCCAATGAAAAAGCCGCCCTGGTGGGCGAAGATGATGACGGGCCGCTCGGGTGCTACGTCGCCAGTGGGCTGATAAATATCCATCCGCAGCGTGGTAGGCACGCCGGCGAAATCGGGCGCCGAGCCATAGACCACACCCGAAGTAACCGTAACATCCGGAAAAATGGGCTGGTCAAACCGTCCTCCGGTGCCGTCGATGGGCGTTTGGGCGGCGGCGTGTTGGCCGGCGCCAACAAGCAGCAGCCAGACGAGCAGTAAAGTAGCTTTCATAGAAAAACCAAAAAAATGAAAATAACGAGTCCTGGGCTTGACGTAAAAGCCACGGCCGGGGTTTAGCGCCATGCCCGTCCAAATTTAACTGTCAGACGCTGAAAGTCGCCCACCGCGCAGCAACCGACTCGCCCTGCCTTACTTGCAGCCGTTTTATTTAGTCCAATGCCAGTCCTACCCCCTCCTTCCCTGCAGCCCGGCCAGCGCGTGGCCATCGTGAGCACGGCCCGCAAAATAACCGCCGCCGAGCTGGCACCCGCCATCGCCACCCTCCAGAGCTGGGGCCTGGAGGTGTTACTGGGGGCAAGCATTGCCGGCGAGCACCACCAGTTTGCCGGCGACGACGCCCTGCGCCGCCGCGACTTCCAGCAACAGCTCGACGACCCCAGCGTCCGGGCCATTCTCTGCGCCCGCGGCGGCTACGGCACCGCCCGCATCGTGGACGACCTCGATTTCACCGGCTTTGCGCAACAACCCAAATGGGTGGCCGGCTTCTCCGACATCACGGTCCTCAACAGCCACTTGCTGGCCCTGGGCCACGCCAGCATCCACGGCGTAATGCCGGTACTGTTCCATCAGGCCGGCGGCGAAGCGGCGCTGGAAAGCCTGCGCGGGGCGCTTTTTGGCGAAACCCCGCTGCCATTGGAAGCGCCGACGCACCCGCTCAACCGCCCCGGCACCGCCACCGGCGAGCTGGTGGGCGGCAACCTGAGCTTGCTGCACACCATCACCGGCACGGCCTCGCAGGCCAGCTTTGCGGGCCGCATTCTATTTTTGGAGGACCTCGACGAGTACCTCTACCACATCGACCGCATGCTGCTGCATTTGCACCGCAGCGGGCAGCTGGCAGGCCTGGCCGGGCTGGTAGTGGGCCACTTCTCGCAGATGCGCGACAATGCCATTCCCTTCGGCAGCGCCGCCGAGGAAATCATCAATTCCTACGCGCAGCGGTATGATTTCCCGGTGGGCTACGGCTTCCCAGTGGGCCACGAGGCTGATAACCGGGCGTTGGTAGTGGGCCAACAGGCGCGGCTGGAAGTTACTCCGGCGGGCGCCCGCCTGGTGTTGGAGTAGGTTTCAGAACCGTTTACGAATTTGGATTTGCCCTGTTGAGAATTCCCCTGGCTACACCCTGGCGCCGCTTCCGCCGCAGGGCAAGGGAGTGGGAAAAGCGACAGACTGCGAAGCGCCCGTTACCTTCGTGGCGCTTCTTTTCTCCCCATGCACGTCATCCGCGACCTGGCCCAATTTCCATTTCTTGCCAATGCAGTCGTCACGAGCGGCACGTTCGATGGCGTTCATGTGGGGCATCAGCGCATTCTGGCGCGGCTGCGCGAAGTAGCGCGGGCCAGTGGCGGGCCGTCGGTGGTTATCACCTACTGGCCGCACCCGCGGCTGGTGCTGGGGCCGCCCCCGTCGCACCCCGAGCTACTGGAACTACAGCTGCTCAACACGTTGAATGAGCGCATCGACAAGCTGGCCGAACTGGGCGTCGATTATTTGCTGATTGTTCCTTTTACTAAGGAATTTGCGCAGTGGACGTCGGAAGAATACATTCAACAGCTACTGCTGAAAACGGTGGGTGCCCGGCAGCTGGTCATCGGCTACGACCACCGGTTTGGTAAAAACCGCGAGGGCGGGTTCGACTACCTCCGCCAGCACGCCGACCGCTACGGCCTGCGCGTGGAAGAAATTGCGCGCGAAGACGTGGACGCCGTGGGCGTGAGCAGCACCCGCATTCGCCAGGCCCTGCGGCAGGGCGACATTGCTACCGCCAACCGCTATCTGGGCTACCAATACCCGCTCACCGGCACGGTGGGGCACGGCCAGAAGCTGGGCCGCACCATTGGCTACCCCACTGCTAATCTTACTATTACTGAACCCCTAAAACTGGTGCCGGCGCGTGGGGTTTACGCGGTGTGGGCCACTACGGCGGCGGGCACGCGCCACCCCGCCATGCTGAGCATCGGGCTCCGGCCCACCATCGGCCACGACCTGGCGCAGACCATTGAGGTGAATCTGCTGGACTTTAGCGGCGATTTGTACGACCAGCAGCTGACGCTGGAGTTTGTGGCCTGGCTGCGGGGCGAAGAAAAATATGACGGCCTGGGCGCGTTAACCGCCCAACTGGCGTTGGATGCCGAGGCCACGCGCGCGGCGCTGGCCTGACCTTTGTCTCCATTTATCTCTAACCTATTATTAATGAAGCAACTATTTTTGATTGTGTTGTGCTGCTGGCTGGGTGCTTGCGGCACGGCTCAGGCCCAGGGCAAGCTGAAAGGGGTGGTCCTGGATTCGGTAACCCGCGAGCCGTTGGCCTTCGCCAGCGTGTTTCTGGCCAACACCACACTGGGCGTAACCACCACCGAGCAGGGCCAGTTTGAGTTTGCCCGAGTGCCGGCCGGCACCTACGACGTGGTGGGCTCTTACGTGGGCTACCGCCTGGGCAAGGAATCCATCACCGTGGGCCCCACGGCGCAGGAAGTGACGCTGCAGCTGGCCCCGACCGGCAACCAGCTGGGCGAAGTGGTGGTGAAACCCGCCCCCAACAACCCCGAACAATACCAGAAATTCACCGAGCTGTTCCTTGGTGGCACGTCGTTTTCGGCCCAGTGCCGCATCAGCAACCCCGACCAGGTGCAGGTGGTCTACGACGACTCGACCAAGGAGCTGAGCGTGCGGGCCAAAGAGTTTGTGCAGATTGATAATGAGGCGCTGGGCTACCGCCTTAAGTACTATGGGCTTGACTTTTCCTTTGATGAAGAGTCGGGCGCCATTTCGTACTTCGGCCAGCCGGTGTTTGAGGAAATGAAGCCGCGCGACGACAAGCAGCGGCGGCAGTGGCTGGCCAATCGTGCCATGGCCTACCGGGGCTCGTTCATGCACTTTTTGCGCAGCACCTACAATGGTCGCCTCAAGGCCGAAGGGTTTCTGACCCAGCAGGTGCAGGTGGTGGCCAACCCCCGGTTTGAAATGGCCGAAAGCCTACGCCGCACCTTACTGGAGAGCAAGCCCAACGGCCCCTTTACGGCGGCCGAAGAGGATTCCCTGACGAAGTGGGACCGCATGGTGCCCGCCGTGGCCACCCTCAACCCCGAGCCGCAGCCCATCGATAGCGTGCGCCGGGTTTCGGCCGACGGGCGCCGCACCTACCTGCGCTTTACCGGCGAATTGCAGGTGGCCTACTTCGGCGAAGCGCCCGACCCGCGCTACAAGCGCCGCATGTCGCCACTGGGCAACTCGCGCGTCTCATACCCGTCCAAGCGCCAGGTGTCGCGCCTCAAGCTGCGCGGCCGGCAGGCTGAGATTCAGCCCAATGGCTCACTCATGAACCCGCTGGACGCTTATAATGGCGAATACTGGGGCTTCGAGCGTATCGGGGAATTCCTGCCCGTCGACTACGTGCCACCAAGTGCATCGGCCGCGCCTACCAGCGCCAAGTAGCCGGGCGAAAGAGCCAATCTGAGGCGTTGTAGCGCAGTTTTGATTCAACCAATACCTGATGAGTATGCGCTTCTACCCGGTGCTGCTGCTGTTTATCGCACTGATTTTGCCGCCAGCATCAGCCTTCGCTCAGGCCAGTATCAGCGGCGTGGCGCAGGACTCGGTGACGCGCCAGCCGCTGGCCTTCGCCAGTGTGTTTTTGGCCAATACCACGCTGGGGGTGACGACCACGGAACAGGGAAAATTCGTTTTCCCCAGCGTACCGGCCGGCACCTACGACGTGGTGGGCTCCTACGTGGGCTACCGCCTGGCCAAGCAAACGGTGACGGTCGCCGCCGTACCCCAGCAAATCACGCTGCGGCTGGGGCCGTCGGCCAACCGGCTGGGCGAAGTGGTGGTGCGCGCCGACCCCAACCGCCAATCCAATTACCGTGTGTTCGTCGATTTATTTCTGGGCCGCACCTCGTTTTCGCAGCAGTGCACCATCAAAAACCCCGACGAGGTAGTGGTGGATTTCGACACCCCAAAGAACACCCTGACGGCCTCCTCTGCCAATTTCCTGCAAGTGGACAACAAAGCACTAGGCTACCGCATCAAGTATTTCGGGCTCCGGTTCTCCTGCGATTTTACGGCGCGGGTCCTCCAGTTTTACGGCGAGCCGGTGTTTGAGGAGATGGCCGCCCGCAGCAAGGGCCAGCAGCGCCGCTGGGAAGAAAACCGGGAGAAGGCCTACCGCGGCTCGCTCACCCATTTTTTGAAAAGCGTGCGCGACGACCAGGTGAGTGCCAACGGGTTTCTGGCCCAACGGCTGCGCGTGGTGCCCAACCCCCGCTTTGCTCGCATCGACAGCCTGCGGCAGCGTTTGCTGCGTGCCCGCGGGCTGGGCAGTGAGATTTCGCCGGCGGAAATCGATTCATTGAACCGGTGGCGCGACGAGCCGCGCCAGTTTTCCATGCTTTACACTGCCCCGCGGCCCATCGACAGCCTGTGCCGAAAGAGCGACGACGGCAGCCAAACGTTTTTACGGTTCCGGGATTTCGTGCAGGTCACTTACATCCGGGAGGCGCCCGACCCGCTGTACCGCCGCTCGTTATCCCCGCTGGCCACGGCGAAAAGTGACGCCAACCAGGTATCGCAATTGCTACTGCGGGTGCCCGAAACGGAGATTAAGCCCAACGGCCACTTAGCGAATCCGCTGGCCGTATTTGCCGACGAATACTGGGGGTTCGAAAAAATGGGTGAATTTTTACCCCTGAATTACCTGCCGCCGGCTGCTGTGCCCGGTCCCTAACCTCCCACCCATGATAAACAAAACCGTTTCTAACGCCCAGGAAGCCCTCCAGGGCATTGCCGATGGCATGACACTGATGCTCGGCGGCTTCGGCCTCTGCGGCATTCCCGAAAACTCCATTCAGGAGCTGCTGCGCCTCGGCACCAAAAACCTCACCTGCGTGAGCAACAACGCCGGCGTCGACGACTTCGGCATTGGCCTGCTGCTGCAAACTAAGCAGGTGAAGAAGATGATTTCGAGCTACGTGGGCGAAAACGCGGAGTTTGAGCGCCAGCTCCTGAGCGGCGAGCTGGAAGTGGAATTGATTCCGCAGGGCACGCTGGCCGAGCGCTGCCGGGCGGGCGGCGCGGGCATTCCGGCCTTCTTCACTCCCGCCGGCTACGGCACCGAGGTGGGCGAAGGCAAGGAAGCCCGCGAGTTCAACGGCAAAATGTACCTGCTCGAAACCGGCCTTATCGCCGATTTCGCCTTCGTGAAAGCCTGGAAAGGCGACACCGCCGGCAACCTGATTTACAAAGGCACCGCCCGCAACTTCAACCCCATGATGGCCACGGCCGGCAAAATCACGGTGGCCGAAGTGGAAGAGCTGGTACCCGCCGGCGAGCTTGACCCCAACCAGATTCACACGCCGGGCATCTTCGTGCAGCGCATTTACCAGGGCCAGCACTACGAGAAGCGCATCGAGCAGCGCACCGTGCGGCAGGGATAAAATACCCGTTTTAGACTGCCTGAGTTACTTATTTCACGGTTGTTGATGATGAGCGGTATGAAGAAAAACACTTTTGCGCTACTGCTGCTGCTGAGCGGCTACGGGGCTGTTGCTCAGGTAGCGGCCCCGGTGGCTAAGGCCCGGCGGCCTAATGCTGCACCAGCAGCAGCTGCGGAGGCGATTGATACCCGGCGCATTGATGAGCTGCTGGCCCGGTACACGGCCGACGTGGGCACACACGGCGCGTATGGCCCATTGTCGCTGCCGACGGCCAAAGGCTCCATCCGCCGCTACGACAAGCGCGTGCCCGGCACCATTGCGCTGGTGCTGCGCGATGGCAAAGTGGTGTATCGCAAAGCATTTGGCGTGGACAATATGTTCACCCAGACGCCGCTGCGGACGGATGCCATCGTGCGCATTGCTTCCCAGACCAAGGCCATCACCAGCGTTGGGCTGATGCTGCTTTACGAGGAGGGCAAATTCCAGCTCGACGACCCCATTTCGAAGTATCTGCCGGCTTTTGCCAACCCCAAAGTCCTGGCTACTTTCAACGCCAAGGACTCGACTTACACTACGGTGCCGGCCACCGGCGAAGTCACCATCCGGCAGCTGTTCACGCACACGTCGGGCATCAGCTACCCGGTGATTGGCTCGCCGGAGGCACGGGCCATTTACGCCAAAGCGGACATTCCGAGCGGCATTGGCACGCCCACGGGCTCGCTGGCGAAATCTATGGACGCCTTGGGTGCCCTGCCGCTACTGCACCAGCCCGGCGAGCGGTTCAGCTACGGACTGAGCGTGGACGTGCTGGGCCGGCTCATTGAGGTGCTCTCGGGCCAGCCGCTGGATAAATATCTGCGCGCCCGCCTGTTCGAGCCGCTGAACATGCCCGACACCTGGTTCTACCTGCCCGCCAACAAGAAGAACCGCCTGGCACTACTCTACACCGAGAACGCGGCCAAAAAAACCGTACCCATGGAACCTCGCGACGGCATGTTTCCGGACTATCCCAAGGCGTCGGGTGGCACGTATTTTTCGGGCGGCGCAGGCCTCTCGTCCACTATCGACGACTACGCCCACTTCCTGCAAATGCTACTCGACAACGGCACCTACAACGGCCGCCGCCTGCTCAAACCCGCCACCGTGGCCCTGATAACCCAGAACCAGATGGGCGCCGTGAGCCAGGGCGGCAACAAGTTCGGCCTGGGCTTCAGCATCGTGAGCGCCGAAAACGCGGCCCGGCAGCCCGGCGGCTTGTCCGAAGGCGCGTATGAATGGGGCGGCATCTTCGGTACCACGTATTGGGTCGACCCCAAAACCAAGCTCGTGGCCTTGATTTACACCCAGAAATACCCCAACAGCACGGGCGGCGACCTGGCCAACAAATTCAAAACCGCCGTTTACCAGACCTTTGTATCGGAACAAAATAAATAACGAACGGTCATGCTGAGCGCAGCCGAAGCATCTCTACCGCGCAACTAATCAATTTAAGTAGTGCGGTAGAGATGCTTCGACAAGCTCGGCATGACGCCTTTTTTCATTCCCACCCACAAATCCGCATCATGCTTGACAAACACGGCATCGCCAAAAGAATAGCCCAGGAAGTGAAAGACGGCTCCTACGTCAACCTCGGCATCGGCATTCCCACGCTGGTGGCCAACTACATCCCGGCCGGCATCAACGTGGAATTGCAGTCCGAAAACGGCCTGCTGGGCATGGGGCCCTTTCCCACGGAAGACCAGGTGGACCCCGACCTCATCAACGCCGGCAAGCAGACCGTGACCACGCTGCCCGGCTCCAGCCTCTTCAGCTCCGCCGATTCGTTTGGCATGATACGCGGCGAGCACGTGGACCTCACCATCCTCGGCGCGATGGAAGTATCGGAGCGCGGCGACATCGCCAACTGGAAGATTCCCGGCAAAATGGTGAAAGGCATGGGCGGCGCCATGGACCTGGTGGCCTCAGCCAAAAACATCATCGTGGCCATGCAGCACGTGGCCAAAGACGGCAGCAGCAAGCTATTGGCGGAATGCACGCTGCCCATCACCGGCCTGCGCTGCGTGAAGAAAATCGTGACCGAGCTGGCCGTACTCGACGTGACGCCCGACGGCTTCGTGCTGCGCGAGCGGGCCCCCGGCGTGAGCGTGGCCCAGATTGTGGCCGCCACCGCCGGCACGCTGGTAATCCCCGAAGGCGAGGTGCCCGAAATGCAGGGCGTGTAGTGGCGCGGCAGCGCGTAGTTTTGGAACAACCGGACCCAGCTTGTAATCAGTCAGGTAACTGCTCAGAAGTAACCGTGGTGTCTAAGCCGTCATGCCGAGCGCAGCCGAGGCATCTAGCTCGCTTCGTTGAACGGTGCGGGCGAGATGCCTCGGCTGCGCTCGGCATGACAACCTCAGCAAAATATGCCTGCTTCCACACGACTATTTGCTTAATACTTCGGCTGGTAAGTGAGCCACAACCCTATGCCGTGGGCCTCGCGAGAAGCAAGGTCGTTGGGTTTAAATTGGTTGCCAATTAGCCCAAAATCAGCTTCCAGCCGCACAAACACTTCCTGTTTGTAAACCGCAGCCTCCAAGCCCAGCGGAATAAATAGCTGCCACTGCAGGTAGTTTTTGCCGCGCAGGTAGGGCAGTTGCGTGGTTTTGGTTTCCCGCCGCAGCACCTGGCTGTTTTCAACAACCAACGTGGTGCTGTCCCAGCGCGGTTGGTAGCCGTGCACAGCGGCGATGCTCGCCTGCCCGTGCAAACCGGCCAGGAAATGCAGCCGGTCAACTAGGCGAAAGCGACGGTTCAGGCCCAGCGTGGCGCCCAGAAATTGCTGCTGCTGCGTCAGGGAATACCCGTTGGCTTTATAGGTAAAGCTGTTCGGGTTGTCGGGCGAGGGCAAGAATTCCTCGTTACCGATAAATGCGCCCGAAAGCTTCATCCGACGGCTGAGTACCAGCCCGGTTTGCACGGTGTAGTGGCGCCAGAAATGCGAGCTTGCCGCCGGCTTGTGGAATTCGGCCGTGAGGTAGCGCATAGGCACCCGTTGAATTGGTCCTCCCCCGTTGCCGAGGCTGGTGTAGACAATGCCCTCTACGAATTGCTGATAGGTGTACGGGTCCTGCAAAAACCGCCCCAGCGCCAGAGGAGTACCCCCGACGGACTCTATTTCAAATACCCGGTAGCCGAGGCTGTAATTCTTGAGTTGCAGCCCTTGGGCTTTTGCGGGCGGGGCCAGCGCCAGGCAGGTGAGCAGAATAAGCAGCAAGCGCATAGTAGAGAAAGGAGCAGGTTGGCCGCGACCTGGAATAGTGTTGTTAAGGAAGCGTAATCGCGCAACTACACCGCCAAGATAGGGCATTTTAGAGCCGTTGCCGAGTTCCTTACTGAGCCTTTTCGCCCGGAAAACCGTTACATGGTCACGCAAAAGCTGCTGCCGCTTCTGGCAGCCGCATCTTTGTGGTTCTGTTTCGATACATTCTTTGATTACCTATGGCCACTTCTTCTAACGGCAAAGCTGCTGCTTCCTCCGATAAAAACACGCTTAACAGCGCCTCCGCAAAAAAAACTGATAAGCCCGCCGCCGAAGTGCTGGCTCCCACGCCCGCCGCGGCCCACCGGCTGGTGCTACGCACCCTGCGCCGCTCCGACTTCAAGGCCGTGAAGGAAATTATGGACAAGGTGTACTCCAACATGGAGGGCGCCTGGGCCGCCGACGAGTTTTCGGCCCTGCTGCGTAAGTTTCCCGAAGGCCAGATTGGCATTGAGGACAACGGCCGGCTGGTAGCGGCAGCGCTGGCCATTATTGTGGAATACAGCGACTTCGGCGACAAACACACCTACGCCAAAATCACGGGCCTGGGCAAGTTCGACACCCACAACTCCGATGGCGACACCCTGTACGGCGTCGATGTATTTGTGGACCCCGAGTACCGCTCGCTGCGCCTGGGCCGCCGCCTCTACGACGCCCGCAAGGAGCTGTGCCAGAACCTGAACCTGCGCGCCATGGTGGCCGGTGGCCGCATTCCCGGCTTTGCCGCCTACGCCAGCGAGATGACCCCGGCCAAGTACGTGGAGAAGGTGCGCAACAAGGAGCTGGTCGACCCCATCCTCACGTTCCAACTCAGCAACGAGTTCTACGTGCGTAAAATCATTCGCGGCTACCTGCCCTACGACTCCGAATCGAAGGCCTACGCCACGCTGCTGGAGTGGATTAACGTGTACTACGAGGAAGAGGAAAAGCTCATCGGCAATACCAAATCCAACGTGCGCATCGGCATTGTGCAGTGGCAGATGCGGGCCACCACCAGCCTGGAAGACCTGTTGCAGCAGATTGAGTTTTTCGTGGACACGGTGAGCGGCTACAAGTCCGACTGCGTGATGTTCCCGGAGTTTTTCAACGCCCCGCTCATGGCCCTCACCAACGAGGACTCGCCGGCCGTGGCCATCCGGGCCATGGCGGCGTTCACGGAGCCGATTAAGGATAAAATGATGGAGTTGGCCGTGAGCTACAACATCAACATCGTGGCCGGCTCGATGCCCGTGTACGAAAACGAGAAGCTGCACAACGTGGCCTACCTCTGCCGCCGCGACGGCACCGTGGACGAGCAGTACAAGCTGCACGTGACGCCCGACGAGGCCAGCTACTGGGGCATGCGCGGCGGCGACAAGCTCAAGAGCTTCGACACCGACTTTGGTAAAATCGGCATTCTGGTGTGCTACGACGTGGAGTTCCCGGAGCTGGCCCGTATGCTGAGCGACGAGGGCGTGAAAATTCTGTTCGTGCCCTTCTGGACCGACACCAAAAACGCCTACCAGCGCGTGCGCATCTGCGCCCAGGCCCGCGCCATCGAAAACGAGTGCTACGTGGCCATCACCGGCTCGGTGGGCAACCTGCCCCGCGTCGAGAACATGGACATTCAGTACTCACAAAGTGCCGTGTTCAGCCCCTCCGACTTCGCCTTCCCGCACGATGCCATCGTGGCCGAAGCCACGCCCAACACGGAAATGACCCTCATTGCCGACCTCGACCTGAACCTGCTTAAGGACCTGAACACCAGCGGTGCCGTGCGCAACCTGCGCGACCGGCGCCACGACCTGTACTCGCTGAGCTGGTCGGTAAAGAAAACCGAGCGCGACGAGGAGCTGCTGGACCAGGGCGCTGACCGCGCGCCGCGGGTGAGCCGCCGCAAAGCCATCGCGGCCGGTTAATTGCCGCCGTACCGTGAAACTCAGCCCCTGGCAGCACGCGCTGTCAGGGGCTTTTTTTGGTGGCAGCAACGCGGCATTACTCCTTACATTTGCCAGTAAATCCCTTCTTCCCCGCTACCCGATTTCATGAAAACCATTCTTCTTGCGCTGGCTGCTACCTTGAGTTTGAGTCAGGCCCAGGCCCAAAAGCCGCTTCTGCCCATTGCAGCGTCAACATTTCAGCTGGAGCAGGGCACCACGGCAGCGGATGGCCAGCGCACGGGCAAGTGGAATTTTTACACCCGCCAGCAAGAGCTGGAACTCACCTTCGACTACGACTCCAGCCGCATTGCTTTCCTGCGCCCCGATACCACGCGCTACCTCGTGGACCCGGCCGGGCAGGCGGCCTGGGAGGCCAAAATAATGGCCCGCCCCCCGCATATTTTGGGCAGTACCGATGCGCGGCTGAACCAGCTGCAACGGATGTTGCGCTACCCGGTAAGTGCGCTGCGCCAGCAATTGCAGGGCTCCGTGCTGGTGGCTTACACCGTGGATGCCACTGGCCACACGCGCGACTTCAGCATCGAGAAAAGCCTGAGCCCCGACTGCGACCAGGAAGTGTGGCGGGCCTTGCAAACCCTGCCCGACAACTGGATACCTGCCGTGCACCTGGGCCGCCCCACGGCCGCCCGCTTCTTCCTGGCTGTGAAATTTGAGATAACGGACGAGGCCAAGCTGGCCCGCCAAAAGCGCTTGGAAGCCCGCCAGGCCAAGCTGGTGGCCGAAGGCGCGCCCCTGCCGGCCCCGGTCCCCGGCAAGCCCCGCTACGTGAGCGAAGTGACCGTAACGGCCGTAGGCGTCGAGCGTCAGGCCGACAATTTTCCGACCGGCGGCACTCCTGGTGGCCGGGGGCGCGGCTGGTGAAAACCGTTACACAATCCGCGCTTAACCCTTGTTAGGCAGTAAATTATAGGATATTTTTTGAACTGAAAACCCCCGTTGCGCATCCATTCCCAATAGGATGCGCAACGGAGATTTTCCATCCCGGCGAATCGAAGAACATCTAGCTGACTACAACGGCCCGCGCCGCCAGCAGCCGGAGCAGCTCGGCTTCGAGGGCGGGCACCGAGGCCGCGAGCTGCTCGTAGGAGTCGATGATGAAATACACGTCCTGCATCCGGTCTTTCACGTAGGGCGTGGCCAGAATTTCGGCCACGTCGAAGGGCCGCCGGGCCGGACCCTCGCTGAGGCAGAACTGGGTTTCGCCGGCCGATGAGAGAATGCCGGCCCCGTAGATGCACAGGCTGCCACCTTCGGCAATCAGGCCAAACTCGACCGTGAACCAGTACAGGCGCGAGAGCAGCTCGATGGCGTAGGGGTCGTGGAGGTGGCGCAGGGCCAGCGTGCCCACGGCCTGCAGGAAATCGGCAAAAAAAGCGTCCGTCAGCAGCGGCACATGGGCAAACACGTCGTGAAACATGTCGGGCTCTTCCAGGTAATCGAGCTGGGCCGGGGTGCGCAGCCAGGTGGTGGCCGGAAAGCGCCGGTCGGCCAGCAGCTCAAAAAAGGTGCGGTCGTCGACGATGCCCGGCACGGCTACCAGACTCCAGCCGGTGGCCTGGTCCAGGAGCGGGTTGGTGGCGGCGAAGTCGGGAATATGGTCGGCCTGAAAGTTGATGCGGGGTATTCCTTCGAGAAAGCGGCGGGAGGCTACAGCGGGCAGTACCTGCATCTGGCGCTCAAACAGTGTGCGCCACACCCACTGGTCGTCGGCGGTGTAGCGGGCATAGTCCTGAACTAGGGAAGCGAAAGCGGGCGCAGGGGAATCGAGGTGCATGAAACAATAAAAGGGTACAAAACAGCTAGCAAACAAGTAAGCCGGACAATTTGATTTTGTTCCGACGACCTTATTACCGGGGCTGCATTCACTTGCAGCGGAAGCAACGAGCCTGACACGAAACCCCTAACGGGCGCCTAAGGCAGTTTCCAGGTTGACGCTCAAATTTTTAGTTCTTCATTTTTAATTCTGTTCATTCCGCCCGCTTTTCCTCTCCTACGCGCCGCCCATGGCCAGGTGGGCGTGGTCGCGCAGGATGGTTTTCAGGAACGGTACGTCCTGCAGGTCGGTACGGATGCCGGTGAGGGCCTTCACCTTATTGGCCAACTCGTTGATTAGCAAATAATTTTCCTGCTTAGTGCCTTGAAACAGGAGCTTGCGCACGAGGGCCACGTCCTGGTCGGAGAGGGCGGCGGCTTGCAGGAATACGGGCTGATAGCCGGCCAGGCCAGCCAGGTCGGCGGCCTGGGGCGAGCCGTAGGTGGGCCGCTTTTTGAGGCTGATGACGGTGGTGCCGGCGGCAAGGTCGCCGATGCGCTGGCCGCGGCCATTGAGCAAAATAGTAATCAGGGCCCCGGCGCCAAACGTCATAACGACTTCGATGGGCCGCAGCAGCCAGCGCAGCACGTAGTCGCCCACGCGGGCCCGGCTGCCATCGAGGCGCACCACGCGCAGGTGGCGGGCTTTTTTGCCCAGGGTCTGGCCGTTGAAAAACACCTCGCAGGCCAGGAAATAGAACACCGTGGGCAGCAATATCAGAAACGTCCCTACCTGGCCGTCGCCGGCGATGTTCAGCTCCCGGTTCAGCACGCTCCAGGCAATGAACCAGGTAATATACAGACCGTAATCGATGATGGCCGCTACGATGCGGTCGCCCACACTGGCTATTTCGTACTCCAGGCTAACATTTTGGGTGGTTTGGATGCGAATCGTACTCATATCGTCGGGATAATGCGGGGCGAACCGGGCAGGCAATTCGCCCCGAAAATTACGCCATCAGCATCGTTTTTGGTAGCGCCCGTGGCCGTAAAACTCGCAAATGGCTCACGCTGCTACCCACCGGTTGGCTGGTGGGAATGCGCCGGCAGCCGGGCGCCGCCCCAAAAAATAGCCGGAGCCCGATTGGTTGCGGCTGGTTGCGGCACACTACCTTTAAGGCCCTAACCTTGCCCCATGCGCGAAGCTCTTTTTCTGCGGCAAAACCAAGCCCGCTGGCAGCAGTACGAAACCCAGCCGGCCGCCAACCCCGACGAGCTGGCCACCCGCTTCGTAGCCCTGACCGACGACCTGGCCTACGCCCAAACCTTCTACCCCGACTCGCCCACCACGGCCTACCTCAACGCCCTGGCCGGCAAGCTGCACCAGGCCATCTACAAAAACAAAGCGGAGGCGCGGGGTCGCTTTGGGCAGTTCTGGGCGCTGGAGCTGCCGTTGGTGGTGGGCCGCCACCACGCGGTATTGGCCTGGGCGTTGGCGTTTTTTGCGCTCTGCACGGCCCTGGGCGCGCTCTCGGCAGCTTATGACGACACGTTTGTGCGCTCCATTCTTGGCGATGGCTACGTGAACCAGACCCTGGAAAACATCCGCAAAGGCGACCCGATGGCCATTTACAAGAGCCAGGATTCCACGTCGATGTTCCTGCAAATTACCTTTAATAACATCCGGGTGGCGCTGCTCACCTTCGCCATGGGCATTACGCTGGGCTTGGGCACGGGCTACATGCTTTTTTATAACGGGCTGATGCTGGGTGCGTTTCAGCAGTTTTTTTACGAGCAGCACGTCCTCAAAGCTTCCGTGCTCACCATCTGGATTCACGGCACGCTCGAAATCTCGTCCATTGTGCTGGCCGGCGGCGCGGGGTTTGTGATGGCGCGGGGCCTGCTGTTTCCCGGCACCTACAGCCGGGCCGAGTCGTTTCGCTACGCCGCCCGCGAAGGCGGCAAGCTGGCCACGGGCCTGGTCCCGATTTTCGTGCTGGCGGGTTTCCTCGAAAGCTTCGTGACGCGCCACACCGAAATGCCCGTGGCCGCCAGCCTGGCCATTATTGGCGGTTCGGGGGCTTTTATCTTTTGGTATTTCGTGTGGTATCCGCGGCAGCTGCGGCGCCGCATTTCACCGGGCATCACTTCAGAGCCCACTCGTTCTTAACTTTCTTTCACCTTCCTCCTTTTTTTGCATGCGCTCCAATTTTACCCAGGAATCCGATTTTCGCCAGCAGCGCGACTTCGGCCAGAAAATAACGGCCACGTTTGAGTTTATCGGCGCGCATTGGCGGGAGTTGGGCCGCGCCCTGCTCTTTATCGTGCTGCCGGCGGCCATTCTTCAGGGCATCCTGTCGGGCCTCATGCAAAAAGAATTGCTGCTCAGCGGGGTGAGCCAGACGCAGGTAGAAGGTGCGGCGGGCCGAATGGCGGGCGGCCTGGCAGCCTTCACGCAGGTAACGCAGTCGCCCTATTATTCGGCTTCCATTCTGGCGGGCGGCATATTTTTGGTTCTGATGGTGCTGACCGTTTACGTGTACATGAACCTTTGCCTGCGGCCCGGGCCATTTCCGGAGCCAATTGGGGTAGCGGCAGTTTGGGCCGGGGTGAAGGCGGAGTTTATCAGCTCCTTCCTCTCGTATTTTGGCCTCCTCATCGTGGTAATTATTGGAATGTTTTTGCTGGTGGTGCCGGGCATTTACCTGTCGGTGGCCCTGAGCATTTTTTTCGTGGTGAAGGTGGTGGAAAGCACTGGTTTTGGCGCCACGGTCAGCCGTTCGCTGCGGCTCACGCGCGGCAAGTGGTGGTCTACGCTGGGGCTGATGTTCGTCATGTCGTTGCTGCTGGGCGTGTGCAGCACCGTTGTCGGGGCCGTTATTGGCGGTATTGTGGGCGGCATCGGCGGCGCCCTGGGGCTGTACAAATCCGGAGAAGCGAGTGAGATTGCCGGCGTATTCGCCGTGCTTGTTTCTTCACTGGGAGCCCTTTTTTACCTGGTTATCTATCCGCCGCTGCTCATTGCCCTGGCCTTTCAATACTTCAACCTGGTAGAACGCATCGACGGTGTGGGCCTGCGCAACATGGTGGGCCAGCTGGGCCAGACGCCCGTTCCGGTAGCCAATGCGGCCTACCGGCCCGATGAGGAAGGCGAATACTAATTTTTCAGTTAACGGTGAGCAGTTATCAGTGAGCAATTTTGGAGTAGTCTGTTTCTTTACAACTCATCAATAAAAGCCAAACGTCGTCTGTCATGCTGAGCGCAGCCGAAGCATCTCGCTCGCTTCGTTAGGATGGACTATTCAACGGTGCGGTAGAGATGCTTCGGCTGCGCTCAGCATGACAGACGTTATTTATTTTCAAAAGCAAACCTCACTGTTAATTGCTCACTGCTAATTGTTAACTGCCATCAAAGTGTCATTTCTTACTTATTGGTTGCGGGTGCTGGTGCTGGCGGCGTTGTGCGGAATGCCGGCCGCCTTCGCGGCCGTACCGCCCGACCAGTCGGTGAGTACCCGCCCGCTGCCCCTGGAACAGGGCCCGGCGCCCCGTCTGCGGCGGCCCGATGCCGCCCGGCTGCAGGAGCTGCGCGGGCAACGCGAGTTCCAGTACGTGGAGCCGGTGAACCGGGCCGAGCAAAGCGCCTGGGAAGCGTTTAAGGCGCGGCTGTGGCAGGCGGTGGCCAAGTGGCTGGCGAGCCGCAGCTACAGCCACTTCTGGCGCTGGGTTTTCTACGCGCTGTTTCTGGTGGTGGGGGTTTTTGTGGTGCTCAAGCTGATGCAGATTGATATTACGGCCATGCTGGGCCGCACGCCCCGGCGCGCGTCGCTGGCCTACGACACGGCGGCGGAAAACATTCACGAGGTAGATTTTGCTACCCGGCTGGCCGAAGCCGAGGCCGCCGGCAACCTGCGCCTGGCCGTGCGCCTGGGCTACCTGCAGCTTCTCAAGACGCTTTCCGACCGCGGCCTCATTCAGTGGCAGCCCGATAAAACCAACCAGGCCTACCTCGCCGAGCTGGCCCCCAACGCTACGCTACGCGAGGACTTCCGGGAAATAACCCGGCAGTTTGAATTCGTGTGGTACGGCGAACTGGCGCTGTCCAACGCCCTGTACGAGCAGGTGCGCGGCCGGCACCGCGCCTTTCAGGGCCGGGTAGCCGGCTCCACCGTTCGCCACCGCGCCGCCTGATACGTTCCTTCACTCCATGACTTCTACATTTCGCTGGTATTTGGTGGGTTTGCTGGCCTTGTTCGGGGGCTACGTGGCGCTGGAATATTACCGCCCCAAACCCATCAACTGGCAGCCGACGCTCATCAACAAGGATAAAATTCCCTACGGCACCTACGTGCTCTACGACCAGCTGCCGCGCCTGCTCGGCACCGACTCGGTAGAAACCAGCCGTCTGCCCATCTACAACCAGCTCACGGGCCTGGGCCTGGACGTAACCGATGCCCTGGCCCAGGCCGAAACCATCCCAGTGGTTGATACTCAGGAAGAAGCCGATTCCGACACAATTACCACGGCCGAAAATCCATCCTTGACCGACGAAGACGAGGCCATTCCGGTGCAGGAACAAACGGCTACCGATTCGAGTGTAAGGGAGCCTGATGGCGATTTTTCGGAAGAGACCGATGCCAACGACCTTACTAACAGTGCGGAAACCGACGAGCCCGCTGAGGCCAGCCCGGAAGACGACGAAAGCGACGCCGATAATTCGCTGGCCGCAAAGGTGAGCGACGTGCGGGCCAACTACCTGTTCGTGAATACCAGGTTTGCCGCGGGCAAGGCCGACGCCAGCGCCCTGCTGGACTTCGTGGGCAAGGGCAACAGCGTGTTCATCGTGGCCGAGGAGTTTGGCGATTCCACTTCACTTTTCCTGAAAAAGCTGGGCATCCGTACCCGCATCGCGAAGCTGCCGGTGCACGCCGGGCCCCAGGGCCTGCCCGTGCTCGATTCGGTGACGGTGCGCTTCACCAATCCGGCGTTGGCCGGGCCGCGCTACCGCCTGCCGGGCGCCGATGCCAACGTGCGGTTCGTAGTGGATTCGGGCAAAGTGGGCCAGGCCTTGGCCGTGGACGCTGAAGGCCGGCCGCTGCTGGTGCGGTTGCGGCACGGCAGCGGCTACGTGTATTTCTGCTCGGTGCCCATTGCCTTCACCAACCAGTTTCTGTTGCGGCCCGCCACCGAGCAGTTTGCCGCCACGGCCCTCTCCTACCTGCCTGCCCGCCGCACCTGGTGGGACGAGTACCAGAAGCAGGGCCGCGTGGGCAATCAGTCGCTGCTGCGCATCGTGAACGGCAGTGAGGCCCTGAACACGGCTTTTTACGTGCTGCTGGCCGGCGGGCTACTTTTTGTACTTGTGGAGGCGCGCCGCCGCCAGCGCATCATTCCCACGCTCAAGCCGCTGCCTAATACCACGCTGCAGTTCACGCGCACGGTGGCCAGCCTCTACCGCCACGGCAGCAGCCACGCGCTGATTGCCGAGAAAAAGGTGGGCTTGTTTCGGGATTACCTCCGTACCCGCTTCCAGGAAACCAATCCCGATTTCGCCGACGCGGACTTTCGCGAGCGGCTCAGCCAAAAGGCCGGCGTGCCCCGCCCCCGCGTCGATGAGCTGCTGCGCATCGTGAACTTTGCCCGCACCGCCCCGCAGATGACCGACCAGCAGTTACTCTTGCTCAGCAAGGCACTGAGTGATTTTAAGCAGGAAGCTCGATGAATATTTAACTGATGTTACGCCGCCCAGACGCCAACCTCACCCCCTAACCCCCTCTCCCCAGGAGAGGGGGGACTGGTTTTTAGTCTTAGCTTCTAGAAATTAGATTTTTTGAACTAGTGCTAGTTCCCCCTCTCCTATGGAGAGGGGGCTAGGGGGTGAGGTTGGCGTCTGGGCTGCGTTACATCGGTTAAACAGTTGCTTCCGCGTGAGTACTTGATTCACACAGACCTGCCCTTGGTTTGCGTTAATGCCCCCTACACACTCAGCTATTAATTGGCTACGCCAGCACGTTATAAATGGAAAACGAAAACACGTTTCAAGCCCCCGAAAACCCCGATTCCGCCGCAGCTCCGGCGCCGGCCGAAGCTTCGTTCGCACCGCGCACCGACTTCGCCCGCCTCACGGCTCAGACGGATGCTATCCGCGCCGAAATCGGTAAAATCATTGTGGGCCAGACCGATTTGCTGGAGCTGCTGCTCACCGCCGTGCTGGCCGATGGCCACGTATTGCTGGAAGGCGTGCCCGGCGTGGCCAAAACCCTGATGGCCAAATTGCTGGCCCGCACCCTGGAAGTGCCTTTCAGCCGCATTCAGTTCACGCCCGACCTCATGCCCTCGGACGTGCTGGGCACGTCGGTATTCCGGCAGAATAAGTCAGAATTCGAGTTTCGGCCCGGTCCTATTTTCGCCAGCATCGTGCTGATTGACGAAATCAACCGCGCGCCCGCCAAAACCCAGTCGGCCCTGTTTGAGGTGATGGAGGAGCGCACCGTGACGCAGGACGGCACCGCTTACACCATGAGCGAGCCCTTTCTGGTGTTGGCCACCCAAAACCCCATCGAGCAGGAAGGCACCTACCGCCTGCCCGAAGCCCAGCTCGACCGTTTCCTCTTCAAGTTGCACGTGGGCTACCCCACTTTGGCCGAAGAAGTGCAGATTCTGAGCGGGCACCACGCCGGCCGGGGCAGCACCCACCTCGAAGCCGTACAGCCCATTCTCTCGGCCGCTGACTTGCAGGCCCTGCGCCAGCAAGTGCGCCAGCAGCGCGTGGAGCCCAATATTCTGGAGTACATCGCCAAGCTCGTGGGCCAGACGCGGGCGCACAAATCATTGTATCTGGGCGCTTCGCCCCGCGCCTCGCTGGCCTTGCTCAACGGGGCCAAAGCACTGGCCGCCCTGCGGGGCCGCGACTTCGTAACGCCCGAAGACGTGCAGTTTCTAGCCCCCAGCGTGCTGCGCCACCGCATCATGCTCACGCCGGAGCGCGAAATGGAAGGCGGAACCCCGGATGAGGTGGTGAAGCAGATTATGCAGTCGATTGAAGTACCGCGGTGAGGAAAATTAAAAATGAAGAATTAAAAATTAAAAAAGGGCCGCCGGCATGAAAGATGAAAACCCTGTATTAGTGAAGAGCTACGCGTTTTCCAAGCGCGTAGTGCTACTCTATAAACTGCTTCTCAAGAATAAACAGCCCCGTTCTGTAGCCGACCAAATACTGCGCTGTGGCACTTCTATCGGAGCAAATATTGAGGAAGCTGTGGGCGGATTTTCGCGGCGCGACTTTGCAGCTAAGTGTAGTATTGCTTACAAAGAGGCCCGCGAGGCGCATTATTGGTTACGGCTGTTGCGCGACACCGAATGTCTCGAGCCCAATCTTGCCGCATCAATGATTGACGATGCTGAGGAGCTAAAGCGCATTCTGGCAGCCATCATTATTTCGACAAGACTCCCGCAGGAATGAGTGTTTGTTGCTATTTTTTGTTCTTATTGTCAGTTCATTACGCCAAAGCGTTATGTCGATTATTTAGGATGGGCTACGATAAACCCGACGATTTTTAATTTTTAATTCTTCTTTTTTAATTGACTCTCTTCCTAACCAAGCGTTTTTTTCTACTCCTCGCCGGCCTGGCGTTCGGGCTGGTGGTGGCGTTTTTTCTGCCGTGGCTGCTGGGGCCGATGCAGATTGCATTGGGCGTGCTGGTGGTGCTGGTGCTGCTCGATTTGCTGCTGCTTTATATGCCGGCCAAGAACAACGCCGCGCCGGTTTTTGCGCGGCGCGTGATGGGCGAGAAACTTGCCAACGGTTCGGAAAACGACATTCAGATTTACATCGAGAACGGCTACCGGTTTCCCATCCAAACGGAGACGATTGATGAGATTCCGCACCAGTTTCAGCGGCGCGACGTGCTGTTTCAAACGAGCATTAAGCCGGGCGAAACCCAGATTATCAACTACCAGCTGCGGCCCGTGAAGCGCGGCGAATACGAGTTTGGGGCGGTGAATATTTACGCCGCCTCGCCGCTGGGACTGGTGCGCCGCCGCTTCCGCTACGACCAGAACCGGGTGGTGCCAGTGTACCCCTCGTTCCTGCAGATGCGGCAGTACGAGCTGCTGGCCATTCATAACCGGCTGACCGAAGTGGGTGTGAAACGGATTCGCCGCATGGGCCACAGCCTGGAATTCGAGCAAATCCGGCCTTACGTGCCGGGCGACGACCCGCGCAACATCAACTGGAAAGCGACGGCCCGCCGCGCCGGAACCGGCGCCACCGACGAGCTGGTGGTGAACCACTTCCAGGACGAGCGCGCCCAGCAAGTGTACTGCCTCATCGACAAAGGCCGGGTGATGCGCATGCCCTTCGACGGCCTGAGCTTGCTCGACTACGCCATCAATGCCACGCTGGTAGTCAGCAACATTGCCCTGCTTAAACACGACAAAGCTGGCCTGCTCACGTTCTCGAACCGCCCTGGCGCCACGCTGGCGGCCGACCGTCGCCCCGGCCATCTGCTCAAGCTGCTCGAAATTCTGTACCGCCAGAAAACTAAGTACCTGGAAACCGATTTTGAGCTGCTCTACGCCACGGTGCGGGCCCGCATCAAGCAGCGCAGCCTGCTGGTGCTGTTCACCAATTTTGAGACGTTGCACGGCATGCAGCGCCAGCTGCCCTACCTGCGCCGCCTGGCCAAAGACCATTTGCTGCTGGTTATTTTCTTCGAAAACACCGAGCTGCGCGAGTACCTCGACGCCCCGGCGGCCACCACCGAAGACGTGTATAACCAGACCATTGCCGAAAAATTCGCCCAGGAAAAGCGCCAGATTGTGCTGGAATTGCAGCGCTACGGAATCTATTCCCTGCTCACCGCCCCTAAGGATTTAACCGTAAACACCATCAACAAATACTTAGAATTCAAAGCCAGGGGAATGATATGAGGAGATTGACACCGGCACTGGGGCTGTTTTGGATGCTCGCGCTGGCGCTGCTGGGGCAGGGGCCGGCGCTGGCCCAACTGCCGCAGAAGCCGCACAACCTCATGCCCGTGCCCGCCGAAATGCGCTGGGGCCAGGGCCGGCTACCCCTGAAAAAGCCGCTCAGGCTGCAGCTGGAAACCACGACCGACCCGGCTTCCGTGACCGCTGCCGCCCGCCGCTCGCTGGCCCGTATGCAAGGCCCCGCCGAACCGGCCAGCGGCCCGCTGCTCCAAATTCGCTACGGCCGGCTGGGAAGTCCTGAGCTGTTTGAGGAGGAGCGCTACAGCCTGCGCGTGACACCAATGGGCGTGACCATCGACGCGCCCACCAGCCTGGGCGTGCTGCGGGCGCTGGCCACGTTGGAGCAGCTGGTCGTGACCGATAAGCGCCAACGCTACCTGCCCGAAGTGGATATTCAGGACCAGCCCCGCTTTGCCTGGCGCGGGCTGCTGCTCGATGCGGCGCGGCACTTTATGCCAGTAGCCGTTATCAAGCGCAACCTCGACGGTATGGCGGCGGTGAAGCTGAACGTGCTGCACTGGCACCTTACTGATGACCAGGGCTTTCGGGTGGAGAGTAAGGTATTGCCGCGCCTGCACGAAGTGGGCGGCGCCGACGGCTACTACACCCAGGCCGAGGTGCAGGAAGTGCTGGCCTACGCCGCCGCACGCGGCATTCGGGTGCTGCCCGAATTCGACGTGCCCAGCCACGCCACCAGCTGGATTGCGGCCTACCCCCGGCTGGCTTCCAACGACTCGATTTACGGCGTTTACCGGAGCTTCCGCACCTCCAACATTGCTATTGACCCCACGCGGGAAACCACCTACTCGCTGCTCGATTCGCTGTTTACGGAGATGACGGCGCTGTTTCCGGACCCGTATTTCCACATTGGTGGCGACGAGAACGACGGGCGGCAGTGGCGGCGCAGCCCACGCATCTCGGCCTTTATGCGGGAGCGTGGCATGGTGAAGGCCGACGGCAAAACCGTGGACAAGCACCTGCTGACCACCTACTTCAACCGCCGGGTGCTGGCCATGCTGCAAAAGCAGGGCAAAATAATGGTGGGCTGGGATGAGATTCTCGGCCCCGACCTGCCCAAGGAAATTGTGATTCAGAGCTGGCGCGGCAAGAAATGGCTGGATGATGCCGTGAAGCAGGGCCACCCCTCCATTCTTTCGGAGGGCTACTACCTCGACCTCAACTACGGCGCCGCTGCCCACTACCTGCCCGACCCGTTACCCGCCGCCACTACCCTCACGCCCGCGCAGCAAAAGCTGGTGCTGGGCGGCGAAGCGGCCATGTGGTCCGAATTTGCCGATTCCGTCATCCTCGAATCGCGCATCTGGCCCCGCGCCGCGGCCGTGGCCGAGCGGTTGTGGTCGCCCCAGGCCAGCACCCAGGACGTGCCCGACATGTACCGCCGCCTGGGAGCCGTTTCGGTGTTTCTGGAAACCGTAGGGCTGCGCCACCGTAGCGCCCCCAAGCTGCTGCTGGCCGAAATGGCGGGTACGGGCAACGTGGCCCCGCTGCGCACCCTGGCCGAAGTAATAGAGCCGGTAAAAGAGTACAAGCGCCATTTTCAGGGCATGGTGTACACGCCCCAAACCCCGCTCAACCGCCTGGTTGATGCCGCCCCGGCCGAATCGGAGGTGGCCCGGCGCTTCGGCGTACTCGTGGACAGCGTGCTGCTGACCGATGCCCGCAAACCGCCGCTTTCCCCGGTACCGCTCCGGCAGCTGATGCGACTGCGGGCCCAATTGCTGCAATGGCAAGCCAACGACCAGCAGTTTCAACTGCTGCTGGTGCTGAACCCGGCGCTGCGGGAATACGCGCCACTTTCAACCCAGCTCTCGGCCATTTCCACCCTCTTGCTGGAGCGCATCAACCAACTACAAGCCAACCAAATACCATCGGCTGCGTGGCTGAAAGCGGCGAGTGCCACGCTCAAAGCCGCGCAGGCGCCGGCCGGTCAGGCCGAGCTAGCCCTAATTCCAGCCGCGCGGCGGCTGGTGGGTATCTGATTAGTTGTCAGTGGTTGGTTGTCAGTGGCTGGTCATGATATTGCCGCAGCACTAATAACCGACAACCAACAACTGACAACCAATTCCCTGCTTTTGATTTGACTATTTCCCCGAAGCTGCGCAATACCTTTCTCCGCCTCGCCCTGTTGCTGGCCATCGCGCCGTTTCTGCTGCTGACGGCCTATAATCAGCCGTTCTTCGATGATTTCCGCAACGCGTACTGGACGCGGGAGCACGGCATGTGGGGCGTGCAGCAATACCTGTTCAATACCTGGACCGGACGCTTCACCTCCACGTTTTTCATGACCGTGCTCAACCCTGTCACCTACGGGTGGCTGGGGGGCGTGAAGCTGGTGGCCGCAGGGCTGTTTGTGGCACAATGGGCCAGCATTGCCCATTTTTTCAGGGCGCTGCTGCATACGGCGCTACGGGTTTCGTTTTCCTGGGGCGCTGCTTTTTGGGCCTCCGGCTTGCTCATGGCGCTGTTATGCAATGGCGCGCCGGCGCCGTTTTCGTTCCTGTATTGGTTTTGCGGCGCCGTGGCCTATCAGATTCCCTTGATTGGGCTACTGAATTTCACCGCCCTGGCGCTGCGGGCTGGCTGGGGGCCCGCGCCGGCCCGCTGGCGCTACGCCGGGTTCGCCTGCCTGCCACTGGTTTTGGCCCTGGTGGGCAATGAGTTGACGCTGGTGCAGGCCGTGCCGGTGCTGGCGTTGCTAGGCTACGCGCTGCCAGCGGCGGCGCGGCCCAAATGGTGGTTGTGGCTGGCCATCGGCGGGCTGGCTACTGCCGTGGCCGTGGCTGCGCCCGGCAACTGGCTGCGCGCTCGCGCCATGGCCCCCGAAGATGCCCTGCAATCGTACCGCTGGCTGGTGCTGCTGCCGCGCACGGCTTATTCCGCCCTGCTTTTTCTGGCGCGGCCCATCACGGTGTTGAGCGTGCTGGCGGCGGCGGCGGCGGGAAGCTGGCTGGGCTGGCAACACCGCAGCGCGGCGGTACGGCTAGCGCGCCGCACCTGGTGGGCGGTACTGGCGGCCTTCCTGGTTTTAAACGGCATTGGATTTCTGCTGTTTCGCTACCTCATTGTCGGCGCGCCGTTGATGCGTGCCCAGAACGAGATTTTGCTCGTCATGCTGCTTTCGGTGGCGGCGCTGGCCTGGCTGGCAACCCGGCACTTCTCAGCGGCAGGTTTCAATATACCGTGGATTTTGCACCGTGAAGGATTGCTGGTGCTACTGACGGCGGGCCTGTTCGGGGCCGGGCATGTGTCCGAAGCCTGGCGGGAACTGCTGACCAGCGCGCCCGCTTTCGACGCGCAAATGCGGGCGCGCTTTTCGGTATTGCGGGCGGCTCAGGTGGCCCGCACGCCCGTGGTGGTGCTGCCGCCCCTACGCCTGCCGTACGGGCACGTACTTGTTCCACTACGCCAGTTCAGCACTTTTATTGAGTTTGATATCGACCTCACAACCGGCTGTGAAGGCAACATCAACGGCGTGATGGAGCGCTATTTCCAGGTTCCGGACGTGTGTTGCCAGCCTACTACGCCCGCCCTGCCGACGCCGGAATAAACGCCCGGCGGCGGGACTTTTTCCGGCCCGCGGAATTATCTTGCAGCTTATGCAAGCAGAAATAGCCCAGGCGCTGGCGGGTCTCAACTTCACGGCCATCGACTTTGAAACCGCCAATGAGCGCCGCGACAGCGCCTGCGCCGTGGGCGTGGTGCGGGTGCAGAATGGCCAAATTGTGGAAGAGTTTCAAACGCTGCTGCGGCCCCGCGTGCTGCGCATGGACTGGCGCAACCAGCAGGTGCACGGCATTGCCGAGGCCGACCTGCACCACGCCCCTTCCCTGGCCGACGCCTGGCCCATGCTCCTCCCCTACCTGCACCAGCAGGCCGTAGTGGCCCACAACTCGGCCTTCGATGTGAGCGTGCTCGAACACACCTGCCGCGATTTTGGCCTGTCCGTACCCGCCTTCCACTGCCTGTGCTCGGTGAAGCTCGCCAAGCTGTGTTGGCCGCAGCTGGAGCGCCACCGGCTCAACTATGTGGCCGCGCACTTCGGCATTCCCCTCAACCACCACGACGCCCTTTCCGATGCCCGCGCCTGCGCCGAAATCACGGTTCAGGCTTTCCGCTCGGGGGCTCATTTGCCCCTGTGCTACAAGCAGCGGGAACTCACGGCCGGGCTCGCCGCCCGGGCCGCGAAAGCTGCCAAAAAGGTTTTTGCCGGCTCTAATTAGGTTTTTACTTCCTCAATTATGCTTGGTCGTGGTGAGCGCCAAGCCCTCTAAAACAGCACCGCCACCTGCATGCGGCCGGTGTGCACGGTGTTAAGGCCGCTGGCCTTGCGGCCGTCGTAGGCCAGCGTTATGTTCAGGCCGTTGCTGAGGCGCTGCTCCACATTCAGGTTCCAGGTGAAGTTGCTGCCGGGGCGCAGGGCGTTAAGGATTTCGATGGCGACCACCGAATTGGGGTTGGTGCCGTCGAATTTTACGCGGGTGTAGCGGGTACCCGCCGTGAGGGTCCGCTTGTTTACCTGACTGAGGCGGGTTTCCACGCCCAACTCGTCGAAGGTGCCGGGGTTTAGCTCGGCTTCCGGGATGTCAAGCGTATTTTGCTTGCGGGTGTGCAGGTAGGTGCCGGTGAGGCGCAGGGCCGGCGTGGGCTGGTAGCTGATTTCGGGCTGCACCGTGTAAATCAGCAGGCGGTAGTTGCGGGTGGGCAGGTAGCTGCTGGTCGATTCGCGGATGTCGCGCGAACCGGTGAGCCGGGCCGTGAACGAGGTAGTGAGCGTGCGGCGCACCAGCAGACTCTGGGTGCTGAGGTTGCGCAGGTCCACGCCCTGGGCCAGCAGGGTTTTTTGCTGGGTTTGCTGCACGGTCAGCTCCGAGCCAAAAATTGGGTTCGACCGGTTGAAATACAACGTATTGCGCACCAACTGATTAAAGGCCAGCAGCTGGTCGTCCTCCTTGTCGTAGCTCAGCGGGCTGAGGCGCGAGAGCAGCGAAGGGTCGGTGGTGCGGCGGTCGACGGTGATGCTGGTGAGCGTGGCAAACCGGGCGGCGGCTGCCCGCCAGCCGCCGGCTTCACGCCAGCCGCGCGGGGCGGCCGTAGTCAGGCGGTAGCTCAGGCGGTTGGTGAAGGCCGTGATGTAGTCGGCCGTGGGCAGAAACACCTTGATGAAGGTGCGGAACTGCGCATCGGTGGTTTGGGCCTCAAAAAACTCGTCTTTCTGCTGCTGCCCGTCGCCGTTGGTATCCACAAAAAAGTGCGTGCCCAGGCCGGGCGGCACGGCAATAAAGGAGAAGTCGCGCCTCAACTCCCGACCCGTGGCCACGCTGTAGCTCAGCTCGGAGCGGATTTGGTTTTGCAGCAGGCTGGCGTTGTAAAACACCTGGCCCAGCACGGTGCGGTTGCGGGCCAGGCCCAGCGAATCCAGGTCGCGGTAGGTAGCCAGCAGGCGCAGGTCCTGGGTTTTGCCCAAGCGTGAGGCCAGCGTGGCCTGCCAGGTTTGGGCGGTGCCGCGCCGTTGCAGGGCGTTTTGCTCGGCGTTGGGGGTTTGGTCGCGGCGGTAGCTGTAGTCCAGGCGGTACTGGGTGCGGGCCGAGTCGCGGCTTTGCAGAAACACGTTGTGCTCGTCGAAATAATTAGCCGAGCGGATGGTATCCGTCGAGGCCGAACTGACGCGGTTTTTATCGAAGCGGTAGGTGTAGCCGGGCACCACTTTGCCGCCCACGTACCGGCCCGTGGCCTCGCCCCGCGCCCAGTCGGACTGGAAGCGGCCGGCGCTGGAGTTGAGCACGAACAGCGAGCCGCGCATTTCCAGGTTGCCCACTTTTTGGGCCGCATCCAGCCAGTGCTGCAGCCCGCTCACCTCGCCCGACCGAAAGCGGCGGCTCACCCGGTAATTCAGGTTATTATTTATGTCCTTCGCTACGCCCAGGCTGAAGTTGAAAATATTGTCGGAACGGGCCGACTGGCCGTTGGCCGTGCTTTGCAGCGGGTTGGCGGCGCTCCAGTTGCGGTCAAATTCGATGTCGCGGTAGCGGTCAATCGGCGAAAAGCGCTTGCCCGTGTACTCGTAGTCGAGGCTGGAGCGCAGGCGGTAGTTGCGCAGCACGCCCCCGGCCAGGGCGGCGGGCAGCCGGCGGTCCTGCACCACGTAGCCCATGCGCATGGCCCCGTCCTGGTCGCTGTCGGTCGAGAAGCGGTTGCGGTCGAGCCGCGAGCGGGCCGCGTCGAAAAACACCGTCGTGCTGCTGTCAATCTGGTAGCTCAGCCCGCCCGATATCATCTGCTTCAGCAGCGGCGTCGGGATGCGGCGTACCGGCTGGTAGCGGCCCTGAGCTACCCCCGCAATGGGGTCCACATATTTATACACCCGGCCGTTGCTAGTCTGGTCGGCCACATCGTTCGAAAGGATATAGTCGCCATTCCCCTGGCCCACGTCGGTAAACCGCACCGAATACACGCCCCCGAGCGTATCAGCCCCCACGGCACGGCTGAACCGGCCGGTAGCCGGGTCACGCTTATACAGCACCTGCGTACTCGTATAGGCCACCGAATCGGCCCCCGGCGCCACCGCGAAGGCCACGTTGCCGGCCTGCTGCAACCGCGCCCGCAAGGTGTCGTTCAGGTTGAGGTTGGGGGCGTTGTCGGGGTTGTCAGATTCCTGGTAAATGTTGCCGCGCACGCTCAAACGGCCCAGCTGCTGGTAGTGGCTGGCCGTGAGCAGCGAGCGGGCGTAGTTCAGGTCCGAGTACTCAAAATCAATCTTAATGCGCGAATTGCGGGTGATGAGGTGGCGCGGCGTAAACGTGACTTCGGCCAGGTTGTAGTCGATGATGTAATCAGCATCGAAGCCGCGGGTTTGCAGGCGCCCATCAAGGTAAACCCGCTCCGAATTGGCCAGCACGATGATAAACTGCTCGCCATTGGGGCCACTGAGGCGGTACGGGCCCTGCACGTTTTCGATGGGCGCCACGTCGGTGCTGGCAAACTTGCCCTTGGCCACGCCGCCCGCCGCCGAGGTCGACGACTGCCACGCCACGCCCTTGCGCACGCCCGAGCTGCTCACCGTAGCGCCAGTCACGGGCGCCCCATCGCCGGCCGGCATCTGGCGGTTGGGGTCGGTGAGCTGGGGCTGGCTGATGGCTGGCGGGTTGAGCGTGGCCGGCGACGGCCCGGTGGGGTACTGCCCCGGCAAACCGGCCGGCACCTGCCCCACCGCCCCGTTCAAAAACACGGTATTCGACACGCCCGGTGCGGCCCCCAGCCCGGCCAGCCCCACGATGGGCGGCCCAAAATTGGCCTCAGCGGCGGCGCCCTGGATGTTTTTGTAGTAGCGCAGGAAATAGTCGGGCTTGTTGCGCAGCACCACGTCGCCGGCCGTCAGGTTCCAGTTGGGGTTGGTGAGGGTGATAAAAATCCGGTCGAACTGCTGAAGCTGCTGCGTGTTGCCTTCGGGCTGAAACGGCACGCTCTGGTCGGAAATGGCCGCCGTGAGGTTGATGTTTTCGGCCAGCTTGCCTTCGAGCTGTAAGTTCAGGGCCGAGTTAACAAACACGTTCTGGGTATTGCCGAAGCTGATGCCCCGCGCCAGATTGCCCGTTTTGTTGATGCCCGGCGTGCTCAGAATCTGCTCTTTCACCGAGAAATCCTCGAACCGCATGGGCCCGCGCTGGAAGCTCAGGCTATCCATCAGGCTACGGGGCCGGCGGAACCGGGCGGCCGACAGGCGCAACGGCAGCACCCGGTAGCACAGCAGCAAGGAGTCGGGCAGCGGCACGCCGCTGGAGTCGCGGGGTGCGGGCCGAATCCAGCGGTACTGGTCGGTGCGTGCGTCGTAGGCCACCGCCCGCCCGTCGGCCGCCACCGACGACGGCACCACGGTCAGCGTGTCAGAAAGCGTAAACGTGGTGGTGTCGCGGCCGGGCGTAAGGCGCACGTAGCGGCAGCGCCGGGTGCTGGGCGGCGGCGCCTCCCCCGAAACTGCCGGCTTTATCTGGGCCGCTGCCTCCCCTGCCACAAACCACAACGCCGCAACGAGCAGGCCCGCAAAGGGGAAGCACAGGCGTAAGCGGCGAATCATGCGGTAAAGGTCGGGAGTAGTGCGGGCACAACGCGGACGCGGAGCAGTTTCGTGCCCGAATCAGCTTCGATTAATTGTTCGCTGTTGGTTGTCAGTTGCTGGTTGTCAGTTATTAGATTGCTCGAATTAACCGACAACTGACAACCAGCAACTGACAACTAACTAGCCCGCCAGCGGCAACTCAATAAAAAATTCGGTTCCCACGCCTACTTCGGTTTCAAACCAGATGTGTCCGCCGGCGCTCTCGATGCCGCGCCGGGCCACCGCCAGGCCAATGCCCGACCCGGTTTCCTTCGTAGTAAAATTCGGCACGAACACTTTGTCGCGCACATCGTCGGCAATGCCCACGCCGTTGTCGCGGATGGTCACCCGCACGCGGTCTGCATTCACGGCTTCCAGCCATACCGCAACGTGCGGCTCGCGGCCGGGCGGCACGGCCTGACGGGCATTCAGCAGCAGGTTGTTGAATGTGCGCACCAGTAGGCTTTCATCGGCAAAAACCAGGTAATGGCCGGTTTCGGCATCGGCCGGCAAGTGCAGCTCCAGGGCACCATCGTCGGTATCGGGCTGATGCAGGGCCGCGCACCGGCGCAAAATAGTGGCTACATCCAGTCGCTCGGGGCGCATGGCCGGCAGGTTGGTGAAGTTGCTGAACGAGGTGGCAATGTCGCTCAGCACGTCGATTTGGGTGATTAGCGTCTGCGAAATCCGCCCGATAAGCTCGTCGGCATTGGCGCGACGCTCGGTAATGGCTTTTTGCAGGAATTGCAGGCTCAGCTTCATCGGCGTGAGCGGATTTTTGATTTCGTGGGCTACCTGCCGGGCCATTTCGCGCCAGGCGGCCTCTTTTTCCTGGGCCGCCAGCTCGCGCTTGCTGGCTTCCAGCTTGGTGAGCATGGTGTTGTACTCGCGCACCAACAGGCCAATCTCATCATCAGAGCTGCGGTAAACCAGCAATTCGTTCTCGCCGGTGAGCGTGGTTTTGGTGAGCTTTTCGGTGATGAGCTTGAGCGGGGCCGTGAGCTGCCGGGCGGCCAAGAAAGCCAGCCCCAGAAATAGCAGAAACATCAGCGTGAAGATGTTGAGGATGGTGGTAAACAACTCCGTCAGCTTGGTATTCAGCTCCTTTTCCGAATCGAAGAACGGAATTCCCACATAGCCCAGAATGGGGCCGGTGGGCAGGGCGGTATCGTCGGCCAGCTCCTGTTCATAGCCATTGGTCTGCGACGCCGGGCGCCGCGAGTCAGCATTTCCGGCGTTTGAGGCCCCACTCTCGCTAAGGCTACGGCCAGCCAAGTCCTCAATCACTACCTCCCCTACCTCGGCCCGAACCGGCAAGTACAGGGCGTTGAACGACAGCGAGCCAGCCTGCTCCGTGAGCAGCGCCCGCTGGCGGTTCTGCTCGCGAAGCTCCACCATGGCGTGCGGGTTCAGCAGTGGCCCCAGCAGGCCGGCCTCAAAAATCAAGGGCTGGCTGCTGGCCAGCAGTTCTCCGTGCACATTGTAAAGGTTGAGGTCGGTTTCCGTGAGGCTGGCCACGGTTTTGGCTAATACCGCCAGCGTGGGCCGGGCCGAGCTGTCGGCAAGCAGATGGCGCTGGCGGCGCAGGCTCTCCAGGGCCAGCTGCCCGCGACGCTCGTAGGTGCGGGCCAGGTCGCGCTGGTACGAGGCAATGAGCTGGCTGGCCGTGGCCACGCTCACCACCACCAACGGCACCACAATGCCCACGTTCAGCAGCAGCTGAATACGGGTGCTGAAATTGAGCCGCAGCCGCGCCACCGGCTGGCCCCGCAACAACAGCAGCAGCACGGTGGCCAGCAGCCAGAAAAAAGACGAAGTCAGAAATTGAAACGAGAAATTGGCCAGCCAGTCGCCCGGCGAGTACGTGGCCGTAGTCACCACCACAGTCCGGTCGGCGGAACCGCGTACCGCATAGTGATGGTAGCCCGCGCGACTTACACCGCCCTCAAACAGCCGCTTATCCGCCAGCAAGCCGGCAGGCAGGCTGTTGGCATAGTCAAAATCACCCTCACTGTATACCAGCTGGTCTTTGGTGTAGCCCGCATAGCTCAGCTCGGTGGCCAGTCCGGGCTGAAAATACTTCTGGTCGACCAACAGCTCCGGCAGCACACTGTAGGTGGTAAGCTTTTTCAGCGTCAGCTCCACGCGCACCGCGCCCCGCGGCAGGCCAAACCCATTGACGCGGGCACCGGGCACCGCGATTTGGGCCACGTAGCGCCGCGAACTGAACGGGTTGGCCGAATGCAGCAAGTACACGCCGCGCTGGTCGGTGGTGCTGGCGGTGCGTTCCAGCTCTGCCCTGGCTACTACCAGACCAGGCGTGCCGGGCGGGGCTCCCCAGGGGCTGCCGGCCGCGTCGTAGAGCGTGATGCTGCTTTCGTATTTATCAAAATAGTCGCCCAGATATTTTTGGGCAATGCGCTGGCGCACGGCCTCGGGCTGCCCAAACGCCGCCGACATTGAGCGCTGCACGAAGGGGTCGCGGGCAATTTGACGCATGCGCTCACCCAACTCAAATTCGCCGTAAAAATCATTGTCAATCAATAGATTGCCCGCTATTCGTTGCTTGTCAACAATTAATTGCCGCTCAAAATGCTCGTACAAAGCCAGCGCGCCCGTGGCTGAAGCCAACCCCAGTAGCAGCACCACCAGCACCGAGGCCTGGTAGCTGCCCGTGATGGCCTCGGCCCGCAGGTTCAGGGCCCGCACCAACGATGCGAACAGCAGCAGCACCCCCGCCAGCAACGCCCACGACACCTCCCCGACCAGCCCCACGCCCAGCACGGGCAGCGCCAGCAACGCCGGCCCCCACAGCAACACCCGCCGGGGCACTTGCCGCAACAGCGCGCCTGCCAGCTGGGTCAGGCCAAAAAATCCGACCAGCCAGGCCGCCGTGTGCAGCAGCACTGCCAGAGCCAGCAGCAGCCAGTTTCCCGTTATCTGCAGGTTGCGGGTAAGGTCCAGGCTCAGCTGCGAGCTACCAAACGCGGTGATGTAATAGGAGAACAAAAGTGCCAGCCACGTCCAGAAAGTGACTCCCATGCCCACCACGGCCAATGCCAGCTCGCCCGGTGTGCGCGGCACTGGCACCCGTTCCATCACCCGCAGCTTTTGCCACAGTGCCAGAAACCCCGCAGCTACCAGCAGCGCCAGCAGCGCATTCAGCAGCAAGTCGCCCAGCGAGGGGGCCCACCACGAAGCCGCGTACACCCGCGGGTCAAACAGCTGAAATTCGATAAATGAGTAGGGCAGCCCTAGGTACAGCAGCGCAGCCCGCAGCAGGGCCAACGGCACCACCAGCACGACTACCGCAGCCCCAAAACGGCCTTTGCTCCACCAGCGGCGGGCCAACAGCAGCCACCCCACTGCAAACAGTAAGCTGCCCAGGGCCAGCAACACCAGCGGCAGGTATTGCCCCGTCAGCAAATTGGTTTGCAGCCGTTTGATGGAAAACAAGTACCGCCCGTTCTCCGCATTAATTCGCGCCAGGCCGGTAGCCGCGCTATCCACTACCACTTGCAGCTGCATTCCCCGAAACAGCACCTGCTCGCCCCCCTCCAGCAAATAGCGGTTATTGATGCTGTAGCGCCGCTCCAGGGGCAAGTAGGTTATTATCTGGAACCGTCCCGCCGGGCGCGCTAACATCAGATAGGCGCCCACGTCGTTTTCCACGCCTCTTTCACCGCTAAAGTTCGCCGAGCTGGATTCCGGCCGCAGCGTGGCGTCGGACCAATAGCGCAACTCGCCATTTTCCAGCACGCAGGTTGGATAGGTAGTTTGCTTCAGTAGCTGCTGGAAGCTGTAAGGCCCTTGCGCCAGCCGCACCGCCACCGAATCTGCTTCGCGGCGGGCCACGGCGGCAGCATCGCGCACCAGCTGCTGCAAGCGCTTCACATCGGTGCGCTGCACCACGCCCGGCTCCTGGGCATAACGACTGGCGAGGTATCCACCCAAGAAACACAGTCCCGCCACCAGCAGCAACAGCCAGGGCAAACGACGCCACGCGGGAAGTTGAACCACCTTTTCTGCTGGGTTTCTTTAAGGAAATATCAAAAAATGCTCGGGCAAAGCACTCAGCCAACAGTTGAGTTCCTTGCCCACGCAGCCGACAAGATAAGACCCTGAACCGCCGCCATTCACCCACCAGTCCAACAACCGGCCAAAAACTGCTTCGAATTTATCGGGTCTGGGCTTTCCGCAAAATCCGCGCCTAACAAAAATGCCGCCCAATGGCGGCATTTGTTCTACTTTGACTCAACGCTCCTAGGTGGCCTTAGCATGCCTGAAACGCCGAAGGCGAGCCGGCTACTACTTCTTGGCCGCTTTCGGGTGCGTGCGACGATACCAGAAATAGCCCACGGCGCCCATCAGAATGTAGGGCACGGTCATCATGTACACGATGCCTTTGTTGAGGCCGGCCACGTCGTAGTCGTCGCGCTCCTGACGCGCCGACTCTACCTGCGTCTTACACATAACGCACTGGGCACTGGCCGCGAGGGGCGCCAGACTCAGCAACACCCCCAGCAAAAGGGCAAAAGCGGAAGCAACTAGGGTCTTTTTCATGGTATTAGAACACGAGGACAGCGGCAAAGTTTCCCGTTTATTTAGGTCTTCGCCTTTTGTTGAACCTAAGTATAATAAGGCGAAATCATTAGGTAAACGATAACGCCGGTCACGGAAACGTACAGCCAGATTGGAAACGTCCACCGCGCGATGGCCTTGTGCTTGGTGTATTGGCCCGTTAGAGCGAAATACAGGGTAAACAGCACGAGGCCCACCGTCACCACGGCCAGCGCAATGTGCGTGAGCAGCAAGAAAAAATAAGCATAGCGAATTGCTCCCTCACCGCCGAATTTCACACTGTCGGCCTGCGAATGGTAGGCCACGTACGAGAGCAGGAAAAGCCCGCCCAGCGCAAACGCAGTACCCATCATGGCGCGGTGGCGCAGCACCTGCTTCTGACGGATAAAGTAGTAACCCGCCACCAAGCAAATAGCAGTGAGTGAGTTCAATATAGCATTCAGACCCGGCAGCGAGGATACATCAACACCGGAAATACGGAACAGCTTGGGGAAGGAAAACAGCACCGCCACCAGCAATGGCACCACTACGCCCAGCGTGCCCAGAATAATTTTGTAGCGCGTATAGTCGCCCGGTGCCAGCACGGGGGGCTGCAATTGCTCCGCAGAGGCACTGGTATTAGTGGGGGTGTTCATAGTCGTAGAGTTGCACGGTCACTTCCGTAAGTAAGCGGTCGATTTCGCGTCCGTCGGTACCGTTGTAAATGCCTCGTACCCGGCGTTGATTGTCAATCAATAACAGCCGGCCCGTGGGGATGTTGGCCGTATAAACCGCCCCGGCCAAGCGCTTGGGGTCGGAGGTAAGGCGGAACTCGTCCAGCATGAGGCCCCGGAGGGTATCGGCCGGGCCAGTTAGAAAGAACCACTTGCCGGCAATGCTGCCATACTGCTCGGCCAGACGGCCAAGCGAGGCGGCTTGCGTGGCAGATTCAGTGGGCAGAACAAATGTGACCAAACGCACGCGGGGCTCGCGCCGAAACTTCTCCTGCACGCGCAGCAGCTGGCGGGAAACCTGGGCACTTGCAGCGTCATCGCCATAAAATTGCGCGATGTACAGCCCATTGCTAAGCTCTTCACTGCTCACGGCCCTCCCGGACGCGGCAGGCAATTGGAAAGGTGCGACTTGGTGGAAAACAGTATCGCGCTGCCACTTCCCGCCAACCTGCGTGGAGTCCACGCGGTCGGGCAGGTAAGTAGGCAGCGCGTAACGGTTTTTGCCGAAGCTGAACAGAAATAGAAAAGCCAGTACCGGCACCAATAGCAGCAACCCCAGCAGCAGTGTTTGGCGGGGCCGCATCCGCTATTTAAACATGTTTTCCAGTACCTCGCCCACGTACGAGCCTTCGGTAATCAAAGCCACCAGCAACCATACCAGCAGCGAAACGGGTATCAGAATGGTCCAAATAAGGCCCTTGGTCTCATGCTTGAGGTGCATGAACTCAGCTACGATGTAGAAAGCCTTCAGAATCGTGAGGGCAATAAAGATGCTATTACGCAGCGTGCTGGGTTCCATGAGAAACACAAACACGAATTCTACTGCCGTAATACCGACCAGAATAAAAAACGTTTTCCAAATCCAAGCGGTATTTGGCTTGGCGATTTCCCCTTGCGGCAGGGTTTCATCAGTTGCGTGAGCAGCCATAATTATATGTTGGTTGTCTAAAAGCACTGCTTGAGGAAGCGAGGTCTTGCAACCTCCTCAGCCCGCAGCGCCGCTAGTGTTAGGAATAAGCGAAGCAGCACTGCGCTGGGCGGTGCTACTTCCTGGCACGACAAATTATACGAGGTAGAAGAAGGTGAACACGAATACCCACACCAAGTCTACAAAGTGCCAATACAGACCGATTTTCTCAATCATTTCGTAATGGCCCCGCTTGTGGAATGTGCCGTTGGAAGTGGCAATGAAGCACCAAATCAGCAAGCACACCCCCGAAAAAACGTGGGTGCCGTGAAAGCCGGTGATGAAGAAAAACAAGTCAGCAAAAAGCACCGGACCGTATTCATTCACCTGCAGGTTGGCGCCGTAAAACGTGCTGCCATCGGCCATGAGCATACCCTTCTCCGAACCGTGGATAAAGTGACTCCACTCCCACGCCTGGCTCAACAAGAAAGTAGTACCAAACAGAATGGTCCACAACAACCACTTTTGCACATCGTTCTTGTCCATGCGATGGCCCGCTTCTACAGCCAGCACCATCGTCACAGAGCTCAGAATCAGAATCATGGTCATCAACGCCACGAAGCCCAGGGGCACGTCCATGCCATGCAGGCCTGGAAAAGCATTGAACACTTTATCCGGAACCGGCCACCAGCGGGTACTGAAGACGAATTTTTCCGCCGCTCCGGTAAACACTTCGTGCTTGTGACGGATGAGGCCGTAAGTGGTTAGAAAGGCAGCGAAGGTAAAGGCATCAGAAAGAAGGAAGAACCACATCATCAGCTTGCCGTAGCTCGCCTTGAATGGTTCGTTGCCGCCATCCCAGTTGCCAGTGCGTGGAGCGTCTTGAGTAGCGGAGGCAGCAGGGGGCTGCAAAGTGGTGGGTTGGGCCATAGCGGACAGCGTAACGTCGTTTTAGTGGTTCAAAAGTAAGAACAAATACAGGTACAGCCAAAGCCCGCCTAGGAAGTGCCAGTACAAAGTGGCATTTCCGATGGAGAGCAAGGCCCGCGAATGCACCTGATAACTAAGGACTCGCTTCAGAACAACGGCCAGAAAAACCAGGCCGGTAACGAGGTGAAAAGCATGCACGCCCATTATCACGTACACGAACGAACCGGAAGGATTGGCGTCGGCACCGCCAAAATAAGTGTTACCAGCCACCAAATCGCCAAAGCTGAAATACTGGCCCACGAGGAAAGCCAGGCCCAACCCCAAGGTGATAATCATCCCCGTTTTCACACGCCCAATTTCGTCCTTACGAGCTGAGGCATAAGCCCATTGCAGGCTGGCACTGCTCAGGCCAATTATGATGGAATTGATAAGCAGAGAGAAAGGCAGGTCGAATTCGCGCCAATTACCTTCGTCGCGCCGCACAATGTAGCCGCTGGTGAAGGCAGCAAACATCATAACAATACTGAAAATAAGCAGGACGAGCAGCACGCGCTTGGGGTGCCAGCCGAGGCCTACTTCCTTATCGGATAATGTTTCAGAAGGATTCATACTTTTAGTAGTTAGTTATTGATGGTTGGTGGTGAACAACGTTCTGGGTTTGATAGCAGCATTCACCACTAATCATTAACAATTAACCACTACATTTTGTCCAATACCAGCGCAATTTGTACGATGGGTAAATAGAGAAAGGAGGCAAACATGATGCGCAGGGCCGCCTTGCGGGACTGCGTACGCATGAGCTGCACGGTGAGCAACAGAAAAAGGACACCGCATACCACTGCCACGAGTGCTGACCAGGTGCCCGATATCTTGAACACCAGCGGCATCAGGCTCAACGGAATCAGAAGCAACGTGTAGGTCATTATCTGGAAAGCCGTACGGATGTCCCGGTTACCGGGCGAAGGCAGCATCTTAAATCCAGCCCGTTTGTAGTCATCATCGGCTACCCAGGCAATGGCCCAGAAGTGCGGAAACTGCCACATAAACTGAATACCAAAGAGCACCCAGGCTTCCACGCCGAGGTATCCGGTGGCCGCCACCCAACCGATGAGCGGAGGCAAACCGCCCGGAATAGCCCCCACGGCCACACAGATGGGCGAAATGGTTTTGAGCGGCGTATAAACAAAACCATATAAAATCAGCGAAAGCAACGAGAGCGCAGCCGTGAGCGGGTTAAAGCAATAGGTCAGCAATAACAAACCGCTCACGCCCAACAGCACGCAAAAAACCCAGCCCTCGGCCGGCGAGATAATTCCGAGCGGCAGGGGGCGCTGGGCGGTGCGTGTCATCAGCTTGTCCAGCTCCCGCTCATGAATCTGGTTGATTATGTTTGCGGAGCCGGTCACGAGCAAGCCGCCCAGCATGACCAGCAAGGCCTGCCCCCAGCCAAAGTCCCGCGCCCCCAACATATATCCGATGGCGCTCGAAAAGGCCACCGTGAGCGAAAGCCGGAATTTAAGCAGCTGAAAATAGGCGCGGGCCTTGACCATTAATACAAGTAAAAATATCATCGCGGGGCTCAGATTAGCGAGCCTTGCCCCAACGGGGCCGCAAAGTTACGCAACAACCCGATGGGGGGCATCTGTAGGCGCAATTGTTTGCGGAGTTTTCCGCGCCCGTGCCACTGCCAGCACCGCGATAAATTGGGCCCCAAACAAAACGGTAGCCAGTACCAAATGCACGGGCTGGACAACGGCTGGCAACGCAAAATAAGCCAAGACGATGCCGGCCAGGATTTCAAGCCCAACCACACCCAATATCAAAACCGCCAAACGACTCAGACGTGGCCGGGCGAGTTGCCCCAACTCGTAACAAACATAAATATTCAGCAGCAGTACCACGGCCGAAACCGTGCGATGCACATTAAAAACAGAGCCCAACTGGGCCACCCAGGTATCCCGACCCAGCCCCGCCGTCGCGTCGGCTACCATGTCCACTTGTTCCCGAACTTGCGTACCCAGTATTATCTGCCAAAACGTAAGCGCAAGAGCCGCCAACAGTCCCCATTGCAGACTGCCATTGGGAGTTTGTAATTTCAAATTTGCGCTAGCATCAGCTTCTGTTTGAGCGAAACTAACCTGCTCAATCTGCCACTGCGCCCGGTCAACCGCATACAATAGCATGGCCACGATTACCAGAGCCAATGCCATGTGGATTGTTACCATCACGGGCAGCAGGTTGGTTGAAACCACCAATGAACCCAAGTAACCCTGAACACCTGTCAGCAGAAAAGAACCAAATGCTAACCAAAAAACAGGACGGTCACGGCGCCAGTAAGGAACCGCAAAAACAACCGTCAGGAAAACAAAAACCCCAATTAGAGCGCCTAATAAACGGTTTAAATATTCAATCCAGGTTTTAACCGGATTGAAATCCGTTTCGATGTACTGGGTCGGATGCGCGAAAATATCTCCGGCTACCTGTGAGAACCCAAGTTTCTCAAGGGTTTGGGCCAGCTTCTTATTTTTGGCAACCCGCTGTGCGGTGTAGATTTCCTTGTAATCGGCGGGCAACTGGCGGGCTTCGGTTGGGGGAATCCACTGCCCGAAGCACTTGGGCCAGTCCGGGCAACCCATTCCACTGCCAGTACTCCGCACAACGCCCCCCACCAGAATAAGCAGATAAACTGAAACAACGGTCAAAATACCGACGAACCGAAACCGTTTAACCGCAGGGCTAATATGTAAATTATCCATCCTCCTTATCAACAATTATCCTCACTCATTAGTCTTTCGTTTCCGTTAAAATTATACGGAAATCTCATAAAAAAAACGGGCCGCCGATTGGGCGGCCCGTCTTGGGACTTCACTAACTGGATGAATTATTCAGCTATTTCCTGCTCGTAAGGCAGATTTGAAGACTGCGTTTTCGAATATGGCACGTTCTGAGGAATGAAATCCACATCGGAACCCGGCTTGCTATAATCATAAGGCCAGCGGTAAACAGCCGGAATCTCACCAGGCCAGTTGCCGTGCCCAGGATTGACGGGCGTCGTCCACTCTAGCGTGGTCGAGTTCCAAGGGTTCTGGGTGGCCCGACGGCCGCGGTAGATGCTGTAAAAGAAGTTGAAGATGAAGATGAACTGACCTAAGAAGGCAATAATGGCTGCTACCGAGATGAACTTGTTCATGTCAGCAAACTGCGAGAAGGCATCGAAACCAGTCCAAGCGTAGTAACGACGGGGGAAACCGGCGATGCCAACGTAATGCATGGGCATGAACACGAGGTAAACGCCAGCAAAAGTCAACCAGAAGTGGATGTAGCCCAACTTCTCATCCATCATCCGGCCAAACATCTTCGGGAACCAGTGATACACACCGGCAAACAGACCAAAGAAGGCCGAGCTACCCATTACCAAGTGGAAGTGAGCTACCACAAAGTAAGTATTGTGCATCTGTATGTCGAGCGTAGCATTACCCAGAATGATGCCCGTCAAACCACCCGAAATAAACAGCGATACAAAGCCGATAGAGAACAGCATTGCGGCCGTGAATCGGATGTTACCGCGCCACAGAGTCGCCAGCCAGTTGAACACTTTCACGCCTGAAGGCACAGCGATAATCAGCGTCAGGAACATGAAGACCGAACCAAGGAAGGGGTTCATACCCGTAACGAACATGTGGTGAGCCCACACGACGAACGAGAGCAGTGAAATGCCAATAAGCGAACCAATCATGGCGCGGTAGCCGAAAATAGGCTTGCGGGCATTGGTTGCCAGTACTTCCGATACCATGCCCATGGCAGGCATAATCACGATATAAACCTCGGGGTGACCCAGGAACCAGAACAAATGCTGGAACAAAACCGGCGAGCCGCCCTGATTGCTGAGTGCCTGACCAGCAATATAGATATCGGACAGGAAAAATGATGTACCGAAAGAGCGGTCAAAAATCAGCAGCAAGGCCGCTGAAAACAGCACTGGAAACGAAAGAATACCTAGAATCGCAGTGAGGAAAAATGCCCAAATGGTGAGGGGCAATTTGCTCATGCTCATTCCTCGGGTCCGCATGTTGATAACCGTGGTCACGTAGTTCACACCACCCAAGAGCTGAGAAACAATGAACAAAGCCATGCTTACCAGCCAAAGCGTCATGCCGGAACCTGAGCCAGGGATGGCCTGAGGCAACGCACTGAGTGGCGGGTAAATTGTCCAGCCAGCAGAAGCGGGACCGGTTTCGATGAACAGCGATGACAGCATCACGATGCTCGACAGGAAGAAGAACCAGTACGAAAGCATGTTCATGAAACCCGAAGCCATGTCGCGGGCTCCAACTTGCAATGGAATCAGGAAGTTGGAAAAGGTACCGCTTAGGCCAGCAGTGAGCACGAAGAATACCATAATGGTACCGTGCATAGTGACGAGCGCCAAGTAGAATTCTGGGTTAAGCTTTCCGGCTTCAATCCATTTGCCCAGGAAAGGCTTCAGCCATTCCATCGAGCCTTCGGGCCAACCTAACTGCAAACGAAACAAGCTCGACAGCAAGCCACCCAAGATGGCCCAGAGCATGCCCGTAATCAGGAACTGCTTGGCAATTTGCTTGTGGTCCTGGCTGAAAACGTACTTCCACAGCCAATGTTGGTCGTGATGTTCGTGCTCATCGTGATGCAGGTGTTCACCGTGCTCAGTAGCGGGCACTGCTGCGGTACCAATACCACCCTGCGTTTGCACGCCAGGCGAAAGATTGGGTTTGGCTGCCATGTCTGACATAAAGGGATACCGTTAATTGTGATTAGTAGGAAGCCGCTAAAGGAGCAGGAGCTACTTCTTTGGTTTCGGCAGGAGTTGTTGCTTGTGAAACCATTGAAGCGGGCTTCTGTTTGAGGGCTGCCAGCACCTCCGGGTTTTTCTTTGCAAAGGACTCCTGCGCGGCGTACCAGTTTTGGTAATCATCCGGCTCATCCACAATAACCGTGGCCTTCATGGCGAAGTGGCTGCCGCCGCATATCTGATTGCAAGCCAGCTCATAGTTAAAGCCAGGGTTACCCAATTTGGCACGCATCTCGTCGGTCGTCATCGTTGGTGTAAACCAGAACCGCGTAGGCATACCCGGTACGGCGTACATCTGTACCCGGAAATGGGGCATGTAAACCGCGTGCAACACATCGCGCGAACGAATCTTAATCAACACTGGGACGCCTTTGGGAACGTGGATTTCGTTGGTAGTGAAGTCATCAAGCGCCGATTTATCGCTCAAGTCAAAACCAAACTCGTTTACCGCGTCAATCATGCGGTAGTTAACTACGCCCAGCTTCATGTCACGGCCGGGGTAACGAACCAACCAGTTGAACTGCTTGCCCATCAGTTCCACTACCACAGAATCCTTAGGAGCGGGGCCAGTGATGCGGGTCCATGCCTTCCAACCGGCAAAAATCAGAGCCGCCATTACAATGGCCGGAATCACAGTCCAGATTACTTCAATCTTGTTGTTGTGAGAGAAGAAGTAAGCACGGCGGCCTTCTTTGTATTGGTATTTGTAGGAATAAACGAACAATAAGGATTGGGTGATAGCGAAAGCAACACCAATTACTGCCATCGTAATCCAAAACATGCGCTCCATCTCATGCCCGTGAATAGAGGCAATGGGTGGATTCATCTTATTGAAATTTTCAACAAAAGAATAAGCGAACCAAGCACCTCCAAACACCAGAAATACCAGCATCAGAATAGCATTTACGCTATTACTCATACCAATGTCACGAGTGAAAGTACCCGAAAAAATAGAGGTGAAAATTTGCAGGCGGAACAGCATGGCGAAAACGACCAGCAGTAACACAAGCACCAGCAAAATAGTAAGAGCTGTCATTTTTTAGATATTAGAGTCGAGAGCTTAGAGTTTAGAACTGGACAACAATCTCAAACAGGAAAAGTCCGAGTTCTGCGTTCTAAAATCTCCGTTCTAAGAAAATTAAGTAGTGTGGTGAACACTTTCGTCCAGGAAAGGGTGATGAACCGGAACAAGGGAAGCAGAGGCCAAGCGGCGCGTAAACAAAATCAGGAAAGCACCGAGGAAAATAGCCGCTACTCCAATCTCAATAAGAAACCCGTTTTCACCCTTCAAAGTGCCCGGCATTAGCATCAAATAAAAGTCGGACCAGTGCCCAACCAAGATGGCAATACAAACGATTTTCATGATAATCATTTGGCGCTTGGCATCGCGGGTCATCAGCCCCAGGAAGGGAAACAAGAAGTTGATGACCAGGTTGAAAAAGAACATGCCCGTATAGCGGCCTTCAAAGCCCCCGAGGCGCTGATTGAAGTAAACAGCTTCTTCAGGCAGGTTAGCGTACCAAATCAGCATGAACTGCGAAAACCATACGTAGGTCCAGAAGATGCTGAAACCAAACATCAGCTTACCCAAGTCGTGCAGGTGGTTGGATGTTAAAGCCCGCAGGTAGCCTGCTTGTTTCAGGAAAATAGCGGTAAGTGCAATAGCAGCGATGCCCGATACCCACCAAGAAGCGAATACGTACCAGCCGAACATGGTGCTGAACCAGTGAGGGTCAACCGACATCACCCAGTCCCAAGCCGACATTGACGAGGTTACGGCGTACAAGACCAAGAACAGTGCTGAAGCATTGATGCTCTTGTGAAACCAAACGGTACCACCCAACTGGTCTTCGGCCAGCGAAAGCTGACGAAGTTTCCAGCTGAAAAATGCCCAGATACCAAGATAAACAACGGTTCGAATGAGATAGAACGGCAGGTTTAGAAACCCGCTTTTGCCCGCAATGATGGCATCGTAGTTGGCGCTGCCTTTTTCCATGATGCCCTCATGGGTCCAGTGGAAAATATCGTGGCGACCCAGCAGGAAAACTACCAGCATAATGGCAGCCCCCGGAATTACCCAAGCACTCAGCGCTTCCGCGATTCGCTTAATCATTACGGACCATCCGGCGTACGCTACGTAATTGATGGCAACGAAAACGGTACCAATGGTGGACACACCCAGAAAAAACACGTTGCTGTGCCATAGGCTAACCAGTAGACGCTTAAGCCAAACGGGGCTGCCTTCGTGGTGCTCGGCGCCGTGTGCAGCAGCGGCACCAGCGTGGCCGGCGGCTTCACCTGCCGCTGCATGCTCTCCTTCCCCGATGTGGAAAATGGAGGCAAGCAAACCAATGATGAGGAGCACCACACCGGCAACGATGATGGTGATAAAAGTCTTACGGGCGCCGGCCGTAACAACGAGCTGTTCAGCCGTGGCGCTATTTTGATGCGTCAGAGTTGCCATAGTTATTTGTTGCCGGGGAAATAAGTGACGCCGGAACCGTTGGGAGCGATGGTTCCACCCTGGCCGGGAGTTGCGGAACCCTTATCAGCCTGGGCCTGACCCACGGGGGCCTGATTGGCCCGGTCAGTCATTTCCGTTGAATCGTTTACGGTGGAGGTTGGGCCTTTAGCAATGAGTTTGCTCAATCCATCCGGACCTTCGCCGCGCTGCAAAACGCGCACGTACATCGCAATTTTCCACCGCTCTTCCGGATTCACGATTGAACCGTGGGGCATCATGCGGTTGCGTCCCCACTGGATGACGTGGTAAATGTGGCCATCGTTCATGGTTTTGTAGGCGCCGGCCGTGTAATTGGGCACGCCTTTAAACTTCACTCCTACTGGGCCGTTGCCAGCCCCTTCTTCTCCATGGCAGTGTGAGCAAATACGCGTGTACAGCACTTTACCTTCTTCCAAATTGGCTTTGGTGTAAGCAAAAGGGTTGCGCAACGTACGCTCAGCAATCCCGACACTGTCTTTGGGAATGTGATTGTAGTAGTCTAGCTTACCAACTGGAACAGTGGCAATTGGCGGCGTACGCTGATTGATACCGAAAGCGTTAACTTTGTTGAAGTTTGACTGCCTCAAGGGCTCGTATGGAATCGATTCATACATCTCCGGCGCGTATTCGAGGCCGGGGTCGTCGGGACGGGGCGTACAGGAAGAGGCCAGCCCTACGGACAGCAGCAGCGCCGAAACGCGCAAGCTCAGGTTCAGCGGATGCTTCATTATTTGGTGGTCATTTCTTTTTGGTTGACTTCTGAAGCGCCATTATCGCGCAGCAATTGGGTCAACTGGGGTAATTGCGAACTGGATTCGTCCAGTTCGATGGCCATTACAAACTTGTCGTCGGTCGCTCGCACGTCCATCACCGGCACCTTGAAACGCGGGTATAGCCCCGTAATGGTGAAGAAAGTGATAGCCATGCCGTGGCAAGTGAAAAACACTGTCAGCTCGAACGCGACCGGAATGAAGGCGGGCAGCGCGATGTGCGGCTTACCACCAATATTCATCGGCCAGTCGAAACCCAACATATAAATCTGCATCCAGAGCGCGAAGGCCAGGCCCGTCATGCCGAAGAAGAAGGCCGCGATGGGCAGACGCGAACGTTCGATGCCGAGGGCATCGTCGATTCCGTGCACGGGATAGGGCGAAAACACGTCGTGAATCTTCACACCGGCGGCGCGAACGTTTTCTACGGCGTGCAGCAGCACGTCTTCGTCTTCGAAGATGCCGAGGGCATAGCGCTTAGTCATGCTTATTGTAGTTTACGGGTGCCGAAGCAGGAGCCCCGTGAATGGCAGGTTGAGGTGCGGGCGTCGCGTGAGCGGCCCGTTTGGGGTTGTAAGTCGGACCGTTGTCCACCGTGTATTTCAGGATGGTTTTCACCTCGGCCATGTTAATGACGGGAAAGAACTTGGCGAAGAGCAGGAACAGCGTGAAGAACAAGCCCAGCGTGCCCACATACAGGCCGATGTCGATAATCGAAGGCGAGAACATGGCCCAGCTCGACGGCAGGTAGTCGCGGTGCAGCGAGGTTACGATGATTACAAAACGCTCGAACCACATACCGATGTTCACAATAATCGAAAGCACAAACGTGAGCGGAATGCTGTAGCGCACGCGACGAATCCACACTAGCTGCGGCGTAATTACGTTGCAGGTCATCATGGCCGCATATGCCCACCAGTAAGGACCGGTAGCCCGGTTGATAAAGGCGTACTGCTCAAATTCAACCTGCGAATACCAAGCAATGAAGAACTCCGTGATGTAAGCCACACCTACGATAGAGCCCGTTACCATCATGATTTTATTCATGAGGGCAATGTGTTCCAGGGTGATGTAGTCTTCGAGACGGAATACCACGCGGGTAATCAGCATCAACGTAAGCACCATCGCAAAACCAGAGAAGATAGCGCCGGCCACGAAGTAGGGCGGGAAAATAGTGGTGTGCCAGCCCGGTACAATCGACGTGGCAAAGTCCATCGATACGATGGTGTGCACCGAAAGCACCAGTGGGGTCGAAACACCAGCCAGAATCAGCGAAACTGTTTCGTAACGCGACCAAGCCTTAGCTGAGCCTTTCCAGCCAAAGCTCAGCATCGAATAACTGAATTTGGCAATCGTGCCCTTAGCACGGTCCCGGATGGTAGCAAAATCAGGAATCAGACCGATGTACCAGAATACCAGCGACACCGTGAAATAGGTCGAAATAGCAAATACGTCCCAGAGCAGCGGCGAATTGAAGTTCGCCCACAGCGAACCGTAAGTGTTTTGCAATGGGAACACCCAGAATGCCAGCCACGGACGGCCCATGTGCAGTACCGGGAACATCGCTGCGCAGATTACAGCAAAAATGGTCATTGCCTCGGCGGCCCGGTTGATGGACGACCGCCACTTCTGACGGAACAGCAGCAGCACAGCTGAAATCAGCGTGCCGGCGTGGCCAATACCTACCCACCACACGAAGTTGGTGATGTCCCAAGCCCAGTTTACGGTTTTGTTGAGGCCCCACTCTCCGATGCCGAACCATACGGTGCGGTAGACGGAATAGAAGAAAACACCCAGGAAAAACAGCGCCACGCTCAGGGCCGCCATCCAACGAATGTTGGGCTTGGCTTCTACCTGATAGCAGATGTCTTGCGTTACGTCGTGTAACGTCTTACCCCCGGTTACGAGTGGTTCGCGTACGGCTGATACGTGCTGCATAATCTTATAAGTTTGTGATTATTAAGCTTCTTAGGATTTGGCCTCGTCGTACTTGATGTACTCTGGCTCTTCCTTAGCAAAGAACTCCGATTCCGCATTCCGAATCTTGGTCAGATAAGTAACGTTCGGCTGGACGTTGATGGATTCCAAGGCGTGGAAAGCCCGCTCGCCATCCTCGCGGCGCAACAGTTGGCTGATGCGGCTATTGGGGTCGCGCATGTCGCCGAACACGATAGCTTCGGTGGGGCAGGACTGGGCACAAGCCGAAACAATCTCCCCATCCATGGGACGGCGCTTCTGCTTCTTGGCTTCGAGCTTGCCCAACTGAATGCGCTGCACGCAGAACGAGCATTTCTCCATCACGCCACGGGCCCGAACAGTTACGTCGGGGTTGAGCACCATGCGGCCCAGGTCGGTGAACATGTGGCCGTTCACGGTTTCGAACTTCTCGTTGGAGTAGTACGAGAACCAGTTGAAGCGCCGCACTTTGTACGGGCAGTTGTTGGCGCAGTAGCGGGTACCGATGCACCGGTTGTAGGTCATTTGGTTGAGACCTTCCGAGCTGTGCGTGGTAGCCAGTACGGGGCACACCGTTTCGCAAGGTGCGTGGTTGCACTGCTGGCACATCATCGGCTGGAAAATCACCTGCGGGTTGTCCGAAGGGTCTTCCATGGCCGTGTAAGTCCCTACTTTGCCCACCGTTTCAAACTCGTCCTTGTGGTGGTCCGAGCTGTAGTAGCGGTCAATGCGCATCCAGTGCATTTCGCGGCGGTTAATTACCTCCTGCTTGCCCACTACGGCGATATTGTTCTCAGTCTGGCAGCCAATCACGCACGCGCCGCACCCGATGCACGAGTTGAGGTCCACGGCCATGCCCCAGTGGTGGTTGTTGTACTGGTAATCCTGCCACAGCGAAACCTTGTTGGGCTTCTCCAAACCGTCAGGAGTAGAAACCTTCTCGTACTCGGTTACCTCACTGGGGTTTTTGATGTACTGCGCCAGCGTGTTCTCCTGCACCACCGGCTTGCGGTCCATGATGGTGTGGTGCGTCTGCGTTTGGGCAATGGGTGAGGTGGCATCGGTCTTTGCCAGCGTCACCACGTTATTAAACATCAGGCCGTTGGCCGTAGCCATGGCCAGCGGGGCAGCATTGGCACCTACCAAATTACCGGCTTTGCCAGCCAGGGTGCGGCCATAGCCCAGCGCTATGCTTACGGTACCATTGGTCTGGCCCGGCTGAATCAGAACGGGCAGTTCGATGGAATAGCCATTAGCCGTTACTTTAATAACGTCGCCCTGCTCCCACTGGTTATCAACCGCCATTTTACGGGGCACCGCCACGTAGTTGCCCCAGGTAGCTTTCGAAACCGGGTCGGGCAATTCCTGTAGAAATGGGTTATTGGATTCGCAACCAGCGGCACCCAAACCTACTTTTTCATACAGTGCCAGCTCAACCGCGTTAGCGCCAGCCTTTGGGCCTTGGCCAATCTGAGCAATTGCAGCGGCTGGGCTCATGGCAGCGCCCATCATAGCCGGTGCGGCAGCCAGAGCCGTGCCGGTAGCCACGCCATCGTGCACCACCTTGTCCCAGGCTGAGTCAGTTGGGGTGATGGCACGCCACGTAGCGCGGAGGTATTTGTAATAGTTAGTATTGTTGCCAGCCCAACGCAACAGCGTTTCCTGGCCCTGACGGGTGGAGAAAAGCGGCGTGATAGCAGGCTGCGCCAAGCTCAGGAAGCCGCGCTTGGGCTCGTAGTCATTCCACGATTCCAGCCAGTGGCTGTCGGGAGCAACGTATTGGCAAAGCGTGCCGGTTTCGTCTAACCGGTCATTCAACGAGATGGTCAGGGGCACTTTGGCGATACCTGACTTTACTTTCTGACCGAGTGGGTGGTTGTAAACAGGGTTGGCGTTGTAGAAAATAACTGCGCCAACGCGGCCATTATTCATGTCATTCACCAGCGCGACCATGCGGGCGTCGTCGCCCTGGCGCACGTTGCTCGGAGCGTTGAGGTCAACCGTAGTGCCCACGTTGCCCAGCGCCTGGTTGATGGCCGCTACCAAGGCCTGAACGGCGGGGTCGTTTGAACCCGATACCACGAGGCTGGCACCCCGGTTGGCAGTCAGGTCGCGAGCGGCCTGAGTGAGTTTATCATTTTTGTAGGCGGAAGTGCCGCCACCGGTTACCGCGTTGTACAGCGCCACAGCTACGGCACCCATCTCCGAAGGCTTCACTGGCACTCGAATGTCGGCGTTCGAGCCGCTGAGCGACATCGCCGTCTCGAACTGGTAGTGGCGTGACATGGAGCGCTTCTCCCGGCTAATCTTGCGGGTCATGGCGTACTGCCGGCTGTACTCAACCGGAGAAATCCAGGTACCCAGGAAGTCAGCACCAAGGCTCACGATAACATTGGCCCGGCTGAAATTATAGCCTGGCACAACACCACCGTTAGCCTGCAGCAGCCCCGTTACCGATTGCGCGTCGTACATGACGTGCGTGGTGTTGGGGTAGCGCGCGGCAAAATCAGCAATTGCCCGCTTGGTGGAAGGGCTGATAATGGTGGGCGAAACAATGGCAATGCGGCCCGTAGTAGCAGCCAGTTTGGCGCGTACTGCCTGGTCGAGGGCTGCCTGCTCCACCTTTTCGTGGGTGTTGCCCGACTTGATGGCAAAATTCTGCAAGCGGCCACCGTCGTACAAACTCAGCACCGCTGCCTGGGCCCGCGCCGACAAACCACCGCTGGTGATGGGCGACTCCGGGTTGCCTTCCAGCTTGATGGGGCGGCCCTCACGGGTCTTCACTAACACGGCGTTGTAGTCGGAGCCGTTGAAGTAGGTGGAAGCGTAGAAGTTGGAGATGGACGGGTCAATCTCCTCGGGCTTGTTCAGGTATGGAATGGCCTTGCGAACCGGGGCTTCACAGGAAGCCAAGGTAGCCGCAGCCACACCAAAACCCATTAGTTTGAGGAAGTCGCGACGAGGAGCCGAGGCAGCATCTTTGCTCTCGTGGCTCTCCTTGACCGGCATGAACTCAGCAAAAGCTGATTGCATGAATTCCGGGGCGTTTTCTAGTTCCTCAATTCCTTTCCAGTACTTCATTTGGGAGGGTAATCAGTAGTCAGTATTGGGCAGTCAGTCGGCAACAAATCGTTGTCATTCTGACTGCATAAGAATCAAAATATTAGTAGTGGCACTTCGAGCACTCGGTGCCGCCGTTCGACGACACGGTGAAGGGAGCACCAGCATTTTTGGTGTCGTGCAGCTTCACGAGGTTGTCGTAATATGCGTTGTCTTTGGCGTTCACCGGCATCTCGCGGTGGCAATTGATGCACCAGCCCATGGTGAGAGCCGAGTACTGGTACACAACCTCCATGTTCTGAATGGGACCGTGACAGGTCTGGCACTGCAGGCCCGCTACTTGCGTGTGCTGCGAGTGGTTGAAGTAAGCCAGGTCTGGCAAGTTGTGCACGCGCACCCACTGAATGGGCTGCTTGCGCTCGATGGCACGGTAAATCTTCTTGATTTCCGGCGACTCCGTTTTAATCTGCGAGTGGCAGTTCATACAGATGTTGGCCGAAGGAATGTTGGCCGACTTGCTCTTGTAAACCGACGTGTGGCAGTAGGCGCAGTTAATCTGGTGTTCGCCAGCGTGCAATTTGTGCGAGAAGGCGATGGGCTGGGTAGGCTGATAACCCTGGGACAAGCCCACCGCCATCACGCTTTGCACCCCGGCATACACCAGCACGATGCCGAATACTGCCCCTACAATTCCGCGCAGCATGGGCGAACGGTACATTTTGCTCCAGTCGAAGCGCTGCTCCAGGATTTCAACGTCCCGGCCATCAAGGTCTTTGCGGCCCCGCAGCACATCTTTCATCAGGTTACCGATGATAACGAGCGTTACAACCAGCACAATCAGAACCACTACGAGGACAATCAGCAGAATGTCAACGTACTTACCGGCGCCAGCTTCGGCACCAGCATCGGCGGCTGTGCCATCAGTTGCTGCCGCGTTGCCAGCGGTTACGCCGCCCGCTGTGGGAGCAGCACCTTCCTGCGAGGTTACCCAGGCCAGAATTGAAGTAACCTCTTTATCCGAAAGGGCAAAAGAGGGCATCTGCTGCTTATTGTACTTGTTGTAGATGGCCACCGCGTATTCATCGCCGCTGGCTACTACTTTGCTCGAGTTCTTAATCCACGGAATCAACCAGGAAATGGTGCGCCGCTTGGTAATACCAGACAAGGCAGGGCCAACTACTACTTCGTTGACGGCGTGGCACTGGGCACAATTATTTTTGAAAAGCGCATCACCTGCAGCGATGGCCGCGGCATCGCCGCCCCCGCCCCCGGCCGCTGCCGGGTCAACGGCTATGGCGGCCGTAGCACCGTCGGTAGCGCCGGGAACTACGCCCGTTTTGTTTACATCGCCAGCACCGGCTTGTTGAGCGGCAGCGTGTTGGGTGCCGGCAAACGTAAGGAACAGTGCCAGCAACAGTTGAGGTAACGTACGAAGTCGAATGCTATTCATAAGAAAATAGACGGTAAAACGAAACGCTAGGGCATTTCAAGGCCACAAATGTAGGTCAGGAATCGTAGGCGGCAAAAAGTGAAAGGTAATTTCTGGGCAATCTTACCGGGCTTTCCCGAAGGGTTTGAGTCCTCTCCCACCCTGCGTGCCGGTTATTACTGCCCTGGCAGCCAGACTACATTCCGCAACTCCCATATTCCGAATAAACCGAGCAACGCGCAGCGGATAAATCCCTGAACGACAACCCTAATTCGGGGTGTTTTGTTGATTATTCTACAAAAAAAGTATGGCGCGTGCTTATTGCTACTTTGTTCATATCGGTCCGTGCCATGAGCTTCATGTTAGTAAGTTCGGCCCTGCCCTATCCAACTGTTGGCTTCATCGCTGCTTTAGGCCTCAGCTGTAGCGCTCCGGCTTACATGGGGTAACGGGCCCGCTATTGAAAGGAAGGATATGCTGCCTTTGGCAATCTAGCGGAAAGTCAGTACCTTTGCGCCCCAATCAATTTTTTTCACCCCCAAATTTTCACCCCGTCGTAATGGAAGTAAGAAATTACGAGACGGTCTTCATCGTAACTCCCGTGTTGAACGAGAGCCAGGTGCAAGAGACGGTCGAGAAGTTCACCCAGGTGCTTAAGGAAAATAGCGCCGCCATTTTGTCCACTGAAGCCTGGGGCCTGCGTAAGCTGGCTTACCCGATTCAGAAGAAGAACACAGGCTACTACTACTGCCTGTCGTACACTGGACAAGGTAACATTGTTGACGTGCTTGAGCTGGCTTTCCGCCGCGACGAGCGCATCATCCGGTTTTTGACCACCGTGCTCGATAAGCACGCCGTGGACTATAACAACCGTCGCCGCAACGGCGAGATGAACCTGCAAAAGGCTGCGAAGGAAACCGAAAGCGTAGCCCAATAACCCAGTAGTAACATGGCAACTCCCGCATACAACCGGAACAACGACCGGTCGGCTATGAACAAGCCGCAGGACACCCGCAAGAAATACTGCCGCTTCAAGAAAAACGGCATTAAGTACGTGGACTACAAAGACCCGAACTTCCTGCTGAAGTTCGTGAACGAGCAGGGCCGCGTGCTGCCCCGGCGTCTCACCGGCACCAGCCTGAAGTTTCAGCGCAAAGTGACGCAGGCCATCGCAAAGGCCCGCCACTTGGCTCTGATGCCTTACGTAGCCGACGCTTTGAAATAAATTATGAGTTATAAGTTTTGAGTTTTGGGTTGCTCTCTGGGCAATTCTTAGCTCATAACTCATAATTCAGAACTCATCATTCTGAACAAGACATGGAAATTATCCTCAAAGACGACGTTAAGGGCCTCGGCTACAAGAACGACATCGTGACCGTGAAATCGGGCTACGGTCGCAACTTCTTGTTGCCGCAGGGTTTGGCCATGCTGGCCGACAAGACCAATAAAAAAATCACGGCGGAGAACGTGCGCCAGGCGGCTCACAAAGCCGACAAAATCAAGGGCGATGCCCAGGCCATTGCCGACCAGATTGGTGCTGCATTCCTGGAAATTCCCGCCAAAATCGGCGAAAGCGGCAAAATCTTCGGCCGCGTAACCACCCTGCAATTGGCCGAAGCGCTGAAAGCAAAAGGTGTGGATGTGGACCGCAAGCGTTTGTCGTTCGACCAGGAGCCAGCGGCTGCCGGCGACTTCACCGCAACGGCCAACCTGCACAAGGAAGTTAAACACACGGTTAACTTCCGCGTTGTAGCTGAGTAGTTAGTACTCAATAATTAAGTAAAAAAGCCTTGCCTTCTGGCAGGGCTTTTTTATTACCCCTCGGCCTAAACTACAGGTTAAGGGCTATTTTTGCTTCGATGTTTAGAACTGAAATACCAATTGCCCCGGCTACTGACCAGCTAGCACGCACCGCGCAGGTGCTTACCGTGGGCTCCTGCTTCGCCGATAGCATCGGTGCGCGGCTCGCGGCCAACAAGGTCAAAACGTTGGTAAACCCCTTTGGCACCGTGTTTCAGCCCTTGGCGCTGGCGCGGTTGCTGCGGGCGGCGGCCGGCGAAGACGTAGACTGGCAGCAGCACCTGGTGTATGCCCGCGGGCGCTGGCAGAGCTACGACCTGCACGGCAGCATCGGGGCCGATTCGCCGGTGGACTTGCTCCTGCACATTCAGGAGTTGGTGCGGCGCACCGGCGATTTTCTGCGGCAAGCCGACGTGGTATTGCTGACGCTGGGCACCGCCTGGACCTACCGCCTGCGCGAAACCGGCGAGCTGGTGAACAACTGCCACAAGCAGCCCGCCGACCTTTTTGTGAAGGAGCTGTTGACGCCGGACGAAGTCATCAATGCCCTGGCCGAAACGCACGCATACCTACGGCGCATCAACCCCAATCTGCGATTTGTGGTGACGGTGAGCCCGGTACGGCACCTGAAAGACACCTTGCCGCTGAACTCGGTCAGCAAATCGGTGCTGCGATTAGCGACTCATATTGTGAGTGACTTGCTGCCGGGCGTGGCCTATTTCCCGGCCTACGAGCTGCTGGTGGATGATTTGCGCGACTACCGCTTTTACGCTTCCGACATGCTGCATCCGTCGGAAGTAGCGGAGGAATACGTTTGGGATAAGTTTGCCCGAACGTATTTCGATGCCGATTTTGGTCGGTTCCGGAAGGAATGGGCGGCCGTTCGGCAGTCGCTGGGCCACCGCCCGTTGCACGAAGGGGCCCCCGAGCACAGGCAGTTCCTGGTGAACACCATGGAAAAGCTGGAGCAGCTGAGCCTGCGCAGAGTGGAGGTAACCACCGAGCTGAACGATGTACGTGCCAGAATAATGGCTTTGCCGGTACCGAAGCAGCCGGAACCCGTCGTTGTTCTGGAGGACGATGAAGAGCGGGTTGACATCGGCGAGGATGCCGGGCCTGCCCGCACCGATGTTGCCACGGCTCCGCTTATGCCCCCGGCGGCGCTTGTTGAAGGGCGGCCGCCACGCTTGTCGCCGGAAGAATTCCGGGCGCAACGCGCGGCGCGGCCGGCCCGGCCCGAACGTGGCCGCCGCGATGGCCGAGGCAAAGGCCAACCGCAGACGCCTTCCGAAAACGAGCAGTTTCAAGTGGCTGCTTCTCTGGTTCAGGACCAGTCGGAAACCACTGCTACTGATTTGCCGGTCGTGTTTGTGCCATCTGAGCTGAGCCAGGCCGAAGAAAGCCTGGAGCAAGCCGCGAACAACGAAGCGGGAACGGATGAAACCGCGAAAAAGAAGAAGCGCCGCTCGCGGGGCGGCGCCAAAAGAACCGCCCGCAAAAACGCACTACGCTTAGCCGCTGGCGAGACCATGCCGGAAGACGAATCTGGCACTGGCTTGCAGGAAGCGAATGCGGACGACCTTGGCACCACTGCCAGCGACCAATCGGAAGACCATCAGACTCCGGGCACCAACCCGGCGCCGGTGCAAAGAGGCGGGCGCCGCAATGAGACTGGGCGCGTGCAGCGGAAGGAGTTGTTTGCGGCCGGTTCTACCGCAGCTCCAGATTCGGCTATATCGGCTGAGGACGTAGCAGCGGTTTCGGCAGCGAATGAACCGCAGGCTGAGGCTCCGGCAACGGCGTTGGACGCACCAGCCGCCGCTCCTCAAAAGTCTCGTAACAACCGCAACCGCGGCAGAAAAGGCAGCGGGCCAGCCGGCGACGGCGCAGCAACCGGCACCGAGGCTCCGCGCCCCGTTATCGAAACCTCGCCCGCGACGAATGGCAATGCGGAAGACCTTTCCGGTGCTGTAGAAGCAACAGATGCGCCAGCCCGAAACCGCAATCAGCGTGGAAATCAGCCTGCCGCAACTGAAGCAGCCGCTGCTCCGGCCGAGACTGCGGTTTCGGCCGAGGCGCCGGCAGCCGCTCCGGCGCGGCGCTCCAATCGGGCAAAGCGGGCAGTGAGCGGAGCCAGAGCTGAAAAGCCAGCCGTCGATACGCCCGTTATTCCGGTGGCCGATGCGCTCCAGCTCCGCACGCAGGTGGCGGCGGGCCGCATGACGGGCTCTTCGGCATCCCTGATAGAACCGGACGCGCCCGTTAAAGCACCCGCAAAACGTACTCCTGCCACAAAAGTAGCGCCAGCGGAAAACACGCTTTCTGAAAAAGTGCCCGCTCCCAAGAAGATGGCTACTAAGAAAACTGTAGCGCCAACTCCAGTACCAGAGGCTAAGCCGACGCCTCCCGTGGCCGAGGTAAAAGCACCAGAAAAGGCTCCGACAGCAAAGAAACCCGCTTCTGCCGCCAAGCCTAAGCCTGTGGCTAAACCTAAAGCCACACCAGCGGCAAAGCCTGAAGCCAAGCCCACCGCCAAAGCCAAGCCCGTGGCAAAGCCTAAAGCCAAACCCGCCGCCAAAGCCAAACCAGTCGCTTCTGAGAAACCAGTAGCAGCGAAGCCTAAGGCTCCCCGCAAACCGGCGAAACCCGCTTGATTTGAGTGGTCAGATTTTGATGTTTTCCTACCGGACAACTGATAACGAGCAACCGACAACTAGCTTTTTTAAATGTCTACTTACTTCCAAACCCGGCCACAATGGCCGGGTTTGGTGTTTTAGCTCTTCCTTATTATCATGGACCACGCTTCGCAGTTGCCTAACCGTCTTGCTCAGGAAACCAGTCCTTACTTGCAGCAGCACGCCTATAATCCTGTGGACTGGTACCCGTGGGGTCCGGAGGCGTTGGGCCGGGCGCAGGCGGAGCAAAAGCCTATTCTGGTGAGCATCGGTTACGCGGCCTGCCACTGGTGCCACGTAATGGAACGGGAATCCTTCGAAAACGAAGCCGTTGCGGCGGTCATGAACGCCAATTTCGTTTGCATCAAAGTAGACCGGGAAGAACGGCCCGACGTGGACCAGATTTACATGGATGCGCTGCACGCCATGGGCTTGCAGGGCGGCTGGCCCCTCAACGTATTCCTGACGTCGGCCGCCAAACCCTTTTATGGCGGCACCTACTTCCCCCAGGGCAACTGGGTGAAGCTGCTCCAGAACATCGGCGAAGCCTATGCCGGCGAACACCGGGCGGAGTTAGAGCAATCGGCCGAGCGGTTTATGGAAGTCATCGGCGGTAGCGAGCTGCAAAAGCATCAGGGGCAACCGGCAGATGGTGGGGTTTCAGATGAGGAATTCAAGCTTTTGACCTACAACCTGGAAGTGCAATTTGACCGCGAGCGGGGCGGCATGAACCGAGAACCGAAGTTTCCCATGCCCAGCATCTGGCGCTTTTTGCTGGGGGCGCACGTCGTGAGCGGCAGCCAGGTGCTGCTGGACCAGACAGTGCTAACGCTGCGCGAAATGGCCTGGGGCGGCATCTACGACCAAGCGCACGGCGGCTTTGCCCGCTATTCGGTGGATGCGGAGTGGCTGGCGCCGCACTTCGAAAAAATGCTGTACGACAATGGCCAGCTGCTGAGCCTCTACAGCGAGGCGTTTCAGGCGACGCAGAACGAGCTGTTTCGCGACGTTGTGTACGATACCGTGGAATTCATTCGCCTGGAGCTGACCAATGCCGAAGGCGGCTTTTATTCGTCGCTCGATGCGGACAGTGAGGGCGAGGAGGGCCGGTTCTACGTCTTTACCAAGGACGAGCTGCGCGGAATTATTGGAGACGAGGAGCCGCTTTTCTCCGATTATTACAACTGCACGGCGGCCGGCAACTGGGAGCACGGCCGCAACATTCTGCACCGCCGCCAAACCAAAGAGGACTTTGCCACCTCCCACCAGCTAACGTCCGGCGCGGTGGCGGAACTGGTAGCGGGTTGGAAGCAAAAAATTATGGCTGTGCGCGCCACCCGCGTCCGCCCCGGCCTCGATGACAAAATCCTGACCGGCTGGAACGCCCTCATGCTTCAGGGCCTCACCGATGCTTACCGGGCCTTCGCCGAGCCGGAATTCCTGGCAATGGCCGAGCACAACGCCCGCTTCATCGAGGCCAACCTGCGGGAGGGCGCCTGCCTGTTCCGGACCTGCAAAAACGGCCGCCCCAGCATCAACGGCTTCCTGGAAGATTACGCCTTGGTCATTCAGGCCTATATCAGCCTCTACGAAGTGAGCTTCGTGGAAACGTGGCTGCGCGAAGCCGAAGCGCTGACGGAGTACGTGCTGAATAACTTTTTCGACTCTGCCGAAACGCAGTTTTTCTACACCGACAGCCGTGCCGAGCCGCTCATCGCCCGCAAAAAAGAGCTGTTCGACAACGTGATTCCCGCATCGAACTCCGTGATGGCGCACAACCTGCACCGCCTGGGCCGCCACCTGGAAAACGCCCGCTACTCGGACCTGGCTGCCGCCATGCTGGCCCAGGTGCGCCAGCTGGTGGTGAAAGAGCCGCAGCACCTCACCAACTGGGCCGCACTGTACGCAGCCCAGCTGCGGCCGGGTGCCGAAATCGCCATCATGGGCCCGGAGGCCCGCGCTTTTCGTCAGGAACTAAGCCGGCATTTTTTGTTTGATACGGTAATAGCGGGCACCAAAACAGGTTCAGCCCTCCCCCTGCTCCGGCACCTCAAGTCCGGCACCGCCGGGCGCACGGCCATCCACATTTGCCGGAACCGGGCCTGCTTGGCGCCGGTTTATAGCGTGGCGGAAGCTCTGGCAGCCTTGTAGCGCCGCGCGGTGCCCCGGCGCCTGCCCTGCTTACCTTTATTATCCGCCCCCTTCTCCGCTGCTGTTTTGAGTTTCACGCTTGATTTTATCACCCCCGCCGCCGCGCCTGCCGCCGACCGGGTGACGCTGTTTGCTGACGTTATTCTGCCCCTGCCGCTGCCCCGGCTCTACACGTACCGCGTGCCGTATGAGCTGAATGACAACGTGGTGGTTGGTGGGCGCGTTATCGTTCAGTTTGGGGCCAAAAAGACGCTCAGCTGCATTGTAGCGGCCGTGCACGAGCAGGCGCCCAAGGAATACCAGGCCAAGTACATTCTCGAATTCATCGACGATGCGCCCGTGGTGACGCAGCCGCAGCTGAAGCTGTTTCGCTGGATGGCCGACTACTACATGTGCACCATTGGTGAGGTGATAAACGCGGCCCTGCCCTCGGCGCTCAAGCTCAGCTCGGAGTCGCGGATACAGCTGCACCCGCGCTTCTCGCGGGAGGAAAACGAGTACCCGCTGAGCGCGCAGGAGGAGTTGATTGTGGACGCCCTGGGCACCACCGAAGATGGCAAAGCCCTGACCTTTACCGAAGTGGGCGAGCTGCTGGGGATTACCTCTTTTCACAAGGTGATAAAGTCGCTGATGCACAAGGAGGTCATATTCCTCTTTGAGCACACGGCCGATAAATACTCGCCCAAAGTGGTGAAAAAGGTCCGGCTGGCCCATCATTTTGTGTCGGAGGCTTCCATTGAACAGCTGTTTAACAGCCTCGCCAGCAAGCCCAAGCAGCTGGATGTGCTGCTGAAGTACCTGCAGCGCGTGCCGGTGCACCAAAACGAGTACTCCAATCAAAACGGCATTGAGAAGGCCTACCTGACCAGCAGTCCGCACCTGTCGGCCTCGGCCGTGAACACGCTCATTAAAAACGGCGTACTGGAACAGTTTGATGTGATTGTGAGCCGCTTCCCGCTGGAAGACGAGCCCACGGCCCAGCTGCATTTCACCCTCACCGAGGCCCAAACCACGGCGCGGGACGAGATAATGGCCCATTTTGGGGAGCGGGAAATAACATTGCTGCACGGCGTGACCGGCGCCGGCAAAACCGAGATTTACATCGACCTCATCCGCAAGGCTTTGGAGAGCGGCGGGCAGGTGCTGTACCTGCTGCCCGAAATTGCCCTCACCGCCCAGATTGTGACCCGCCTCATGCGCGTGTTTGGTTCGCGGCTGGGGGTTTATCATTCCAAATTCTCCGACAATGAGCGGGTGGAAGTGTGGAATGGCGTGCTCTCGGGCCGGTTTCAGGTGGTGGTGGGCGTGCGCTCGGCGGTGTTTTTGCCGTTTGATAACCTCTCGCTGATTATCGTGGACGAGGAGCATGAGTCCAGCTACAAACAGTACGACCCCGCCCCGCGCTACAACGCCCGCGAAGTAGCCCTGATGATGGCCAACTTCCAGGGCGCGAAAACGCTACTGGGCTCGGCTACGCCGGCCGTAGAAACCTATTATCAGGCTAAACAGGGTCGCTACGGGCTGGTGAGCCTCACCAAGCGCTTTGGCGAGGCCGGCATGCCCGACATTGAGCTGGTGGACACCCGCAAGGCCCGCGAGCAGAAAACCATGCACAACCACTTCACCGCCGACCTGCTGGGCGAGGTGGAGCGCACCCTGGGCCGGCAGGAACAGGTGATACTCTTTCAAAACCGGCGCGGCTATGCGCCCGTGGTGGCCTGCCAGGACTGCGGCTGGATACCCAAATGCACCAACTGCGCCGTGAGCCTGAGCTACCACAAGCACAGCCACGAGCTACGCTGCCACTACTGCGGCTACCACGACAGCATGGTGACCAAGTGCCCTGCCTGCGGCTCCCGCGCCGTAAAAACCCAGGGTTTCGGCACCGAGAAGATTGAGGATGACCTCAAAATCATGCTGCCCCAAGCCAACATTCAGCGGATGGACCTGGACACGACCCGCGCCAAAAACAGCTACCAGCAAATCATCGGCGACTTCGAGAAGCAGAACACCAACGTGCTGGTGGGCACGCAGATGGTGACGAAGGGCCTGGACTTCGCCAACGTGAGCCTCGTGGGCATCATCAACGCCGACAGCATCATTCATTACCCCGATTTCCGGGCCCACGAGCGGGCCTACCAGATGTTTGTGCAGGTGAGCGGCCGGGCCGGGCGCAAGGGCAAAAAAGGTAAGGTTATCATCCAGACTTCTGACCCCACGCAGGTGATTTTCGACAAGGTGATTCGCAATGATTACGCGGAGTTTTACAACTACGAAATCATGCAGCGGCAGGAACACGGCTACCCGCCCTTCATGCGCATCATTAAAATGACGGTGAAGCACATGGAGCAGGGCCTGGGCGAGCAGGCCGCCATTTTGCTCACCGAGCAATTGGTAGAGCGCCTGGGCCGCGCAGCCGTGCTGGGCCCGGAGGCACCCTACATCTTCCGCATCCGCAACTTCTACCTGCAGGAAATCACCATCAAACTTGACCGCGCCCATACCGCTTTGAAATGGGCCAAGGAGCAGATTTGCGCCGCCATGGACGTGGTAAAGGACCAGAAAGAATTCAAGCAGGCCCGCCTGGTGGCCGATGTGGACCCGATGTAGACCGCCGCAGATAAAGTGGTAGTGTCAGTCAAAAACAAACCCCGTCTGCGGTTGCAGACGGGGTTTGTTTTTAGTTAATTATGGGGCAATTAAACTTCGTCCAGTAGGTAAAGAACGATGAGTATGATGCCAACGATGGACAGAATCAGACCCAACAGGCCAATGATGCCGCCGATGCTGCCACCTACGGCACCACCTACGATGCCAACCAACAAGCCAACCAAGAGCAGAATTAAACCCTGCCGCAGCTTGCCTTCAAGTCTGCTGGTAGCCGCGATGTTTTCGTGCTTTTTCATGGCACCCGACTTCTGAACGAGCTTATCAATCTTGCGCGTCACGGTGTTGAGCGCGATGCGCTGGGCAAGCGTGGTTTTGGGGGCAGGAGCGGCAGCAGCCGTAGTGCTGGCCACAGCTGGAGCGGCTACCTTGGCCGTTTTGGCGGCGGCTTTAGGCTGAGCTACGGTGGTCGCTACGGCCGCGGGAGCAGACGCAACAGCAACTTCCTGGGCTACCACTGCTTCGGGCGTGGCAACAACGGCGGCGGTTTCAGCCTTAGCGGGAACCGGCGTAGCTACCCGGCTCACGCCGTGGTAAGAACCGCCCTTGGGCAGCATCGCGTAGTCGGCCCGGCTGCAGCTGCCCAGCGTGAGGGCGCAAGCGGCGAGAGCAATAAGCTTCGCGAAAGGAGAAAAAGTGTTTTTCATATGAAAAGGGGGAAATGAAAAATGGAAATGTGCGTTCTACGGCCAAATGTAATGTGAGACGAACTTATCCGACCTTTTTTTGACACAAAAAAATACTTATTGAATTTCGACAGCATAAGTCGCTGGAAGTGAAACTGCCAGACAGACAGCTGAACGCTCCCCCTCGAATTGCTGTTGGAAAACCGTAAATATGCTTACTTGCGAAACATATGAGTTATTTTTTGTTGACATGGCAGCGGGCAGTATGGGTTGCGGTAGCTGGTAGCAGTGTGGGACTGGTGGGTTTTGGCTGCACCCAGTTGCCTGCCGAAACGCGCCCCTCGGCAAGTGCCGAAGGACGCCTGCAGGCCATGGTGAAGAGTGACACCAGTGGCTACGTAACAGCTCCGCCCCGCGACCTCAACGGCATCGGCACCTATTATATGGGCCGCCAGATTGCCCACGTCATGGGCCACGAAGGAGCCGACTGGCTCGAGCGTAGCGACCGCCGCCAGGAAGAAGGGACCGATAAACTCATCAATGCGCTGAAGCTGAAACCGACCGATGTGGTGGCCGACATCGGAGCCGGCACCGGCTACTTTTCCTTCCAAATGGCCAAAAAGGTGCCCAAAGGGCAGGTATTAGCCGTTGATATTCAACCCGAAATGATTGCTACGCTGCAAGCCAACCGGCGCGAACGCAACGCGCCCAACGTGCGGCCGGTGCTGGGCACCACCACCAGCCCGGCCCTGCCAGCCGACAGCGTGGACCTGATTCTGATTGTAGATGCCTACCACGAATTTGACCGCCCTCGCGAAATGGGCCGGGCCATGCGCCAGGCGCTGAAGCCGGGTACTGGCCGCCTGGCCCTGGTCGAGTACCGGGCCGAGGACCCCAACGTGCCCATCAAACGCATTCATAAGATGAGCGTGGAGCAGGCCCGCAAGGAAATGGCCGCCGTGGGCCTGGAATTTGTGGAAGCCGTGGAAACCCTGCCGCAGCAGCATCTGCTGTTCTTTCGGCGGCCGAAGTAGGCGGTTTTGGCCGGGGTGCCCGACCTTTGCGCCATGACTGCCCCGCACCCGCGCCACCTCTCCATTCAGGATTTCACTTACCCGCTCCCGCCCGAGCGCATCGCCCCCGAACCCTTGCCAGACCGGGCCGCCAGCAAGCTGCTGGTGTGCCGCAACGGAGAAATCACCGACAAAAGCTTTCGGGAGCTACCGCAGGAGCTGCCGGCCGGGGCCCTGCTGATATTCAATGATACCCGCGTGGTGCGGGCCCGGCTCCTGGCCCGACGGCCCACGGGCGGGCAAGTGGAGTTGTTTTGTCTGGAACCCGTGGCCCCGCACCGCAGCTTGGAACTAGCCCTGCAACAAACCGGGCACTGTACCTGGCGCTGCCTGGTGGGCAACGGCCGGCGCTGGAAAGACGGCCCGGTTACCCTGGAATTCACTACCGCAGAAGGTGAGTCGGCTACCCTATGGGCCGAGCGCCGGGTACAGGAAGCTGGCACCGCTCTCGTTGACTTCCACTGGCTGCCGGCCGAGCTACCTTTTGCGGAAGTGCTGCGGGCCGGCGGCCACCTGCCCCTCCCCCCCTACCTCGGCCGAACCGACACGCCGGCCGATGCCGTGCGCTACCAAACCGTGTACGCGGCTACCGAAGGCGCCGTAGCGGCGCCCACCGCCGGGCTGCACTTCACTCCCGAAATTCTGGCGGAGTTGGCCCAGGAAGGGTTTTCGACGGGGCACGTAACGCTGCATGTGGGGGCGGGTACCTTCCAGCCGGTGAAGGCCGACCAAATGGCCGACCACCCCATGCACACCGAGCCGATTCTGGTTTCGGCCGCTTTGCTGCGGCAGCTGCTGGGCCACCGGCCCCGGCCCGTGCTAGCGGTGGGCACCACCAGCCTGCGCACCCTGGAAACCCTGTATTGGCTCGGCGTAGGCCTTTTGCAGTTGCCTCCACCGGTCCTGGCCGCAACCGAGACGGCAGCGTTGAACGTGACGCAGTGGCAGCCCTACGAAATGGCGGAAGCCGCCGCCAGCATCAGCCCCGAAGCCGCCTTAACGGCACTGCTCGACTACCTGGCTGCGGCGGGTACCGACACCTTGCAGGCCAGCACCCGCCTGCTAATTGCGCCGGGCTACCACTTCCGGTTGGTGGATGGGCTCATCACCAATTTTCACCAACCCGAGAGCACCCTTTTGCTGCTGGTGGCGGCGCTGCTGGGGCCGCAATGGCGAGCCGTGTACGACCACGCATTGGCCCACGACTACCGCTTTCTTAGCTACGGCGACAGCTCGCTGCTGCTTCCGGAGGAGAAGAAGTAAGGAGATTTAAAAACATCTGTTCCAGTGCCGCGTAGAAGGCCGCACTTATCTTTTTAAAATAGTTTCTCATGAAAAAATCGTTTTTGTTGTTCGCTGGCCTGGCCCTCGCCACCACTGCTGCCAACGCCCAGGATGTTACCCCAGCCAATACCACAACCGAAGTCGAAGTACGGGACAATGGCACGGTGAAAACCACTACTAAGACGGGTAAAACCAACGTTGGCGAGGCCCTCGACAACACCAAGGATGCCGCCGGCAACATTGCCGACAAAACCGGCAACGCAGTGAAACGTGCCGCCCGCAAAACCAGCAAAACGGCAAAGCGTGCTGCCCGCAACACCAGCAACGCCGCGAAAAAAGGCACCCGGAAACTCAAAGAGAAAACCGAATAAGCCTTCGGTTTTACGCTGCGACAGCAACCTGTCATGCAGTAGAGCCCCATTTTCAGGCAGCTCAAATTTTGGTCACAAAAAAGCCCCAACACACTGTTTGGGGCTTTTTTTGTGACCAAAATTTGAGCTTCTGAGATTTCGCGAGCCCGCCTTTTTATGCTCATCTCAAGCAAAGGGCTGCAAATTCAGCAACAGGGATTATTTAAATCTCAAGCCCGCTATACGGATGCTTTTTCGTGCGCTTCATGACGCACCCGTTCCAGAATGCCGCGCCCAAACAGGCTCATCCCGGCGTTGAGGACGACTAGTGCGCCGGTACCGGCGGCCACCCACTGCCGGGTGGGCGCTTGCTGGTCTTTGAGGCTGCCCGCCCAATGAACCAGGCAGGCGCCCGCTCCGATGGTAGCCAGGCCCAGGGGCGAAAAGAGCAGCCATTTATTTTTGTGCGTCATCAGATAAATCAATTATAAATGAAGTACTTAAAGTTCAGCATCGCGAAAAAACGAAGGCGGGCTTCCGTTCACCGCGTACCTTTCGGCTTTCTGCTTACGCACCACCCCCGGCCGTGTTACGGCACCGGGCCCGCGCCTTTGCCATGACGCCCTACGAACAGCTCCTGCACCTTGCCTTCACCGCGCCCAACGACGTGAAGTATTACCTCACCCCCACCACCCTGCGGGCCTACGACCTCCTGCAAAAGGCCCCGACGCCGGAGCGGCCCTTCCGCTTCGAACAGGTGCGCCTGGGCGTAGCCATGAGTTTGCTCAAACTGGTATCGGAGCTTGGTGAGCACGACGAGAGCCGGCAGGTGCTCGACGTGCTGCACCGCGCCCTAAGCGAAGCCCGCTCCCCCGAAGACATCGACCGCATCGTAGGCCGCGAAGCCCGTCTTTTTGACCGCCTCTACGAGAACCTGTACGTGAACGAGCAGGGCGAGGAGTTGCTTAACCTCTTCGGCCGCACGCTCGATGCCGACGCCCCGGAGCTGCTGGAGGAAGTAGCCCAGGAAGCCGTAGACTTGGCCCGAACCCTGGATTTCGGCTCTGAGGACGAAGAATAGCGCATGAGGAAAGCACCATGCTATGCTTACTGATTTCCTCGTTGCTACTATCCGCACTACTCGGACAGATTGCATAGAAAGACGCTTGGCAGAAGCTGCAAAATTCAGCTTCTGAGGCCCCGGCACAAACACCGCGCAACATCAGTTACGCAGCAACAAGAAGGGCCGTGACACATGTCACGGCCCTTCTTGTATTAAAAGGTGAATATGCTACAGGTAAAACTCGTTCTGCACCAGGTTCGGATTCACGTCGCGTTCGCGCTGAGGAATGGGTAGCACCAGCCGGGGCGCATTGAATGGGAACGCGCCCACGTTTTGTTTGAGCCGTTTGAGGTCGTGAATGCGGAATCCTTCAAATGCTAGCTCCAGACGACGCTCCAGCAGCACGGCGTTCAGGGTGGCGCTGGCAAGGGGCGCGGCGCCGGCGCGGGCCCGCACCAGGTTCAGGTCGGCCAGGGGCGTGTCGCCTACCGACGTACCCAAGCGCACGTTCCCTTCAGCCCGAATCAGGTACATCTCGGCCAATCGAATTAGCTTCACGTTGCTGTATTGTTCGTCGAACTTCAGGGTGTAAACGTCGTCGAAAAACTCGCCCCGCTCATCAGTGGCGCCATAAAGATTGATAAAATCATCGCTCACTTCAATGTCGCCGCGCTGGCTACCCGAATAGTAGGTATTGAGGTCGTTTAATCCGTCCTGGGACGTGATTTGAATCGCAAATATGTCCTCAGAGGTGTTGGTGGTGGTTTCAAATTCCTCGGCGAACGAATTGGTCAGGTCATAACGATTGGAAGCAATGACGCGGTTGGCGGCGTCGCGGGCTTCGGCAAAGCGGCCCTGCTGCAGGTACACCCGAGCCAGCATGGCCGCAGCGGCGCCTTTGGTGGCGAAGAATCCGTTGCCCGCGGGTAGCTTAGCTTCAGCGTCAACCAGGTCGGCTATGACCTGGGCATACACTTCGGCTACGGTGTTGCGGGGCACCCGCGAGGCTTCGGTTACCGCCAGCGTGGGCGTGAGCACCAGCGGTACCCCCAGGTTGGTTTGGGGGTTGCCGTCGTTCCAATCACGGCCGTACAGTCGCACCAGCTCAAAATAAAGCGAGGCCCGAATGAACTTGGCCTCGGCCTCTACCCGGTTTTGGCGCACGGCAACTACCTTGTCCTTATTAGCCAGCACGTTGTTGGTACCGTTGATGGCATTGTAGGCGTCAATCCAGGTAGCGGCGGCAAAGGTGTTGCCCACGAGTATCGTTTTTTGAATGAACTCGCGGGGCTGGGTGAACGTGCCGACAAAAGCAATGTCGCCGTTATCGCCCAGCAGCTCGGCCAGAAACTGAATGTAGCCCGCGTACAGGCGGTTGCTGCTGAGGGCACTGTAGGAGCCCACCAGAGCGGCCTCCACGTCGGCAGAGGTCAGCAGGGCTTTTTCGGCTCGGACCCGGTCAATGGGTTCCACGTCGAGCTTGCCATTGCAGCCAGCCAACGGACCCGCAGCTAACGCGGCGGCCAAAGCGAGGAATTGTAATATCTTTTTCATGAAGAGTATATTCGAAAGGGTGAAAAACCGACCGTTGTCAATAGCGGCTACGCGGGCCTAAAAGCCCACGTTGACGCCAAACGTGAAGGTTTTGGCTTGGGGAGCCGAATAAAAGTCGTTGCCTTGGGCAATGTTGCCGGTGTTGGCGCCACTGGACAAGTAGTCGGCATTGACTTCCGGGTCCCAGCCCTTGTAATCGGTAAAAGTCAGCAGGTTGACGGCGCTGAAGTAAAGCCGGGCCGACTGTAGGCGGGCCGGTTTGAGGAAACCCGACGGAATGTTGTAGCCCAGGGTCACGGTTTTCAGGCGCACGTAGGAACCATCGGAGAGGAAGCGCGACGACTCGCCTCCGCCGCCCGTGCCGTACACGTCGAAGAGCACGGCGCGGGGTACGTTGGTGATGTCGCCGGGCTTCTGCCAGCGGTCCAGCTGGTCGCGGGTCAGGTTGTCGAAGCCGCCGCCGGCGTTGGCCGACTGGAACTTGCCGCCGCCGTCGTACACGTCGTTGCCGAACACGCCCTGAAAGGTGAAGCTCAGGTCGATGCCCTTGTAGCCGAACGTGTTGGTAACGCCCCCGCTCCACTTGGGGTTGGGGTTGCCGATGAGCACCCGCTCGGCATCGGCGTAGCTGCTGGTCGTGTCGCGGTTGAGGCTGCCGTCGGCATTAGGCGTGTTCAGGTAGTACACCGCCGAGCCGTTGCGGGGGTTCACGCCGGCGTACTCCTGGCCGTAGAACGCGCCCAGCGGCTGGCCCTCGATGGCCCGGTTGAGAAAGCCGCCCTCAATTACCTGCCCGTCGAGGTTGGTGACCTTGTTGCGGTTGATGGAAGCGTTGAAGCTGGTGTTCCAGGTGAAGTCCCCGATGAGGTTGCGCGTGTTCAGCACAAACTCGATGCCCCGGTTTTCCAGCTTGCCCACGTTACGAAACTGCCGCAAAAAACCAGAGGTGCCGGGCACGTTCACGTTGAGGGCCAAATCATTGGTTTTCTTTTGGTACACGTCCACCTCGCCGCTCAGGCGGTTGTCCAGGAATCCAAACTCCAGGCCGACATCAACCTGAGCCGTCGACTCCCATTTAAGGTCTTTGTTTTCGAGTTGGCTGGGGCGCTGGCCGGGAATGCCCGCGTAGCCGGCGTCGCCGGCAAACAAACCCAGCGAGCCAAAGTCGCCAAACTCCTGGTTGCCGGTCAGTCCGTAGCTCACGCGCGGCTTAAGAAAACTAAGCACGTTTTGGTCCTGTAAAAACGATTCTTCGGTGATAACCCACCCCACGGAAGCGGCTGGGAAATAGCCGTACCGTTGGTTATCGCCAAAGCGCGATGAGCCGTCGACGCGCAGGCTGGCGCTGACCAGATATTTGTTGGCAAACGCAAAGTTACCGCGTCCGAAATAAGACAACAGCGTGTTACGCGTCTCGTTGGAGCTACCGGCGTTGATGCTGGCTGCGCTGGTGATGGTTTTATAAGCATCGCTGGCAAACTGCTGGCCCGATACGCTATTGGACTTCAGGCGACGCTCTTCGAAGGCCATGCCCCCTACCACTTCCAGGGTGCTGGTTTCGTTGAAGGTTTTGCGGTAGGTAAGGAAGTTATTGGTGGTGTAGCGGCCCACGGTCACGCGGCGGTTGAAGCCATCGCCGTTGTTCGGGCCGCTGTTGCGGGCCGTGATACGGCCGGCAAACTGGTTTTCTTCCTGATTCAGCAAGTCCAGGCCCAGTTCGCTCCGAAACGTAAGGCCAGGTATTAGTTCGTATTGGGCAAACACGTTGCCCAGCGTGCGGTACACCGTGGCCACATAATCGGACCCAATGAGGCTCAACACGGGGTTGTAATACGTGGGAAAGTTGGTATTGGGGTTGCCGGTCACCGGGTCCAGGGCTCCACTCGTCAGGCCCGTGCGCGGGTCGATGGTGGGCGAGATGGGCGCCAGCGCCACAATCTGCATGGGCGTGCTAAAGGCGTTGTCATTGGAAATTCGGTTGTTGCGCGTCCGGCTCAGGGCCACGTTAACGCCGAAGGAGAGCTTGTCGGTGGCCTTTTGGTCGAGGTTGATGCGGGTTCCGATTTTCTCAAACTTGTTGCCAATCAGGATGCCGCTCTGGTTGCTGTAGAGGCCCGAAATAAAGTAGCGGGTTTTGTCGTTACCGCCGCTCGCGTTCAGGTCGTACTGGCTAAACGGCGCACGCTGGAACGCTTCTTCCTGCCAGTCGGTGTTCACGACGCCGGTTTTGTAGTCGTCGTTACCGGCGGAGTAGCGCCGCAGGCGGCCCTCGGCAAAGGCCTCAAGGCCGGCATTGCGGCCGGCTTCGCGAAAATAGTCCACGTACTCGGTGGCATTCAAGAACTCCTTTTTGTTGGTCGGCGTGCTCAGGCCAGTCTGGTAGCCCAGCGTGAAACGGCTGTCGCCAGCTTTGCCGCGCTTAGTAGTGATGAGTACCACGCCATTGGAAGCCCGTGAACCGTAGATAGCCGAAGCCGAGGCGTCTTTCAGAATGCTAAGGCTTTCGATGTCGTTCGGATTCAGGTCGGCGATGGGGTTTGTGGCCGCGTCGGTGCCCGAAAGGTTTTCCGAAATCAGCGGGATGCCGTCGATAACATATAGGGGCTGGTTGCCGCCGCTCACCGAGCTGGTGCCGCGCACCCGCACCTTGATGCCCTGGCCGAGCTTACCGCTGCTGTTTTCTATGAATACCCCCGCCGCTTTGCCCTGAATAGCCTGCTCGAAGCTGGGTACCGGCGCGTTGGCTATCTCCCGGCCCGAAATCTGAGTCACCGAGCCCGTCAGGTCGGCCTTCGATTGGGTGCCGTAGCCCACCACCACCGCCTCGCTGAGCTGCGTGGTGTTGATTGCCAAGGTCACATTAATAGTGGACTGCGAGCCTACCGGAACGGTTTGGGAAGTATATCCTACCGAGCTGATAAGCAGCGTTGCGCTGGGCTGCACCGTGAGGCTGAACGCCCCGTCGGCGTTGGTGCTGACGCCGTTGGTCGTGCCGCGCTCCAGAACGGTGGCGCCAGGTACCGCCGTACCGTCGGCCCCGATAATACGGCCACTAATGGCTTGCTGGGCCCAGGCGGGCGCCGCCAGCAGGCACGCAAGCAGCAGCGAAAACAACTTGAGATGAGTAAAAATTTTGTGTTTCATGGGAAAAAAGTGTTGGTGAGTGACTAGAAGAATGGTTACTACATGGCTTTTTTTGAAATACAAGAACAACTTCAAGACAAGCCTAACACGCTTCATTAAGCAATTGGCCCTTTTGGGCATTGTTTGAAGAATAGTAATTATACAAATCATTTTCTGTATATACAACCTGCGGCCAGGCGGATACCCGATGATGGGCGACGGGCTGGAGGCCAATTCTTAGCGCAACATTGCCCCGAACCAGCACTGCCTAGCCGACTGTCCTGCGAGTGCTTGCGTGGCGTGCCTACCTTTGCCCCGTGCGGGACTCTGCCCGCTGTTTTGCCTTTCCGCCTCCATGCCCACCATTCATTACCTGACCACCGCCGAAGCCATTGGCGATGCCGCCGCCCACTTTGCCACGTTGCCCCGCATTGGCATCGATTTGGAGTTTGATGACATGCGCCACCGCTACGGACGCCATCTGGCGCTGATTCAGGTATTTGACGGACAGCAGGCTTACCTTATTGACCCGCTGCCACTGGCAGATATGGCCGCAGACCTCGAACCGCTTTTTGCGGTGCTGCGCGACCCGGCTGTGGCCAAGGTGTTCCACTCCTGCAAGTCGGATATTCTGTTGCTGGACGAGGTGTTTGGGGTGAACTGCCGCAACATTGTCGATACCAGCGTACAGTTCACGCTGCTGGCGGCTGAGGATAACAACATTTCGCTGGGCCGCCTCATTCAGGCCGAACTGGGCTTCGAGGTAGATAAGGGCGAACAGAAGTCCAACTGGCTCAAGCGTCCCCTCACCGATGCCCAGATGGAATACGCCGCCAACGATGTGCTCTACCTTTTTGAGCTCACCGACCGCCTCAGCCTGCGCTTGGCTGAAATGGGACGCAACGAGTGGGCCGCCCAGGAAAATATTGCCCTGGAAGCCGTACGCTACGGCCGCGACGACCCGCGCCCCTGGTCGCGCAACGCCGCCAAGTACAAGATTTCGTCCCAGGAAATGCCTTTTTTTCGGGAGCTTTACATGCTGCGTGATGCCGTGGCCCGGCAGCTTGACCGCCCCCCGTACCACGTAATCAGCAACGACCGGCTGGCCGAGCTGGCCCGCAACCCCATCGAAACGCCGCTCCAGCTGCGCACCGCCAACGGCCTGCACCCCGAGCTGAAACGCGCGCCCTACGCCGAGCAGCTGCTGGCCATCGGCACCACCGATTTGGCGCCCGACGCGCCACTCGCGCCCGAGAGCCGCAAGTTTCCGTTTCGCCGCCGGCTCAACGGAGCAGCCGCTACCCGCGCCGAAGCCCGCGAAACCCTGCTCAATACGCTCAAAGCGCACCTTATTGCTGACCAAGGCGCTACCCTGGCCAACATGGTGCTCAGCAACCGGCTAATCGCCGAAATTATTGAGCAAGGAGCCACTACGGCTCTGCGGCCCTGGCAGCAGGAGTTGCTGCGCGAATCAGCCGCGCGGCATGGCGAAGACTTCGGGCAGATTGCCGAGCCATTTTAAACCATAAACAGGACTCGCATTAGGCTGAATTCCGCAGCCTTAGCGCCTGGTGCTTTAGGTGCTAAGGCTGGTTGAGTCCTGATTTGGCGCCTTTTATTCCAGCCGTTTGGATGAGGCGCGAACCAGCAGGTCGGGTTGGAGCACGATGCGGCGGGGCGAAAACGTGCTGTTGCCAGCTTCCAGCATTTCGAGGAAAAGCCGCATGGCCGACTGGCCCAATTGCTCGCAACGCTGGTCTACCGATGTGAGCATGGGCTCGGTGAGGGAGGTAAACGTCTCGTTGCTGAAACCTACTAAGGCCACGTCCTGGGGCACTTGCAGCCCGTGGCGCTTGATTTCCTGGAGGGCGCCCACCACGGAGAAGTCGCTGGCGGAGAAAACGGCATCGGGCGGCTGCGGCAGGCTGAGCATGCGCCGCATACCGAGGGCGCCGTCTTCCTGGGTCATGTCGCAGTAGTGCACCAGCGTTTCGTCAAGGGGCAGGCCCGCTTCGAGCAGCGCGTCGACGTAGCCTTGCCGGCGATGCTTGTAGATATTGAGGTGCTGCGGGCCGCCGAAATGGGCAATGCGGCGGCATCCTTGCGCCAGCAGGTGCCTGGTGCATTGGTAGCCGCCTTCCCGGTCGTCGATGACCACCGCATTCACGTCGGTTCCATCCAGCACCCGGTCGAAGAATACGAGGGGAATGTCCTGCTTACGCACCTTATCGAAGTGCTTGAAATCGCGGGTGTTGCGGGCCAGCGATACCAGAATACCCTCCACCTGGGCGCCGAGCAGCGTCTCAATATTTTTGCGCTCGTGCGTCACGTCTTCGTTCGACTGGCAAATCATCACGTTGAAGCCGGCCTTGCTCGCTACGGCTTCAATACCCTTCACCACCAAAGCAAAAAAATGGCCATCGATGTGCGGCACAATCACTCCGAGTATGTTGCTGCGGCCCTTCCGCAAGCCGGCGGCGAGGTGGTTGGGTTGGAAATGCAGCTCTTTGGCCAGCTGCCAGACGCGTTTTTTGGTGGCCGCGCTGATGGAAGGATGGTCGTTCAGGGACCTGGATACGGTAGACACCGACACGCCAAGCTGACTGGCCAAATCCGAAATGGAATACTTTGCTCGGGCCAAGGTCGTGTCGGATAGAAGCAGATTGCGTGGAAAGAAACTTCCGGAAGCAGCACAAATAAGCCCCGAATTCCATACAAACTTAGCTGTTTTGCAAGCGAATGGGCTGTCTCACCGCTCAGCGTTCCGCATTACTACGGCTCAGCTAAAATAAATGCGACGCAAATTGGCGCTAATCAATACGCCATGCTTCATTCGGTTTCTTAACGCAAAACAGGCAGCTACGCATCAGCCCAGCCCATTTTAGGGTCGCGGCTGCGGCGTGTAGGTCGGTCCCACACAACGCGGGCCCTGCGCCGTCCAGGCCAGCTTGTCGATGCAGAGCTGGCGCTCCTTCATGGCCGGGTCCCAGGCGTGGTACACCAGGTATTCGGTGCGGCCGTCGGGGCTCATCACGTGCGAGTGGTGGCCGGGGCCGCGCACGTGGCCGGGCACGGCGTGGAGCACGCGCGGTCCCTTTTCGGCCCCGGCATCGGAATAAGGCCCCATAATGGTGCTGGCCACGCAATAATCCACGCCGTAACGCGGGGTCAGGAAGTTGGCCCCGCTGTAGAAACAGTAGTACTTGCCCGCGTGCTGCCGGATAAACGGCCCTTCCAGGGTGTGCCATTCGGCAAAGTTGCGGTTGTCGTAGAGCGGCATGGTGCGGTTTTTCTCGAACACCGTCCAATCGTGGCGGGCACGCATTACGGTGCGACTGTCGCCGGCCAGCCGGGTCATGTCCAGCAGGCGGTCCACTACCAGGCCGGTGCCGGGCCGGTAGCCGTCATCCGAGTCGATGAAGTCGCGGGCATAAAACAGGTACCACTGCCCATCGGTATCAAGGAATGGGTGCGCGTCGATGGTGAACTGGCTGCCGGGCACGTCAAGCACGGCCACCTGCTGGTAAGGTCCCTGCGGCGTTTTGCTGGTGGCCACGTGCAGCCGGTGGCCCACGGTGGCCGCAATGGCCCCTCCCCCCATCGAGTAGTACATGTAAAACGTTCCCTGGTGGTACACTACCTCGGGCGCCCAGAAGTCCGCTCCTTCTGCACCGGCGGGCGGACTGAGCGCACCGCCGGCCACTTCCCAGTCCACGAGATTAGCAGAAGTGAGCAGGGTGAAGATGCGGCCGTCGGCGGTGCGGCCCTGCCCGGTGGTACCAAACGCGTAGTAGCGGCCCTGGTGCTTGAGCACGAACGGGTCGGGAAACTGGCCGGCGAACACCGGGTTGGTGTAGGTGCTACCGGCCGCCTGGGCCGCCTGGTGCAGCACGGCCAATGAAGCCAGACCCGTGCCGGCTTGCTGAAGGAATTTGCGACGAGAAACCATGTGGAGCAGGAAGGTTAAGGAAAAAATACTACGTTGGAAAAAGCAGTTAATGGCGTCCCTGTTCAAGAGAAACAACAACTAATGGCCAATGCTGCGCCAGCAAAAGTGAGCCTCAACTTGGGCGAAGGTCGGGAAAACATTGTAAGTTGCTAACAAATACGCAAACGTTTGCGCATTGCCCCCGTTGTCAGCGGCTGTTGGAGTGCGGCCACTTCCTGCCGAAGCACGCAGTAGGCACGCCCCGGCACCGGCTGGCCAGCCCAGCACCGCAGGTTGGGCTGCAGGCATTACGGAACACTTTTTGGCATTTACAACTCACCCTTTTGCATTCGCTTTCCCATGAAAAAACTAGTTGTTCTACTGCTGCTGCTGTCCTCGTTCACCACCGACTCCTGGGGCCAAAAAGCCAAATCAAAAGCCAAAGGCAGCGCGCCAATAGCCGCCGACCAACGTTGGTCGGCGGAGAAAGCCAATGCCTGGTACCGCACCTATCCGTGGATGAGCGGCGCCAATTTTACGCCGAGCACGGCCATCAACCAGCTGGAAATGTGGCAGGCCGCCACCTTCGACCCCGCTACCATTGACCGGGAGCTGGGCTGGGCCGAGGGCATTGGCTTCAATACCATGCGGGTATTTCTGCACAGCCTGGCCTGGCAGCAAGACCCCGAAGGCTTCAAAAAGCGCATGGACACCTATCTGGCCATTGCCGACAAGCACCAAATAAAGACGATGTTCGTGTTTTTTGACGACTGCTGGAACAAGGACGCCAAACCCGGCCCGCAGCCCGCGCCCAAACCCGGCGTGCACAACTCCGGCTGGGTGCAGGACCCCGGCGACCCGGAATCGCGCGACTCGCTCACCTTCAGCAAGCTGCGCCCTTACGTGCAGGACGTGCTCACGCACTTTGCCCACGACAAGCGCATCCTGCTGTGGGACCTGTTCAACGAGCCCGGCAACTCGGGCAAGCTGGCTACCTCGCTGCCGCTGGTGCGCAACGTGTTTGCCTGGGCCCAGGCCGTGCGCCCCGACCAGCCCCTGACCGTGGGCCTGTGGAACTGGGATTTCGAAGCCCTGAACACCTACCAGGCCCTTCATTCCGACATCATCACCTACCACAACTACGACGAGGTGCCCGCGCACCAGCGAATTATTGAGCTGCTGGCAACCCACGGCCGCCCCCTCATCTGCACCGAATACATGGCCCGCCCCCGCAACAGCCGGTTTGCCAACATCTTGCCCTTGCTGAAGAAGCAGAATGTGGGCGCCATCAACTGGGGCCTGGTGGATGGCAAAACCAACACCAAATACCAGTGGGATGTGCCCATTGCCGACGGCGGCGAGCCCGTGGAGTGGTTCCACGAAGTGTTTCGCAAGGACGGCACGCCCTACCGCGCCGACGAAACCAATTTGATTAGAAAAATGAACGGCAAATGAGCCGTGGCCGCTTCCTTTTCCGATTTCGTGCGATGACTAGAACCTTGTTCGTCTTACTACTGGCGTTGGTGCTGTGGGTGCCCGGCCTGGCGCAGCCCACGGCCAACCAAGCCGATGCCACCTTCACCAACCCCGTGCTGCCGGCCGGGGCCGACCCGTGGAGCATTTACCGCGACGGCTACTATTACTACACCCACACCACGGGCCGCAATATCACGCTCTGGAAAACCCGCTCGCTGAGCCAGCTCGACAGCGCGCCCAAAACGGTGGTGTGGACGCCGCCCGCCACGGGCCCGAACTCGCGCGATATCTGGGCCCCAGAACTGCATTTTCTGAACAACAAGTGGTATCTCTACTACGCCGCCGACGCCGCTACCAACCAGACGCACCGGCTTTTCGTGCTGGAGAATGCCTCCCCCGACCCTACGCAGGGCACCTGGACCGATAAGGGACAGATAACGGACACTACCGATAAGTGGGCCATCGACGGCTCGGTGTTCGAAAACAACGGCCAGCTGTACTTCGTGTGGTCGGGTTGGGAGGGCGACGTGAACGGCCGACAGAATATTTACCTGGCGCGCATGAAAAACCCCTGGACCATCGCCGGCCCGCGCCTGAAGGTGTCGACGCCGGTGTTTGCCTGGGAGCGCAACGGCGACCTGCCCCCAACCGAAACGCCCGCCCATGTCGACGTGAACGAAGGGCCGCAGGTGATACGGCGCGGCAATAAGCTGGTGCTGATTTACTCCGCCAGCGGCTGTTGGACTGATACCTACGCGCTGGGCATGCTCACGGCCCCGGCCGACAGCGACTTGCTGCAACCGGGCTCCTGGACGAAGTCGCCGGTGCCCGTGTTCCAGCAGGACCCTGCCCGAAAGGTGTACGCACCGGGCCACAACTCCTTTTTTAAGTCGCCCGACGGCACCGAGGACTGGATACTTTACCACGCCAACGACGCTGCCGGCCAGGGCTGCGGCAATTTCCGTTCGCCCCGCGCTCAGCCGTTCACCTGGCGCCCCAACGGCACCCCCGATTTTGGCCGCCCCGTGGCCCCCGGACAGCCCCTGGCCCGCCCGGCGGGTGAGAGGTAAGGCCTCTGCGCAAAGGTTTGCAGAAAAGAATTATATTCATTGCTGTTAAAGGCTGATTATCCGGCCCGCAACGCTACCCGCCCTCCTTTTTGACCCAGAATAGGGCGCGCGTTAGAAGTGTTTGAATACCCTAACCATGGCATTTAGCGGCGTAAAGACCGTATTCCTGTCGCCTAATTGGCCTTTGCAACGCAATCAAGAGTGCTTTTCAACCTCGAAACGTATTCAACAGGAATTAATTAGCACCAAATTCAACATTTTGTGTAATTTTATGCAAACGTTTGCTTTGGCTCTTATATTTGTCTCTCCCACTCACTTTTTCACCTATGAATAATTCTTACTTTAGGCTGAGCCGCCAAGCCGTGCCGGCCCTGCTTTGCTGCCTCCCGCTGGGCGCCGCCGCGCTGGTGGGGCTACCCGCCACCGCTCGTCCCGCCACCGATGGCATCGGCTGGGCCGTAGCTCCGGTGCAGACCGTGACCGGGCGCGTGGTCGACGAGAAAGGACAGGGCATGCCGGGAGTGACGGTGCTTGAAAAAGGCACCTCCAACGGCATCACCACGTCGGCTGACGGCAATTATTCGCTTACGGTGGGCGACAATGCCACGCTCACATTCTCGTTCGTTGGCTATTCGAGCCAGGACGTAGCCGTGGCCGGGCGGAGCGAAATCAACGTTTCGCTGGCCCTTGATGCCAAGCAGCTTAATGAAGTGGTGGTGGTAGGCTACCTCACCCAGAAGCGCGAGAACGTGACCGGCGCGGTGGCCAGCGTGAGTGCCCAGGAAGTGCGCCGGGCGCCGGTGGCGTCGGTGGCCGAGGCCATTCAGGGCCGGATGCCGGGCGTGACGGTAACCAACTCCGGTGCGCCGGGGCAGGCGCCGGTTATCAATATTCGCGGGCTGGGCACCATTGCCAGCGGCAGCGGCCCGCTCTACGTCATCGACGGCCTGTGGGTGCAGAATGCCGGCGGGCAGCGCGACTTCAACCCCTCCGACGTGGAGTCGATACAGGTGCTGAAGGACGCCGCTTCGCTGGCGCCCTACGGCGCTTCGGGTGCCAACGGCGTGGTTATCGTCACCACTAAAAAAGGCAAAGCGGGTGTGCCCGCCATCACATTCAGCGCCAACGGCGGGGTTCAGAACCTGGCCAACACCCTGGATTTGGCCAATGCTTCCCAGTGGGCCGCCCTCAACAACCAGGCGTATGATAACGCGGCGGCGGCGCGCCAGCCTTTCGCGGCCAACCCGCCGGCCGGCGTCGATACGGACTGGCAGAAAGAATTTTTCAAGCAAGGCTCGGTGCAGGACTACAACCTGGGCTTTTCGGGCGGCGGCCCCAACTCCACCTTCAACGTGTCGGGCGGCTACTTCAAGCAGGACGGTACGGTGCAGGGGCCGAAGTTTGACCGCTACAGCTTCCGGGTAAACACGGGCTTCAACCGCGGCCGGTTCCGCGTGGGCCAGAACGCCCTGCTTACGCGCACCAATCAGACCCGCGTCAACGGCAATCCCTTCATCGAAATCCTGCGCATGCTGCCCGTGATTCCGGTGTTTGACAACACCGTACCCGGCGGCTTCGGCATCGGCAACAACAACGCCAACACCTTCGGCACCAACCCCATTGCGTTGCAAAGTCTGCTCAACGACACTGGGGTGTCGAGCCGCCTGCAGGGCAACGTGTACGGCGAGGTTTCCATCTTCGACTTTCTGCGCTACCGCCTGAACCTGGCCACCGAGTACCACGGTTTCCGCGACCAGCAGAAGCGGCAGTTTGGCGTGTGGCGCCGCAACGACCCCATCCGGCCCTCGGCTTTTGGCGACACGCAGGGCACGGAGGTGTTTGGTATGGCCGAGAACACCCTCACCTTCGACAAAAGCTTCGGTGAGCACAACCTGACTGCGGTGGGCGGCTATAGCCAGCAGCGCACCCGGCAGGAAGTGACGCGGGGCGTGAACTTCGAGTACGGCCGCGGCCCCATCTACTACTGGGCCCTCGACGCGGGCAGCGAAACGCCGCAGGTAGTAGGCTCGTCGTTCACGCACACCAAGGAGTCGTTTTTCGGGCAGCTCACCTACGACTACGACCAGCGCTACCTGTTCACGGCGGCGTACCGGCGCGACGGCTCGTCGCGCTTCCGGGCCGACAACCGCTACGGCAATTTCGGCGCCGCTTCGGTGGGCTGGCGCGTGTCGAAGGAGAAGTTTTTTGAAGGCATCACGGCCGTATCCGACCTCAAGCTGCGGGCTTCCTACGGGCAGCTCGGCAACGACTTGCTGGGCGGAGACTACGGCGGCTCGTACCGCTACCAGGGGTTCATCAACACCAACGCCAACTACTTGCTGGGCGGCGCCATCCAGAACGGGGCGCTGCAAACCCAGTTCGCCAGCCCCGACATCCGTTGGGAAACCCGCCGCACCACCAACGTGGGCTTCGACGCCGGCTTCCTGGAAAACCGGCTCACGTTGTCGGCCGACTACTACATATCGCAAACCACGGACGCGCTGGTTGACCCCGCCCTGCCGGTGGTGTTCGGCAACGCCGGCAGCAACCCGTTCCGCAACCTGGGCAAGCTCGAAAACAAAGGTTTTGAGTTGCAGCTGGGCTACAACGACAACAGCGGCCCGTTCCGCTATGGCGCCTCGGTGAACCTGACGACCATCGCCAACAAAGTGCTGGACCTGGGCAATGCCGGCAACGACCCCAGCGGCACGCCCAACTTTTTCAACGGCGGCCCCGGCGCCATCACCCGCACCGAAGTGGGCCAGGAAATCGGCTCTTTCTTCCTGTATGAGTTCGACGGCATTTACCAGAGCGGCGACACCGGCATACCGGCCGGCCTCAGCCCCGGCGACGTGCGCTACAAAGACAACAACGGCAACGGCCGCACCGACGACGGCGACCGGGTGCACGTGGGCAACGTGTTTCCCAAGGTGCAGTACGGCGCCAACCTGAACCTGGGCTACGGCGTGCTCGACCTGTCGGCCTTCATCCAGGGCGTGCAGGGCAACGACGTATTCAACGTAAGCAAGTTCTGGCTCGACCGCACCGACGACAACGGCAACCACCGGGCCGACTTCAACCCCTGGACGGCGCAAAACCCCTCCACCACGACGCCACGGGCGCTGATTGCGGGCGGCCCCAACAGCGGCATCTCGGCCGGCCACAATGCCCGTTTCAACAGCACGCGCTGGCTGGAAAGCGGCTCGTACCTGCGTATGAAGAACCTGCAGGTGGGCCTGACGGTGCCTAAAGCCCTGCTGGTACGCACGAAGTACGTGGCCTCGATGCGCTTGTACGCCACTGCCCAAAACCTGTTCACGATAACCAAGTACAGCGGCTACGACCCCGAAACCGTGGGTGCGGGCCAGCTGGCCCGCGGCGTCGATGATGGCTCGTATCCCAACCTGCGCTCGTTCACGCTGGGCATTCAGGCCGGCTTCTAAGCGTTGTTTCTTTCGATTTTTTAATAACTAGCGATATGAAAACCAATTTTTTAGCCCGTTTGGGTTTGGCTGGGCTGCTGCTGATTTCGGCCACGGCCTGCGAGAAGGACCTGCTGAACCAGGTGAACCCCAACCTGCCCACCACCGAGTCGTTTTTCAAAACCAGTGAGGATGCCGTACGGGCTTCCACGGCCGTGTATGCCGGCCTGCAGGGTCTGGGCATGTACCGGCGCTGGCTGAACTTCGCCTTCGACTTGCGCTCGGACGAGGGCTTCAGCCAAAGCCCCTGGGGCGAGCTGGCCGATTTCACCCGCTTCGTGCAAAACAACTACGATTTTGAGGTGTCGTTCCACATTTACCGCGACCACTACCGCACCATATACCGCGCCAACCAGGTGCTTGCCAACGTGCCCGGCATTCAGATGGACGCCACTTTGCAGAAGCGCGTGCTGGCCGAAGCCCGGTTTTTGCGGGCGCTGAGCTACTTCAACCTCGTGTCGCTCTACGGCAACGTGCCGCTGGCCACGACGCCTCCAATCGATTTGAACGTTTTACCGCCGCAGGGCACCGAAGCCGAGGTGTGGGCCTTGGTCATTGATGACCTGACCAAGGCGCAGCCCGACCTGCCGGCTTCGTACACCGGCGCCGACCTGGGGCGGGCCACCCGCGGCGCGGCCACCACGCTGCTGGGCAAGGCCTACATGCAAAACCGCCGCTGGGCCGATGCGCAGGCGCAGTTCGCGCAGGTTATCAGTTCGGGCACCTACCGCCTTACTGCGAACTACACCGACAACTTCCGCCACACTACGGAAAACAATCAGGAATCTATTTTTGAGGTGCAGTTTTCGGACGATAAGCGGGGGGGGAACGACTCCGGCGGAGGCCCCGATGCCACCTCCTCGCAGGGCGGGCAGCGCTCGCAGTTCTGGGGCGTGCCGGGCTTCGGCTTCAACGATGGCGAGCTGCGCCCCTGGGTGGTGCGCGAGTTTTTGCAGGAAGGCACGGCCCAGGGCCAGCGCGACCCGCGCCTGGCCGCCACCGCGTTCTACAACCGGTTCGACCTGACCCAGTTCCCAACCGCCCTGGCGCCCGACAACGACCGGGGTGTGTACGGCAGCGGCAACTTTGAAAACCGCTACGGTGGCAATGCCCGCGACCTGGGCCGCGTGTACTACCGCAAGTATGCTACCGATTACTACCGCACTTTCGAGGATTTCGATTCGCCCATCAACCAGCGCGTGATGCGCTACGCCGACGTGCTGCTGCTGCAGGCCGAGGCCTTGAACGAGCAAAACAACCCGGCTAGCGCCATCCCACTGGTCAACCTGGTGCGTGCCCGCTCGGGACTGGCGCCCCTAGCAGCGGGGCTATCGCAGGCTGAGCTGCGCACGCAGCTCCGGCACGAGCGGGTAACCGAACTGACCGGTGAGGGCTTGCGTTGGTTCGACCTGCAGCGCTACGGCGTGCTCACCACCCAGGCCGGCATCGACCAGCTGAAGCAGCGCGACCCCAGCTTCAACGATTTCCAGATAGGCCGCGACCGCTTGCTGCCCATTCTGCAAATCGACGTAGACCTGGCCCGATTAACCCAAAACCCTAATTACTAGATAAGTATTAAGTACCGGCGCAAAAATAATCGTAGCAGAAAAGTTGTCGTGCTGAGCGCAGCCGAAGCATCGCTACCGCTTCGTCCGCACCGTGCAACGAAGCGGTAGCAATGCTTCAACAAGCAGACGCCAAATGGAGCATGACAAACCCGATACAACACGGTTAATTCTGTACGGTCAGTTAGGCACTGATAACGATTGTTACGCAACGACTGGCTTGGCACTATACGCTGACTGTTTACTCCCTCAATTTCCTTTCCCTTTCCCATTATTATGTTGTTATTCCGTTCTTCCTTTTGGGCCATGCTGCTACTGGCAGGCACACTGGGCTGCTCGAAAAGCTCGCCCACGGTTGCCCCTCAGGTACCGCCGGCCCCGCCCGCCGCTACCACGTTCACCAACCCGCTGCTGGCTAGTGGCCCCGACCCGTGGGTGTACCAGAAGGACGGGTTTTATTACTACATGCACACTACTGGCAACAACGTAATACTGCGCAAAACCGCTAAAATGAGCGAGTTGGGCTCGGCCGTGAGCACTACTATCTGGACGGCCCCAGCTACGGGCCCGTACTCCCAGAACGTGTGGGCGCCGGAGCTGCATTTTCTCGATGGCAAGTGGTACGTCTACTTCACCGCGGGCCCTCCCGGCTGCTGCGGCGGCCAGCGCCTGTGGACGCTCGAAAACGCCAACCCTGACCCTACCATCGGCGCCTGGACGGAGCGCGGCCAGCTAGCCGTGCCGGGTCAGGATTTGTGGGCCATCGATGCCACCATTCTGGAACAGAACGGCGGGCGTTACCTGCTCTGGTCAGGCCAGGAGCCCAACTCCGACCAACAAAACCTCTACATCTGCCGCATGAGCAGTCCCACGGCCCTCACCGGGGCCCGGGCGCGGCTCAGCATTCCGCAATACGGTTGGGAGCTGAACGGCTTCCCGAAGGTGAACGAGGCCCCGCAGATACTCAAGCATGGCGGTAAAACCGTACTGATTTATTCGGCCAGCCATTGCAGCACCGACGATTACGCCCTGGGCATGCTCACGGCATCCACCACCGCCGACCCCATGCTGCCGGCCTCATGGACCAAGGCGCCCACCCCCGTTTTCGTAAAAAATACTGCGGGCCAAGCCTTCGGGCCGGGCCACAACGGCTTCTTCACCTCGCGCGATGGCAGCGAGGACTGGATTGTGTACCACGCCAACCCGCGCACGGGTCAGGGCTGCAGCGACACCCGTAGCCCCCGAATGCAAAAATTCACTTGGCGTGCTGACGACACGCCGGACTTTGGTACCCCGGTGCCGTTGGGCATCCCGCTGCCCCGCCCGGCCGGCGAATAGCAGCTGCTTTTCTTTTTCCCACCGCATTGGTAACTGTCCGCTTGAGTTTTATGACGCCATTTATTCGATGCTTGAGCAGTGCCGCGCTGCTGGCCAGCGGGCTGCTGGCGAGTTGCCAGCAGCCCGCTGCTACCACTGGTACCGCGTCAGCCGCGCTGGTTATCGCCAACCCGGTGGTGCCTGGCGATTTTCCTGACCCGTCGGTGGTGAAGGTGGGCGATACGTATTGGGCCACCGCCACCACCTCGAACTGGGGCCCGGTGTTTCCGCTGCTGTCCTCCAAAAACCTGACCGATTGGAAGCTGGTGGGCCACGTGTTTCCGGGCGAGCGGCCGGATTGGGCCGACTATTACTTCTGGGCCCCGGAAATCAGCCAGGACGGCGGCAAGACGTACGTGTTCTACTCCGCCCACAAGCGGGGCGGTAATCTGGCCGTGGGCGTGGCCAGTGCCCCGCGTCCCGAAGGCCCTTACACCGACCACGGGCCGCTGGTGGGCCAGCCTGCCGGCTCGATTGACGGCTTCCCGATGCGCGACGAAAACGGCCAGCTTTACCTTATCTGGAAAGAGGATGGCAACAGCGTGCAGCAGCCCACGCCCATCTGGGCGCAACGCCTGAACGACGCCCGCACCGCGTTGGTGGGCGAAAAAACGGAGTTGTTTCGCAACGACCCTGCTACCTGGGAAGGCAATCTGGTGGAAGGCGTATCAATCGTGCGCCACGAGGGGTATTTCTACGCTTTTTACGCCGGCAACGGCTGCTGCGGGCGTGGCTGCACCTACGCTACGGGCGTGGCCAGGGCTAAAACCCTGCTCGGCCCTTGGGAAAAACACGCCGGCAACCCAATTCTGCTCAACAACGACACCTGGAAGTGTCCTGGCCACGGCACTGCACTGGAGCATCAGGGCCGCTGGTACATGCTGCACCACGCCTACGAAGCCGGCAGCCACGAGTTTGCGGGCCGCCAGGGCGTGCTGAGCGAGTTTGAATGGACGGCGGCGGGCTGGCCGGCGTTCCGGGGCAAAAGCACGCCAGTTGCCGCGCCAGCCATAGTTGCCCGAGCCAGCGCGGTGGCCGACGAGTTTACGGGCCGGACCCTGGACCTGGCCTGGCAGTGGCCGGTGGAATATCGGCCCACATTCGCGGTAAGCGGCGGCCAGTTGCGCCTCACGGCTCGGCCCGACCACAGTGGCGCGGCACTCGGCCGCTCCACCACTGCCGCCGCCTATACCGCCACCACCACCTTGCTGAACCCTGGCACCTTGGCCGGGGCTTGTGCCGGTCTGGCTGCCCACGGCGACCCCGACAACACCCTGATGCTAGTGGCCAGCGTCGGCAAGGTGCAGCTGCTGCAACTGGAAAAAGGACAAACCAAAACCCTGGCCGAGGCGTCCCTGCCTACGACCAAAGCCTTGGAACTGCGCCTGCAGGCCCGTAAAGGCAGTGAATTCACTTTTGCCTGGCGCCCTACCGGCAGCACCAATTGGCAAACCCTGCCCGTAGCGGGCACCGCCGTCGACGGCCGTTTCCTGCCGCCCTGGGACCGGGGCGTACGCGTGGGTGTGGTGGCCCAAGGCGCGCCAACTGCCGTGGCCGCGTTCGAAAATTTCACCCTGACTGCCCAGCCCTGACCCCAATTCCGGGCCGCTGTCCGGTAAGCTGCCTGTTTCAACGCCTCATTTTTCAATATGCCTGTTTCTCTCCGCGCTAGCTTGGCTGGCATCTTAACCAACTTGGCTTTGCTGACTGCCTGCAACTCCGCGACCTCTACCAACGCTGCCGAAGGGGCCGATGGCCGCCCGGCCGGGACGACTGACTCCAGCGCTTCTGCTGCGCAGGCATTACCCGTTGCTAAGGAGTTCGGCAAAACTGTCGACGGGCAGGCGGTGCAGCTTTTCACCCTTACCAACGCCCACGGCCTCAAAGCCACCATCAGTACCTACGGCGGCACGCTCACCAGCCTGCTCACACCCGACCGCAACGGCAAACTGGGCGACGTGGTGCTGGGCTTCGACGACTTGGCCGGCTATACGAGCGACCTATACCTCAAGGAAGGCCCTTATTTTGGGGCGTTGATTGGACGCTATGGCAACCGCATCAAGCAGGGCAAATTCTCGCTCGATGGCAAACAATATACGATGGCGCTCAACAACGCCCCCAATACGCTGCATGGCGGCAAACGAGGGTTCGACAAAGTGGTGTGGACGGCCCAGCCCGGCACCTCGGCCGCCGGCCAGACCCTCACGCTCAGCTACACAAGCCCGGACGGCGAGGAGGGCTACCCCGGCACGGTGGTAGTGAAAGTGGTGTATACCATTACCGATGACGACGCACTGCGCCTCGACTACTCTGCCACGACTGATAAGGCTACGCCCCTCAACCTCACCAATCACAGCTACTTTAACCTCAACCACGGCCAGGCCAAAAATGCCCTCGGCCACGAGCTGACCCTGAACGCCGACCGGTTCACGGTAGTAGATGCCACCCTGATTCCAACGGGCGAGCTCCGGCCGGTGCAGGGTACGCCCATGGACTTCCGGGCGCCCCACGCCATTGGCGAGCGCATTGCGCAGGTGCCCGGTGCCGCACCCGGCGGCTACGACCACAACTGGGTGCTGGCCGACCAGATGCGTACCGCTCCCGCCCTGGCTGCTACCGTGTTCGAGCCCGTATCGGGCCGCACCATGAGCGTATTCACCGACCAGCCTGGCATTCAGTTCTATTCCGGCAACTTCCTGAAAGGCAACCTAAAGGGCAAAGGCGGCGTGGCTTACCCGCAACACTACGGCTTCTGCCTCGAAACCCAGCATTTCCCCGATTCCCCCAATCAGCCCACTTTCCCCAGCACCGTGCTGCGTCCGAACAAAGCGTTCCACTCCGTTACGGAATACCGCTTTGGGGTGCGCCAATAATCTGGCTATTGCATTGGGCAGCATCGACGGACACAGTGCTGCACAAGCTCCTTCGGGAGCAAAGCCATTCAGCTGTGCTTTACCCAAGCAGTACTTCGAACGAAACGAATAAAATATTTTGAGGTCACAAAGGGCATTGGAAGCCAATGATGCATGATTTTTAGCTCTAAAATCATTGGGCAAACGTTTGCGTAATAATGACAAAAAAACGGAAACTACGCTTTACATTTATAAAGTCTTTACTAAGCGGCTCGATAGCCGCTGTTTCATTCAACTTCCCTCAACTCATTCCATTTTCACCATGAAAAAATCCTTACTTTTCAGTTCACTGGCGGCAATTGCCCTCCTATTTGCCGGGCCATCAGCCTCTGCCCAGTTCTCGTCCGGTCCCATCGTGAACGGTGGTACTTATAAGATAACGCACTACTTCGTAACGGCGACCAACGGCGACCCGCTTTGCGTGGAAGTGGCCGGTAACTCGGCAGCGGCTGGGGCGGCGGTGCAACAGTTCAACGACAATGGGAACGATGCCCAGCGCTTCGTCTTCGAGCTGCAGGCCGATGGGTCTTACAAGCTGCGCCATAAAGGAACCGACATGTACATCCAGACCGTGGGACTAAGCTCGGCGGTGTTTGCGGAACTGGAGCAGAACGTATCGACCGACGACTTCGCGCAACGTTGGGTTATCACCGAAAATCCGGGCAGCAACGTCGACAATCCCAACCCTCCGGCCGGCTTGTACGAGTTTAAGCTAAAGAAGTCGGTCGGACAGATGCCCTTTGAAATGTGCATGGAAGTACCCAGCGCCAACAACGTGTCGGGGCAGCGCCTGAAGCTTTTTGACGACAACGAATACGCCCGCGCCCAACGCTTCCAGCTCACGCTGATATCGACGCCAACCGCCACCAAAAACGCCAGCCAACTGGTGCTCAAGGCGCAGGCTTACCCCAACCCATTTGGCCAGGGCGAGGCCCTATCGGTTAGCATCGATGCCCTGACCGGAGGAACCGTCTCCATCAGCGTGATTGACGCATTGGGCCACGCGGTACACAGCCAGCGGGCCACGTTGCGGGCCGGCGCTAATACCGTAAAACTCAGCAACCCGGTGCTGGCCGCCGGCCTCTACGTGGTGCGCGTGAGCCAAGGCAAAAACACCCAGCAAATCCACGTAGCGCAGCAATAAAACACCTGCATACTTTGTACAAAGAATAAGACGCCGTTTTATAGCAGTCATATATTAACAGTAAAAAGGGCCGCCCAATTGGGCGGCCCTTTTTACTGAACATTCTAAATCAGAACCCGGGGAAAGAACTGTGCACAAAATCCGTGAAATCCGTCGTTAATCCGACTAATCCGTGATTTAGAATTGTGCTTCTTCGGTGCTGCCCACCAGCGCGGAGGTGCTGGTTTGGTTGCTCGTCACCACGTTTTGCACAGCATCGAAGTAGCCGGTGCCCACGAAGGACTGGTGTTTCACGGCCTGGTAGCCGTCTTTGGCCAGCGCAAATTCCCGCTCCTGCAGCTCCGAGTAGCCCGCCATGCCGCGCTGCCGGTACGCCTGGGCCAGCTCGAACATGCTGGTGTTGAGGGCGTGGAAGCCGGCCAAAGTGATGAACTGAAACTTGTAGCCCAGCGCCGCCAGCTCCTCGCGGAAGGTGCCCATCTGCTCCACGCTGAGCTTGGAGGCCCAGTTGAACGACGGCGAGCAGTTGTAGGCCAGGAGCTTGCCGGGGAATTGGGCGTGAATGGCTTCGGCGAATTTGCGGGCGTCTTCCAGGTCGGGGTGCGAGGTTTCCATCCAGATAAGGTCGGCGTAGGGCGCGTAGGCCAGGCCACGCGCAATGCCGGCCTCCACGCCACAGCGGATGCGGTAGAAGCCTTCGTTGGTGCGCTCGGCTTCCTGCAGAATGAAGGGCTGGTCGCGCGGGTCCACGTCGGCAGTCAGCAGGTCGGCCGCGTCGGCATCAGTGCGGGCCACGATGAGCGTGGGCACGCCCAGCACGTCGGCCGCGAGGCGGGCAGCCACCAGCTTGTTGATGGCTTCCTGCGTGGGCACCAGCACTTTGCCGCCCAGGTGCCCGCACTTTTTGGCCGACGAAAGCTGGTCTTCAAAATGCACACCGGCCGCGCCGGCTTCAATCATCATCTTCATCAGCTCGAAGGCATTCAGGTTGCCGCCAAAGCCCGCTTCGGCATCGGCCACGATGGGCGCCAGCCAATGCACCTTGCCTTCGCCGCTGAGGTGCTGAATCTGGTCGGCCCGCAGCAGGGCGTTGTTGATACGGCGCACCACGGCCGGCACGCTGTCCACGGGGTACAGGCTTTGGTCGGGGTACATGTGGCCGGCGCCGTTGGCATCGGCCGCTACCTGCCAACCACTGAGGTAAATGGCCTGCAGGCCGGCCTGAATTTCCTGCACCGCCTGGTTGCCGGTGAGAGCACCCAGGCCCGCCACGTATTCCTGCGAATGCAGCAGCTCCCAGAGCCGCTCGGCGCCCTGGCGGGCCAGCGAGTATTCGATGTGGATGGAGCCTTGCAGCTTCACTACGTCTTCGGGCGAGTAAGGGCGCTGAATGCCAATCCAACGGGGGTTGTGGGCCCAGTCGAGGGCAATTTCGGCGGCGCGTTGCTGGTGCTGTTTCATCTTGGTTGATGGGGATTGAATGAGGAAATGATTTGCGGTTCAGAAAGGACAAAGCGTGGCCTGGCTACCTGTCAGGCGGCTTTTTTCAAAGTCAGAAGGGGTTGGGACGCACCGTGGTGCGTTGCTACAATCGTGCTATGCCAGCTGCTCGTAGGCCGGAATGGTCAGAAATTCCACGAATTCCTTGCTCATCACCAGACGGTCGAACAGGCGGGCGGCTTCCAGGTACTGGCCATTTTCATAGGCCTCCTCCCCTACCAGGGCTTTGATTTTTTCGAGCTGGCCGGGCACCAGGGAGCGGTAAAGCTCCGTGGTGACGGGGCGGCCGTCGGCCAGCGTGGTGCCGGGCGTGTGCAGCCACTGCCACACCTGGGCCCGGCTGATTTCGGCCGTTGCGGCGTCCTCCATCAGGTTGTAAATCGGCACGCAGCCGTTGCCGCCCAGCCACGAAGCCAGGTATTGCACGGCCACGTCGATGTTCAGCTTCAGGCCCGCTTCGGTGATGTCGCCCTGGGGGGCACGCACCAGGTCGGCGGCCGTTACCTGCACGTCGAGGCGCTTGTTTTCGATTTGGTTGGGGCCGGGCATCAGGCGGTTGAATACCTCCAGGGCCACGGGCACCAGGCCAGGGTGCGCCACCCAGGTACCGTCGTGGCCGTTGGTAGCTTCCCGGATTTTGTCCTGCCGCACCTTCTCCAACGCAGCCTCGTTGGCCGTAGGGTCGTTTTTGATGGGAATCTGGGCCGCCATGCCGCCGATGGCGTGCACCCCGCGCCGGTGGCAGGTCTGGATAACGAGCTGCGAGTAGGCAGCCATGAAGGGCACGCTCATCGTCACGTCGGCGCGGTTGGGCAGCCGGAATTCGGGGTTGAGGCCCAGGCGCTTGATGTAGCTGAAAATGTAGTCCCAGCGCCCGCAGTTGAGGCCGGCACTGTGCTCACGCAGCTCGTACAGGATTTCATTCAGCTCGAACGCCGCCGGCAGCGTCTCGATGAGAACGGTGGCCTTGATGAGACATTTGGGCAGCTTCATCGACCACTGGGCAAAGCCGAACACGTCATTCCACAACCGTGCTTCGAGGTGACTTTCCAGTTTGGGTAGGTAGAAGTAGGGTGCCGAGCCGCGGGCACACAGCTCGTGGGCATTATGAAAATAATAAAGGCCAAAATCGAGCAGCGAGGCGCTGATGGGCTCGCCGTCGACCAGAATGTGCTTGTCGAGCAAATGCCAGCCGCGGGGCCGCACCATGAGCACGGCGGTTTTCTCGTTCAGCCGGTACTCTTTGGTGGGCGTGCTGAGCGAAATGGTGCGGCGCACGGCATCGCGCAGGTTGATTTGGCCCTGCACCACGTTGTCCCAAGTGGGGGCATTGGAGTCCTCCAAATCGGCCATGAACACGCTGGCGCCGGAGTTCAGGGCGTTGATAATCATCTTCCGCTCCACGGGGCCGGTGATTTCCACGCGGCGGTCCTGCAGCTCCTGCGGCACGGGCGCCACGGTCCAGTCCTGCTCGCGGATGCGCTTGGTTTCGGGCAGAAAATCGGGCATCACCCCGGCGTCAAAATCAGTCTGCCGCTCAATCCGACGGCCCAGCAGCGCCTGGCGCGTGGGGTCGAAGCGCCGGTGCAGCTCGGCCACGAAGGCCAGGGCCGAGGGCGTGAGGATTTCCGCGTACTCGGACGTGAAGCGACCGATGACTTTCACCCGCTCGGGGGTGAGAAAGGTGGGCTTGGGGGCGGGCGCAGTGTGAGTGAAAGGCATGCTTTATAGATGTGGAAAGGTGGGAATTTGAGAATGGGGAAATGAATCCGGGTGGCCACCTTCTCACAACTCCTGCGAAGCGACCGATGCAAACATACTAAAGCGAATTTAAATATTCAGCGAATATTCGCTAAAATAATAAAATTTGCTCTCCGTCTTACCTTTGTTTGGTTCTTGGAATTATCTCCAAACCGGGATATTAGGGCTTGCAAAGGGGTTTTTATTTGTGCTGTTGCTTGTGTGAAAATTCTCCAAAAAATTTCTCACATCTCCTAATCACCCCATTTTCACATCTTCCTCATTCCTCACATTTCCCACATCCTCCCATTTTCACATTTAAAAACATGCTCAATCACGGCCAGGTAGTGCGCCTCATCTTCGGCTTGAAACTGCGCGAGCTGCGGCAGGAACGCGGCCTCAGTCCCGCCGAGCTGGCGCGCTCCTGCGACGTCTCCGTCAGCTACCTGAATGAGATTGAGAAGGGCAAGAAATATCCCAAGGCCGACAAGATTCTGAGCCTGAGCCAGTGCCTGGGTGTGCGCTATGACCAGCTGACTTCGCTGCAGCTGCCGCGCCGCCTCGAACCCATTGCGGAGCTGCTCAACTCCAGGATGCTCAAGGAATTTCCCCTGGAGATGTACGGATTGGAGCCCGCCCGCATCATCGACCTGATTGCTAATGCGCCGGCCAAGATGAATGCCTTCATCAGCACCATCTTCGAGATAGCGCGCAACTACGAGATGCGCCAGGAACATCTGTTTCTAGCCGCGCTGCGCTCGTTTCAGGAGATGCACGACAACTACTTTGAGGACCTGGAGCAGGACGCCCGCGCCTTTGTAGGCAGCCACCAACTCAGCACCACCGCCCCGTTCGACCTCCGCCAGCTGGAGCGCGTGCTCACCGACAAGTACGGCTACACGCTGGACCGCGAAACGCTGGGCCAGCACGCCGTGGCCACGCAGGCCCGGCTGCGCTCGGTGTTTCAGCCCAAAACCAAGCGGCTGCTGCTGCGGCCTGGCCTGAGCCGGGGCCAGCAAGCCTTTGTGCTGGGCCGGGAGGTAGCCTTCAACTACCTCAAGCTGACGGAGCGGCCCTACGTGAGCAGCAGCACGCAGGTGCGCTCTTTTGATGAGGTGCTGAACAACTTCAAAGCGTCGTATTTCGCCGGGGCGCTGCTGATGGAGGAGGAAAACCTGCTGCGCGATTTGCGCAAGGTTTTCGGGGCTAAAAAGTGGGCTCCGGGCCTGCTGCTGGATTTGCTGACGCAGTACGACGTGAGCCCGGAGATGTTTATGCAGCGACTGACCACGCTGCTGCCCCGGCATTTCGGCCTGCAAAGCCTGTTCTTTCTGCGCTTCGACCAGACCACTGCCGACGCGTCCTACGAGCTGACCAAGGAGCTGCACCTGGCCCGCCTGCACAACCCGCACGGCAACGAGCTGAACGAGCATTACTGCCGCCGCTGGGTGAGTCTGCGGCTGCTGGACGAAGCGCGGGCGCTGCCCGTCCCCGACACCGCCGCCGCTCCCGTCACGGTGGCCGGTGCCCAGAAATCGCGCTACTTTGGCACCGAAGATGAGTATTTGTGCTTCACCCTGGCGCGGGCCGGCACGCCCACCCAGCCCGCCGTGAGCGTGACCGTGGGCCTGCGCTGCGACGACAACCTGCGCGCCCAGGTCCGTTTCCTGGCCGACCCCGCCCTGCCCTTCCGCATCGTGAACGAAACCTGCGAGCGCTGCCCCATTCCCGACTGCGAGTCGCGCGCCGCGGCACCCACCGAAATCATCCGCCAAGCGGAGCGCGAAGCTTTCGAAGCCGCCGTGACGGCCCTCGTGCAAGGCGAATGATGCACGAAGTGCGGTAAACTTTAGTTTGCCATCCGGTGTGCTACCGGAGAATGGCACAGGCCAGAAACTGTTGCACAATGGTTGCTCCAGGCCAGCCTGGCTTTCCTCTCTCCGACCGCGGACTTCTATTCGTATTATTCTGAATTTATGCGCTTATCCGTTATTAAGGCATCCTTTTTCCTTCTTTTCCTCTTGCTGGCGGCGGGCAGCTACGCCGCGTGGCGCGTGCTGTACCGGCCCAATGTGCGCACTTTAGCCGAGGGGCCGGCCTTCCTGTACATCCGTACCGGGACTGGTTTTACGGCGGTACTGGATTCCTTGCAGAAATACCAGCTGCTGCGCGAGCCCGCTGAATTTGCCTGGGTGGCGCGGCAGCAGAACTACCCCGCGCAAGTGCGGGCCGGCCGCTACCGGCTCGACCCCAATCTGGGCAACCTGGACCTGGTGCGGCGGCTGGCGGCCGGCCACCAGGACACCGTGCAGTTTGACCTGAAACCGTTTCACTACCTCGACCGCCTCCCGCGCCAGGTGAGCCGGCAGCTGGAAACCGATTCCTTCAAGCTGGAGCTGCTGCTGGGTGATAACGCTGGCCTACTGAGTCGTTATCAACTTGACACCTGCACGGTGCGCACCCTGTTTATTCCGGGCCGCTACCAGCTGCTGTGGAACACCAGCGCGGCGGCTTTTCTGGATAGCGTGGCGGCCACGCACCGCCGCTTCTGGACGGCTGAGCGCCGGGCCCGGGCCGACTCCATCAAGCTCACGCCCGTGCAGGTGAGCGTACTGGCCAGCATTGTGCAGCGCGAAACGGCCCAGCTTACCGACAAGCCCCTGATTGCGGCCGTGTACCTCAACCGCCTGCGCCGGGGCCAGCCCCTGCAAGCCGACCCCACGCTGCTGTGGCCGCTGCACGGCCTCGGCACCCGCAAGCGCGTGCTGAACGTGGACAAGAAAGTAGATTCGCCCTACAACACGTACCGGCACAAGGGCCTGCCGCCCGGCCCCATCACCACGCCCCTGCCCAGCTCCCTCAATGCCGTGCTGCGGCCGGCCCACAACCAGAACCTGTTCTTCTGCGCCCGCCCCGATGGCAGCGGCTTTTCGGACTTTGCCGAAACCTACGCCCAGCACAAAATCAATGCCCGCCGCTACCAGCACCAGCTCGACAGCCTGGGCGTGAAGCGCTAGCCCGGCTTCCCGGCTTTGACTTTGGCTTTGCTGGAATAATTGGTTTTGGCCCCGGCAGTTCAGAATGCATGGCGGAAAGGGCTTCACAAGGGGCTGGTGTCGTGCTAGCAGCAGGGTGCGTACTTTTGCTTCCCAATTTCCCGCAAAACCGTTCGTATGCGCCTACGTTTCCTCTTCTTACTTCCGCTCTTCTCTGGATTGACGGCTTCGGCCGGCGGATTCGACACTGGCCCGCAGGGCGCGCGGGTGCTGGGCCTGGGCGGCGCCAGCACCGCTTACATCGGCAGCATTGCTGGCATTAGCGTCAATCCGGGCTTGCTGGGACATCTCGGCGACTCGCTGCTGCGAGTGAGCATGGGCGGCATGGGCCAGGTGCGGCGCTCATCCTTTATTGGCCAGGATACCTACCAACGCACCGACCAGGACCTGACCGTGCAGCCGGGCGGCTATTTCTACGCCACCCACGCCGTGAGCCACCGCTTTGCGGTGGGCCTGGCGGTCACCACGCCCTACGGCTACCACACCAAATGGCCCGAAACCTGGGAAGGCCGCTCCGTTATTCAGGAAAGCCGGCTCAACACCTACTTCGTGCAGCCCACGGTAGGCATTAAGCTGAACGACAATTTCAACGCTGGCCTGGGCGTGGTGTACGCGTTTGGCAAATACAGCCAGCGCCGGGCCCTGGGCCAGTACGACGACCCTACGGCGCAGGCCAAATACACCAGCAGCGGGTCGGGCCTGGGCCTGAACGTGGGCCTGTACGGCCGCACCGGCGACAACCTGTCCTTCGGCATCAGCTACCGCAGCGGGGTGAAGCTGAAGATGACCAACGGCAAAGCCACGACCACCGGCATTCCGGACCGCGACGGGGCGCTGTATCCGCGAACCGGTGATTTCACCACGGATTTCAGCCTGCCCAGCTCGCTTTCGGTGGGCGTTGCCAACCGCATTACCAAAAACCTGTTGGTTTCTTTTGATTTCACACTCACCGGCTGGAGCACCCAGGATTCACTCCGCTTGAACGTATCGGCCAGCGGCGACGCCCCAGACCGCCGCATCACCACCGCGCGCCGCTACGAAGACGCCCTGGCCTTCCGGGTAGGCGCCGAGTATCAGATTGGCCCCAAATTTACCGCCCTGGCCGGCCTGCGCTACGACGAAACGCCCATCCGCGACGAGTACATCAACCCCGAGTTTATCGACGCCAACCGTCTCGGGCTTTCCACCGGCTTCAGCTACCAGTTCAGCCCACGGCTGGCCCTGGAAGCGGGCTATGCCTTCGACTACGGCCAGCTGCGCAACGCCCGCGCCGACCAGCTGAACGAAGCCGTTGCCAATATCAGCGGCTCGTACCGCACCACTACCCACACGGCTTCGGTGGGCGTAGCATTGGCTTTTTAGGCAGTATCCGGCCGTCCTCACCGTGTTCCCGACCTACTTCTACCTCCGGGTTGAGGGTCTGTATTTCGTTATTTCGATGAAGAATTTTTGTCTTGCTCCGTGGCACTGCGCCGGTTTTGTAGCCGCCGCGTTGCTTCTCAATGCCTGCGCTCCCAACCAGGACACGCCCACGCCCACCACCCGCGTGGACGTGAGCCGCTACCTGGCCGTGGGCGACACCTACACGTCCGGTTTTAGCGCGGGCGGCCTCACGCGGGCCAGCCAGGAATACGCGTATCCAAACCTGATAGCGCGGCAATTGCAGGGCGCCTCGAACGGGGCCAGTTTCAGCCAGCCGCTGCTGGAAGCCGGCACTGGGGCGGGCTATTTCAGTCTGGTGGACTTTCCGGCCGATGGCTTTTTTCGCACCCGCCGGGTAGATGGCCAGGCCGTTCGCGCCACCGTTATTAACCCTGCGGCTTGTGCCGGCGCCGATACGGTGCGCTTGCTGGCCCGCAGCGCCACGGCCGGCACGCTGCCCCAAAACCTGGGCGTGCCCGGCCTGCGCCTGACCCAAATCGAATTTCCTGGCTTGGGCAACGAAAACCTGGCCGTGCCGGGCGCCACGTTCAACCCTTATTTCGAGCGGCTGCTGTCCACCGGCAGCGACCAGACGTACCTGAAGTCTGTCACGGATGCCACCGCCACGTCTACGTTCTTCACCTTCTTTCTCGGCATCGACGACCTGATGCCCTATGTGCGCGCCGGCGGGCAGTGCGGCCCCGTCCCCAATTCGACGCTGACCACCCAGCTGCGCCAGAACGCCAAAAAAATCCTGGACCAGCTCACGGCGGGTGGGCGGCCCGGCATCATTGCCCGGCTTCCTTCCTTTACCAACCTGCCCCTGCTGCGTGCGGGCAAAGGGCTGGACTTGCAGGCCCGCTTGCAAAGCAAATTCAAGGATGACGCGTTGATTTACATCGAAGACCCGATTGGCCTGGGCCGCACCCAGCCCATCACGGACGATGACTACGTGCTGGCCACTACGATTCCGCGCGTGGGACAGCTCACGGAGGTTTTGGTGGGGACTACTACCCTGGTGCTGCCGTACGGCCGCGACATCCGCAATCCGCTACGCGACGCCGATGTGCTGGACAAGGACGAGCTTAGCCGCGTTTCGGTGGTGGTGAGCAGCTACAACAACGAGCTGGACCGCCTCGCCAGCGAGGTGTATAAACTGCCCGTTATCACACCCGCCAAAAAACAAAGCACTCTGGATTTGGACGTTGCGCTGTTCAATCCCGTGGCCGGTTCCATTTCGGTGGCCGGCGTTACTTACACGGCCGAACCCGTGCGGGGCAACTTCTTTTCGTTGGACTACTACTCCCTCACGCCCCGCGGCAACGCATTGTTGGCCAATACTTTTATCTCGGCATTCAACAAAGCATACCGGGCCAACATTCCTACTATCGATGCGAACAACCTGCCCACTTCGGCCCAGTAAATTGTTCGTTGTTAGTTGCTCGTTGTTAGTGGTTAGCCAATTCCTTACCTCATTACTAACCACTGATAACGAGCAACTAACAACAACCTATCGCAACCGATAAAGCCGCAGGGGCAGCGAATCGGTGGCGGCCGTTTGTTGGGCAGCCAAGGTTTCCTCGTAGCTGAGGCCCGTGAACTCCGAGTGCTCCAGAAATAGCAGCGGCTGCTGGAGCTGGGGCGCGGGCCAGGCGGCCACGGGCTGTTGGCGCCGCAACGAATCGAAACGCGCCACCCCGGCTACGCGCCAGTAGCCGTCCAGCAGCACGTATTGGTAGCCTTGTTGGCGCAGGCCGGCCAGCTGGCGTTCGTCGGTGACCACGACCAAAGTTTGGTTGGGCACCAGGTAGGGCGCGATACCGGCGCCCACGGTGCTGGCTACTCTGGTGGCACCGTGGCGCTGGAGCCACGCCGCCACCTGAGGGTATTGCGTGGGCAGCGGCACATACAGCTCCCGGTGAATCCGGAATACGTTGAAGGCCACAGCCGCCAGCGCAAGGCTAAGAACGGCCGCACCGGGCAGCAAGCGCCGCCCACTCAGCACCGCCAGCGCCGCCAACGGCAGGAACGCGAACAAGAGCCCACGGGGCGCTTTGATAAGCAGTGACATACCCGCCAGCAAGCAGCCGGCCCACACCAGCAGGTAGAGCAGCAGCGGCATGGCGGACGCCCGCTCCGCCCCGCCCTTGCGCCAGCTACGCCACACCAGCCAGCCAGCCGCCACCAGCCCGGCCAGCAGCAAAGGCGATTCGTATCCGGCCAGGTAGCGCGGGTAGTACAACAGGTCGAGGTGCAGCGTGGCCTGCCGGCCGGCAGCGTTGGCCGCCGCCGGCACCACCGTGCGCAGGTAGAAGGTCGCCCACCGGTACCACGGCAAGCCCGCCAATGCACCCATCGCACCAAATACCAGGTACGGGAGGGCAAGCACCAGCCCGGTGCGCCACCACAGCCCGCGCTGCCGCCAGATTCCATCGGCCCGCCACAATTCCAACACCCCGATAATGGGCAGCGCGAACAGGAATTTATAGTTGAAACACAGCCCGGCCGCCAGCCAGCCAGCCACGCGCAGTACTGCCGCCGGGCCGGGCCGTTGCAGCCGCGCGTAATGGCTGCGCAGCAAGCCCGCAAACAGCACCAGGCTGGCCGAGCTCATGGTGAAGTCGCGGCCGGAAAAGGTGAGCAGCAGCGAGGTGCCGCCCAGCAGCGTGAGGGCGGCGGCTTCGGGCCCGGTCAGGCGGGCCTGCCGGGTGACCCAGGCGGCGAAGAAGCCCAGCCCACTTATCCCCAACAGGGCGTTAATGGTTTGAAAAATGACGAAATCACGCGTCAGCGCCGCCACTGGCACATATAGTAACAGAAAACCCGGACTGCCGTGATGAAACAGATTGGCATAACTACCCTGCGCGAACTCCTGAACGACTTGCCAGTTGCGCACCGAGTCGTAATCAGTGGGGCCGGCTTCGGGCAAGCGCCACAGCCGCAGGCTGCTAACGGCCAGCAACGCCCCCAACAGCCACCACCCGCGGAATGCGGGTTGGGAATGACTGGGTAGGCGAGCTGGCGAAATCGGCATGGACGGCGGGAGCGTTAAGGCCGCGAAGGTCGGAAGGGTGCGTCCAACATCGGCTGGCTGCTTTACTTTTGAGACTTGTTGGGCTGGCCAGTCCTTTTGAAATTAGCCAATCAACGCGCCCAATCCTTTTTCATCCATTCATGCGTCTCGTTATTCAGCGCGTCAGCGAAGCTCAGGTCACCGTCGAAGGCCAGATTACCGGACGCATTGGGCCGGGCTTGCTGGTGCTGGCCGGGTTCGCCCCTACCGATACCACCGCCAACCTTACCTGGATGTGCCGCAAGCTGGTGCAGCTGCGCATTTTTGGCGATGAAAACGGGCAGATGAACCGTAGCGTGGTGGATACCAACGGGGAAATCCTGGTAGTGAGCCAGTTTACGCTGCTGGCCGACGCGCGCAAGGGCAACCGCCCCAGCTACATCGGCGCGGCACCTCCGGCCCTGGCCGAGCCACTGTACCGGCAGTTTGTGGCAATGGTGGCGGCCGACCTGGGCAAGCCCGTACCCACCGGCATATTTGGCGCCGACATGAAAGTAAGCCTGCTCAACGACGGCCCGGTTACCATTGTACTCGACACGCCGCCGGCTTAACCAACGTTCCCATGACCATCGAAGAAGCCCAAAAAACCGTTGACACCTGGATTACGACCACCGGCGTCCGCTACTTCAACGAGCTGACCAACCTGGCCATTCTCACCGAGGAAGTGGGCGAAGTGGCGCGCCTCATCTCCCGGCAGTACGGCGAGCAGTCGTTCAAGGAGTCGGACAAAGGGCGCGAGTTGGGCGATGAGCTGGCCGATGTGCTGTTCGTAGTCATCTGCCTGGCCAACCAAACCGGCATTGACCTAACCGATGCCCTGGCCCGCAACCTAGCCAAGAAAACCCAGCGCGACAGCCAGCGCCATCACAACAACGACAAGCTGAAATAATAGCGGTTAGTGGTGAACGGTTAGTTTAGACACTAACCGCTACCAAACGGTCGGTTTGCCAACGGGGCAACACGTCGGCGTAAGCGTCCAAGCGCAGGCAGAACTCAAAATCCTGGCTGGCTTCCAGGGAATTGAGGCGGCGTACGTGCGCCGATTGCAGCAGGTAGCCCGCCAAATCGGGCTTGGCCTGCTGCCAGAGGTGCAACGCGGCCAGCGTCGCATCGGAGCCGCGCACGTCAAAATCATCCGATAGTTGCTCCGCCAGCGCGCCACCAAATACGGTGTCCTCCAGGCAAAACTGGCCCTTCCAGCCGGCGCAGACTACCAGCACGTCGCGGCCCTGCGCGCGGGCAAACGCAGCCACTGCGGCGAGATTGAGGAAAGCCCCCACTACCACCGCCTCGGCAGCCAGCGACTGGCGCAGAGCCGCCGTACCATTGGTGGTACTGATGGAGAGGGCCCGGCCCCGCACCACGCGCCCGGCATCCAGAAAGCCAAACGGAGAGTTGCCCAGGTCGAAACCAACGGCCGGCAGGCCGTCACGCTCGGCCGCCGTCAGGCAGCCGTGCTGCTGGCCCAGAGCGGCGCACTCTTCCAGCGAAGCCACCGGAAAAACGTGGCTCACGCCCTCCCCCAGCGCCGTTACAATGGTGCTGGAAGCCCGCAAAATATCAACGATGACAGCCACTTTGCCGCGCAGGTCATGCAGCGGCAGCAGCTCGGGCGAGAAGCAAATATCTAATTTGGGCACGTTTTGAAGACTAATACCAGCCGCTAAACTGAGCTGGCATCTTGCTGATGAAGTTGTTTAAAAACTAAAATCGAACGTCATGCTGAGCCTGCCGAAGCATCTTTACCGCTGCACTAAACTGGATTAGTTACGCGGTAGAGATGCTTCGACAGGCTCAGCATGACGTTCGATTCATTTTCCGAATAGGTTCTAAACCTCTGCTCCCTTGGTCAGGGGCAATTTATTGATTGTAGCGGGCAGGTTTTTGCCCCGAATCTGCACGAAAATCTGGGTGCCGGGCGCGGCAAACTCGGTTTTCACGTAGCCCATGCCGATGCCTTTGCTCAGGGAAGGCGACTGCGTACCGCTGGTGACGTCGCCAATTTTCTGCCCGTCCGCATCAACCAGTTCGTAGTGCCCGCGCGGAATGCCCTGGCCGTCCATAATAAAGGCCACCAGCTTTTTGTTGACGCCGGCTTCCTTCTGTTTTTTCAGGTTTTCGGCGTTGGTGAAGTCCTTGGTGAATTTCGTAATCCAGCCCAGGCCGGCTTCCAGCGGCGACGTGGTGTCATCGATGTCATTGCCGTAGAGGGCAAAACCCATTTCGAGGCGTAGGGTGTCGCGGGCGCCCAAGCCGATGGGCTTAATGCCATGCGCCTGGCCAGCAGTCATGATTTTATCCCATACCGCCGCCGCGTGCTCGTTGGGGATGTACAACTCAAAGCCGCCCGCGCCGGTGTAGCCCGTGGCCGAAATAATGACGTCGGGCGCGCCGGCAAAAGTACCCTGCACGAACGAATAATAGGGAATACTGGTCAGGTCCACGTCGGTTAGGGGTTGCAGGGCGGCAATGGCTTTGGGGCCCTGCACGGCAAACAGGCTGGTCCGGTCAGAAATGTCTTCCATCTCCGCGCCTTGCGTGTTGTGCTGCTGAATCCAATTCCAGTCTTTATCGATGTTAGAGGCATTCACCACGAGCAGGTAGTCCTCATCGGCAAGCTTGTACACCAGCAGGTCGTCCACGATGCCGCCGTCGTTGTTTGGCAGGCAGGAGTACTGGGCCTTGCCGTCGGCGAGCTTGCTGGCATCGTTGCTGGTTACGCGCTGAATCAGGTCGAGGGCCTGCGGGCCCCGAACCCGGAACTCGCCCATGTGCGACACGTCGAACATGCCCACGGCACGGCGCACCGTGTGGTGCTCGTCCAGGTCGGAAGAATAGCGCACGGGCATGTCGTAGCCCGCAAAAGGCACCATTTTAGCGCCCAGCTGGCGGTGCGTAGCATCAAGGGTAACGGTTTTCAGGGAAACGGACATAAGGGTGGCTGAATGACGGAGTAACTGAATGAAGAGTGGGAATGGACTTGGTGCCGCAAAGGTGGGGCAAAAAAGAAAAGCCGCTTCGTCCGGAAGCGGCTTTTTCCAAATTTCAGCGGAATTAAGGACCTTTCTAAGTCACTCAGTCACTCCGCCGCTCAGTTACTCTTAGCTCGCTACACGCGCACCATCCAGTCGTGGATGTCGGCACCTTCGCCGGCGCGAATGGCATCGAGGGCAGCGCGGACGCGGTGCGAGAAAGCGGTGGCGGGTGCTACGGGCAGGTCGTAATCCTGGCCTTCGTAGCCGATGGTGGCGATGGTGGCGATGGTAGCGGCCGTGCCCACGCCAAAGGCTTCTTCGAGCTTGCCGGCGGCCAGGGCCTCCATTATTTCAACGCTGCTCACTTTGCGCTCTTCCACGGTCAGCCCCATGTCGCGGGCCAGGGCCAGTACGCTGCGGCGCGTGATACCGTCCAGAATCGACGTGCTCAGGGCCGGGGTCACAACCTTGCCATCCAGCACGAAAACGATGTTCATCGTGCCCGATTCCTCCACGTAGCGGTGCTCCGAGGCATCGGTCCAGATGAGGTTGTGGTAGCCCTGGTCCTGGGCCAGCTTGCTGGGATACATGGCGCCGCCGTAGTTGCCGGCCGCTTTGGCATAGCCCGCGCCGCCCTCGGCCGAGCGTACGTACGTCTGCTCGAAGCGCACGCGCAACGGCTTGGTATAGTACTTATTAACCGGGCAGGTAAAAATTATGAAGCGGTAGCTGAACGACGGCCGGACGCCAATAAAGCCGTCGGTAGCAAACATAAACGGCCGGATGTAGAGCGAGCTGCCCGGCTTGGCCGGCACCCACTGCGCATCGAGCCGAATCAGCTCTTTGAGGCCCTGCATGAACAGGTCTTCCGGTATTTCAGGCATGCACATGCGCTGGGCCGAGACGTTGAGGCGCGCCCAGTTGTCGAGCGGCCGGAACAGCGCCACGCCGCCATCGGCCTGGTGGTAGGCTTTCATGCCCTCAAAAATGGCCTGGCCGTAGTGCAGGGCCGAATTGGCCGGACTCACCACAATGTCACCGTACGGCACAATGTGCGGCTCCTGCCACTCGCCGTCCACAAAATCAACGGCAAACATGTGGTCGGAAAACACCTTGCCGAACTCAATGTGGTCGAAATCGACAGATTCGAGCCGCGAAGTGTCCGTTTTTTGCGTGTTGATGGGAAGAATATCAATCATACTAGGAGAATTTTGTGATGCGGGTGGGTGGGATTTTGGAGGTACGCAGGATGGAGGTAAAAAGGCGGCGCTTGCGCAGCCGCAGAAAAAACAAAGGCACTAAAACTGCCTCAAGGAACAGAACGGAGGTTTTGAGCTCCGGCAGAATCAATAACCGAACAGGGCTTAAAGTCGTGCCTTCCAGGTCACTTCTTCCACGCCCAGCTCGTGGGCCATGTAGCGGCTGAGCACGAACAGGTAGTCCGATAACCGGTTCAGGTACACCACTACCAGCTCGGCCACGAACGATTCCTCGCCCAGGTGAATGACCATGCGCTCGGCGCGGCGGCACACGCAGCGGGCCACGTGGGCGTGGCTCACGGCGGGGTGCCCGCCCGGCAGAATGAAGGCCCGCAGCTCCGGCAGCTCGGCGTTCATGCGGTCCATTTCGTCCTCCAGCAGCGTCACGTCGGCTTCGTGGAGGTCGGGCAGCTTCATCTTCGACTTCTCCGGGTCGGCGGCCAGGGCCGAGCCCATCGTGAAAAGCCGGTCCTGGATTTCCTTAAGTAGCGGGCGGCGGGCAGCGTTCACATCCTGGTCGCGCACGAGGCCGATGTGCGAATTCAGCTCATCCACCGTGCCGTAACAGTCGATTCGCAGGCTGCTCTTGGGCACGCGGGTGCCGCCAATGAGGGAAGTGAGGCCTTTGTCGCCGGTTTTAGTGTATATTTTCATAGCAGCAGAACAACATTTGAACGAAAAACTCCCCAGCTGGTGAGGCCGGGGAGTTAGGGGCGGGTTAGTGACTGGCGAGGGCGTGCGTGGTAATCTCTTTGTTTTCCTCGTCCGATTCTACCAAGCCGTCGCGCAGGCGCACAATTCGGTGGGCGTAGCGCGCGATGTCTTCTTCGTGCGTTACCATAATAATGGTGTTGCCTTTGGAGTAGAGCGCCTCAAAAAGGTCCATGATTTCGTGACTGGTTTTCGAGTCTAGGGCGCCGGTGGGTTCGTCGGCCAGCAGCACGCTGGGGTTGTTGACGAGGGCACGGGCAATGGCCACGCGCTGGCGCTGGCCCCCGCTAAGCTCGTTGGGACGGTGAAAAGCCCGGTCGGCCAGGCCCACCGACCGCAGCGACTCCATGGCCCGCTCGGTGCGGTCGCCCTTGCTCAGGCCCGCGTAAATGAGCGGCAGGGCCACATTATCGAGGGCGCTGGCGCGGGGCAGCAGGTTAAAGCTCTGGAAAACGAAGCCGATTTCCTTGTTCCGCACCTCGGCCAGCTGGTTGTCGCTCATGCGGCTCACGTCCTGCCCGTTCAAAATATACTGCCCCTTGGAAGGCGTATCGAGGCAGCCCACAATGTTCATCAGCGTGGATTTGCCCGAACCCGACGGGCCCATGAACGCCACGTACTCGCCGCGCGGAATCTGGATGCTGACCGAGCGCAGGGCGTGAATTACTTCCGCGCCCATCACGTAATTTTTGGCGATGTCCGTGGTTTCAATAACGTTTGAGTTCATGGCACTGGGGTTTTATTGCAGAGGAGAGGTGAAAGGGACGCCGGAGAAGGACGCCGCCGCGGCCGCACGGGCTGCCTGGCGGGCATTGTATTCGGCTGCTAAAGTAGCATAAGCAGCCGGGGAAAGCTGCTGCCGCAGCTCAACCAGCGCATCGGCGGCGTAGTCCGTAAGCCCGGCATCGGCGGCAGCCAGCACGTAGCCTCTCAACAGCGGCAGCGAGCGGGGGTTTTCGTCGAGCCCGGCGCGCAAAGCCTCGTAGGCAGCCACCGGGTTCGGCTGGCGGGTGTAGAAACGGGCCGCCGCCAGCATTGCCGCTTCATTAAATGGTGCTTCGCGCACGATGCGGCGGTAATTGCGGGCGGCTTCGGCGGTTTTGTTTTGTTGCTCGGCCTGCCGGGCCCGAGCCAGCCAATTAGTACCAATGCGCGCCGAAGTATTTTCAGCCGGGGTCAGGCGGATGCTGGTCAGCAGCTCTTGCACCTGTAGGCCCGCCTGCCGCCGGGCCGAATCTGGCGAAGCCACCAGCCGCGTGGCTGCTGCCCGGGCCGAATCGGCCTGCCCGCTCCAGGCCAGCGCCAGCACCCGGGTTTCGAGCGCACTGGTAGCACCGTGTTGTGCGGCGTAAGCAAGCTGGTCGGCGGCGCGCGCAAACTGGCCTTGCTGCAGCTGCCACAACCCCAGCAGCTGCTGGTAATACGCAGCGCTGGCGTTGGTGCCGGCCGCCAGCGGGGCCAGCAGCTGCCGGGCAGTTTGCTCCTCCCCGCGCCCATGGCGGGCCAGCGCCTGCAAAAACAGCAGCTGCTCGTAGAAAGCCTCGTTGGCGGGGTGGTTAGCCAGCTGCGAGAGGCGCCGGAGCAGCGCCGGGGTAAGCTGGTCCTTGCGCCGCGCCACGCCCAGCAGCACCTCGTGGTATAGCCGGGCAAAACTGGCCGCATCCAATTCCATGGCAGCAGCGGCGGGTACGGCAAGGGCGGGGGCCGGCTGGGCACTCAGCAGCTGCAACAGCAGGTAATTGCTGGCCAGAGCCGGCTGGCCGGCTTCCAGCTTCCACTCCTTGCTCAGCTTCTGAGCTTCCTCCAGCAAATTCTGATTTAGCAGAAAGCCCAGCTGGTTGGTTTGGCTGGGGTAGCTGCCGGGTGCCAGCTGCTCGGCTTTGTCCAGGTAAAAAGCGACCGAATCGGTAAGGGAGGTCTGGGTGAAAAGTTGCGCCAGGTCGCCGGCCAGGGCGGCACTGCGGGGCTGCGCTGCCAGGCCGAGCCGCAGCACTTCCAGGCCCTCAAACAAATCCGTCGGCTCGGTGAAGTGGGTGGCTAAACGCAGGAAGACCTTTTCGCCGGGCTCGCGCACCAGGGCGCGGCGCAGGGCGTTGATTTCGTTTTGACGCTGCTGGCGGAAGCGGTAGAGCGCGGCCCGGCCCATTTGCGCGTGCAGGTCGCCGCGGTAGAGCACGTCGCCGGCTTCGGCGTAGTAGCGCTCGGCCAGCAGGCCCAGTCCTACGTCGTTGGGCTGGGCCTCGCTCTGCTGGCGGGTAAGGTCGCCGAGGTTGTTGTACTCGCCGGCCGCTACCTGGTCGGGCAGCGGCCGGTTGTTGCGCACCTGCACCATAATCAGCCCGCCCACCGCCAGAATATACACCGTGTAAAACGGCAGGCGGCGCGGCTCAAACACCACCCGGTATACCCGCAGCCGCCGCCGAATCAGGGGGGCGAAGTTCATGAGCACATACGCCAGAAACGCCCCGCCCAGGAACAGCAGCGCCAACGAAGTGAAGTCGCGGGCGGCCTGCAGCAAGGGCGTGTTGGCCGTGGCAAAGGCGTAGCCCAACGCCCCCGCCGCCGGCAAAATCAGCAGCGCATAGAGTTGCGCCGCCCGCGTGTAAGGCACCCATTCGCCGTAGGAGAGCGCCCGTAGGCGCAGGCCCAGGCCGCCCGCCAGCAGGGCCGGCAGTAACAGCACCAGCGGGTCGAGCTGCACGCCCGGAAATAGCTCCAGCTGGCCGTTGTTCCACACCAGCCATAGCAGGACGCCCAAATACAGGCTGCTGGCCACCACGAAGGGCACCAGCCCAAACCGGCTGCCCGGCTGCTCGGCCTGGGTATTGAACCAGAGCAAGGCCCGGACATTCTCAAACCCCACCCAAAGCACTACCAAGGCCACCATGACCGCCCCGCCAGTAGTGGCGTAAGCCGCCAGCTGCAAAGTGGTTTCGGCCGGTGACAAGTCACTTTTCAGGTAAAGCAAAATGCTTAACCCTAGAATCAGCACGGCGAAAATCAGCCAGCGCCACACCAGTCTGAGGCCCTCGGCAAAGGCGTGAAACCCACAGGCGCCGCCCACCAGCAGGCCCAGCGTCAGGTACAGGAAATAGCGCTGGCCGGGCTCAAATACGCCTGCCACGTCCAGGTTCAGCGACATTAGCAGGAAGATAACCAGGGCCATGCCCGCCACAAATGCCCCTCGGCCCAACGTACTCACCACGGCCAGCCAGCCCGCCAGCGCAAAGGCCAGCAGCAGCAGGAACAGCCCCGCCGCCACCGGCTGCGTGAACGGCCCGGCCACGTCGTGCGTCAGGCTCACCACAAAGCCGCTGGCCTGCACCGGCAGGCGCACGGCGCCCAGCACCACCTGCTCCAGCACCACGGGCACGGGTTGCAAGTGCGGCACCAGCTGCACCGGCAGCGTGGCGGCGTGGCCCGTGAAGTAGTAAAACCCGGCCAGTCCGACGGCCAGCGCGGCGAGGATGGCCAGCCAGCCGGGCAACCCAAACCGTTTGAAGATTGGTTGCGCCACCCCTATTCCAGCACTTTAGGCACCCGGAAATAATCCGAGTCCTTGCGCGGCGCGTTGCGCAGGCCGTCCTGATGGCTCACGGTGTTGCGCGCCACGTCGTCACGCAGCACGTTCACCTCTTGCGAAAGGTGCACCAGCGGCTCCACTCCCGTCGTGTCGAGGCCGTCGAGCTGGGCCACGAAATCGAGGATGTTATTGAGGTCGCCGAGCATTTGCTGCTCGCGGGTGGCATCAAGTTCGAGGCGGGCCAGATGGGCCAGGCCCCGCAGGGTATTCAGGTCGGTGCTCAAGAGAATTACGAAAGTATAGTGGTTAAATCAGGAATTGATGGGCTGCGACCGGGTAGTATGGTCCGGAGCGCGCCACGTACTGGGGCCCGGCTTATGGGCGCCCTCGGGCAGAAAATCGGCCGTTAGCTGGGCGGCAACCTGCGCTTTCAGCGCCGGAATATCGGCCAGTGTGAGGCCAGTGGTAGGAATAGGTGGATGAAAAACGATTTTGAGCCGATGATGCCGCACCCGCAAATCGTGCGGGACGTCGGGCATAAACATATGGTTCAGGGGCATGCCCACCAGCACCAGCGGCACCCCCGCTTCCAAGGCCAGCAGAAAGGCTCCGTCCAGCAGCGGCAGCAGCTCTTTGCCCGGCGTGGCAGAAATGCGGCCCTCGGCAAAAATGGCGATGCTTTTGCCCTCGGCCAGGGTGCGGCGGGCCGCTACCACGGCGCGGCCCCGGCTTACGGCACTGCCGCGGTCCACGGTGATGTAGACCCGCCCAAAAAGCGGCCCCCACACCGGCACCTGCGCCAGCGAGGACTTGCCCATCATGTTCAGAAAGCCTGGAATGTATTTGAACAACATCATGATATCGACATAGGAGCCGTGGTTGGCCACGTACACGCACGGTCGCGGGTTGGGCCCGGCACTTTCGCGCACCACTTCCACCGGAATGGCCCACATCGTAATCGAAAACCACGACCAGAACCGATTCAAGGCATGCACCACGGCCCCACCGTCCGGCCGCCGGCTAAAGAACCACTGCAACGGAAAGATGAGCACAAACGGCACAATGAACCAGAAAACGGCCCAAGTAGTGTAGAGGCGCTGGCCGATGTAACGAAGCAGGTGGCGCATACCGGCAAAGTTAAGGCACGAAGACAGGAGCGGCTGCGGAGCGGCGATAATCGGGCGAAGACAGCGCTTTCGTGCGGCTTCGCCTCACGTTTTAAAGCTTCCGCTCGCGCCCGGCAAGTACCTTTTCCGCCTTCAGCAGGCCCGCCACGCTGATGCTATCGGTGATGCGGTCGGCCATTACCATGCTAATGGCTTCGGCCAGGGGCAGCTTCCAGAGGCGCAGGTCCTCGGTTTCTTCGGGCTCCAGGTCGCCCTGGGTCAGGTCTTCGGCCAGGTACACAAAGCCTTCTTCGTCGGTGACGGAGTTGGAGGTGTGCAGCCGGGCAATGCGCGTCCAGCGGGCCGCCGTGAGTCCCGTTTCCTCCTTCAGCTCGCGCTGGGCCGATTCCAGTATGTCGCGCTCCACCAGCCCCCCGCCCATGGGAATTTCCCAGGAATACTCGTTCAGCGGGTAGCGGTATTGGCCCACCAGCCAGGTATTGCCCTCAGCATCAATGGGAACAATACCCAACGCCTTGTTCTTCATGCTCACCACGCCGTAGATGCCCTGGCCACCACCGGGGTTCCGCACCTGGTCTTCGCGCACCGAAATCCAGGGGTTCTGGTATTTCACCTCCGTGCCCAGGGTTTGCCAGGGGTTGTGGGTTTCGTCAAAATCGGGCGCGGCGGCGACAAGGGGCATGGGGGAAATGTAAGTCGAAGAACGGTCAAAATTACGTTTTGTCCGGCAACCGGGCGGGTGGGTTGGCTTGCTAAAGTGCTCCATCCGCCGTGCGGATACAGCCGTTAGTCGGCCAAAGATGTCATTTGGTCTGAAAATCATTGCGTGTGCCCCGGCCAATTGTGTACCTTTGAATCATAAGTACCCCCGCACGGGCTGGAAATGTGGAAAGGAAGGACCTCTCGTGCGGCGGCGTTCTGGCTGAAAAGGTGGGGTAGACACCTTCAAGCCAGACCCGCCACTTTAAGGCCGTCGCATTCGTGTGGCGGCCTTTTTTTGTGCATCAGATAATTGCGCAGCGTTGCTTCACGAAGCTTGTCCGGCCTGATGCGCCCTCTTTCTGGCAACGCAGCACCCAACCCCGGCCACCCGGTCATCGTATCCATTAAGGAAGCCGACCGTCCACTTTCCGGTCCTCTCTTACTACTCCAATGGCCAATACTCCCAAAAAAACCGACGCCGATAAGACAGACATTAAAACCGGCGACCCGCTCTTCAATTTGCACCACGCCCAAGCCGAAGCGGAGCTCGCCAAAAAGAACGGCGGCCTCGGCCCCACCACTAACGTGTACGTAACCAGCGAAGAAGAGGAAAATATTGACGCGGCCATTGCTCCGCGCGACAGTCAGGGCTTCACCCGTGGCGAGGAAGAGCCCGGCATCATCGGCAGCAATGCCGGCGACCACAACTAGCCTCCAAATCCCCATCCTGCAACGCCCGTGCATCCGCCAATACTGCGGGCGCACGGGCGTTGTCTTTTGCCTGATTTTGGGGCGTAAAGCTGTTATTTTTGCGGTCCCATGTCCCTCCTCCTACCTTCCTACACCGGCCAGCTGCTCGAAGCCGGCCTCGACGAAGCCGGGCGCGGCTGCCTGGCCGGCCCCGTGTTCGCAGCGGCAGTGATTCTGCCACCCAATTTTAACCCACGCTTTCTCAACGATTCCAAGCAGCTCACCGCCAAACGGCGCGAAGCCCTACGTCCCATTATTTGCGCGGAAGCCACCGCCTGGGCCGTTGGCACGGCTTCCGTGGAGGAAATCGGCCGCATCAACATCGCGCAAGCCAGCTACCTGGCCATGCACCGGGCAGTAGCCGCGCTCGCTGTTGTTCCCACGCACTTGCTGGTCGATGGCAACCGGTTTCAGCCACTGGTCGGTTTTGCCCATAGCTGCATCATTGGCGGCGACGGCCTGTACCGCAGTATTGCCGCCGCCTCCATCCTCGCCAAAACGTTTCGCGATGAGCATATGCAGGCCCTGGCGGCCGACTATCCGGCCTACGGCTGGGCGCAAAATGCGGGTTACCCGACCATCAGCCATCGCGCGGCAATTCGGGAGCACGGCCCCACGCCGCACCACCGGCCAGGGTTCCGGCTACTCTAGAAACTGCTGACCTGGAAAACCGGGCGGGGCTTATTGCTTCAGCCGCAGCAAATCCAGAAACAAGCTGAACCCATCGACGCTCGTGCCGCCCTCACCGAAAGTATCAAAGCTCAGCGGCTTAATGATATAACCACTCACAGACAGCTTCTTAGCCTTCAACCGGTCCGATTCGAGGTCGGAAGTCGTCATAATGAAGACATTGAGGTCGGCAAACTCGGCGTCAGCCCGAAGCGCTTCCAGCAACTCCAAGCCGTTCATGCGGGGCATGTTGATGTCGAGCATGACCAGGCTGGGCTTGGCCATTTTCGGCTCGCCGCCTTCACCACGAAGCATTTTGAGTGCGTCACGGCCGTTTCGGGCGTGTACTAGCGGCACATCAATGTTCTGGCGGCGCAACTCGCGCTGCACGTTCATGACGTCCATCTGGTCGTCTTCCACGAGCAAAATACTGGGCGTGGGGTGGTCGGGTGACATAAGCTAGGGCGTGAGGACATTAAGAAATGAGTTATTCATCTAAGCCAATCAAGTGCTGCTCCGATATGCCAGAACGCGAGGAAGGAAACGATGGTCTTCTCGTAGCGGGTGGCCAAGCGGCGATACTGCTTCATGCGTCCGAAAAAGCGTTCGATT
>NZ_JNLX01000083.1 GCF_000715495.1 Hymenobacter sp. IS2118 | reverse complement strand
AGGAAACGATGGTCTTCTCGTAGCGGGTGGCCAAGCGGCGATACTGCTTCATGCGTCCGAAAAAGCGTTCGATTTTGTTGCGGTCGCGGTAGGCATTCTCGTCCAGGGGCAGCGGTTGGGTGCGGTTGGGGTGGCTGGGGATGACGGCTTGAATACCGCGTTGAGCGCAATAGGCGCGGGTTTGGTCGCTGTCGTAGGCCGTGTCGGCCACTACCTGGCCCACGTCGAGGCCGTCGAGCAGGGGCAGCGCCTGCGGGCTGTCGCCGGCCTGGCCGGGGGTGGCGAGCAGGCGCACCGCGTTGCCCAGCGACTCGACGCAGGCGTGAATTTTGGTGCTCATCCCGCCCCGGCTGCGGCCGAGGCACTCGGTCTGAGCGTCGCTTTTTTTTGGCCCGCCGCGTGCTGGTGCGCCCGCACGATGGTCGAGTCGAGCAGCACCCAGTCCAGCTCCGGCGCTTGGACGACCTGGAAAAGGCGGCGCCAGACGCCTTTTTCGGCCAGCCGGCGGAAGCGTTTGCGGGCCGTGTCGGACTTGCCGAAGCGTTCGGGCAGGTCGGCCCACGGGCAGCCGGTGCGCATTATCCACACCACAGCGTTGAAAAACAGCCGGTTATCGACGGCCGTCGCCCCGCCATCGGCGGCCTTGCCGGAGAGGTGCGGGGCAACCAGGGCCCAGGTAGCATCAGAAATTTCGTGACGGCGCATGCTGAAAAGTAAATAAGCAGTAAACATATAGCTGATTTCTTATTGTCCTCACGCCCTAGCCGCAAGCACGCGCCGGGCTTCCACCAAGCCGGCTTTCTTTTCTCACTGGCAGCTCTCTTCCCGCCACTTCTCCAATTTTCTTTATGACTGAGGTTTACATCGTTGACGGCATCCGCACTCCCATTGGCAATTTCGGCGGGACGCTGGCTCCGGTGCGGCCCGATGATATGGCGGCGCTGGTCATTCGCGAGCTGCTGGCCCGCAACCCCACCGCCGACCCGGCCGGCATTGCCGACGTGCTGCTGGGCTGTGCCAACCAGGCCGGCGAAGACAACCGCAACGTGGCCCGCATGGCACTGCTGCTGGCCGGCCTGCCCACGTCGGTACCCGGCGAAACCGTGAATCGCCTCTGCGCTTCGGGCTTGTCGGCCAGCATTGCCGCGGCCCGCGCCATTCGGAGCGGCGACGGCGACCTGTTTGTGGCGGGCGGCGTGGAGAACATGACCCGTGGTCCGCTCGTGATTTCGAAGGCCAGCACCGCTTTTGGGCGCGATTCGCAGATGCACGATTCCAGCTTCGGCTGGCGCTTCATCAACCCGCACATGGAAGCGCTCTACGGCACCGATGCCATGGGCGAAACCGCCGAAAACCTGGCCGAGCGCGACCACATCAGCCGCGACGACCAGGACCAGTTCGCGTTCGACTCGCACCAGCGAGCGGCGGCGGCCCGCGCCTCGGGCCGCTTTGCCGAAGAAATCGTGCCCGTGCCCATTCCCCAGCGCAAGGGCGAGCCGCTGCTCTTCGAGCACGACGAATTCATCAAACCCAACACCACGTTGGAGGGCCTGGCCAAGCTGCGCCCCGCCTTCCGCAAGAACGGCTCCGTGACGGCCGGTAATTCCTCGGGCCTCAACGACGGCGCGGCAGCTCTGCTGCTGGCGTCGGAGGCGGGGCTGAAACAGCACCGCCTAACACCCCGCGCCCGCATCGTGAGCATGGGCGTGGCCGGGGTCGAGCCGCGCATCATGGGCATCGGGCCGGTGCCAGCCACCCAGCTGGCGCTCAAAAAAGCCGGCCTCACCCTCGACCAAATCGACCTGATTGAGTTCAACGAAGCCTTTGCGGCGCAGGCGCTGGCCTGCATCCGCGCCCTAGGCCTGACCGACGACGATTCACGCATCAACCCCAACGGTGGCGCCATTGCCCTGGGCCACCCGCTGGGCATGAGCGGCGCCCGCCTCCTCAATACCGCCGCCCTGGAGCTGCACAAGCAAAACAAGCGCTACGCGCTGGTGACCATGTGCATTGGCGTGGGCCAAGGCTACGCCGTAATTATCGAGCGAGTATAGCGCGAGCCCGCGGATAAGGGGCGCTGCAAGTAATCTCCTTTTTTCGGTTGGTCATGCTCATCTGGCGTCCGCGCAGCCGAAGCATCTCGCTCGCTTCGTTGCACGGCCACAACGAGGCGAGCGAGATGCTTCGGCTACGCGGACGCCAGATGAGCATAACGGTTTTTTGCCAAGGTTACTCTGTCCGAGCACTTAACGGAATACTTCTTTACTCCCGGTTCCGGTTCTGCCCGCCCAGTGATGCGGCCTGCCGCACCAGGTCGCGAAACTCGCTACGGGAGCCATCAGCATCCGGGGCATTGGTGCTGCGGGCCAGCTCGGCGGTGCTGGCCCAGCTGGCCGAGCCAGCATATTGCGAGCCGCGCAGCAGCAGGCCAAACTGCGCCACCGATGCCGCCCAGCGCAGATTGTCGGAAGCCTGGGTGATGGACTCGCCGAGCCGGACGTTGCGCACCGGCAGCGTGAGGAGTTGGCTGGGGCTGCCCTGCGGCTCCTGGTAGCGCAGCTTCACGGTGAGTAGCTCCGCCCCGGAGGCGGCCGGGCTGAAGGCAGTTTTCTGGTATTTGAGGGCATCGACGGAGGCGCCACCGGTGGCCGGGGCGCCCACGGGCACCACTTCGTAGAGGGCCGTGACCTGCTGGCCCGCGCCGAGCTCGCCGGCGTCTTTGCGGTCGTCGTTGAAGTCCTCGGCGGCCAGCAGGCGGTTTTCGTAGCCCAGCAGCCGGTACTCGCGCACCAGGGCAGGGTTGAATTCAACCTGCACTTTCACATCCTTGGCCAGGGTGAAGAGCGTGCCACCGAACTGCTGCACCAGCACGCGCCGGGCCTCATTCAGCTGGTCGATGTAGGCATAGTTGCCGTTGCCTTTGTCAGCCAAAAGCTCCATTTTACTATCCTGAATGTTGCCATCGCCGAAGCCCAGCACCGAGAGGAATACGCCCGATTCCCGCTCCTTGGTAATCAGGCGCTCCATATCGGAATCGCTCTGCTCGCCCACGTTAAAATCGCCGTCGGTGGCCAGAATAATGCGGTTATTGCCGCCGGGCCGGCGGTGCTGCCGGGCCAGCTGATAGGCCAGGCGCAGCCCTTCGCCCCCGGCCGTGGAGCCCCCGGCTTCCAGCCCGTCGAGGGCCCGGAGAATGGTTGCGGGCTCGGCCCCCGAGGTGGGCGGCAGCACCACGCCGGCCGCCCCGGCATACACCACAATGGCCACGTAATCCTGGGGCCGGAGCGCCTCGCGCACCAGGAGCCGCAACGATTCTTTCAGCAGCGGCAGCTTGTTGGGGTCATTCATCGAGCCCGACACGTCGAGCAGGAACACGAGGTTGGCCGGCGGCAGGTTCTCGGCCGAAACCTGCTTGCCCTGCACGCCCACCAGTACGAGCTGGTGGGCGGTATTCCAGGGGCAGGCGGCTACTTCGGCATTGAGGGAGGCCGGGCCGGTGCGGGGCTGGGGGTACTGGTAGGGAAAATAATTCACCAGCTCCTCCAGCCGCACGGCGTCGGGCGGGGGCAGCTGCCGGTCTTGCGTGATGAAGCGGCGCACGTTGGCGTAGGAGGCCCGGTCCACGTCGATAGCAAAGGTGCTAAGCGGGTTACGTGCGGCCGTCAGAAACGGGTTTTCGTGGATAACGGCGTAGTTTTCGCGGCCTTCTAGCTGGGCATCGGGCGCATTTGGGGCCACGGGCTCCGTTGTTTCAGCAGTGGCGGCGGCGTCGGTATTGTCGGCGGCGGCTTCGGATGTGGCCGTGGCGGCATCCATTTTCTCGGTCGAATATTGCTGGTCGCAGGCGGGCAAGAGGCACGCGCCCACCAGCAGCCTCCACAGGGGGCGCAAGCGGTTGAGCTTCATGTTGAAAAGAAAAAGAGTGGGGATGGCAAGCGGCCTCCGCCGGAATGGGCTGGTTACGCGCCCCGCCGCAAGTCGCGACTTTGCGGGAGACGGGCGGCGGCCTGGTTTTCTTCGCGACGAAAACCCGACGGCAGCATTACCGGCCCGAGCCAGCCGCGCACTGCGGCGGCCCGGAGGAAGCAAAAGCACAGGCAGCGCCGCCTGTGTCCCTCTATACCGGCAACCCGGCGTAGGTAACCCACTCACCCCGTCGATTCGCTTGCCGTAGGGATAAGGCCAAAATAAAAAAGGCCTCCAGCGCAGTGCTAGAGGCCTTTTTTGTGGCAACAGTTGGAATCGAACCAACGACACCAGCATTTTCAGTGCTGTGCTCTACCAACTGAGCTATGTTGCCGCTTCCCCAGGCGAGGTTTAGTGCGCTTTAGGGACCGCAAAGGTACGCAACCAAAACAACGACGCAAGAAGTGGAGCAAAAAAAGTATTGTGCTTGTTGCTTTTTATGAAAAAGTGCTCGGCATGCCGAGTATATTGCAGTCGCAAACGTTCCCGCTCCCTTACCTTTACCGCATGTTGCAATCCATCATTTTCCTGCTGCTCCTGGTAGCCGCATTTGGTTTTTTCGCGTGGCAAGTCCGGAAAGTCCGCGCCAATATTCTTGTGGGCCGCGACCGTGACATGAGCGGCAATACCGCCGAACGGTTCAAAAAGACGCTATTGGTGGCTTTCGGCCAGCAAAAGATGTTCAAGCGCCTCACCCCCGCCCTGCTTCACCTCATTGTGTACGTGGGCTTTCTGGTGATTAACGTTGAGGTCATCGAAATTGTGGTCGACGGCCTCTTTGGCACCCACCGTTTCCTGAGCTTCCTGGGCCCGGTGTACGACGCGCTGATGGCTACCAATGAAATTTTGGGCGCGCTGGTGCTACTGGCGGTGGCCGCCTTCTGGTGGCGCCGCAATAGCGCGTCCCCCGTGCGCCGTTTCACCGGGCCTGAGCTGCGCGCCTGGCCCAAGCTCGACGCCAACATCATTCTGTATGTGGAAGTGGTGCTGATGGCGGCCCTGTTCACGATGAACACCGCCGACCTGAAGCTGCACCAGCTGCGCGGCGAGGACTTGCCCGGCACCTTCCCCATCAGCAGCCTGCTCACGGGCCTGTTTTCAGATAATGCCAGCACTTTGCACCTGCTGGAGCGCGTGGGCTGGTGGGCGCACATCATCGGCATCTTCCTGTTTCTGAACTACCTGCCCAGCTCCAAGCACTTCCACATCATCATCACGTTCCCGAACGTGTGGTTTTCGCGGCTGGTGCCGCAGGGCCAGTTCAGCAACGTGGACAGCATTACCCACGAGGTGAAGGCCATGATGGACCCGAGCTACGTGGTGCCGCCCGCCCCGACGGCCCCCGACGGCTCGGCCCTGGCGCCCACATCTTTCGGCGCCAAGGATGTGGAAGACCTGCCCTGGACCAGCCTGATGAATGCTTACTCCTGCACCGAATGCGGCCGCTGCACCTCGGTGTGCCCGGCCAACCTGACGGGCAAGCTGCTCTCGCCGCGCAAAATCATCATGGACACGCGCGACCGGATGGAGGAAAAATACGAGTCGCCGCTCATTTTCCGCCCCAACGTGTATGGTGCCGAAGCCAAGCACGAGCCCATCACCGACCTGGCCAATGCCACGCTGCTGCGCGGCAAAGTGACGCCCGAGGAGCTCTGGGCCTGCACCACCTGCAACGCCTGCGTGGAAAGCTGCCCCGTGAACATCAACCCCCTGGAAAGCATTATTGAGATGCGCCGCTTCCTGGTACTTGAGGAGTCGGCCGCGCCCAACTCGCTGAACGTGATGTTCTCCAACATCGAAAACAACGGCGCACCGTGGGCCTTCTCGCCTTCGGACCGGTTCAACTGGGCCGATGATTTGTTTGCGGTTGAGAAGACGGCCGCGACGGTATAGTTGAAAAGAAAACGGTCATGCCTCATCTGGCGTCCGCTTGCCGAAGCATCTCTACCGAGTAAGTAATCCAATTTAAATAAGATAGTTGTGCGGTAGCATTGCTTCGGCAAGCTCGGCATGACTGGCACCGATAAATAAGCTGTTATGACCCCTGAAGCTCCCGCCAAGAAGCAAATCAATGTTCCCGTTATGGCCGATTTGGCGGCCCGCAACGAGTCGCCCGAAATCCTATTTTGGGTGGGCTGCGCCGGCGCTTTCGATGACCGGTACAAGCGCGTGACCCGCGCCTTTGTGCGCATACTGGAGCACGTGGGCACCAAATACGCCGTGCTGGGCCTGGAAGAAAGCTGCACCGGCGACCCCGCCAAACGGGCCGGCAACGAGTTTCTGTTTCAGATGCAGGCCATGACCAACATCACGACCCTGAACGGCTACGGCATCAAGAAAATCGTGACGGCCTGTCCGCATTGCTTCAACACGATTAAGAACGAATACCCGGCCTTGGGTGGTGATTATGAGGTAATTCACCACAGCACCTACCTGCAGCAGCTCATCAACGAGGGCAAGGTGGGCGTGACGGGCGGCGAAAGCTTCAAAGGGCGCCGCATCACCTTCCACGACAGCTGCTACCTGGGCCGCGCCAACGACATTTACGAAGCCCCGCGCGACGTGCTGGCCGCCCTCGACGCCGACCTGGTGGAGATGAAGCGCAGCCGCGCCAACGGCCTCTGCTGCGGTGCCGGTGGTGCCCAGATGTGGAAGGAAGCCGAGCCGGGCAAGAAGGAAATCAACATCGAACGCACCGAAGAGGCGCTGGCCACGCTGGCCGGCAAAGCCGAAGCCCTGGCCAACCTGGGCGGCGTGGAAACGGAAACCAGCACGCCCAGCCAACACGACCTGCAAGGCAGCATCATTGCCGTGAGCTGCCCGTTTTGCATGACGATGATGAGCGACGGCGTGAAAAACAAGGAGCAGGAAAGCAAGGTGCAGGTCTTCGACCTGGCCGAGCTGGTGGCTTCGGCCGAAGGCATCAACGCCTAAATCACGGCCTCGTCGGATTCGTGGCGGCTTGCCCGGATTTTGTGGGCGACCTTGCGCCGCCGTTCTGCCAGTTTAACTGGCCGGGCGGCGGCGCAATTTTTAAGGCAGCTTTTTTGTTAGCTCGTAGATTCCACGTCGGCCCGGTGCGCTCCCACGTCCGCGCCGACTACAGAATCCGAAAAATCCGCCGTTAATCCGAAAAATCCGTGATTTATGTACGTTGCTTTTGACCAGCTACCGCCCGAAGCCAGGGTGTGGATTTACCAAGCCAACCGGCAGCTTACGGGCCCGGAAATCGTATCTGTGCTGCCCGTTCTTTCCCGCTTCGTGGAGGAATGGACGAGCCACGGCCGCAGCCTGCACGCCTCGGCCGAGTTCCTGCACCAGCGCTTTCTGGTCATCGGCCTCGACCAGGAAGTGGCCGGTGCCAGTGGCTGTTCTATTGATGCTTCGGTGCGCTTCGTGGCCCAGCTGGAGCAGTTGCTCGCCGTGGAATTGCTGGATAAGTCGCGGCTGGCTTTTTTGCACAATGGCACGGTGCAGCTGCTTCAGCGCAGCGAGTTGAAGGCGGCGGTGGCCAGCGGCACACTGGCCACCAACACGTTTTACTTCGACAACACACTGGCTACCAAAGCTGAGCTGGACACTGCCTGGCCCCGGCCGGCCGGCGAAACCTGGCTGGCCCGCTACTTTGGGCAGGCCAAGGAGAATCAGCAGCCGGCGTAAATCCTGGCCAAACGTAGTATTATTGCTAACCCAAAAAAAGCCGACGAAAACACCTTCCTGCGGCTTCCTTTTCCCTACTACCGCCTACTTCCATGAGGAAACTATTGTTCGTCTGCGCCGCGGCTGGCTCTGCCGCGTTGCTAAGCAGCTGTGCCGCGACGGGCAGCCTGAGTAAGGCCGACAAGCAATTTGCCCGCGGCCAGTACGAGCTGGCCATTCCGCTTTACCAGGCCGAGGTGGCCAAGGGCAAGGGCGCGGCTATGGCCAACTTCCGCATTGGTGAGTCTTACCGCCTATCCAACCGCGTGGAGCAGGCCGAGCCATTCTACAAGGCCGCGATGGCGGGCGGGGTGCGAAATGCTGACGTGGGCTACCGCTACGCCGAGGCGCTGCGGGCCAGCGGCCAGTACGACGAAGCCGCCGCCCAGTTTGCCACCTACGCCAGCAGCGGCGGCAACCGCATTCTGGGCGCCCGCGCCGATGCCGACAGCAAGAATGCGCTGGCCAGCAAGGAAGTAGCCGCCATCAAAAACAAGTACGACGTGGCGCCGGTGGACGCGCTGAACTCGGCTGCTTCCGACTTTGGCGGTACGATGATGGCCAGCACCGGCGACCTGGTGTTTACCTCCGGCCGCGATGGCAAGAAATACCTCGGCAACGGCGAAAACTTCAACAGCCTCTACGCCATCAAGTTCGACAACGCGGCTACCATGAGCGGCGGCACCGCCCGCAAGCTGGAAGGCCCTTTCAACACCGAAAACAAGCACGAAGCCAGCGCCACCTACACGCCCGACGGCAAGACGATGGTATTTGCCCGCTCGAACGACGGCAGCAAAAAAGGCTACCTGAGCGTCGACCTGTGGATTTCCTACAACAAGGGCGGTGAGTGGAGTGAGCCCGTGCTGGCCAACCTCAACGACCGGACCGCCGACGATTTTTCCCCGGCCTTCGGGCCCGATGGCACCACGCTCTACTTCGCCTCGGGCCGTAAGAACGGGCTGGGCGGCACCGATTTGTATAAGGCCACGCTGGGCCTCAATGGGCGTTTTTCGCCGGCTGAGAACCTGGGCGCAACCGTGAATACCGCCGGCAACGAGAACTTTCCCGGTGTGGCATCCGATGGCACGCTGTATTTCTCCTCCGATGGCCGGCCGGGCGTGGGCAAGCTCGACATCTTCATGCTGAAAGGCGGCAAGGTTACCAACCTGGGAGCCGATGTGAACAGCATCGGCGACGACTTTGCCCCGGCGCCGATGGGCGTTGACATGGGTTTGTTCAGCTCGAACCGGGCTGGCGGTAAAGGCTCCGACGACCTGTACACGTTCAAGAAGAGGTCGCCCAAGCTGGTAACTTTCTACGTGGACGGTACTGTATTCGAACGCGACGACAAGGCCAAAACCACCGTGCCCGTGGCGGGCGCGCAGGTAACCGTGCTGGGCCCCAACAACCAGCGCCAGACCCTCACCAGCGGCCCCGACGGCAAGTTCACCACGAAACTGGATTCGGTTTCGAGCTACAGCTTCCTGGCCGAGCGGCCGGGCGACTTTGCCGCGCGGGCCTCGCTGAGCACCGTGGGCCGCAAGCCCCCGCAGGACCAGCTGCCCAACCCCACCAACGACATTCGGCTGCCGCTGACGCTGACGCTGAACAAGATTATTCTGGCCCGCGCCATCGAGGTTAAGGACATTTTCTACGATTACGACAAGTTCAACATCCGCCCGGATGCCGCCATTCGCCTCGATACGCTGGTGCAAACGCTGGTGGACAACCCCAAAATCTCCATCGAGCTGAGCTCGCACACCGACCAGCGCGGCAAGGACGCCTACAACCAGAAACTCTCGCAGCAGCGTGCCCAATCGGCCGTGGATTACATTGTGAGCAAGGGCATCGACAAAGCCCGCATCACGGCCAAGGGCTACGGCGAATCGCGGCCCATCATCGCGGCACCTAAGTCGGAAGCTGAGTACCAGCGCAACCGCCGCACCGAATTTAAAGTGACGCGCGTGGCGAAGTAAGCTTCCCGCTGATTGAAGCAAAAGGCCCTGTAATTCGCATTTCAGGGCCTTTTGCTTTATAATTCTGTCTGATAACCGGGAGTGAATACGGTTGTTCCAAACATGGCATAGGTTTTGAAAATGGTGAAATCAGCGCCCGATATCACCGGGCAGTCTGATTTTTTAACGCCATGAAAAAGGCTTTACTTCTTGCTCTGGTGGGCTTATTTGCCGCCATTGCTCCGGCGCTGGCTTATCCGCCGCCAGCGGCCAACGTCAACTTTTCTTCGGAGCGCGGCGTGCCCTTTGGCCTCGTGCTCGATGGCCGGCCCGTAACCAGGGGCGCGGCCCGACAGGTGCACCTGAACCGGCTGGCGCCCGGCCTGCACTGGGCCGATTTTACCGTACCCACGGCCTATGGCCGGGTGGTGCGCTTCCGGAGCCGCGTTTGGCTGGAGCCGGGCCTCGAAACGACGTTTGTACTGGTAACGCGCCCCGGCCGGCCATTGGGCCTGCGGCAGGTGGCGGCGGTGGCCCTGTACGGCCCCGGCCGGGGCCAGGGCAACGGCTACCACAGCGGCGGCTACAACAACCGCCCCACGCCCTACGACCAAAACAGCAACGGCAACTACGCCCAGGACAACGGCTACAATGCCAACCAGCCCGCCACGGGCTATGATGACACACCTAACAATGGCGACTATTATGCGAACCCAGCCGAAAACAGCCGCCGGATTATGACGCCGCAGGACGTTGATGCGTTGGTGCAGGCCGTGCAGCAACGGTCCTTCGAGGCCAGCAAGCTGAGCATTGCCAAAGACGCGCTCACCCAAAACAGCATTCAGGCCGATGACTTAAAGCGCCTGCTGCGGAGCCTGGAGTTTGAGGCATCGCGGGTGGAGCTGGCCAAGTTTGCCCATCCGCGCGTGGCCGACCCGCAAAACTTCTACCGCATCTACGAAGCCTTTCAGTACGACGACAGCATCCGGGAGGTGCAGCAAGCCGTGCGCGCGGGGCGGTAGTCAGGGTAAGCTGCAAGCTTCAAGCTCAGGCTGCTTTCTAATGCTTTGCTGAAATCCGAGGTGCGCCTACTTTCGCACAGATACTTGAAACCAAAAAAACCGCTATGACTAACACAGCGGTTTTTTTGGTTTCGGGGGGCGTGTGTAAGGGAAGTCGTGCTCCTGCCCTGACGTTGAAACCGCACCAGCACGCAGCACAGGCTGTAGGAACGCGCCTTGGCGCGTTCGGCGTCTGAAAGCGGGCTGCCAGGTACGCCTGCCCAGGCGCGTTGGAGCACGCGAGCACCACCTGCCCGTTGCCCGTTGCTCCTACTACAAAGCTTGCGGCTTGCAGCTTAGAAGAGCCTACCGCAGGCGGTCGGCGCTACGTACCAGCTGCTCGTCGCGACGGATGAAGCGGTTGGCTAGCAGGTTGAGCAGCAGGGCCAGGGTGGGCAGGTAGAAACCGGCCAGCTCCTTGCCCTCCAGCTTGATGTTGAGGGCCTGCTCGCCTTGATTGGAGAAGTAGAAGGCCGCCCCCAGCGTGGCCACAATGAGCAGCAGGTTTACCGAGCCCAGGAGAAGCTGCTTGGCGCGGTTGCGAAACTGAAAAATCTCAAAAACCGCGACTGCCGCCGAAGCCCCCGCCAGTAAGCCAATGAGCCAAACCGGCCCCGTGGGCACGGCTACCGCCGGGCCGGCGGCTTGAAAGCCGAAGGCCGTGAGGGTGAGCTCCTGGCCCGTAAGGCCGTCGACTTTGTGCCACAGGGGCAACACGAGCACGCTGAGCATGGCCAGCGCCAGCAACAGTAAAAACACGCTTTGGATTCTTTGTATCATCTTTGTTGTAAGTGTAGAACGTGGTCCGGGCTTAATCCGGGGCCACAAATTTAGTCCCATCCGGCGCTTGCGCCGCATATTGATACGTCGAATGCCTAATGCTTATATCGTGGACGCGGTGCGTACCCCGATTGGAAAATTTGCCGGCGCGCTCAGCAGCGTCCGCCCCGATGATTTGGCCGCGCACGTATTGCGGGAGCTCATGCGCCGCAATCCTTCCGTTGATAAAAGTGCCGTTGAGGACGTGATTATGGGTGCCGCCAACCAGGCCGGCGAGGACAACCGCAACGTGGCCCGCATGGCCGCGCTGCTGGCTGGCCTGCCCATCACGGTGCCCGGCAACACCGTGAACCGGCTGTGCGCCTCCGGCCTGCAAAGCATCATGGACGCTGCCCGCGCCATTAAATGCGGCGAGGGCGACGTGTACCTGGCCGGCGGCACCGAAAGCATGACCCGCGCGCCGTTTGTGATGGCGAAGTCGGAATCGGCTTTCGGCCGCGAGCTTACGGCCCACGACACCACGCTGGGCTGGCGCTTCATCAACCCGCGCCTCACCAAGCTGCACTACCCGTTTGCCATGGGCCAAACGGCCGAAAACGTGGCCCGGCAGTTCAACGTGACCCGTGAGGAGCAGGACTTTTTTGCCTTCGAAAGCCAGCGCAAATACGCCCGCGCCCTCGAAAAAGGCCGGTTCCGCAAGGAAATCGTGCCCGTATTCATTCCACGGCCCAAGGGCGACACGGCCTTGTTTGATGCCGACGAGCAGCCCCGCTTCTCGTCGCTGGAGAAGCTCGCCACCCTCCGGCCGGCCTTCCAGCCCGAAGGCGGCACCGTGACGGCCGGCAACTCGGCGGGCATCAACGACGGTGCCGCCGCCGTGCTGCTCACGAGTGAGGATGCCCTGAAGCGCTACGACCTCAAGCCCATGGCGCGGGTGGTGGCCTCGGCCGTGGTCGGCGTCGACCCGGCGGTGATGGGCCTCGGGCCCATTTCGGCCACCCATAAAGTGCTGCAACGCGCGGGCCTGACCCTGGCCGACATCGACCTGATTGAATTGAACGAAGCATTTGCCGCCCAAAGCATTGTCTGCGTGCGCGAGCTGGGCCTGGACATGGCCAAGGTGAACGTGAACGGCGGCTCCATTGCCATGGGCCACCCCCTGGGCAGCTCGGGCGCCCGCATCACGGCCACGCTGCTGCACGAGATGCACCGCCGGGGCGAGGGCATGCGCTACGGCCTGGCCGTGATGTGCGTAGGCGTGGGCCAGGGCGCGGCTGTAATTTACGAAAAGCTGTAGCCGCCGTGCCGCCCGTCGTGCCCGTGCTGCTGTTGCCCGAAGCGAGCGCGCGGCTGCGCCCCTTCGGGCCTGCCGATGCGCCCGCGCTGGCCCGCCACGCCAACGACCGGCTGGTGTGGCAAAATCTGGGCGACCGGATTCCCCATCCTTACGCGTTGACAGACGCCAAACAGTACCTCGCTACGCTGGCAGCGGCGCCCGCAGGCTCGGACCTGCACTGGTGCCTGGAGGTAGCGGGCGAGGCTGTAGGTAGTATCAGCCTGCGGTTTAAAACGGATGTCCGGCGACGGTCGGCGGAAATAGGCTACTGGGTGGGCCGGGCGCATTGGGGCCGGGGCCTGGCTACGGCGGCGGTGCAAGCCATTACGGCTTACGGGCTGGCCAATTTTGACCTGGTCCGTCTCTACGCGCTGGTGTTTGCGCACAACCCGGCCTCCGGGCGCGTGCTCGAAAAGGCCGGCTTCGTGCTGGAAGCACGCCTAAAACAGGCCATCACCAAAGACGGGCACACCCTGGATGGCCTGCTGTACGCGCTGGTGCGCTGATTTATTCTCATGCGATACTTCCTCCATCTCGCCTACGACGGCACCAATTACCACGGCTGGCAGGTGCAGCCCAACACCCTCACCGTGCAGGCTGAAGTGGACCGCTGCCTCTCGCAGGTGCTGCGCCAGCCCGTGCACTGCCTGGGCAGCGGCCGCACCGATACGGGCGTGCACGCCAGCCACCAGGTAGCGCACTTCGACGCCGACCTGCCCGACACCCTGACGCTGGAGGTGCTGCTCTACCGTCTGCGCCGCGCCCTGCCAACCGACATCGGCGCCCTGCGCCTGCACCCGGTGGCCCACAATGCCCACGCCCGCTTTTCGGCCGAGGAGCGCAACTACGAGTATTTCGTGGTGACGCAGCCCAACCCCTTCCGCCGCGACCAGGCCCTGTACGTGGACCGCCCGCTGGACGTGGCCGCCATGAACGAGGCGGCCGGCTACCTGCTGGGGCAGTTCGATTTCACCACTTTCTCGAAGGTAAAAGGGGGCGAAAACCATTACGTGTGCTACTGCACGGCCGCTGGCTGGCACGCGGCGCCGGGCGGCTGGGTATTCCGCATCCGGGCCAACCGCTTTGTGCGGGGCATGGTGCGGCTGGTGGTGGGCACGCTGCTCGACGTGGGCCGGGGTAAGCTCACGCCGCGCCAGTTTCAGGCGCTGCTCTGGGCCCAGCGGCGCGTGGATGCGGGCGGCGCGGCCCCGGCCCAGGGCCTGTTTCTGAGCCAGGTGGAGTACGAGGAAGGTGTGGTGCCAGATGAGCAGGTAACATTGGGCAGTGAACAGTGAACAATGGACGGCTCATTGTTCACTGCTCATTGATAATTGCTCATTGATAACTGCCGCTGAATGTATTTTCGTTTCAGCTCCTTCAGGTAGCGAATGGAGGTGTCAGAGAAGCGGGGTAGTGGGGTTTTGTCCTTCTTCGCCGCTTTTTGGTAGAGCAGTACGAAGGCGAAAGGATTATCGGACCGGGCCAGCATTGGCTTGTTGTAGCCGTTGCGGACGATGGCGCTCGACATGAAAAAGCCCGGCAGGTGGCCGTTGGAGCCATTGGAGAGCCGACGGTACCAGCGGATGGTGGCGGCGGTTCCGCCGCGCGCCCGCGCCTGAATGGCGGAATCCATGCGCTGAATGAATACCGGGGCCGGAGTCAGGGCCCAATCGCGGATGCCGTGCGGGTCGCCGGGCTGGGCCATGGTCAGGGGCTTGTCAATCTGGTCGGCAATGCCTTCGTTTTGCATGCTGACCAGGATTTGCAGCAGCCCCTCGTCGTCGGGTGCGATGGAGCCGAATTCGCGGCCGGGCTGTAGCTGGTGGTACATCTCGTGGCCTTCCAGCAGGCCGCGCTTCACCTCATTGGCATCGAGCACGGCGCGCAGGCTGTAGAAAATACCTTCCTGCTGCGAGGTCGCATCGTTGCCCAGGGCCACGTAGTACAGGTTGAGTTTAGCTACTTTGGTGCGGTTGGCCGGGGGCAGTTGCTGGTAGGCATACTGGTACATCAGGTCCACGGCCACGCTGTTTTGAGTCAGGCTGGCCACGTAAGTGCGGTATTCGGGCTCCCGCTCCTTGTAGTCGTTCACCATGAGGTAGTACCACACCTTGGCCGCCAGCTTGGCTTGGCGCAATGAGTCGTGGCGGGGCATATACACCACTTCGATGGCCTTGCGGTAGCGCACCAAATCGGCGGCGGAGTAAATGCCGCGCACGTAAATTTTATTGCCCGGAATCTCCAGAAAATCCTGCCAAGCCGCGTCGGTGAGGGGTTTGTCCTGCCGCAGGGCATCCGTCATTTCCCAATACCGCGTCGCGGCATCAACATTAACGGTTTGAGCGCGGCCGGGGCCAGCGGCCAGTAGCAGGACCAGTACAACCAGGGAGCGCCAGAAGAAGGAAGACATCGAAACAGAATAGAAAATTACGGGAGCCTAAAGATGCACCGCGCTGCCCAATGCGCGCCGCTGGCACCAACCGGTAGCCAATGACCCAGCTCGTTGGCCGGCGGGTACCTTTGCGGCTCATCACCTCAAGCAAACTTCCGTGGACAGCCCCGCCCCTACCGTTTTCGACAAAGCCCGCCTGGGGCTATGGACCAGCCTGGAAAAACACTTGGCCACCGTGTACGCGGCCGAAGCTGCGTTTCGGAAGGCGGTGGCATTTGCAGACACGGTGCCCTTTGCTGCCTCTTCGGCTACGGCCGAGCAGCTGGCCGACTACAGCCGGGAGCGCCAGACCCTGCGCGACCTGTTCACGGACGAAACCACGCAGCTCGATACGCTCACCAAGGCCATCCGCACCAAAAATTATTCGGAAGCCGAAAAAAAGCAGCTCTACCTGCTGCTGCTGGGGTACATCGACATCGCGGCGTCCGTGTTTGAGCTGCTTGATTCGCACGCCTCCACCCCGCAAGCCAAGGACGACGAGCTGGCCGAAACCCAGGTCCGGTTTGAGCGGGTCAGACGCTTTGCCCGATTAAACGTCAAAGGGATTTCGGGGCTGCTCACACTTTCCTAATCGGTGGCGGCGACTGGCAGCGCCACGCCCGACCCGAGTACCAGACCAGCTTTATGCGTGATTGTCAGAGCCGGGACCACCGGCGTGGGCATCAACCAGCTGCTGCAAACGACGACGGGCAGCGGCAGGCAGCTGCAAAGTGTCCGGCACCGGGGCCTCAGCGGCGGGCCGCGCCTGCCGCGCCAGCAGGCGGCTCTGCGCCTCGTAGCGCCGGCAGAGCGGGCACAGCTTCAGGTGGGCCCACAGCTGAACGCGGGTTGGGGCAGATAGCCTCTCGTCGGCGCGGCGCTCCAGGAGCAGGGTGGCTTGCTGGCAGTTGAAAAGGAAGAAGGCGTTGCTCATTTTTTTGCTTTGGCGGCGGCCGGGTCCTGAAACCAGTTTTTTTCGAGGCAGCGGCGCAGCTGCAGTTTGGCCCGGTGAACGATGACCCAATAGTTGGACGGGGTGATACGTAATTCCTGACAGATATCTTCGGCCGGCAGCTCTTCTACGAAGCGTAGCACGAACACGGCCAGCTGCTGGGGCGGCAGGCGCTGCTGGCAGCGCTGCAGGATGGCGTGAAATTCCTGCTGTTCCAGGAGCACGTCGCCGCGGCCCTCCTCACTGCCCACCTCCCAGTCCGTGGGGTACTCTTCTTCGCGCCAATGTCCGCCCCGGGCATGGAAAAACCGCGACTCCGGCGCTTCCTCATCGGCGGCAGATGCCAGGGAAACGAAGGGCGAACGGGCTTGCCGGCGGTAGTGGTCAATTATTTTACGCTTGAGAATGGCAAACAGCCACGTGCGCTCCGACGCCTGCCCCCGAAACGAGGGGAGCGCCGCGAGGGCACTCACGAAGGTTTCCTGCACCAGCTCTTCGGCGGCCACGGCGTCCGTCACCCGCCCCAGGGCAAAGCGGTACAGCTCGTCACCGAAGCGGGCCGGCCACTGCCGGGGTTCGGGCGCGGTTACGGGTGTCGCGAGCAGCGCCTTGTCAACATTATCCATAAGCAGGGCAGCAAGTTAGGCTCGGGAAAAGGGAATGCGTCAAGCGGGGTGGTTATTGGCTGCGCCAAAAATACCGCTGCTCCTGCCAGCGCTTATCACTGTTTTGATGTAAAACCGGGCAACATAGTACCGCCGTACAAATCTGCGGCCACCGGCCCGCCCGGCTGTTCACGAAAACCAGACGTTGCGTGTAAGGTGCGGGGCGGGTCGGCGTCCATCCGCCCGTGGCAGCGCCGCCGCCACATTCTTTAACCCACTAAACCCGCCGCCAATGAAACGGTTTGCCTGGGCTTCGCTGCTGCTTCTGGCCGCCGCCGCCGCCGCTGTCCCGATGAGTTCCCGCCCCGGCTACCCGCCGCCGCAGTCCGGCGCGGCCACCCCGCCCGTGCCCGTGGTAGTGGAGCTGTTCACCTCCGAGGGATGCTCTTCGTGCCCGGCAGCCGACGCGGCGCTGCGCGAGATGGAAGCGGCGCAGTCGGTGCCCGGCGTGGAGATTATTGCCCTGGGTCAGCACGTAGACTACTGGAACCGTCTGGGCTGGAAGGACGCCTTTTCCTCGGCCCAGTTCACCGAGCGCCAGCGTTGGTACGCCCAGGGCTTCGGCACGGGCAGCTACACCCCGCAGGCAGTAGTGAACGGCCGCTACGAGCTGGTGGGCAGCCAGCGCGCCGCCCTGCTGGCTGCCGCGACCAAGGCCGCCAGGGCGCCCCGCGCCACCGTGGCCCTGGCCCGCGCCGCCAATGGCGCGCTCACCGTGCAGGTACACAGCCTGCCCACGGGCACCCCAACCAGCACCGTACAGCTGGCCCTCACCGAAACCGGCCTGTCGAGCCAGGTGGGCGCGGGCGAGAATTCGGGGCGTTTGCTGCGCCATAGTGCCGTGGTGCGTTCCCTGCGCGCCCTGGGCACCGTAGCGGCCGACGGCACCTTCGCCGCCACCGTGCCGCTCATCCTCGACGCGGGCTGGAAACCTCAAAACCTCCGGGCCGTGGTGCTGGTGCAGGAACAGGCTTCGCACCACGTGGTAGGCGCGGCCAGCCTGCCGCTCGGCAACGTTGCACTTCGTTAAACCAGCCCCCTGCTTGCCAAGCCACCGGGACCAATGCGCTGCTTGAAATCGATTTCGAGGTCCACACACCTTTTTTGAATAAAAAAAGCCTGAAAGCCAGTTTTTTAATTTTCAATTCTTCATTTTTAATTCTATTCAAACTTGCCTAATGCGTACTACTTATTCTTTGCTCACTTCGGCGCTGCTGGCTTTCTCGCTGGCCTTCAGTGGCTGCAATAAAAAAGCCATCGACCCAACCCCGGCCGTGACCGAAACCGCCAAACCAGTGGCTCCCGTAGAACTGCGCCGCGGCGCGATGCAGCCCCAGGGCGGCGTGCCCAGCACCGGTACCGTGACGCTGGTACGCGACGCCGCCAACGTGGAATACGTGCGCTTTGAGGCCGACTTCCGTACCGATTTCCACACCGGCTCGCTCGGCGTGTACCTGGCCAAATCCGACGGGCTGGTGCGGGTGCAGCGGGCGGCCGACGCCACCAACGTCGTACGCGTGGGCACCATCACCAAGGACGGGGCCCAGACGCTGGCCATTACGGGCAGCGCGGCCGGGTTCTCGCACGTCATCATTCACTGCGACCCGGCCATGTACAATTTTGGTGCGGCGCTAGTGAAGTAGTGACATGAAACGGGTTTTAGCTCTCGACTCCCGCACAGCATTTGGGCCAGCCGGCGCGCTGCTAGGAATTTTGCTGACTGCGGCCCCGGCCCTGGCCGGCGGCGGCTGGACGCGTCAGTACCAAAAAGGCTACGTGAAAGTGGGCCTGACCACCGTGAACACCACCCGCTACCACCCGCTGGCCGGCGGCACTGTGGAAACAGCCCATTTCCGGCAGCAGGTATACAGCGTGTACGGCGAGTACGGCCTGCTCGACCGGCTGGAGGCCACGCTCAATTTCCCGGTGTTTCGGCGGGCTTACTTCCCTACTATCACGCCCGGCCAGGGCGTGGGCGACCCCGAAATCGGGCTGCGCTACGGCGTGCTCACCGGCAAGTGGCCACTGGCTGTGGGCGTGGCCGTGGAAGCCCCGCTGGGCAGCCCCAACGTGTTTGGCCGCGACCCCACCGACCCCAGCATCGTGTTGCGCCTGCCCACCGGCGACGGCGAGTGGAACGTGTGGACCCGCGCCGCGCTTTCGCACACGCTGGGCACGCTGCCGGCCTTTTTCACGCTCAGTGCCGGCTACAACAAGCGCACCGGCGGCTTCACCGACCAGTATAGCTACGGTGGGCAGGCAGGCTACCAGTTTTTCGGAAAAGCCTGGCTAACGGCGAACGTGCGTACCCTGGCCACGGTAGGAACCCCCGACCTCAGCCAGTTTGCGGCCATTGGCCTGGGCGAAGGCGTGGAATATTCCACGGCCGGACTGGGCGCGAGCGTGAACGTGACCAAAAACCTTTCGGCCACGGCCGACTGGGCCACCGGCTTCGGCACCCTGCGCAATGTGTACTCCGGCATCCAGTACACATTTGGGCTGGCCTGGGAGTGGTAGCAGGCCATAACCTTCCTGCCGTGGCCGGGTTGCGGTAGTGGTCGGCAGTGGCGTTTGAACCGGCGCAACGGTCCTAGAGCGCGGGACAATTGCCGGGCCCGCTAACGCCGCAGTCCCGACCTTTGCCCGACTTATGAGTTCTCCTTCTCCCGCTACTCAAACCGGCCAGGTGTTCGACTGGGCCGTGCTGCGCCGCCTGCTGGCGTATGTGCGGCCGTACCGGCGCGTGTTTATTGGCCTGATTTTCCTCACCGTAGCCACGGCCATTCTGGGCACACTGCGGCCGTTTCTCATTCAGCGCATGGTCGATGTCAGCATCGAGCAGGGCGATACCCAAAGCCTCAACGCCATGTTTGGGGTGCTGCTGATATTGCTGGTGGGCCACGCCGGCGTGAGCTACCTCCAAACCTATTACGGCGGCTGGCTGGGCCAGTACATCGTGCGCGACATCCGCACCGACCTCTACCAGCACCTGCTCAAACTCAAGCTGAGCTTTTTCGACCGCACGCCCATCGGCGTGCTGGTGACCCGCAATATTTCCGACGTGGAAACGCTCTCCGACGTGTTTAGCGAAGGGCTGGCGGCGATGGCGGGCGACGTGTTGCAGCTGCTTTTCATCATGGGCTTCATGTTTTACATCGACTGGCGGCTCACGCTCATCAGCCTGTCGGTGATTCCGCCGCTGCTCTTCTCGACTTACGTGTTCAAGGAGAAAATCAAGAAGTCGTTTCAGGACGTGCGCAACGCCGTGGCCAAACTCAATTCCTTCGTGCAGGAGCACCTCACGGGCATGAACGTGGTGCAGATTTTCAATAACGAGGAGCGGGAATTTCGCAAGTTCGAGGCCATCAACAAGGAGCACACCGACGCCCACATTCGCTCGGTGCTCTACTACAGCATCTACTTTCCGGTGGCCGAAGTACTGGGTGCCGTGGGCGTGGGCCTGCTGGTGTGGTACGCGGCCCAGGGCCAGATTGAGGGCACGATTTCGAAGGGTGCGCTCATCGCCTTCATAATGTACAACGCGCTGTTTTTCCGCCCCATCCGTCAGATTGCCGACCGGTTCAACACCCTGCAGCTGGGCCTGGTGAGCACCGAGCGCCTCCTGAAACTGCTCGACAACCAAGACCTCATTGGCAGCACCGGCACCTACGCCCCCGCCGAGCTGCGCGGCGACGTGGAGTTCAAAAACGTGCGGTTTGCCTACAACGAGCCCGATTGGGTGCTGAAAAACATCAGCTTCCACGTGAAGCCCGGCCAGACCATTGCCTTCGTGGGCGCCACCGGCGCGGGCAAAACCAGCATTATCAACCTGTTGAGCCGCTTTTACGACATCCAGGAAGGCAGCATCTGCATCGATGGCCGCGACCTGCGCGAGTACGACCTGAGTCTGCTGCGCCAACAAATCGGAGTGGTGCTGCAGGACGTGTTTCTTTTCGCCGGCAGCATCCGCGACAACATCACCCTGGGCAACAAAACCATCACCGACGCCCAAATCTGGGAAGCGGCCGACCTCGTGGGCGCCCGCCGCTTCATCGAGCGCCTGCCCAACGGCCTCGGCTACCCCGTAATGGAGCGCGGCGCCACGCTCTCAGTGGGCCAGCGCCAGCTCATCAGCTTCGTGCGGGCCATGGTGTACCAGCCCCGCGTCATCATCCTCGACGAAGCCACTTCTTCGGTCGATTCGGAGACCGAAGAGCTGATTCAGGAGGCCATCGAAAAGCTGATGCGGGGCCGCACCTCTCTCGTCATCGCCCACCGCCTGAGCACCATTCAGAAAGCCGATAAAATCATCGTCCTCGACAAGGGCGAAATCAAGGAAACCGGCACCCACGAAGAGCTCCTGCGCATTGAAGACGGCTACTACGCCCAGCTCTACCGCATGCAGTACATCGTTAGTGGTGAGTGATTAATGGCAAGTGGCAAGTGTTGTAGCCTAGAAAGCCGCTTTGTTTTCCACTCCTTTTAATTAACCGTTAACCACTAACCACTAAAATGCGCTACCTCTTTCTCGCCGTCATTCTGCTCACGCTCATCGCGGCCGGTACCTACGTATACCTCGGCGGCACCCGCGAGCCCACCGTGGCCCTCGAAACCACGGTTGCGCCGGTTTACCTGGCCGGCCAGTCCTTCCAAGGGGCGGTCACGGGCGCGGGTTTTGGCGAGCTGTTCCGGCAGGCCAAAGATGCCCAGGCCAGTCTGCAAGGCGACCTGGCCAATCTTTACCTCAACGACCCTGAAACCGCCCGCGATACCGTCACCGCCTTCATCGGCCTCGCCGTGGCCGACACGACCCGGCCCCTGCCCGCTGGCTTCCGCTACCGTGTGGTGCCCGCCGGGCAGCGCGTAATGGCTGCCCGCCTCACCGGCGTGAGCTACCTGCTGGCCCCCAACAAGCTCTATCCCGCCGCCCTCGAAGCCGTGAAGGCGCAGAAACTCACCCAGCGCGGCGACTTTTACCTGGAACGCTTCGGGGTCAACGATGCGTCGGAAGTGTGGGTGGGCGTGAAGTAGAAACCCTATACCAAACGAAAAGCGCTGGTCCTATCAAGGCCGACGCTTTTCGTTTGGGTTCCCCAGAATCGGATTCCTAGCGGCCAAAAAAGTAGGTGCCGCCAAAGTTCAATTGGTTCAAGCCGAAGTTGGCGCCAAACGAGCTGAATTTCCGGTCCGTAGCGCTGTCCTCCAGCCGTGTCTGGTCGTAGCCCAGGAAGCCAATAGAGGCATTGATACCGAACTTAGGCACTGGGAAAAAGATGACGCCCGGCGTAAGGTTCGAATAAAAACCACTGGATTTCACCTCAACAGTAGTGTTTGGCCCAGTGAACTGGGGCGCGGAATTTCGCGTGTAACCGGCGCCCAGCGTGCCCAGCACCCCAAACTGCTCGCTCAGCATCTTGTAGTACTGCACGTAGGGGCCCACTTGAAAGCTCGTGGCAGCGTCTAGGTCATTCGACGACGACTGGCTGAACGTGAGTCGAGACGCCGAGTAGCCCAGATTCAGGCCAATGGCCAGGTTATCGGCAACGAAATAGCCCACGGCCGGCGCAATCTGAAACCGGCTGTTGGTAACATCCACTTGCCCCATACCGAGGTCCTGGCTATCGGTTTGCCGGCTGTAGCCGATGCTGCCGCCCAGCGAAACGGTGCCAGCCGAAATACTTTGGGCTTGCGCCAGGCCGGTGCCAGCGCTGAAAAGCGCCAGCAAAAAAATCTTCTGCATGAAAGTGGTGAATTGGTTAAATGAGTAGAATGAGGGCGCAAAGAAGAGGCCCGCCCCCTTGGTTTGGTTGCATGAAACGCCCGCTTTTTCAATTATTGCCCATTAGCTACCCTATGGCCTCGTGCGTTGAGTTGAAGAATAGCGCCCCGCACCCCCCAAAGCAAAAAAGCCCGCTAAACTCTCGTCAGCGGGCTTTCTGGTGTTTCAAAACTAATGTCGGGGTGGCAGGATTCGAACCTACGGCCTCGTCGTCCCGAACGACGCGCGCTACCGGGCTGCGCTACACCCCGAAAGCAGGCCGATGGGGCGACCCGTTTCTGTTTTTCCAATAATTACGGCCAAAAAAAAGCCTCCGAACTTGGAAGTTCGGAGGCTTTAAGAGCAGCTGCCCTTTCGTCGGAGTGGCAGGATTCGAACCTACGACCTCCAGCACCCCATGCTGGCGCGATACCAGGCTACGCTACACCCCGTTGGTATTGGAGTGACAAAGGTAAGGGCTTTTTCGGAGTTGGTGCAACCGGTGCGCAAATAAAATTTTAGCCGACCGCCAAATTTTCGCGCCCCTGGCACGTCACTTGCAGACCAGCAAGCCGTAACGGCAGCCAGAATTTATTAGCTTTACGCTAGTACCTTTAATCTGGCTCATTCCTATACTCATTATGAAGCACCTATTACTACTCGCTTTGGCCTGCATCCTGGTGCCAGCCGCCGCTCACGCCCAAGCCGCCCCCGCCCCGGCCGCAGCAGTTCCCGAATCGGCCCAGCAGGCCATTTTGCCCAGCGGCGTGGTAGTTGCGGCGGCCCCGGTGGCTGCTCCCGCGCCAGCTGCTAATGCTTCGCTCATCGCCCCGGCACCCGAAACGCCGGCCGCGAATCCCAACGCCATTAAGGTAAAAGCCGAGTCCGCCGCCGGTAAGCTCACGGTAAAAACCGACAACCCCGGCCCCACCCGCGTGGAAGTAACGGACGTGGGCGGCCGGCCCGTCCTCACCCGTACCATGATGAACGGTCAGACTCCATTGGTTTTGAACGTGAGCGAGTTGCCCGCCGGTGCGTACATCGTGCGCTGCACGGCTTACGAGAAAACCGGGATGCGTCGGGTGAAAATCGGGCTGTAGCTTTTCCTCTTTACCAGTCTGGTCCAAATGCGAAGGTGCCGCCACCAGTAATATTACTGGTGGCGGCACCTTCGCATTTGGACCAGACTAATTTACGCTTCTTCAGTTTGGAGCTGGCGCTCGTAGAGGGCGCGGTACAGGCCCTCGGCATCGGCCATGAGGTCGTCGTGGGTGCCGTGCTGCACAATAGCGCCATCGTCGAGCACCAGAATTTCATCGGCTAGCTTCACCGAGCTCACCCGGTGCGAGATGATGAGGCTGGTGCGCTGCGCCATGATGCGCTGCAGGCTACCGAGAATAGCATTTTCCGTTTTGGTGTCCACGGCCGAGAGCGAGTCGTCCAGAATCAGGATTTTGGGTTCTTTTACCAGGGCGCGGGCCATGCTTACGCGTTGCTTCTGGCCGCCTGAGAGGGTGATACCCCGCTCGCCCACTTTGGTGTCGAAGCCTTCGGGAAACGCCAGGATGTTTTCGTACACGTCGGCGTCGCGGGCGGCTTGCAGCATGCGGGCTTCGTCGGGCGCATCGAGGCCGAAATTGATGTTGTTGCGAATCGAATCGGAGAAGAGAAAAACGTCCTGCGGCACGTAGCCGATTTGGCCGCGCAGGGCGCGCAGGGAATAGTCGCGCACGTCGGTGCCGTCGATGCTGATGGCGCCGGCGGAGACGTCATACAGGCGGCAGAGCAGCGCGGCAATGGTGCTTTTGCCCGAGCCGGTGTTGCCGATAACAGCCAGCGTTTGCCCTGGCCGCACCCGAAAGCTGACGTCGCGCAGGGCCTGAATTCCGGTGTCGGGGTAGGTGAAGGACACGTTCTCGAACACGATATCGCCGGCCAGCTCACGCTGCACGTTCTGGCGGGAAACAATTTCGGTTTTCTGGTCCAGAAACTCGTTGATGCGGGCCTGCGAGGCTTCGGCCCGCTGCACCAGCGACGACGTCCAGCCCAGCGCCGTGACGGGCCAGGTCAGCAGGTTCACGTAAATCAGGAACTCGGCAATGGTGCCCGTGGTGATGGTGCCTCGGATAACTTCCTGGCCGCCCACCCACACGGTAATGAGCGAGCTCAAACCCACCAGGAATAGAATGAGCGGAAAAAACAGCGAGTTCACGAAATTCAAACTCAGCGACTTTTCCTTATAGTCGTTGCTGGCACTGGTGAACTGCGCGTGCGAATCGGCCTCGCGCACAAAGGATTTCAGCACCCGAATGCCCGAAAAAGCCTCCTGCACGAAGGTGGTCATGCCAGAAAGCGCTTTCTGGATTTCGTCGGACTTCCGCTCAATTAAATTATTGACATAGAAGATGCTAACCGAGAGCACCGGCAGCGGCAGCAGGGTATATAGCGTCAGCTTCACGTTCACCATGAGCATGAGCGGCACGATAAGCAGGAACAGCAGCACCAACTGCAGGAAGTACATGATGGCCGGCCCGAGGTACATGCGCACGCGGCTCACGTCCTCGGAAATGCGCGACATGAGGTCGCCGGTGCTGTGGCGGCGATAGAAGCTCAGCGGCAGGCTCTGGTAATGCTGGTAAATCTGGTTTTTCTGGTCGTTTTCGATGTGGCGCGACATCACGATGAGCGTCTGGCGCATGAAAAACAGGAAAATGCCCCGCAGCAAAGCCAGCCCGATAATGAGCATGCCGTAGAACAGCACGTTGCGCCCGAACAGCTGGTACACGCTGCTTTGGGCCTGGGTGCCGGCGTAGAGGTGGTAGAGGTCGATGCCCTCATTCACCAAATCGAAGGCGTAGCGCACCAGCTGGGCCGGGAAAATGGCCAGCAACGTACTGAGCCCCACAAACAACACGCCCGCCAGGAAATGCCATTTGTAACGGAAAATGAACGGGTTAACGGCGTTAAGAGCGCGCACAGGCAAGGGTTGAAAGAGGCCGGTTTGGGAAAATAGCGGTACTTTTGCGGCCTGAAAGAGTAGCGCAGGCTTTTGCTTACGCTACAACTCAACAAAGTTACGCCGCACTGTTCCCAACCCATCCTTTTCCAAATTCCCACCACGCTCAATCCCTTCCCATGATTGAAACTCAAATCCTGGCCCCTGAGGTCATTTTCGGCCAGATTGCCGAGCACCAGCACGAACAAGTCGTGTTTTGCCACGACCACGAAACCGGTCTGAAAGCCATTATCGGCATTCACAATACCGCGCTCGGCCCGGCCCTGGGCGGCACCCGCATGTGGCACTACGCCAGCGACATGGAAGCGCTGAATGACGTGCTGCGCCTCTCGCGCGGCATGACCTACAAGGCGGCCATCTCGGGCCTGAACCTGGGCGGTGGCAAAGCCGTCATCATCGGCGATGTGAAGATGAAGACTGAAGCGCTGCTGCGCAAGTTCGGCCGCTTCGTGAAGAACCTGAACGGCAAATACATCACGGCCGAGGATGTGAACATGACCACCAAGGACATGGAGTACATCCGCATGGAAACCAAGCACGTAGCGGGCCTGCCCGAAAGCATGGGCGGCTCCGGCGACCCCTCGCCAGTGACAGCTTACGGCACCTACATGGGCATGAAAGCCGCCGCCAAAAAAGCCTTCGGCTCCGAGAGCCTGACTGGCCGGACCATTGGCGTGCAGGGCGTGGGCCACGTGGGCACCTACCTGCTCGAGCACCTGCAGAAAGAGGGCGCCAAGCTCATCGTAACCGACTACTACGAAGACCGCGCCCTGGAAGCCGCCGCCCGCTTCGGTGCCACCGCCGTGGGCCTGGAGGACATCTACGACCAGCAGATGGACATTTATTCGCCCTGCGCCCTGGGTGCCACGCTGAACGACGACACCATTCCGCGCCTGAAGTGCCGGGTGGTGGCCGGCTGCGCCAACAACCAGCTCAAGGTAGAAAACCAGCACGGCCCCGAGCTGGTGAAGCGCGGCATCGTGTACGCCCCCGACTTCCTCATCAACGCCGGCGGCCTCATCAATGTGTACTCCGAAGTAGTGGGCACCAGTCGTCAGGGCGCCCTCACGCAAACCGAAAAAATCTACGATTTCACCCTCCAGGTTTTGGCCAAGGCCGACGAAGAAGGCACGCACCCCCAGGCCGCCGCCATCAAGCAGGCCAAGGAGCGCATCGCCAGCGTGGGCAAGGTGAAATCAACGTACTAAAGGAGTTATGAGTTAAAAGTCATGAGTCATGAGTTGGTTGAGACGCGAGTTTGACCGACTCGGCGCTTTCCTACTCACGACTTCTGACTCAGAACTTTTAACTCATAATTCATAACTCAAAAATATGCTCAATCGCCGCCTCCTTCGTATCAAAGTCATGCAGTCGCTCTACTCCTACCACCAGGCGGTGGGAGCTGATTTGATGCTGGCCCAGGACCGCATTGCGGCTGCTTTTGAGCCCGATTTGTCGGCGAAAGAGGCGCCGGACCGCCGCCAGCTCGAAGGCCAGCGCAAGCTCGGCGAAGCGCAGCTGCGCGAGTGGTACAAAACGGGTGTGCTGCCCGAAAAAACCGACGACAAAGCCGTGGACGCGGCCTTGGCCGATGCCATTAGCTACTTCGAAGCACAGGTGAAAAAGGACGGGGCGTTCTACGGCGGCCAGCTGCTGGTGGGCGCCGAGAGCATTCACGACCAATACCTGCACCTGCTCAACCTGCCCGCCGCCCTGCTCGGCGTGATTGAGGAAGAGCAGAGCCGTGAGGAGCGCCGCCGCCTCGGCCCGAGCGAAAATGCGCTGGATGCCAGTCGTTTGCATCAGAGCGCGGCCATTGCCAAGCTCATGGCCAACGAGCAGCTTCAGGCCCTTACCATCCGGCGCAAGCTGGCCTGGGAAGGAGCCGAGGAAGTGGACGCGCTACGCGCAGCCTGGCAGGAAATGAAAGCCGATGGGCCACTACGCGAGTACCTCGGCGGCAAGCCCACCGACGATGCCGTCCTGGACTACGACGCCGACCTGGAAATCCTGCGCCTTTTCTATAAAGACTACGTTTTCAAGGGCGAGGCTTTGCCGCGGCAGTTAGAATCCGATGACCTGAACTGGGAAGAAAACCGGCCTATCGTGCGGAATCTGGTGCTGAAAACGCTGAAAATGCTCCCCTTCGGTGCCGACGAGAAGCAAGAGCTGATGAACCTCTCGGCCAATTGGGCCGACGACCGCGAATTTGCCGAAACGCTCTATAAGCAGACGCTCATTGAGGACGACAAGATGGAGAAGCTCATCGCCGGCTCGGCCCAGAACTGGGATGTGGAGCGGGTGGCCTTGCTCGATAAGATTATTCTGAAAATGGCCCTCACCGAAATGCAGCTTTTCCGCGGCATTCCCGTCAAAGTCACTATCAACGAATACATTGAAATCAGCAAGCTCTACAGCACGCCCAAAAGCAAGCAGTTCGTGAACGGCATTCTGGATAAGCTGGCCACGGATTTGGCGGCCAGTGGCGACATTCGCAAATCGGGCCGCGGCTTGCTCGATAACCAATAGGTTTGTGCGGTAAGCTTACCGCACGCACAACTTCACCGGCCTGCCCGCCGTTGAATCTTCCGACCCTTACTCCCACTTTCTCATTCCGACGACCATGGCCAATAAAACCCTTACCGGCATCTTGTGCTTCGCGGGCGGCGCCCTCACCGGCGCAACCCTTGGCTTGCTTTACGCCCCCGAAACCGGCACCGAAACCCGCTCCTGGCTCAGCTACCAGCTCGAGCGATACCGCTCTGTGCTGGCTGACCTCACCGATAGCCTCGTGACCAGCCGCGACACTGCCGGCCAGTCCTCGGCCAAAGCCGAAGGCCAGCGCGTGATTTCCGACGCCAAATCCAAAGCCGAGCAGCTGCTGGGCGACGTTGACCAGCTTATCAATCAAATTAATTCCCGCAAGGGCGTATAGGTGAAATAGCGAGGTGGCGAAATGGTGAGTTGGTGGTTAAGCCGCGCAGCTAGCGCTACTACAACTGCACTTGCTTCTTCGCTACCTCACTATTTTACCGTTTCACTATCCACTTTCAGATGCACTTAGTAACCCTTATTCCCGGCGACGGCATTGGCCCCGAAATCACCAAAGCCGTAACTGATATTTTTACCGCGGCGCAAGTGCCCGTGCAGTGGGAGGAGCAGAACGCCGGCCAGACCACATTCGACCAGTCGGGCGAGTTGATTCCTGGCGCGCTGCTCAAGTCCTTGGAAAAGAATAAGGTGGCGCTGAAAGGCCCGATTACTACCCCGGTTGGCAAGGGCTTCCGCAGCATCAACGTGACGCTGCGCCAGAAGTACAACCTCTATCAGAACGTACGCCCCAGCAAGACCACGGCCGGTATCAAAACCCGCTACGAGGGCATCGACCTGGTGCTGTTTCGCGAGAATACCGAGGGACTGTACTCGGGCCTGGAAGTGTACGACGAGCGGCTGGGCATTGCCGACTCCTTCAACCGCATCACGAAGGAAGGCTCGCGCCAAATCTGCCGCGCCGCGTTTGCTTACGCCGCCAAGCACGGCCGCAAAAAGGTGACTCTGGCCCACAAAGCCAACATCCTAAAAATGGCCGGCACGCTGATGCTCGACGCCTGCAAAGAAGCCGCCGCCGAGTTTCCGCAGATTGTGTACGAGGATAAAATCATCGATAACATGTGCATGCAGCTCGTGAACAAGCCCGAGCAGTTTGATGTGGTGGTGACGACCAACCTGTTTGGCGACATCCTATCGGACTTGTGCGCGGGCCTGGTAGGTGGCCTCGGCGTGGTGGCCGGCGCTAATATTGGCGATGACATGGCCGTATTTGAAGCCGTGCACGGCTCGGCGCCCGACATTGCCGGCCAGGGCAAGGCCAACCCCACCGCCCTGCTCCGCTCGGCCCTGATGATGCTGCATTACCTTGGCGAGCACGCCAAGGCCGACCAGATTGAAAAAGCGTTGGAAGCAACACTGCTGCATAAGCAAGAGTGCACCGGCGACCTGGGCGGCCAGGCCAGCACCAGCCAGTTTGCCCAAAACATTATTGCCAAGCTCTAGTTCGGCGCTGAAGCGGGGCCGTACTCTTTTTGAAAAGGAACGGCGGCGGGCACTCTCTCCCACACCCGCTTGTTGCCCAGGAAACCTAGTTCCTCCCCAGCCTCTTAGCTAAACGCGTTCCGGCGTGTTTTACCCGTATGAAATACCAGATTTTCCTTGCTGCGGCGCTGCTCCTTAGTGCCTGCAACTCCGACAAAACCACGGAAGTAGGTAGCGCAGGCATGAATGCCGCCGCCACCGATGCTGCTGCCAACCCCACTGTGGACAACCCCAATGTGGTGAGCGAAGACGAAGCACCCAACCCCAACGCACCAGTGATGAAATTCACTGAAACCGAATTCGACTTTGGCGATATCAAGGCCGACAGCAAGGTGCGCCACACCTTCACCTTCACCAACACTGGCAAGTCGCCACTGCTGATTCAGGACGCTGTTGTGTCGTGCGGTTGCACCACGCCCAGCTGGACCAAGGCGCCCGTATTGCCGGGCGCGCAGGGCACCATGGAAGTGCAGTTCGACAGCCGTGGCAAGCAGGGCATCGTCAGCAAGCAAATTGCGGTGCGGGCCAATACCCAACCCAACATCACTACCATTCTCATCAAAGGCAACATCCTGACTGACGGCCCAACGGCAGCCAGTGCGCTTTAAGCTCACACCCCAAACACCATGTTTTTGACCCTACTTTTACAAGCTTCCGGCGGCATGGACTACATGCAGCTAGTCTTCCCGATAGCCATCGGTCTGGTGGTGTATTTCTTCATGATTCGGCCCCAGCAAAAGCGGGCCTCCGATGCCAAAGCTTTCCGCCAGTCGTTGGCCAAAGGCTCCCGCATCGTCACCATTGGCGGCCTGCACGGCCTCGTAATTGACCTCACCGAAGACACGGTGGTAGTAGAAGTGGACCGTGGTACCAAGCTGCGTTTCGACCGCTCGGCCATTGCCCGCGAGGTGGGCACCAAGACCAATGCGAGTGCCGAAGCCATAGCCACCACCTAAGTCATGGACGGGCCACTGAGCAGGGCAGGCCAGCTGGCGGGCTGGTTTGTGCGCCCCTTTGCTGGCCAGGAGCCCAGTTTCTACCGGGCTGTGACGGCGTGCCTCCTGGCGGCCGTCTTTTTCTGGCAGATGAATGCCCTGAACAAAACGTACACCACCCGCCTGGATTATCCGCTGGCGTGGCGCTACGACTCGGCCCGCTACGTGCCCTTACGCCCCCTGCCCGACGCCCTGCCGGTAACGGTGACCGGCCAGGGCTGGCGCCTGCTGCGGGCCAACATGGGCTGGGGCACGCAGCCGGCCGTACTGCGCCCGGTGCCCCTGCCCGGCACCCGCTACCTTCCCGCCGATGTTTGGCGCCGCGGCCTGCAAACGGCTCTTGAAGACGTTCAGGTAACCGAATGGGCCGGCGACACCTTGCGGCTCACCTTCGACCGCTTTGCGACTCGACAGCTTTACCTGGCCCTCCCCCGCGATTCGGCCCGGCTTTTTAGGGCGCGCTTCACGCCGGCGGCCGTTACGTTCAGTGGCCCGGCCAGCTTGGTGAATGCCCTGCCCGACCCTTACATCGTGGTGCCCAAGGCCCTGGCCCGACAGGACGAAGAAACGGAAGTCCAGGTAACCGTGGAGACGCCCTCCCGCGTGCGCGCTTCGGTGCCCTCGGTACAAATGCGCTGGCAAGCCCGAAGCCGCCCGCCCAGCCTGGCGCCCGGCCGTAGACGGCGCTTTTCCGAACCTAACTATTAGTACCATGCTACGCATCGGCATCACCGGCGGAATCGGTTCGGGCAAGAGCATCGTAAGCCGCTTGTTTCACGCCTTGGGTGTGCCCATTTACGACGCGGATACGCGGGCCCGCTGGGTGATGGAAAACGACGCACTGCTACGCCAGCAGCTCACGGCCGCCTTCGGCCCCGATACCTACGATGCCGCGGGGCGGCTCAATCGGCCCGTACTGGCGAGCACGGTGTTCGATAACCCTGTGCTACTGGCCCAGCTCAATAGCTTGGTGCACCCGCACGTGGGCACCGATTTTGAACGTTGGGCCCTGGCCCAACAGGTGGCGGAACAACCCTACGTGCTCAAAGAAGCCGCCCTGCTCTTCGAAGCCGGCTCCTACAAGCAGCTCGACCGCATCATCACCGTGTTTGCGCCGCTGGATGTGCGTCAGGCGCGGGTGCTGCGACGCGACCCGCACCGCTCCCCCACCGACGTGCGGGCAATTATGGCCAAGCAGCTGAGCGAAGAGGAGAAAATGCAGCGGGCCGACTACGTGCTTATCAACGACGACGAGCGGCCGCTGCTGCCCCAGGTGGAAGCACTGCACCGCACGTTTAGCACTGCCCGGCAGGCATAAAAAAAGCTGTTTCCCGCGTGGGAAACAGCTTTTTTTTTGTAATCGTTAGCGTTAATCGGTTCGATTAAAGCTTGCCCGAATAATCTTCGAGGGTGTCAATCACCTTGAGCAGCTGAGGCACGGCCAGCGAGTAGTAAATTTTGGTGCCAATCTTACTGGATTTCAGTACGCCCCGGTCCTTTAGGGTGATGAGATGCTGTGAAGCAATGGCTTGGGGCAAATCGAGCGCCTGGTAAATGTCGGTTACGGACATTTGGCTGTCTTTGCCTTTGGTTTTGCCTAGTAAGTCAACAATAGCCAACCGCTTGGGATGGGAGAGAACCTTGAGCATAGCCGCGGCACGGTCCAACTGTTGCGCATCTACACGCGAATGCAATGGTTTCATGAGTCGATAAAAAGTAAAATGGAAATGGATTAGAAAAGAGGAAAATGATTAGGCCAAGCCGTACAATCTAAAAGAGTAGAACAACCGCAATACATCTGTTTTACGTGGGTAGTTCCTGCTGGTGGTGTGAAACAGTAAAAGGTGCTGATGTTTTGGCAGGAAAAAAATAATTAGTATTTGAAATTTCTGCTTCTACGTCAAATGCAATATTGGGTTTCGGAAGTCCAAGAACTCGCTACCGTACCTTTGGGGCGCTACTTCTTGTCTCCAATACCCCTATTCCCACCCAATGCTCGACCTGCTAACCAAATTTGAAAACAAACGACCTGAAATCGTCTTCGAATGGAAAGATTCCGAAACGGACGCCGAAGGTTGGGTTGTAATCAACTCCTTACGTGGCGGCGCGGCCGGGGGCGGCACCCGCATGCGCAAGGGCCTGGATAAGCGTGAAGTGGAAAGCCTGGCCAAAACGATGGAAGTGAAGTTCACGGTATCGGGCCCGGCCATTGGAGGCGCTAAGTCGGGCATCAACTTCGACCCCCAGGACCCGCGCAAGCGGGGCGTGCTGGAACGCTGGTACCGCGCGGTGTTTCCGCTGCTGAAAAACTACTACGGCACCGGTGGCGACCTCAACATTGACGAGATACACGAGGTGATTCCCATCACCGAAGAATACGGCCTCTGGCACCCACAGGAGGGCGTTGTAACCGGGCATTACCACGCCACCGAACCTCAAAAAATCCAGAAACTCGGGCAGCTTCGGCAGGGCGTAATAAAAGTGGTCGAGGACGCCGCCTTTTCGCCCAATCTGGCTCGTAAATACACCGTGGCCGACCTCATCACCGGCTACGGCGTGGCCGAGGCCGTGCGCCACTACTACCGCCTGTGGCCCCAAACCGACCTGCGCGGGCAGCGCGCCATCATTCAGGGCTGGGGCAATGTGGGCGCGGCGGCGGCTTACTACCTCGCCGGGCAGGGCGTGCGCATCGTGGGCATTATTGACCGGGCCGGCGGGCTGCTGAACCCCGACGGCTTCGGCCTGGAAGAAATCCGGACGCTGCTGTTGAACCGCCAGGGCAATGCCCTAACGGCCGACAACCTGCTTTCCTTCGATGAAGTGAATGAGAAAGTATGGTCCATGGGCGCGGATATTTTTATTCCGGCCGCGTCTTCGCGTCTGGTAGCGCGCCCCCAGGTAGAACAGCTGCTGGCCGGCGGCCTGAAGGTGATAAGCTGCGGGGCCAACGTGCCCTTTGCCGACCCGGAAATATTCTTCGGCCCTACCGGCGAGTTTGCCGACCAGCACGCGGCCGTGGTGCCCGATTTTATTGCCAACTGCGGCATGGCGCGCGTGTTTGCTTACCTCATGGAAACCGGAGCCGAGATTACCGACCAGGCCATTTTTGCCGATACCTCGCGCATCATCGGCGCCGCGCTGGAGCGCACCTACCAGGAAAATGCGCACCCCACCGGCATTGCCCAACGCTCATTCGAAATGGCGCTTCGGCAGTTGGTGTGAAAAGGATGTGGGAAATGTGGATGATGTGAAAATATGAAGAATATGGGAAATGTGGATGATGTGGATGATGTGGATGATGTGGATGATGTGATAGTGGAGATATTCTGAATTGTGATGCTTTACTGGCGCATTTCCCACATCTTTCACATTCAACACATTTCCCACATTCTTTCCTTGTCAGCTTTAATTCGTTATCTTTGACGCCCTGCTTTTCAATCGCCCCTATTTCGGGGCGATTTTGTTTTTAAAGGAATTCCCGAAGAACGTATGTCCACTGAAAAAAAAGAAAAGACCAGCAAGACCAAGGTGTCGGACGACATGTTGAATGCTGGCAGCGGCAAAACCATCAAGCAGCTCAACGTCAACGACGATAAGCTGACGTCCATCAGCGAGATGCGGGAGCAGAGCGGCGGCCACCCCGCCCTGGCCCTGGAAGACGAGCAGCGCCTGCGCAAGGCCCTGGTTGATAAGGACTGGAATGAAATCAAAATCGCCGACAGCTGGCAGATTTTTAAGGTGATGGCCGAGTTTGTGGAGGGCTTCGAGAAGATGTCCAAAATTGGCCCGTGCGTCAGCATCTTCGGCTCGGCCCGCACCAAGCCCGACAACCCGTACTACCAGATGGCCGAGGAAATTGCGGCCAAGCTGGTGCGCCACGGCTACGGCGTTATCACGGGCGGCGGCCCCGGCATTATGGAGGCCGGCAACAAGGGCGCCCGCTCCGAAGGCGGCAAGTCGGTGGGCCTCAACATTGAGCTGCCTTTCGAGCAATCCCACAACATCTATATCGACCAGGACAAGTGCATCGATTTCGACTACTTCTTCGTCCGGAAAGTGATGTTTGTTAAGTATGCGCAGGCCTTCGTGGGCATGCCCGGCGGCTTCGGCACGCTCGACGAATTGTTTGAGGCCATGACGCTGATTCAGACCAAGAAAATCAGCCGTTTCCCCATCGTGCTGGTGGGCTCGGCCTATTGGAACGGGCTGTTTAAGTGGGTAAACGACGTGATGCTGCTTGAAGAAAACAACATTTCGGCCGAAGACATGAACCTGGTGCAGATTGTGGACGACGCCAGCGAGGCCGTAAAAATCATCGACGACTTTTACCACAAGTACCTGTTGTCGCCGAACTTCTAATCACGGATTTAGCCGGATTCTTCGGATTTCACGGATTATTTGTGGCGCTGGCTGAACCAGGGACACCCAAAGCCGCTTCTTCGGGAGCGGCTTTTTTTTGGGGCTAGTTTTGCCGTTCTGCTCCGTTTCCTGTTGTAGTTGACCTTATGCTTGTTCTGCCTGCTATGCCCACCGAAACATTGGAATACGATTACCTTATCGTGGGCGGCGGGGCCTCGGGGTTGAGTTTAGCCTATCACATCGCGCAGGAACCGCGCCTGGCCGGGCAGCGCGTGCTGCTCGTGGAGCCCGACGCGGCCAAGGCCGACGACCGCACCTGGCGCTACTGGGCGGCGGGCGAAACCCCTTTCGCCGCCGTGGAAGGCCACCGCTGGGAACAGCTTGTAGTCCGCGCCCCCGATTTTGAGAAGGTCTTGCGGCTGGCTCCTTACCGCTACCGAATGGTGCGGGCAGGAGATTTTTACGCTTTCGTAGACGCGGCCCTGGCGTCCCGGCCGCAGCAGTTCACGCGGCTGACGGGCCACGTAACTACCCTCGCCGAAGCCGCCGATGGCCACGGCGCCGTGGCTGCGCTGGCCGATGGCCGTCAAATAGCGGCCCGCTACGTTTTCGATAGCCGCTTGCCCAAGCTGGCCCGCGACCCGACCCGCTATCGCTACCTCGAACAGCATTTTCTGGGCTGGGAAATCGAGACGGACTACGACGTGTTCGACCCCGACACGGTGCAGTTTATGGACTTCCGGGTGCCCCAGCACGGCCAGACCCGCTTCGTATACTCCCTGCCCTTCACCCCGCGCCGGGCACTGGTGGAGTTCACCGTTTTTTCGGCGCAGGTATTGGAAAAAGCTGCCTACGAAGCTGAATTACGCATTTACCTGGCCGAGTACCTGGGCGGGCGGCCCTACCGCGTGGTGGCTGAGGAAGGTGGCTCCATCCCCATGACTGACCACCCGCTGCCCGACCGCCTGAGTGCTCACATCCTGCACCTGGGCACCCGCGCCGGGCGCTCGAAGCCCAGCACGGGCTACACGTTTGCCCGCGTGCAGCGGCACACGGCGCGCCTGGTGGCTGCCCTGGCCGCCACCGGCCACCCGCCCGCCGATGCTACCGGCGACCGTTGGCAGTTTGGCCTTTTCGATACGCTGCTGCTCGATATCATGCAACGGCGGGGCGAAGTGGTGCGCGACATTTTCAGCCAACTCTTTGAGCGCAATCCAGTGCAGCGCATTTTCCGGTTTCTGGACGAGGAAACGAGTTGGCTTGAGAATCTGAAAATCATGAATTCGGTGACGCCAGGGCCGTTTATGCGCTCTATCGGGCAGGTGCTGCGAGGCAAGCCGGGCCGCCGCTAGTTCTTCACCCTACCCGGGCCGGCGCTTGCTCCAGGCATTCGCGGGCGGCCTGCACAGTGGCCGGCGAGAGCACGCGCAACTGCGGCTGCGGCTCAGAAAGGTTAAGTAAATACCCACTCAGGCCCGGCAGGTTGTCCAAATCGTGGGTGCTGCACAACACGGTTTTGCGCTGCTCCGTCACCCAGTTGTGCACCAGGTCGAACACCTGGCGGCGGTAATAAACGTCGAGCTGCTGGGTGGGCTCGTCGAGCAGGTACACCTGAGCATCCTGGAGGCTGAGCTGCGCCAGCCACACCAGCTGCTGCTCGCCGCCGGAGAGCTGCGTAAAGTCCCGCGAGGCCAGGTGGGGCACACCCACGCGCGCTAGGGCAGCATCTGCCAAAGCATAATCAGTAGCAGAATAGGCACTCAGCAGGCCGTGGTGCCGGTAGCGGCCCATCACCACCAGCTCGCGCACGGCAATAGCAAAGCCGATGCTGCCGCGCTGCGGCAGGTAGCCCAGCAGGCCGGCTTGGGCGGCGCGCCGCAGCCCGCGCACTTCCTCGCCTAGCAGGCAGGCACTGCCCTGATAGGCCAATTGCCCCGTGAGCACCCGGAAAAGCGTGGTTTTGCCGCTGCCATTGTGCCCCACCACGGCCACGAAAGCCGGTTCGGGCAGGCACAAAAAAAGGTTGCGGACCAGCACCCTTCCGGGGTAGCCCGCAACTAAGTTTTGAATGTCGAGGGTTGAGGGTTGAATGGCCAATTACTCTTCAGCTGAGCTTATATCATTCAACCCTCAACACTTAAACCTCAACACTTCTTTAATACTCGTCTTCGTTGAACATGAAGTCCTCCTTGGTCGGGTAGTCGGGCCACACTTCTTCGATGTTTTCGTAGGGCTGGCCGTCGTCTTCCAGGGCTTGCAGGTTCTCCACCACTTCCATGGGAGCACCCGAGCGAATGGAAAAGTCAATCAATTCGTCTTTGGTGGCGGGCCAGGGAGCATCTTCCAGGTAGGAAGCAAGTTCGAGTGTCCAATACATAGTAAGGAGGATAAAAAAAGGTTGGCGAAGGTAACTGTTTCCGGTCAGAATGCAAGCCGAAAAACGCGTTAAAAGCGACAACGCAAAACCCGGCCCAAGGTTAACCGGCGGCCTGCGCCTGCTGGCTGAATAAGGCAATCAGGTCGTTTTTGGTGCGAATTTTACGCTCGAAGGACCGGATTTTTGTTTGCAGCATCTGCCGGAACGTGTCATTGGCGGCACTGGGGCTGAGCTTGTCGAGGTTGTCGCGCAGCACTTCCAGCTCCTGGTGGTCGTCTTTGAGCAGCTCGCGCAGGGTGGTGGCCCGGAAGCGGGCGCGCTCAGCGGCCGAGGTGATGGGCTCGCCGCCCACGCGCTTGCGCAGGTGGTATTCCAGGGCGCTCAGCTCAAAAATCTTGTCGCAGGCCACCATAAAGCGCTGCCAGATACGGTCCGATTCTTCGCCGCGCACGGTGCCCACCTGCTTCCAGTCGGCCTGCAGGGCCTTGGCCTGATGAATGGCTTCCTGGGGCGGCACCTGCATCAGGGCTTCGGCCCGCTCGGCCAGCACCCGCTTGCGGGCCAGCAGCTCTTCGGCCGAGGCCGGGGCACCGGGGGCGCCCACGGCCTGCTGGGCGGCGATGTGCACCTTGAGCCGCTCGAAGAAATGGTTGTTGGCCGCCCGGAAGCGCGTCCACAGCTCCGACGCCTGCTTTTTGGGCAGGGTGCCGTTTATGTCGCGCCACGCCTGCTGCAGCTGCTTGAGCTGGCGCGAGGTGGTCTCGAACTGGTCGGAATTCTTGAGGTTTTCGGCTTGCTGAATCAGGTCGCGGTAGCGGTTCTGCACGTGCGAGCTCATGGCCTTCTTATCCAATTGGAAAGCCTTGCGTCGGTCGAAAAACACCTGAATGGCCATTTGAAACCGGTGTTCCAGCGCTTCGGCCTGGTCCTTGTCCACGGGCCCGGTTTTGAGCCAGCCCTGACGCAGGTCCTTCACTTTTTCGCTGGCCGAAATCCACTCCACGCTTTCGCTCAGGGTTTCGGCTTCGGCAATGAATCCGAGCTTGGTGGCCAGATTTCTCGCCCGGTTCTGGGCCACGGTCACGGCTAGCGACTCCTCCACCCTGGTAAGCTGGCGGTGCAGGAACTCGAAATCGCCCAGCCCCTCGTAGGTCAGCAGCTGCGCTTTGAGGTGCAGGGCCTTCATCAGAAACGAGCCTTTGTTGTCGCTCGCCTCCATTTTATCGAGCAAATCCTCGACTTTGTCGTGCAGGTCTTCAAAACGGTGCGCGAAATAAAGCAGCGCGGCCTCGTCCGATTCTTTGACCAGGCCTATCTGGCGGGCGGGCTGGCCCAGCACGGGGAGCAGCCACACCCCGTCGGCTTCCACGTAGCCGTAGCGCTGGGCTTCGGCCAGCAAGGGGTCGATTGGTTTCATACTAAGATTAAGCTCGTGGGTAGGAGTATTGAATGCGCGGGCAACCGAAACGTGGAGCGGGAAGGGGTTACAAGTTTACACTAAAAACGTGACGAATTGATGTATTCTAGACGAATGGACCGCTACGGCGGGTGAGAAAGACAATATCCGGGGTAATGAATGGCCGACGAGTGGTGGCAAGGTATGGTTTAGCGGCGCAGCCCTGCCGTTCTTTGCCCTTCAGCTTCGGCGCAACAATGCTGCGGCCGTCGATTTTCTATTTATTACTTCATTCCCAGCAAGCCCCATGAGCGACCAAACCATCATTTTCAGCATGGCCGGCGTGAGTAAGATTTACCCGCCCCAAAAGCAAGTTCTCAAGAACATCTATCTCTCGTTTTTCTACGGCGCTAAAATCGGGGTGTTGGGTCTTAATGGCTCGGGCAAGTCGAGTTTGCTGAAAATTATTGCGGGCGTCGACAAGCAGTTTCAGGGCGAAGTGGTGTTCTCGCCGGGCTACTCGGTGGGCTACCTGGAGCAGGAGCCCCAGCTCGACCCCACCAAAACCGTGCGCGAGGTAGTGGAAGAAGGCGCCGCCGAAACCGTGCGCCTACTCAAGGAATACGACGAAATCAACGAAGCCTTCGGGGCCGAGGATGCCGATTTCGACAAGCTGCTGGAGCGCCAGGGCACCGTGCAGGAACGCCTGGACCAGCTCGACGCCTGGAACCTCGACACCCGGCTGGAGCGCGCCATGGACGCCCTGCGCACCCCGCCCGAAGATGCCATTATCGGCAACCTCTCGGGCGGCGAGAAGCGCCGCGTGGCCCTTTGCCGCCTGCTGTTGCAGGAGCCCGACGTGCTGCTACTGGACGAACCCACCAACCACCTCGATGCCGAAAGCGTGTACTGGCTGGAGCAGCACTTGCAGCAATACAAAGGCACCGTGATTGCCGTGACCCACGACCGGTACTTCCTCGACAACGTGGCGGGCTGGATTCTGGAGCTGGACCGCGGCTCGGGCATTCCATGGAAGGGCAACTACAGCAGCTGGCTGGAGCAGAAAACCGACCGCATGGCCAAGGAGGAAAACTCCGAGAGCAAGCGCGCCAAAACCCTGCAGCGCGAGCTGGACTGGGTGCGGATGTCGCCCAAAGCCCGCCAGGCCAAGGGCAAGGCCCGAATGGCCAACTACGACAAGCTGGCCAGCGAGGAAGCCAAGGACAAGGAGCAGAAGCTGGAGCTATTCATCCCCGACGGCCCGCGCCTGGGCGCCCAGGTAATTGAGGCCGAAGGCATCACCAAGGCCTTTGGCGACAAGCTGCTGTTTGAGAACCTGAGCTTCGCGCTGCCGCAGGGCGGCATCGTGGGCATCATCGGGCCGAACGGCGCGGGCAAAACCACGCTCTTCCGCATGATAACCGACCAGCTGCAGCCCGACGCGGGCACGTTCGAAGTCGGCCCCACGGTGCAGACGGCCTACATCGACCAGCAGCACGACTCGCTGGACGGCAGCAAGTCGGTGTTCGACACCATCACGGGCGGCACCGAAACCATGCTGCTGGCCGGCCGCCCCGTGAACTCCCGCGCCTACGTGAGCAAGTTCAACTTCGGCGGCGGCGACCAGGAGAAGAAGGTGGGCACGCTCTCGGGCGGCGAGAAAAACCGTGTCCATCTGGCCATGACCCTCAAGCAAGGCGCCAACCTGCTCCTGCTCGATGAGCCCACCAACGACCTGGACGTAAACGCCATCCGCGCCCTGGAAGATGCGCTGGAGAATTTCGCTGGCTGCGCCGTCATCATCAGCCACGACCGGTGGTTCCTCGACCGGCTGGCCACCCACATCCTGGCCTTTGAAGGCGACTCAGAAGTCGTCTGGTTCGAGGGTAACTTCACGGACTACGAGGAAGCCAAGCGCAAGCGCCTGGGCGACGTGGAGCCGAAGCGGGTGCGGTATAAGAAGCTGGGGTAACACCAAAAACTACAGAAGAAGGGCCGCTGGATTTATTTCCAACGGCCCTTCTTCTATTTGGTTACTGTGGCTTCGGCCTATTCTGGCTGAAACCCTAGCCAAGCAGCACCGCCTCGTGGCGAAGCTGGGGCAGCTCTTGCAGCACGCCCAGGCCCTGGAGCAGCGCATCGCCGAGAGCCGCCGGCTGGCCGGGCAGCCGCTGCAAACCGAGCTGCGGGAGGCGCTGGCGGGGCCGGGCGGCGCGGCGGCGGCCCCC
>NZ_JNLX01000082.1 GCF_000715495.1 Hymenobacter sp. IS2118 | reverse complement strand
CGCCCCCCCCCGCCCGCTGCCCCCGCCGCGGAAGAAACTGAAGCTTCTGTGTAGCTTGCTCTGATATTTCTCCAAGCCCCGCCCCACGCCCGATAATGAAGAAACGGGGGCTTCTGAGGTGGCTTGCTGTAAGAAATAAGCCATTTGCAACTCAAGGAGTTTAGTTAGAAAACATGAAAATTATATCTCTTGTACTGTTAATTTCTTCACTCCTTTTTCTGCAAGCTAATGCGCAGAATGTCAAGGTTACTAGGGCTGCAATCGACAAGACAAAAAAGCTTCTAAAGGCCGAAAATAAGACAATGTACTCAGACCAAGTGGAGGAAATGTGGCTTGAATGCGCATCAACCGAACTCCTGAACTGGTACAGTACTGCAAATCCTAATGAAAAAAAGGCGTTTGAAGCTGCTAATGGTGAGCACCCAATCATTAATCAAAAAAAGAAGGCTTGTCTAAAATCTGTTCTGAATACTAGACTTGTTGCAGCGGCCTAGGCAATGAATAGTGTGGATATTTGAGCATGAAAATCTCCGTTCAAGACTTGAAAACACCTCGTCAATGGCGTTCTGCGTTGGGGTGTGATGCCCATCATTTCGAGCAACTTCTGGCGGTATTCCAGCGGGCCTATGCGGCGTTGCACGAGATGCAACTCGCTGAAAGGATGGTCATTCATCCCGCTGGAACGCGCATGAAGGATGAGGAAGATTTGCTTTTCTTCACCCTGTTTAGTTGCAAATCAGGACTGACTTATGACGTGCTGGGATTGGTCTGTGGCCTGGACGGGGCCACGGCCAAGCGCCGACAAGACGAAGGCTTAGCCGTGCTGCGGGAAGCACTCCGTTTGGCGGGTTGTTTGCCGGAACGCGAATTTCAATCCCCCGCCGAGTTGCAGCGCTATTTTTCTAAACGGCGGGCCGTGCTCGTCGATGCCACCGAATTCGCTACCCAACGACCAGCGGAAAAAACCGCGCAAAA
>NZ_JNLX01000081.1 GCF_000715495.1 Hymenobacter sp. IS2118 | reverse complement strand
CGGCGGCCCAGAGTGCGGGAGAAGGCAAAAAATCGGCGTGTATGGTAGCTTCGTATTCGGTTGTAGTCGGGCGCAACGGGAAATTTGTTAGGTGTGGTAACCCCAAAATTCTCGCGCTCGGCTACAACTTCCTTATTTTCCGGATAGGCTCTTACTGTCCATCGACATGGTGAGCAGGCCCTCCAGGTCCTGGGCCTGATAGAGTTTCAGCAAGGCACCGAACTCCTGCTGAGCCTCGGCGCGCTTCATAACCATGTCGGACAGGAGGTGGGCTTGTTTTTCGCAGGGGATTTTGTCGAACAAACCCAGCTGCTCAGCTACCGTTTCCAGCCCGATGACTTCTATCTGCTTGGCTTTGGCCATTTCCACCAGCGTCATTTCGTAGCTGCCCGTGGGGCAGCCCAGCATTTTGGGGTAGAGCAAGGAGGAAAGGATGAGGGGCTTCATAGTGCCCATTTGGGCAAAGGGCATTTTCAGCTCGTTGGTAAAGTACTCGTTCACCGCGGCGTACTCTTCTTTGGTCATGCAGCCTTGCACGGTTTGGCCGGTGGGCAGCATCAGTCGGCTGCGCATTTCTTCGGCCATGGTGGGGCTGTCCATGTCCAGCTCGAGGGCCACTTGCTGCGAGTTGCCCACGGCTTTCTTCACCGCCTCGCTCACTTTGAGGTCGTCGGCGCAGAGCAGGTGAATGGTGCCAAATACGTAGGACGGTTGGGCGAGCTTGTTGCCCGAGATTTCCCAGAGCAGGGATTTGGTGGTCGTGGCCGCCGGGGCCGCCTTAGAAACTTTGGCTGCCTTTTGGGCGTGGGCGAGGGGGCTGGCCAACAACAGGGCTGCGGCGAGGGTGAGGGTTGAAATACGCATTTTTTTGCAGAAAAAAGGTGAGAAAAGGGTTGATGAGAATGACCTATTGAGCGGATGCTTTGGTGGTTGATGAGTGAGTAGACTTGTACAAATCGCGGCCGATGTCATAGCCGAATAGGTAGATGGAAGACGCTACCATCAGCATGGCCAGCAGCATGGCGAGCAGGTTGTGCCAGTCGCGCAGGGAGCCAGCGGCTACCGTGGCGAGCGTCGGCAAATAGACCGTGCCGGCTAACAGCAGGCCGGCGGCGAACAGGCCCGTAGCCGACGCGGCGAAATAATTGCCAATCAAAATTTGCCAGAGACTTCCCATCCCGAAGGCGATGCCGGCGATGAGGTAAGGTTTTTTCATGCGGGAGAGGAGAATTGGGAAGGTTGAATTTGGATAGTACATCGCCGGTCCTCGGGTGGCATTACAGCCGCCGCCGAAAAATTTATTGGGCAATATTTTTTTGCTGCTGGTGTAATGCCGGGCCGCAACCCGGCGATTAACTTCCCGAAACAATTACTCCGAATGTCCGCCGCACCCTCTGCCGATTTTGTTGCCGCGCTGAATGAGTACCAGCCCTTGCTGCGCCGTGTGGCCCGGCTCTATTGCCAGGATGCCGACGACCGCCAGGACCTATTCCAGGAAATGGTGCTGCAGCTGTGGCGGGCGTGGCCGCGCTACGTGCCTCAGCCCGGCGCCAAGCTCAGCACCTGGCTCTACCGCATTGCCCTGAACGTGGCTATTTCTAACCTGCGCCAGCGCAGCCGCCGCCCCGCGCCGGGCGAGCTCGGAGCCGAAGCGCTAGCCGTAGCCCTGGCTCCCGAGGCCGGCCCCGATGCCGAGGACCGGGCCGCCCTCTACCGGGCCATCGACCAGCTGTCGGAAGTCGACAAGGCGTTTATTCTACTCTACCTCGAAGACCGGCCCTATGATGAAATGGCCGACATCCTCGGCATCACCCAGAACAACGTGCGCGTGAAAATGCACCGCGTACAGGAAAAACTGCGGCAATTACTGCCCCTCGCCACCCGCTAATACTCGCTATCTATGCAACTCGAAGACTTGCGCCAGAGCTGGCTGACCCCGGCCGAGGAAACAGCGCCAATCAATTCGTCTCAACTGAATAAACTCCTGGCCAGCCGGCCAGGTCTGGTGGAAAAAATGCGCCGCAGTGCCCGCTGGGAAGCCGCCTTTACTGCGGTGATGGTGGTGGTTTCGCCCTCGATATTTCTCCTGACCGATATGCTTCTGACCCGCATATACGGCGTGTTGTTGACGATTATGGGCCTGGGCCTGATGTACTATTACTACCGCATGCTGACGATGCTGAACCGCATGCTGGTGGTGGAAGGCAACGTGCGGGGCCACCTACAGGAGTTGGCGGCGGGGCTGCGGGCGCTGCTGCGCTTCTATTATCGCCTCACGCTGGCCGTTGGGCCGCTGATGATGCTATTTAATCTGGGCTTCATTTTGGGGAAAGAGCTGGCCCGGCCGGGGGAATTCCGGTGGAAAGTGCTGTTTATCGCGAGCGGGTTGCTGCTGGTGTTTGGCGTAATGTTGCAGGTGGCGGCCGTGTACGGCACGCGCTGGTACGTGCAGCGCCTCTACGGCCGGCACCTCGACCGCCTCGAAGCCAACCTGGCCGAGCTGGAGGACGGGGCCAATTGAACATTCGGTTATTTCCGACTGACCGGATGTCTTTACATTTACGAACCAACTAACCTTTTTTCTGTGAAACCAATTCTCGAAGCCATCGATGTGCGCAAGGCGTACGCGGCCCACGTTGCCCTGAGCGGCGTGAGCCTCGCCATCCCGGAGGGCAGCATTTTCGGGTTGCTGGGCCCCAACGGCGCCGGCAAAACCTCGCTCATCCGCATCATTACCCAGATTACGGGTGCCGATTCCGGCGAAATCCGCTTTCGCGGCGAACGGCTCCGGCCCGAGCACGCGGCCCAAATCGGCTACCTGCCCGAAGAGCGCGGCCTCTACAAAAAGATGAAAATAGGCGAGCAGCTGCTGTATCTGGCCCAGCTGCGCGGCCTCACCAAAGCCGATGCCACCCAGCGCATCAAGCAGTGGATAGCGCGGTTTGAGCTCAAGGATTGGGTGAATAAGAACGTGGAGGACCTGAGCAAGGGCATGCAGCAAAAGGTGCAGTTCATCGCCACCGTGCTGCACGAACCGAAGCTCATCATCCTCGACGAGCCGTTTTCGGGCTTCGACCCGATTAACGCCAACTTAATTAAGGACGAGATTCTGGAGCTGCGCCGGCAGGGCGCCACCATCATTTTCTCGACCCACCGCATGGAATCGGTGGAGGAAATGTGCGACAACATTGCCCTGATAAACCGCTCGCGCAAGGTGCTCGACGGCCCCATCGGCCTGATTCGCGACCAGTTCAAAACCAATACCTACGAGGTGGAAGGGAATGGCAAACTCATGCTGGCGCACCCCGATTTTGAAGTGGTGGAGCAAAAGGAGCGCGAAAACGGCCACTTCTACGCCCGCGTGCAGTTGCACGCCAACGTGCGCCCCAACGACCTGCTGCGCTACCTCATCGCCTCGGTGGAGGTGGAATCATTCCGCGAAAAAATCCCCAGCATCAACGAGATTTTCATCCGGCGCGTGCGCGAAACCATGCCCGAAACGCTGGTGGAAGAAGCCGTGTGATTCCTAGCTGTCAGCTCATAGCTATTAGCCATTGGCTGACAACTTTTCTCATGGTGTAAACCGAGTTTCGACTTCTTCTTCCGATTTATCCAAGCTATTAGCTAACGGCTAGTGGCTAACAGCTCAAAAAAACATGGCTTCCAAATTCTTACTCGTTGCCCAACGCGAATACCTGACCCGTGTTCGTAAAAAAGCCTTTATTGTACTCACTTTGGCTGTGCCGCTGCTGCTGGCCGCCTTTGGTTTCATCGTGGTGAAGGTGGCCAGCTCCGATAACGACTCTACCGAAGTGGTGGACGTGCGCGACGACAGCGGCCTCGGCATTGCCAGCCGCCTGGTCAGCACCGCGCAGCTGCAATTTGAGCCCGCGTCCGGAACGCTGGCAGAGGCCAAAAAGGGCTTTCAGAAGGAAAAGCACGCCGGCCTGCTGTACCTGCCCGCCGGCCTCGACGTGGAAAATCCCGTTGGCGTGCAGTTTTACGGCAAAGGCAACATCAGCCTGAAGAAGCAAACCGCCGTGAAGACGGCCTTGAACAAGGCATTTTCGGAGCTGAAAATGCAGAAATCCGGCCTCTCACAGGAGCAGCTCGACCGCCTGCGCTCAACCATAGACCTGCAAACTATCAGCCTCGACGACGCTGGCAATGAGGCTGACAGCAACGCCCTGGCCACTTCGGGCATTGCTTACGTCCTGGCGCTGGCCATCTACTTCTTCATCTTCATCTACGGCGTGCAAATCATGCGCGGGGTGGGCGAGGAGAAGTCCAGCCGCATTATGGAGGTGATGCTGTCTTCCGTGAAACCGTTTGATTTGATGATGGGCAAGATTGTGGGCATCGCGGCCGTGGGCCTCACGCAGTTTTTGCTGTGGGGGCTGCTCTCGTTTGGCGCAACCTCGTTGCTGGCGCCCCTTCTGATGAAATCAGTGGACAAGAAGGCCAAAACGGAGATGGTTGCCAAGGCCGACGCCACTCCGAACACGGCCGCCGATGGTCCCAAAACCGCCAGCGAACAGGCGGAGCAGCAACTGGGTTCGCAAGACGCTCAGGCCACCGCGACGGGCCAGTTCAAAATATTCGAGGTGTTGGGCAACCTGCCGCTGGGCACCATTCTCTTCGGCTTTATCGTCTATTTCCTGGGTGGTTACTTGCTCTACGGCGCCCTGTTTGGGGCGGTGGGCGCGGCTGTGGACGACCAGACCGATACCCAGCAATTCATGTTTCCCATCACCATGCCGCTCATTTTGAGCTACGTGGTGGGCGTATCGGTTATTCTGCGCAACCCTGACGGCCCGGTGGCTTTCTGGATGTCGATGATTCCCTTCACCTCGCCCATCGCCATGGTGATTCGGCTGCCGTTTGGCGTGCCCATGTGGCAATTGGCCCTGTCCATTGTGCTGCTTATCATCGGTTTCATTGGCACGGTGTGGGTGGCGGCCCGCATCTACCGCGTGGGCGTGCTCATGTACGGCAAGAAGGTGACGTACAAGGAACTGGGCAAGTGGATGTTCTATAAAGGGTAGTCGTTAAATTGTGCCATGAATAACTACCGCCGTTCCCTGCTGGGCTTGTTGCTGCTGCTGCTACCGCTGCTGGCTCTCAAATGCGACAAGGAAGATGTCATCAAAGCCAATCAGTTCGATGTGAAGGTGCGCGTGACCGGCGATAACCTCTTCGGTCTCGGGGCCGAGATGAAAGTAGAGTCGCGCCGCAACGTATTGAATCCCAAGGCTGGGCCGTCACTGAGCAAGGCGTTTTCCACTTCCATCAACCAAACGTACGACTTGGGTACGTTTGGTATTCAGGACGACGTGACCATCAGCGCGCTGTTTCGGCAGGTGACGTGCAACAGCATGGTGCAGCCCGTTGCTAACACGAAGCTCAAAGTGGAGCTACTGGTTAATGGCGTGGTGCTGAATGTAGTGGAGCTGACGCCCGCCTCCAAAAATACCAGCGGCTTCTCGTGCAACCCTTTTTGGCTAGCCACCACGATAGGCAGCGGCGACGATTGGGATTAGTCAGACAAGCCTACGCGCCTTGTGCAGGCCCCGTCAGCGTTTGGCTGGCGGGGCCTGTTTTTGTTGGCTACTCCATGCGGTGGTATCTTCACACCATGCATTATTTTTTCGTTTCTAATTCCAGGCGCCTCGGCCGTATGCTGCTCTTGGCGCTATTGCTGCCCCTCGGTGGCCTGGTGGCCTTCCGGCCCGTGGGCGACCGGCCCGCGTACCGCCTCTTCACCGCCACCGGCCAGTCCGCCGACTACGACCAGATGCTGGTCGAGCTGGCGCAGGCCGACGTCGTGCTGTTTGGCGAGCAGCACAACGACGCCCTCACGCACTGGCTGGAATTGCAGGTGGCTAAGGACTTGCAGAAACTGAAAAAGCCCGGCCAGCTGGTGCTGGGTCTGGAAATGTTTGAGCGCGATGTGCAGCCGCTGGTGGCCCAGTTTGCCGCCGGCACGCTGGCTGATACCGCCTTCGCCCGTCAGGCCCGCCCGTGGCCCAACTACGATACCGACTACCATCCGCTGGTGCTGTTCGCGCGCGAAAACCGAATTCCGGTCATCGGCACCAACGCCCCGCGCCCGTTTGCCCAGGCCGTAGCCCGTGGCAGCCTCAAGGCCCTCGACAAGCTGCCCGCCACCGACCGCGCCCTGCTCGCGCCGCTGCCGCTGCAAGTGGATTACGAGCTGCCCGGCTACAAAAAAATGGCCGCCATGTTCGGCGGCGACAGCAAGGCCCACGGCGCTGGCGCCCAAAACATCATTCAGGCGCAGGCTCTGAAAGATGCCACCATGGCCCACTTCATCCGCACCAGCCGCCAGGATGGGCAAACCCTGCTGCACGTCAACGGCAGTTTCCATTCCGACAACCACGACGGCATTGCCGCCTACCTACGCCAATACGCCCCCAAATTGCGCATACGCACCCTGAGCGTGGTGACGCAGGAGCAGCTTCAGCACCTGGATAAGGACCAGTTGAACGTGGCCGATTTCGTGATTGTGGTGCCGACGGACGCGAGCAAAACCTACTAAGGACCAGTCCATGATTTCGACCCAGAACTACAGCGCGCTTCCTGATGCGGCGGCACTAGAAACCATCAGCAAAGCGCTGGCCGTGCTTGATGCCATCAATTCGCCGGATTGGGAATACCGCTACTATTCCTACAACGCGAATTGGGGCGAAGGTGAAGAGGCGATGACCATGCGCAATGGGTCAGGCGACGAGTTGCTGGTGCTATTCCGGTCGGAAGGGTGCGTGATAAGTGGCCTTATGCACGAATACCCACAACCCGACAAAGCCCGGATTACCCGTGGCCTGCCAGCGTGTTTCGAGGAATTTATATTTGGTGAGCCTGTGCAGTCGACCGGCACTACCTTTTGCCTGTGGCACACGGCACCGAATGGCTGGCAAACCGGGGCGTTGCAGGATGAGGACGACGGTTCCGAAGAACTACTTTCCATCTTCGACGGCCGGCCGGATACGTATGTGGATTGGGCCAATGAATACTACTGTGAAGAAGCCTCATGGTCGCCCCTGGATGCCGGTGCCGTAGCAAAAATCTACCGGGGTGAAAGCCTGACGAAGGCGCATGTATTGGCCCTCGTAAATGAAGTGGCAGACTGGCCACAGTTGGAAAAGGACTTGCAGGCCATCGGCTATCCCTATAATTTTGCTTAAGCATGGAGGCGCTTATGAATAGCTACGCCAGCGGGTGCCCGCCCAGGCACGCGGCGTCGTGGATGGCCACGATTTCTTCGGCGGCCGGGCACACCCGTCCGCTGCCGTAACTGCCAATAAGCTCACAGACTGAAAACGCCGTGCTTTGGGCGGCGTACTGCGTTTCCCAAGCGGCTTGCGCTGTGGCCTGCTGCTCGTTTTCGTAGGGGAAGGTGTGGGCGGGGCGGGCCAGCCCGATGCGCCAGGGTTTGGGGCTCAGCCGGGCCCGGTAGCACTGCTGCCGCTGGCACATGCGCACGTAAATGGCATCGGCATCCAGGGCACTGAAAACGGCCTGGGAGGTGGGGTCGGAGGGCAGGATTTCGGCGTGGGTGGCCAGCACGCGGTAGCCCAGCCGGGTGCGGTAGAGGCGGAAGTTCCATTCGGGATGCGTTGCCAGCCAGGCTTTAATCCGGGCTTCCAGCAACGGGAGCCCTTCCAGCGGCGGCGGCGCGGGCACGGGCGGCGGCGTGGTGAGTAGCCCCAGTCGGCGCAATAAGGCCACGAAGATGTTGGTGGTTTTGGAGTTGGAGCGAGGTGGCAGCACTAAATCCGTCTGGTCCACGTCCGCAAACAGTACGTTGCTGGTGTTCAGCACCAGGGCGCCGTACCCGTTGCGGGTGATGGCCCCGGTGGTGTTTCCCTGCGCGTTTTGGAGGCGCTGCTCCAGGTGCTCGCGCAGCGGGCGGGCGCCGGTGGGGTAGTGGCCCAGCTCCTCGTCGCGTTGCAGGCGCTGCCACCGCTTTTCCAGTAGTTGTTCGGCCTGCAGCCGGGCATCGGCGGGGCTAAGGTCGCTGCCGCCATAGGCAATGAGGTGGTAGGGCTGCCCGTCGGGAGCGGTGCAATCGACGGCGCTACGAGTCCAGTAAGAATAAATCTGCATCGATGAAGGGATAAGCTGGCAACCAGGGTTTTTGCTAAAACTTCATGCGCTGAATGCGGATGGCATTCAGAATGGCCAGCAGCGCCACGCCTACGTCGGCAAAAACGGCTTCCCACATGGTGGCCAGTCCGCCCGCACCCAGTACCAGGACCACGGCCTTCACCCCAAACGCCAGCCAGATATTCTGCCACACTACGGTGTGCGTGGCGCGGGCAATGCGGCGGGCGGTGGCAATTTTGCTAGGGTGGTCGGTCTGAATCACGACATCAGCCGTTTCAATGGTGGCATCGGAGCCGAGGCCGCCCATGGCGATGCCTACGTCGGCCAGCGCTACCACCGGGGCATCGTTCACGCCATCGCCCACGAAGGCGAGCCGGTGGCCCGCATCCAAGTACTGTTGCACGTAGCGGGCTTTGTCTTCGGGTAGCAGGCCGCCGTGGGCTTCGGCAATGCCCAACTCCTTGGCCACGCGCTGCACAATGCTGTCTTTGTCGCCCGAAAGCATCACCAGCCTGGTAATGCCGTCGGCCTTTAGTTCGCGCACGGCCTGGACGGCGTCGGCCTTGGGCGCGTCGGCCACGGTGAGGTGGCCGGCATATTGCCCGGCGATGGCAACCACCACGATGCTATCCACCACCTGGTCGACTTCGGTGGGGTAGGGGATGTTGAATTTGGTGAGCAGCCGGGTATTGCCGGCCAGCACCTCCTGTCCCTCCACCTGGCCGCGCAGGCCGTGGCCCGCAATTTCCTCCACCTGCTCTACCTGCTCTACCCGCACGCCCTGGGCCGCCGCGCCCACGTGCGCCACCACGGCCTGGGCAATGGGGTGCGTTGATTTTGCTTCCAGCGCGCCCACCATTCGCAGCAGTCGGGCCGCGTCGGTGCCCGGCGCGGGCTGCACCTGCTGCACGGCAAACACGCCCTGCGTCAACGTGCCGGTTTTGTCCATCACCACCGTGTCGATTTCCCGCATCACGTCCAGAAAATTGGAGCCCTTAGACTTGTTGCAGCGGCCTAGGCAATGAATAGTGTGGATATTTGAGCATGAAAATCTCCGTTCAAGACTTGAAAACACCTCGTCAATGGCGTTCTGCGTTGGGGTGTGATGCCCATCATTTCGAGCAACTTCTGGCGGTATTCCAGCGGGCCTATGCGGCGTTGCACGAGATGCAACTCGCTGAAAGGATGGTCATTCATCCCGCTGGAACGCGCATGAAGGATGAGGAAGATTTGCTTTTCTTCACCCTGTTTAGTTGCAAATCAGGACTGACTTATGACGTGCTGGGATTGGTCTGTGGCCTGGACGGGGCCACGGCCAAGCGCCGACAAGACGAAGGCTTAGCCGTGCTGCGGGAAGCACTCCGTTTGGCGGGTTGTTTGCCGGAACGCGAATTTCAATCCCCCGCCGAGTTGCAGCGCTATTTTTCTAAACGGCGGGCCGTGCTCGTCGATGCCACCGAATTCGCTACCCAACGACCAGCGGAAAAAACCGCGCAAAA
>NZ_JNLX01000080.1 GCF_000715495.1 Hymenobacter sp. IS2118 | reverse complement strand
CCTTCGCAAAGCCCTGAAAACCGGAATCTAATCGCAGCGTCAGTCCATCAAACCACTGCTTGTCAGGGGGAAACAATTGTTTTAACAACGTGAAATCATGCACTGACCCGGGCACCAGCTGGCTGAGATAAATAATTTTTCGCTGGGCATCAGCCAGCATCAGCGCTTTTAGGGTGTGGCGTTTTTTTTGCCACTATACTGCGCCTTTTGCGCGGTTTTTTCCGCTGGTCGTTGGGTAGCGAATTCGGTGGCATCGACGAGCACGGCCCGCCGTTTAGAAAAATAGCGCTGCAACTCGGCGGGGGATTGAAATTCGCGTTCCGGCAAACAACCCGCCAAACGGAGTGCTTCCCGCAGCACGGCTAAGCCTTCGTCTTGTCGGCGCTTGGCCGTGGCCCCGTCCAGGCCACAGACCAATCCCAGCACGTCATAAGTCAGTCCTGATTTGCAACTAAACAGGGTGAAGAAAAGCAAATCTTCCTCATCCTTCATGCGCGTTCCAGCGGGATGAATGACCATCCTTTCAGCGAGTTGCATCTCGTGCAACGCCGCATAGGCCCGCTGGAATACCGCCAGAAGTTGCTCGAAATGATGGGCATCACACCCCAACGCAGAACGCCATTGACGAGGTGTTTTCAAGTCTTGAACGGAGATTTTCATGCTCAAATATCCACACTATTCATTGCCTAGGCCGCTGCAACAAGTCTA
>NZ_JNLX01000079.1 GCF_000715495.1 Hymenobacter sp. IS2118 | reverse complement strand
TCCACTACTACGCGCTTGCGGGCCTGCTGCGTATTGCGAAACTTATTGTTTTTGGTCAATTGTCCGCCACGCGGTTTTTTTGTGGGAAGAAATAACTTGCCGCATGCATACGCCTTCGCAAAGCCCTGAAAACCGGAATCTAATCGCAGCGTCATTCCATCAAACCACTGCTTGTCAGGGGGAAACAGTTGTTTTAACAACGTGAAATCATGCACTGACCCGGGCACCAGCTGGCTGAGATAAATAATTTTTCGCTGGGCATCAGCCAGCATCAGCGCTTTTAGGGTGTGGCGTTTTTTTTGCCACTATACTGCGCTTTTTGCGCGGTTTTTTCCGCTGGTCGTTGGGTAGCGAATTCGGTGGCATCGACGAGCACGGCCCGCCGTTTAGAAAAATAGCGCTGCAACTCGGCGGGGGATTGAAATTCGCGTTCCGGCAAACAACCCGCCAAACGGAGTGCTTCCCGCAGCACGGCTAAGCCTTCGTCTTGTCGGCGCTTGGCCGTGGCCCCGTCCAGGCCACAGACCAATCCCAGCACGTCATAAGTCAGTCCTGATTTGCAACTAAACAGGGTGAAGAAAAGCAAATCTTCCTCATCCTTCATGCGCGTTCCAGCGGGATGAATGACCATCCTTTCAGCGAGTTGCATCTCGTGCAACGCCGCATAGGCCCGCTGGAATACCGCCAGAAGTTGCTCGAAATGATGGGCATCACACCCCAACGCAGAACGCCATTGACGAGGTGTTTTCAAGTCTTGAACGGAGATTTTCATGCTCAAATATCCACACTATTCATTGCCTAGGCCGCTGCAACAAGTCTA
>NZ_JNLX01000078.1 GCF_000715495.1 Hymenobacter sp. IS2118 | reverse complement strand
TTTTTTGCCATCTACTATATTTTGGTTACGGGGATGCAGTGGAAGGCCTTGCCGCGGTGCTTGGGGGCAACCTCCACGGTCCATGACCGGTTCCAGCAGTGGGCCCAGGCTGGCGTTTTTAAGCGGCTTTGGACCAGCGGCTTGGTGCAGTTACAGGCCGAAGGCCGCCTGGATTGGGACTGGCAGTGTCTGGATGCCTGCCAGACCAAGGCCCCGCTTGGCGGCGAGGCCGTCGGCCCCAACCCGACGGACCGGGGCAAGGGCGGCGTCAAACGCCACGTGCTGACCGAGGCTCAGGGCTTGCCCGTCGGCGTGGCCGTGACCGGAGCCAACGTCCACGAAGTGACGCAAGTACAGGCCGTACTCGATTCGATGCCCGTGCTGCCCCCACCGGCCGAAGGCGATTTCGCCCCCGGTTTCTGCGCCGACAAGGGCTACGACGCCGAGGCCATTCGGCGCCTACTGGCCCAGTGGGGCTACCGGGTGCACATCCTGAGCCGGGGAGAGGAAGCCGACAAATGCCGCACCCCCGGCTACCGCGCCCGTCGCTGGGTCGTCGAGCGCACCCACGCCTGGTTCCACCGTTTCCGCCGCCTGCTCATCCGCTGGGAAAAGAAAGTCGCCAACTACGAAGCCCTCCTCCACCTGGCTTGCGCAAACACCGTCTGGCGACACTCCCTCCTATTTTTCGGATAGGCTCTTAGTAGTCGTGCAAAAGCAAACCTATTGCGTTTTTTTTTGCCGAACGCAGCCGCGGTATCTCGTTCGCACCGTTCAACGAAGCACGCGAGATGCCGCGGCTGCGCTCGGCATGACGGCTTGAAAACCACGCTTGTTCAAGCGGTTTGTGGGCGTGGCTGCATGGCCTGGCGCAGCCACGTGCCGGCCAGGGCCGCCAGGCCGCCAACCAGGCCGGCCACCAGAGCCGTAACCAGCAGCAGCGCCACCGGCGAACCGCCCAGCGGCAATAGTTGCGCCATTCGCCCGGCCAGCAACCCTTCGTTTTGATGCGACAACCAGGCGGCCGGCAGCAGCCAGCTCAGCCCCGCGCCCCCAAAACCCGCCCCGAAGGCTGCCCCGCCCGAGGGAGCCAGCAGCAGGCCCACGCCAAACGCCACCGCGGCCAGGCTCCACCATGGCAGGTCGAGTTGAACGGCGGCAGATAGAACGAGGATAAGAAGCAGGAGCAGCCAGGGATTACGCCAATTCATGCGGGCAAAGTAACGTGAATGGCGCGACTAAGCTGTCGCCAGCACGTCGGCGGCTTTGCTGGAAGGCTAATACATGCGTTTTTACTACTATCCGTCAGGGCATTGGCTTCGGCAATGATGATGACTGAGGCGGAACGCGGCTCTCCGGTGCGCGGTTCGGGCACTCACAGCCGAGGCCGGTTAGGGCAATGAGCTGCTCGTCGCGCAGCAGAATGGAGTGCGTTTCCTTACCCGTAGCACTCCGGGCAAGAGCTACCGACCAGTACCGGCCCGCCAGTTTTCGTGGCTCGCTTATGCGGCACTAGCCCCGATGTTTCCCACCTGAATTTCTACCTTTGCAGCCATGAAGCGCCTGCTGCTCCTGTTATTAAGCCTGCATCTTTTAGCCATCAGCTGCCTGCCGGGCGGCAATGCGCAGGAGCTGGCGGAGTCCTCGGCGCTGTGGCAGCACCACGACCAGCACCACGCGGCCAGCGGCCTGGTGGGTTTCTTCTACGACCATTTCCTGGCCGATGCCCACCATGAGGACGGCGGGACCGATGAGCACCAGTCGTTACCCTTCCACCACACCCACGATTACGCGGCCCCGGCGGTGTACCTGCCGCCGGTAGCCGCGCGCTGGGCGCTGCTGGTACCGCGCTGGTCGGCGCTTGGCGGCAGCCGCCCGTTACCGGCCGTGCTGGCCACCCATCCCGGCATGGCCCGCCGGTGCTGGCAGCCTCCCCAGGCCTGAATCAACCCCCGCTTTTTTGGGTAACGCCTCCCCCTGGTCGTGTCGCACTGCGGCAGCCGACCCGGGCACGGGCGCATTGTTGATTCAGCCAAACTTTCATGCTTGATTCCATTATTCGCTTCTCTATCGGCCATAAGTTGCTGATAGGGTTGCTGACCCTGGCCCTGGTGGCTTGGGGCGGCTATTCGGTGCTGCACCTGCCCATCGACGCCGTGCCCGACATTACCAACAACCAGGTGCAGGTCATCACCCAAACCCCCTCGCTGGGCGCGCCCGACGTGGAGCGGCTCGTTACCTTTCCCATCGAGCAGGCCATTGCCACGATTCCCGACGTGCAGGAGGTGCGCTCGTTTTCGCGCTTCGGCCTCTCGGTCGTCACCATCGTCTTTCCCGACGCTACCGACATCTACTGGGCCCGCAACCAGGTAAATGAGCGGCTTAAGGAGGCTGAGCGGCAGATTCCGCCCGGCACCGGCACGCCCGAGCTGGCCCCGGTCACGACGGGCCTGGGCGAGATTTACCAGTATGTGCTGCACCCGAAAAAGGGCTACGAGAAAAAGTTCTCGCCCACCGAGCTGCGCACGGTGCAGGACTGGCTGGTGCGCCGGCAGCTGCTGGGCACGCCCGGCGTGGCCGACGTGAGCAGCTTCGGCGGCAACATCAAGCAGTACGAAGTGGCCGTGGACCCCGAGCGCCTGCGGGCCTACAACGTCAGCATCGGGGAGCTGTTCGCGGCCCTGGAGCAGAACAACCAGAACACCGGCGGGGCCTACATCGACAAGAACCCGGCGGCCTATTTCATCCGCACCGAGGGCCTGGTGGGCTCACTGGAAGACGTGGGCCGCATCGTGGTGAAGGCCCCGGCGGGCGGCGTGCCCGTGCTGGTGCGCGACGTGGCCGAGGTGCGCTTCGGCCACGCCGTGCGCTACGGCCTGATGACGCGCAACCAGGAGGGCGAAGTGGTGGGCGCGCTGGTGCTCATGCTCAAGGGCGCCAACTCCTCCGAAGTCATTAAAGCCGTGAAGGAGCGCATGGCCGTTATTGAGAAAACGCTGCCCGAGGGCCTGGTGATTGAGCCGTTTCTGGACCGCACCAAGCTGGTAGACCAGGCCATTGGCACGGTGAGCAAAAACCTGGCGGAAGGTGCGCTCATCGTCATTTTCGTGCTGGTGCTGTTTCTGGGCAACTGGCGGGCCGGGCTGGTGGTGGCCTCGGTCATTCCGCTGTCCATGCTCTTCGCCATCAGCCTGATGCGGGTGTTCGGCGTGTCGGGCAACCTGCTGAGTCTGGGCGCGATTGACTTCGGGCTGATTGTGGACGGGGCCGTGATTATCGTGGAGGCCATCGTGCACCGGTTGGCTACTTTGAACCGGCCGGCCGGCGCACGCGAGCTCAACGGCGCCGAGATGGACGAGGAAGTGTACCAGGCGTCAAGCAAAATCCGCTCGTCGGCCGCGTTCGGCGAAATCATCATCCTGATTGTGTACCTGCCGCTGCTGGCGCTGGGCGGCATCGAAGGGAAGATGTTCCGGCCGATGGCCCAGACCGTGGCCTTCGCTATTCTGGGGGCCTTTATTCTGAGTCTGACTTACGTACCCATGCTCTCGGCGCTGGCGCTGAGCCGTAACACCGAACACAAGCCTAACATTTCCGACCGGGTGCTGGGCAGCCTGGCCCGGCGCTACCAGCGCGTGGTAGATTGGGCGCTAGGAGCCAAAACCCTGATTTTGGGCACCGCGCTGGCTTTGTTCGTGGGCGCGCTGCTGCTGTTTGGCACGCTGGGCGGCGAATTTATTCCGACGCTGGAAGAAGGTGACTTCGCCGTGGAAACCCGGGTACTGCCCGGCTCGTCCATCACCTACACCGCCGAAAAAGCCCAACAGGCGGCCGGCATCCTCCTCAAAAACTTTCCCGAAGTGAAGGAAGTGGTGGCCAAAGTGGGCTCGTCGGCCATTCCGACCGACCCCATGCCGGTGGAGGCCTGCGACCTGATTATCGTGCTCAAGGATAAAAAGGACTGGACCTCAGCCGACTCGCGCGAGGGGTTGGTGGAGAAGATGTCGGCCAAGCTCAGTGCCATCCCCGGCGTCACGTTTGGGTTCCAGCAGCCCATTCAGATGCGGTTTAATGAGCTGATTTCGGGGGCCAAGCAGGACGTGGTGATTAAGATTTTTGGCGAAGACCTCCAGCAGCTCGACGACTACGCGGGCCAGGTAGGGGAGCTGGTGAAGGGCCTGCCCGGCGCCACCGACCTGTACGTGGAGCGCGCCACTGGCCAGAGCCAGCTGGTGGCTCAGATAGACCGCAACAAGCTGGCCCAGTACGGGCTGTCGGTGGATGACGTGAACCGCACCGTGCGGGCCGCCTTCGCCGGGGAAGTAGCCGGCCAGGTGTTCGAGAAGGAGCGCCGCTTCGATTTGGTGGTCCGCCTGAAAGAGGATGCCCGCCAGGATATTAGCAACCTGCGTCAGCTCTTCATCGTGGCCCCCGACGGCCGGCAGGTGCCGCTGGAGCAGGTGGCCAAAGTGTCCCTAATTTCCGGGCCCAGCCAGATTCAGCGCGACGACGCCAAACGGCGCATTATCGTGGGCTTCAACGTGCGGGGCCGCGACGTGGAAAGCCTCGTGGAGCAGGTGCAGCAGCGCATTGAGCGGCAAATGAAGTTTTCGCCCGGCTACTACGTGACCTACGGCGGGCAGTTTGAGAACCTGCAGTCGGCCCGCGACCGGCTGCTTATTGCCGTGCCGGTCGCGCTGCTGCTCATCTTCGTGCTGCTTTATGCCACGTTCAATTCGGTCAGCCAGTCGGTGATGATTTTCACGGCCATTCCGCTCTCGGCCATCGGCGGGGTGCTGGCGCTGTGGCTGCGCGGGATGCCGTTCAGCATCTCGGCCGGCGTGGGTTTCATTGCCCTATTTGGGGTGGCCGTGCTCAACGGCATCGTGCTCATTGGCTATTTCAACCAGCTCAAGGAGGAAGGCATCACCGACCTGCGGGCCCGCATTCTCGAAGGAACCCACGTACGGCTGCGGCCCGTGCTGATGACGGCCACTGTGGCCTCATTGGGCTTTCTGCCGATGGCGCTGTCCAACTCGGCCGGCGGTGAAGTGCAGAAGCCCCTGGCAACCGTAGTAATTGGCGGGCTGGTGACGGCTACGCTGCTCACCTTATTGGTACTACCGGTACTTTACTATTTGGAAGAAAAGTGGGCCGCCCGCCGCGCCGCCAAAAAAGCAGCCGCGGCCGGCTCGCCGACGAAGATTGGCGTAGCCAGCCTCGTGCTATTGCTGACCGTAAGTGGGGCGCTGCTGCCCGGCCGGGCGCTGGCCCAGAATGTGGCCGGGTCCGAAGGTGGGCCGCTCAACGCCGCCCAGGCAGTGGAGGCGGCGCTGGCCCAAAGCGGTAACGTGTTGGGGGCCGAGCAGCAGTTGGCTACCCAGCAGGCGGCCGTGCGCGCCGCCCGCGACTTCGGCCGCACCACCGTGCAGGGCAACTTCGGCCAGTACAACTCGGTGCGAAAAGACAACTCGTTCACCATCAGCCAGCCGCTGGCTTGGCCGGGCTATTATGGCACGCTCACGGCGCTGGCCAAAGCCCAGGTAGCCACCAAAGAGCAGCAGCTGGCTCTGGTGCGGGCCGACGTGCGCCGCCAGGTGCGCCTGCAATATGAGGCCGCCGTGCATGCCCGCCACCGCCTGCGCACCCTGCGCGCCCAGGACAGCCTCTACACCGAGTTCGTGCGGGCCGCCCAAATCCGCTTCCGCACCGGCGAAACCGCCCGGCTGGAGGTAGCTACGGCCCTGGTGCAGCAGGGCGAAACCCGCATCCGCCTAACCCAAACCCGCACCGAGTACGCGGGGGCCGTGCGCCAGCTCCAGGCCCTGCTGCAACGCCCCGCGCCCGTGGCCGTGGCCGACAGCACCCTCGCGCCGCTGGTGCTCCAAACGCCAACTGACCCCGGCGACACGGCCGTCCTTGCGCGGAGCCTGCTGGCCCAGGTGCTGGCCCAACGGGTAGCCGTGGCCCGTGCCGAAACCCGCGTGACGCAGGCCCAGGGCAAGCCGGGCTTTAGCTTGGGCTACTTCAACCAGTCGCTCATCGGCCCGCAGCTGGTGGACGGCGCAACGCGCAACTACGGGGCCGGCGACCGGTTCCAGGGCGTACAGGCCACCGTGGCCGTGCCTCTGATTCAGGGGCCGCAAAAGGCGCGGGTGCAGGCCGCCCGCTTGCAGGAAAAAGTGGCCCAGACCGGCTACGCCCGCTATCAGGCCGAGCTAGCCGGCCGGGTCGAGACCCTGCTGCTTCAACTCGCCGAACAGCAGCAGCGCCTGCAATTCTACGAGCAGACTGGCCTGCCGCAAGCCGCCGTCATCACCCGCATAGCCACCAAGGCTTTCAAGGCGGGCGAGAACGGTTACACCGAATACCTGCTCAACCTGGACCGCGCCCTTCGTCTGCGCACCGACTACCTCGACGCCCTGCTGCAACACAACCAGACCGTCATCGAGCTGGACTACCTGCTGAGCAGCGGACAGTAAGCGCTGAACGGCTGCCCATTTCTTCCTCATCGAACCCTTATTTCATGCGTTTTCCCTTCTATAAACTGGCCGTTTTGTGCGTAGTGCTCGCCGCCGGCTGCACCAGCAACACCGAACCCGCTGACCCGGCGAATGGCCTAGCCACCGCTGCCGAAGCCGACAGTACCGCCGCGCCCACCGACCTGGTTTCGCTCACGTCAGACGAGCAGCGGCTGGCCGGCATCCAGACTACTACCCTTCAAGAGCGCGTGCTGGGGGCAGGCCTTAAGGTCAACGGCGTGCTTGATGTGCCGCCCGACAAGCTGATGTCCATCAGTGCGCGGCTGGGCGGCATCGTGGAGCGCACAACCCTGCTGCAAGGAATGTACGTGCGCAAGGGTCAGGTGCTGGCCGTCATCAGCAACCCCGAGTTCATTCAGCTTCAGCAGGACTACCTGGAAACGCAGAGCCAGCTTCGCTACGCCAAAACCGACCTGGAACGCCAACGCGAGCTGGTGCGTGAGGAGGTGGCCCCCGCCAAAAACGCCCAGCAGGCCCAAGCCCGCTACGGCGCCCTGGCGGCCCAGGCGGCCGGCCAGGTGGCCCGGTTGCGCCTGGCGGGCCTGCCGGTGGGTGCCCAGCCCTTCGTAACCACGGCCACATTACGCGCCCCCAAAGCGGCTTTCGTGAAGGCCATGAATGTGGCAGTGGGCCAGAGCGTGACACCCACCGACGCCCTATTCGTACTCGTGGACCCCGACCACCTGCACGTGGAGCTAACGGTGTTCGAGAAAGATGCCACGCAGCTTAAGCAGAACCAGCGCATCCGCTTCACCGTGCCCAACGATAGCAGCGTGGAGCGCACGGCCAGAGTGTATCTCATTGCCCGCACCGTGGACGAAACCCAGCGCACGGTGCGCGTGCACGGCCACCTCGACCGCGAAGACGACCCGACTTTACGGCCGGGCATGTTCGTACGAGCCGTTATAGAAACCACCACCCGCCGCGTACCCGTCCTCCCCAACCAGGCGGTGGTAGACTATGAGGGCAAACAGTACGTGTTTCGGCAGGAAGCTGCCACGGCCGACCAGCAGCGCTTCCGCATGGTGGAAGTGCGGCGCGGCGAAATGGCCGACGGTTACAGCGAAGTCTTCATTCCCGGCGCCGCCGCTGCCGATACGGCTGCCCGCTACGCCACCGAAGGCGCGTATTCGCTGCTGAGCAAGCTCAAAAACGCTAGCGAAGAATAAGCAGAAAAAAAGGCTTGCCAAATGGCAAGCCTTTTTTCAATCTCCAATTTCTGGCTCGGATAATCAGTCTTCTACAAAATCCGATAAATCCGCCGTTAATCCGACGAATCCGTGATTAGACTTTGTACAGCAGCTCGTAGTACTCACGGGCCATGCGGCCTGATTCGAATTCGGGCTCCACGTCCTTCATGGCGGTTTTTACCACTTTGAGGAAGTTTTTGGGCTGGTCGTAGTACATGGGCAGCACGGCGTTTTCGAGCACATCGAGCAGGGCCGTGGCTTCCTGGTCGTCCTTCACGTTTTCGGGCAGGTGCTCATCGGAATGGGCGATGAGGAAGCCGTTTTCGCCGTCGCGGCAGAACTCGGGAATCCAGCCGTCGGCGATGCTCAGGTTCACGCTGGCGTTCATGGCGGCGGTCATGCCGCTGGTGCCGCTGGCCTCGCGGGGGAAGCGCGGCGTGTTCAGCCAGATATCGGAGCCCTTTTTCATGGCCGCCGACAGGCCCAGCTCGTAGCCGGTGAGCACGGCGCAGTTCTTCAGATGAGCCGTGCGCTGAATGATTTCATTGAACATGTTTATCGCCCCGAAATCCTTGGGGTAGGGCTTGCCGGCCCAAATCATCTGAATGGGTCGCTGGGCATCGGTGGCCAGCTGCACGAAGCGGTCGAAGTGACGCAGAATGAGGTCGGCGCGCTTGTAGCCGGCAAAGCGCCGGGCCCACACCACGGTCAGCACTTCGGGGTCGAAGATGTTGCCGGTCTGGTCGGCCACTATCTTGAACAGGTCCTTTTTCAGCTCCTGCTTGCGGGCGAGCAGGGCCGCATCGTCCTTGGCTTTGAGGGCGGCGGCGAGCTGCTGGTCGCGCCAGTACAGGCCGTTTTGGCTGTTGGTGATGGGAATGATGGGGCAAATGCCCTCGTAGTGGCCCCACATATCCAGGCTCACCAGGCCGTGCACCTTGCTCACGGCGTTGGCTTTGCGGGCAAAGCGCAAGGCGGTGAGGGTGTAGTTCAGGGCGTCGTTTTCGATGCGGGCCACGCGGCGCACTTCCTCCTCGGGCACGCTTCCGAAGAAGCTCATGTCGGCGAGCAGCCGCATGGGGCGCTCCTCATTGCCGGCCAGCTCGGGGGTGTGGGTGGTGAAAACCAGGCGCTTCTGCACCTCGGCCAGGTTGCGGCCGTGCTGCTCGTAGAGGTAGAACGCCAGCGGCAGGCCGTGGCCCTCGTTGAGGTGGTACACATCGGTTTTGCGACCGAGCAGGTCGAGCATTTTGCCGCCGCCCACGCCCAGCAGGATGCTTTGGGCCACGCGGGTGGCGGCGTCCGGGTCGTAGAGGTGGTGCGAAATGGTGCGCGAGAGGTGGTCGTTCTCGGCCACGTCGGTGGTCAGGAAAAACATTGGCACGGTACCGAATACCTCCGGGGCCAGGTACAGCGCCTTCACAAACACCTCAGCGCCGTGAATGGTGATGGGGAACAGCAGTCCGGTATCTTCCAGAAACGAGTAGTGCTTCTGGCGGAAGTCGGCCCGCATGGTCTGGTCCTCGTTGCGGCCCTGGTCGTAGTAGCCGAAGCTCCACAGAATGCTGATGCCGACCAGGTTTTGCTTGAGCTCGTAGGCCGAGCGCATGTGCGAGCCGGCCAGGAAGCCCAGGCCGCCGGAGTAGGTTTTCAGCGCCTGGTCGATGCCGAATTCCATGGAAAAGTACGCGGCGGCCGCCTTGTACTTGGCCGCGGGCGCGTAGGGTTTGAAGGTGAAAGCCATAGCGAATTAAAATTCACCGGTTACTGCCGGTACTTTAGAAAAAGGCGTTTAAAAAGAATGTATCAGCCTGAACGGCAGGCAAACGAAGGCGCAAGTTCCGATGCTTTCGCCCAACAAAGCAAAGGACTGGTGTTAGTTGGCGGGCGGGGCCCAACTTTTGGCCGCCCCAATTGGCCACGGTATCTTGCCGATTATCTCCCACGTTGCTTCGTTCACTTATGAGAATTTCCCACTTTTTACCGCTGCTGGCGGGGGCGCTGCTCACCGCGCCGTTGGGCAGCACTACGGCCAGCGCCGCGCCCATTGCGGAGGCCGCGCCCGCAGCTAAACCCGCCGCCATCACCCGCATCGACCCCACTTTTTGGTGGGTGGGCATGAAGAATCCCAAGCTCCAGCTGCTGGTGCACGGCCCCGGCATCGGGAGCAGCACCGCGACGCTGAACTACCCCGGCGTGACGCTGGACGGCGTGCAGAAGATGGCCAGCCCCAACTACCTGCTGGTGAACCTCACCATCGACCCGGCCGCCAAGCCGGGGAAAATTGCCCTGCAATTTCAGGGGTCCAAAAAGGTGAGATACGAGTACGAGCTGCGCGCCCGCAACACCGACCCCAACCGGGTGCAGGGCGTAACCAGCGCCGACTTCGTGTACCTGCTCATGCCCGACCGGTTTGCCAACGGCGACCCGAAAAACGACGTCATTAAAACCACCAACGTTTCGCGCGTGGCCCGCGACTCGATGTACGCCCGCCACGGCGGCGACCTGAAGGGTATCGAGCAGCATTTCGACTACCTCAAGGAGCTGGGTGTCACGGCCATCTGGCCCACGCCGGTGGTGGAAAACAACCAGCCCAAAGCCAGCTACCACGGCTACGCCCTCACCGACTACTACACCGTGGACCCGCGCTACGGCACCAACGCCGAGTACGTGGGCTTCGTGAAAAATGCCCACGCCAAGGGCCTGAAGGTGATTCATGACGTGGTGCTGAACCACATGGGCAGCCAGAACTACCTGTTTCGGGACCAGCCGGCGCCGGACTGGTTCCATCAGTGGCCGGGCTACACGCGCAGCAATTTTCGCGACGCGGCCTTTAACGACCCCTACGCGTCGACAATGGACCGCAAGCTGTTCGGCGAAGGCTGGTTTGATACCCACATGCCCGACCTGAACCAGACCAACCCGCTGGTGGCCACCTACCTGATTCAGAATTTTCTGTGGTGGGTGGAAAACACCGGCCTCGACGGCTACCGCGTGGATACGTACAGCTATTCCGACCGCAACTTCCTGATGCAGTGGGGCGCGGCCATTATGGAGGAATACCCCAAAATCGGCCTTTTTGGCGAAACCTGGGTGCAGGGCACGGCTCAGCAGGCCTATTTCGCCCAGAATATTTTCCCGGAAGTGCAGGGATTCAAAGCCAACCTGCCGGGCGTGACGGATTTCCAGATGTACTACGCCATCAACGAAACGCTGACCAAAGACGCTGGCTGGACTGAAGGCATCAACAAGCTCTACTACACGCTGCAGGCCGACTGGATGTACCAGGACCCGATGCGCAACGTGCTGTTTCTCGACAACCACGACCTGAGCCGCTACTATTCCGTCATCGGCGAGGACTTCCAGAAGTACAAGATGGGGCTGGCCTGGCTGCTCACCAGTCGCGGCATTCCGCAGCTCTACTACGGCACCGAGGTGCTGATGAAGAATTTCAGCGACCCCGACGGCAAGGTGCGCGAGGACTTCCCCGGCGGCTGGCCCGGCGACAAAAAGAACCTCTTCGTGGCCGCCGGCCGCAACGCGCAGGAGCAGGAAGCCTTCCGCTACGTGAGCACGCTGGCCAATTACCGGCGCACGCACCCGGCGCTGCACAGCGGCAAGCTCATGCAGTTCATCCCCGATGCGGGCGTGTACACCTACTTCCGGTATTCGGACGCCGGCACGGTGATGGTGATGATGAACTCCGGCAAAGACGAAAAAACCGTGGACCTGGCCCGGTTCGACGAGCGGCTGGCGGGGTTCTCGTCGGGGGTGGAGGTAACGTCGGGCGCGGTGCTGGCCGATTTAAAGATGGCGAAGATTCCGGGCCGGACGGCTTGGGTGGTGGAGCTGCGGAAGTAATTCTTTATTTTTCACCGCAGAAGGCGCAGAAGAGTTCGCAGATGACGCAGAAGCCATGCACGAAAACGAAATCACTTACCTCATCCGCCAATCGGCCTATAATGTCCACGTTGCATTGGGGCCGGGGCTACTGGAATCGGCTTACGAGGCGGCTCTGATGCACGAGTTGCGTAGCGTGGGCTTGCGGGTCCAGAATCAGGTGGGGCTTCCGATGAACTACGGCGGAATTAAGCTGGATGTGGGCTACCGCATTGATTTACTCGTGGAGGACAAAGTGATAGTGGAACTGAAGGCCTTGGAAACCCTACTTGACGTTCATCACATGCAATTGGTAACCTATCTAAAGCTTTCGGGCTGCAAAGCAGGATTATTGATTAATTTCAACGTGGCACGCATCAAAGACGGCATGTTCCGTAAAGTCAACGGCTTGGCCGAATAAAGAGCTTCTGCGGCCCTCTGCGAAAAACTTCTGCGCCCTCTGCGGTAAAAAAACCATGACCGACCTCACCAACCAAGTGGCCATCGTAACCGGCGCCAGCCGGGGCATCGGCAAAGCCATTGCCCTGCTGCTGGCCTTGCAGGGTGCCAAAGTAATAGCCGTGGCCCGCAACGAAGACGAGCTGGCTGCCCTCACCCTCAAAACCCAGGGCCTAAGCCTGGTGGCCGACGTAGCCCTGGAATCCGATGCCCAGCAGGTAATTGACAACACGCTGCTGCACTACGGCCGGCTCGATATTCTGGTGTGCAACGCCGGCGTGGGCTCGTTCAACGAGCTGGAAAACTTCACCAGCACCGAGTGGGACCGGATATTCGACACCAATGTGAAGGGCACGTTTCTACTTTGCAAGGCGGCGGTGCCCCATTTCAAAGCCCAGAAAAAGGGCCACATCATAGGCATTACTTCCGACGTAGCCAAGCGCACCTTCGCCCACGGCACGGCCTACGGGGCCAGCAAATTTGCCCAGGATGCCCTATTGGCCAGCCTTCGCAAGGAAGTGCGCCCCCACGGCATCAAAGTCACGTCCATCTATCCGGGCCTGGTCGATACCTACTTCAACGACACCACGCCGGGCAGCGCGGCGGCCGAAAAAACCCACCTCCGCCCCGGCGACATTGCCCAGGCCGTGCGCTACGTGCTCGAAGCCCCGGCCCACGTAGTGGTCGACGAACTGATGCTGCACCCCATGAGCCAAGAGTGGTGATTTTTAGTGGTTAACGGTTAACAGTTAGTGGTTAACGCTGGCGTTGTTCCGCACTAACCGCTAACCGTTAACCGTTAATCATTAAGCGAAGCGTTATCTTGCCGTATCATGAAAAATTTGTTGCTGGCCGGCGGGCTACTCACCTTAGCCACTTTCTCATTGCCCAATTCCCTCGTGCACGCCCAAAGCACCACCACTAACGACCCCAATACCACTGCGGAAATCCCGCAGGACCACAAGCTGGTCATCTACCAGCTGCTGCCCCGCTTGTTCGGCAATAAAGTGGCCTTGAATAAGCCTTACGGCACTATTTCGGAAAACGGCAGCGGTAAATTCAATGACATTACCGACGCCGCCCTCGCCGAAATAAAGAAAATGGGCGTCTCGCACGTCTGGTACACTGGCGTGGTTGAGCACGCCACGATGACGGACTACAGCTCGCAGGGCATTCCGGCCGACGATGCCGACGTGGTGAAAGGCCGCGCGGGCTCGCCCTACGCCATCAAGGACTATTACGACGTGGCCCCCGACCTGGCGATGGTGGTAAAAAACCGCATGCCCGAGTACGAGGCCCTTATCAAGCGCACCCACGACCAGGGCCTGAAAGTGCTCATGGACTTTATTCCGAACCACGTGGCGCGCTCGTACCGGTCCGACGCCAAGCCGCTGGAGGTAACGGATTTGGGCGCAACCGACGACAAAACCAAAGCTTTCGCGCCCAACAATAACTTCTACTACCTGCCCGGCAAAAGCTTCGTGGTACCCGCCGACTACAACCCGCTGGGCCCTCTCAAAGGCTCGAAGGAAGACGGCAAGTATTTCGAAATACCCGCCAAGGCCACTGGCAACGACGTGTTTACGAACGCGCCGAGCATAAACGACTGGTTCGAAACCGTGAAGCTCAACTACGGCGTGGACTACCAGCAGGGCCGCAAAACCCACTTTGAAACCGTGCCCGACACCTGGAAGAAGATGCGCGACATTCTCGTGTACTGGGCCGGCAAAAACGTGGACGGCTTCCGCTGCGACATGGCCGAAATGGTGCCCGTCGAGTTCTGGGCCTACGTGATTCCGGAAGTAAAAAAGGTGAACCCCGCCATTGTTTTCATTGCCGAAGCCTACGACCCCAAGGTGTACAAAACCTACCTGGACCAGGGCAAATTCGACTACCTCTACGACAAAGTGGGCCTCTACGACGGCCTGCGCCGCCTCATGCGCCAGGAAGGCACCACCGAGGACATCTCCAAGGTATGGAAAGAGGAAAGCAACGGCTACTCGTCGCGCATGCTGCGCTTTCTGGAAAACCACGACGAGCAGCGCATCGCCTCCAAGGATTTTGCCACCGACCCGCGCCGCGCCATTCCGGCCATGACCGTGACCGCCACCCTGGCTTCGGGCCCGGTGATGCTCTACTTTGGGCAGGACGTGGGCGAGCCCGGCCACGGCAGCGAAGGCTTCAGCGGCGAAGACGGCCGCACGTCCATTTTCGACTATTGGGGCGTACCGGAGCACCAGAAATGGCTGAACCAGGGTAAATTCGATGGCGCCAAGCTCAGCCCGGAACAGAAGAGCCTGCGCGACTTTTACGCCCGCCTGCTGAATGTAACCAGCACGAGTGATGCCATCCGTAAAGGCCGGTTCTACGAGCTGCAGGACGCCAACAACCTAAGCAAGGAATTCAACCAGCGCCACCTCTACGCCTACCTGCGCTACACCGACAAGCAGCAGGTACTGGTAGTGGTCAATTTCAGCGCCGACAAAACCTACAAGCCCGTTATTAAGATTCCCGCCAAAGCCATGCTGGCAATGGGAATCAACGACAAAATCTTCTACAATTACACCGACCTGCTCAACCCCGGCACGCCGCGCAACACCCTCCAGCTCACCCTGGCCCCGCTTTCGGCCCATATATTTGAGCTAAAGCCCCAGTAAGGTGCCGTAGTACGCCCCGGAATTAGTAAGTTTGAAGGCCGTGCCGCTCCCGTTATTCGGGCAGCCGCGCGGCCTTCACTTTCTTACCCTGCGCTCATGGCTGCTCCCACCGCCGCTTCCACAGTCGATACCCGCGAAAAACCCCGCCTCAGCTTCTGGCAAATCTGGAACATGAGTTTCGGTTTTTTGGGCATTCAGTTTGGCTTTGAGCTGCAGAATTCCAACGTCAGCCGCATTTTTGAAACCCTGGGCGCCAACAAGGACGACATTCCGATTCTCTGGATTGCGGCCCCGCTCACAGGCCTGCTGGTGCAACCCATCATCGGCTATTTCTCGGACCGCACCTGGCATCCGTACTGGGGACGGCGGCGGCCGTTTTTCTTCATTGGAGCGGTACTGGCCACCATTGCCCTGATACTGATGCCCAACTCGTCGGCCTTGTGGATGGCCGGCGGTATGCTCTGGATTCTTGATGCCAGCATCAACATCAGCATGGAACCGTTTCGGGCCTTTGTGGGCGACAAGCTGCCCAGCGAGCAGCGCACGTCTGGTTTCGCCATGCAGAGCTTCTTCATCGGTGTGGGCTCGGTCATCGCCGCGCTTTTGCCGTGGGTATTCACCAACTGGTTTCACCTGAGCAACACGGCGCCCAGCGGCGAAATCCCGCCTTCGGTGAGATGGTCGTTTTACTTCGGCGCCGGTGCCTTTCTGCTGGCCGTGATGTATACGGTGTTCACCAGCACCGAAACCCCGCCCGAGGACATGGAGGAGTTTCGGCGCGAGAATGCCGAAGCCGGCATCTGGGACGGCATCAAGGAGTCGTTCATGGGTGTTTTCAACATGCCCACCGCCATGCGCCAGCTGGCGCTGGTGCAGTTCTTCACGTGGTTTGCGCTGTTTGCGATGTGGATTTATTCCACCAACGCCGTCACCAGCAACATCTACAATATGAAGGTCGACACAGCTTTCTTCACTAAGATGAGCAACCTAATCGACAGCCGCGCGCAACAGTCCGGCTCCGAAAAAGTAACCAAGCAACTCGTGGCGCTGCAACAGGACACGAAGGAAATAAAGCAGTTTCAAGCAGAAAACCCGGACAAGATTCTCACCGTCAACCTCGCCAACTACTACCTCACCAGCGGCAACCCCTCGCCCACCGAAAAAGCCAATTTGCAGCGCGTGCAGCAGCAGTACAACGACGGCGCCGACTGGCTGAGCCTGGCCTCGTCGGTGCGCAACGGCGTGGCTGCCCTGTTTGCCTTCATCATCCCGCTCATTGCCGCCCGCACCAGCCGCCGCATCACCCACATGCTTTGCCTGCTGGTTGGCGGGCTGGGCCTGCTTTCCCTGCAGCTCATCTCCAACCCCGACCTGATTGTGGTTTCGATGGCCATGGTGGGCATTGCCTGGGCCAGCATCCTGTCGATGCCCTATGCCATCCTGGCGGGTTCGCTGCCGGCCAACCGGATGGGCTATTACATGGGCGTATTCAACTTTTTTATCGTCATTCCCCAGATTGTAGCGGCCACCATTCTGGGCTACTGCACCATGCACTTCTTTCAGGGCAATACCTTGCATACCATCGCGCTGGGCGGCGTTTCGATGGTGCTGGCCGGCCTGCTGACGCTACGAGTGAAGGACACCGACGACCAGCCCCGGCAAACCATTCAGCCCGCCGTGAGCCCCGGCTACGACACCCCGACTATAATAAACCCTGACCCGCGCGCCTAGTCAGTTCCAAGCCCCGGTTTACCGGACCAGCAGCATCTCCGCTACTTCCCGCCCGGTCGCCAGGGCCGCGTTCAACGACGGATACGCGGCCCAGTCGCCGCAGCGGTACAGGTTGTCGGCTAGTTGGAGGGGTTGGCGTACGGGCTGCCCGGCCAGGTACTCGGGCAATGCGGCCGGAATGCGGTAGCTGCGCAGGTGCTCCCACTGCCGGGCGGCTGGGCCAAACCAGACCGCCAGCTCTTCGCGCAGCTTGGCCGTAAGCGCGGCTTCGCTCAGGCCATGCTCTCCGTGGGTGCTCACCGAAATCAGCGAGCGGCCGGCGGGAGCGTAGTCGCCGCTAACATCGGCGGGGAAGGCGACGTTGTGGGCCAGTGCATCCGGGGCGGCATTGAGGCGCAGGAGCTTGTCGTTGCGGCCCGGCGAGTGGCCGCCGGGCGTGGCAAAGTAGGTGCAGGTGGTGTGGCGCGCCGCCGTGGCCGTATCGCCTTCCGGCCCCTCGCTACCGGCCAGCAGGCGCCGGGCGGCCGGGCCATCGGTGGCCACCACCACGGCCGCGCCCTCCAGCACCTGGCCGGAAGTGAGGCGCACCTGCGTGCCCTCCACCGCGGCCACCAGCGTACTCAGCCGCACCGTGCCGGCGGGCAGACGACTCGCTAGTTGCTCCGGCAACTGCTGCATACCCAGGGCGGGCACGGTCGCTTCGCCCGTCACGAACTGCTGGAACACGAACTCGAAGAAGTTGCTGGCCGTGCTCAATTCCCGGTCCAGAAAAACGCCGCCGAAAAAGGGTTTGAAAAAGCTGTTTATCATCTGCTCGCTCCAGCCGTAGCGCTGCAGAAAGGCGAGCGTACTGGTAGCAGGGCGCGCCAACAGCTCTTCCGGCGTGTGCTTGGTTACGTGCCGCACCAGGCTCAGAATGCGCAGCTTATCGGGCAGACTGCCGATGGGCGACGTGAGCGCCGAAAACGCGGCCAGCGGACGCTGCAAGGGGTTTTGCAGGGTGGTTTCGCGGCCATCGTCCAGTCGAATAACGGCCCCGGAGCGAAAGGCCCGCAGCTGCAGGGCGTCGTAGTTGAAGATGCGCCGGGCTTCCGGGTAGTTGGTGAGCAGCACCTGAAAACCCCGGTCGAGCCGGAAGCCCTCGGGCGTGACGTCGGTGCGCACGCGGCCGCCCACGGCATCGGCCGCATCGAGCACGAGCACGGGCCGGCCGGCGCGGTGCAGCCACGTGGCGCAACCCAGGCCGGCCATGCCCGCGCCGATGATGATGACGGGTTTCGGGGAGGTAGTCATGCGTGGTATAGTAGCGTACAGAAGTTTTCTTTTTTGATTGTGCAAAAGCGCCCAGGCGTGGACCTCACCCCCTAGCCCCCTCTCCAAAAAAGAGGGGGGACTAGTTTTTAGTCTTAATCTCTGGAAACTAGATTTTTAGAACTAAAATTAGTCCCCCCTCTTTTTTGGAGAGGGGGCTAGGGGGTGAGGTCTACGCCTGGGCTGCGTAAGGTCAGTTACTTAAACAGCTTGGGCATTTTGTGCTCCTTCCATTTCTTGCGCGTCTTCATGGTCCAGAACTCGGCCACGCCGTCGCGGCGCATTTCTACCTGCCAGGCGCCCATTTGCTGGCCCAGGCGGTAGCCGGTGGCCTGGTCCTGCGGAAACCGCTTTTTGATGGCCGCGTAATCGGCCGCGGCAATGTCCTTGCCCACTTCGCCGTGGCAGCGCAGGCACAGCGCATTATTGATTACTATGGGCCGCTGGTAAAAAAAGACCTCCTGCGACGTGCGCCGGATGGTGCGGGTGGTGTCGGTGCGCATCTCCTCGGCGCTAAGGGTCATTTGCTGGGCCGCGTTGCGCGGTCGGGCGCTTACGCGCCGGGCAGTGGCTTTCATCACGCCGGCCAGCGAATCGATGAAGAAATACGTTTCGGGCCGGCAAAATTCGGCGGCCCCGGCCACGCCACCGGCGGCCAGCTCGCGGGCCAGCGTGCGCCGCAGCAGCGTGTCGGCGGTGGCCGTGAGCGAGTCGCCAGCCCAGCGCGTGGCCCGCAGCAGGTCGTTGGGCATAATGCGCTTCACCTCCCAGTTGGCCGTTTCGATGCCGATACGCTTGCTGTCCTTGAGGTGTTCAACCTGGTCGGAGCTGCAGGCAGTGGTGGCCACCAGTAGCACTGCCAACGAGCAGCGCCCGGCCGCGCGCCAACTGCCGAAGCGTTCGGAAATCAGATAAAAAACATTGTTCAACATCAACGAGAGCATATAACACCAACCTTAAACCGACCAAAGCACGTTCCTATTTCATCAGCCAGGCTTTCAGCTGTTCGTAATCAACCGCCAACGGCACACTTCGTTTAGCACGGTTTTGCAGCTGCGCTACGGCCTCCGGCAACGGAATGGCCCGGCCCAGAATAGGCTCCACCACGTCGGGAAACTTCACCGGGTGGGCCGTGGCCAAAAGTAGTCCTTCGGCCGCCGGGTGCTGGGTTTGATAGCGGCGCAACGCCGCGTAGGCTACGGCGGCGTGGGGTTCCAGCAAATAGCCTTCGGCCGCCCACACTTCCCGAATGGTAGCCACGGTATCGGCATCCGTAACGGTACTGGCGCTCAGGGCGGCCCGCAGCTTGCCCAGGTCGTTTTTGAATAGCTCCAGAATGCGTACAAAGTTGCTGGGGTTGCCCACGTCCATCGCGTTGGAGAAGGTGGGCACGGCGGGCCGCGGCACGTAGCTGCCGGTGCGCAGGTACACCGGCACGGGGTCGTTGGCGTTGCAAGCCGCGATAAAATGGCCCAGTGGCAGCCCCGACGCCTGCGCCAGCAGCCCGGCGCATAGGTTGCCAAAGTTGCCGCTCGGCACTGCTACCACTGGCGCGGGCGCCCCGGCGGGCCATTGCTGCCAGGCAAAACAGTAGTAAATCTGCTGCGGCAGCCAGCGCGCCACGTTGATGGAGTTGGCCGAGGTGAGGAAGCGTTTTTTGGTCAGCTCGCGGTCCTGAAACGCCTGTTTTACCAAGGCCTGGCAGTCGTCGAAGGTGCCGCTCACTTCCAGCGCCGTAATGTTCTGGCCCAGGGTGGTAAGCTGCTGCTCCTGCACCGGGCTCACCTTTCCTTTGGGGTAGAGAATGACGACTTCCACGCCCGGCACCCCCAGAAAGCCGCTGGCCACGGCGCCGCCAGTGTCGCCGGAAGTGGCCACCAGTACCGTCACGGGCGGGGTGTCGCCCTGCCGGGCAAAGTGCCCCAGGCAGCGGCTCATAAAGCGTGCCCCCACGTCCTTAAACGCCAGCGTAGGCCCGTGAAACAGCTCCAGGGCCGATACGCCCGCCACCAACGGCACCAGCGGGAAATCAAAATCCACCGCCTCGGCGCAGATGCGCTGCAGGTCGCTTTCCGGAATGGTGGTACCCACGTAGGGCCGCATCACATTCAGGGCTACAGTGGCTTTGCTTAGGCTGCGCAACTCGCGCAGGAAGCCCGGCTGAAGTCGCGGAATGGTTTCGGGGAAGTACAATCCGCCGTCCGGTGCCTGCCCGGTAATGGTGGCGGCGCGGAAATCAACCGGGGGCGACTGGTGGCGAAGGCTGTAGTATTTCATTTGGTAAGTAATTAGCCGTTGGCTATGTTTTCGATGGTCTGAGCCGTGGCACCACCACGGCTTATACTTCCGAAACCACCCGCGCCCCTGCCGTGCCCACCGGCCCTACGTAGGTATTGAATTCGATTCCCAGCTCGGCAAAAACGCTGCCCATTGCCACGCCCACGGCCTGCGCCACTGCTTCCGTCCGGTTCAGCATAAAAATGGACGGGCCCGAGCCCGAAATGCCGCCGCCGATAGCCCCGGCCGCCAGCGCCCGTACCCGCGCCTCGGCCAGGCCGGGGATGAGCGGCAACCGGGCCGGCTCCACAATGTAGTCGTCCATTGAGCGGCCGATGAGGTCGTAGTCGGCCGTGAGGAAGCCGGCCACGAGGCCGGCCACGTTGGCCCACTGCCGCACGGCCAGGCCCAGCGGCACTGCCGGGGGCAGCACCTTACGGGAGTCGCTGGTCTTCAGCTCAATCTGCGGGTGCACCACGGCCACCCACAAGGGCGGCGCGGGCAAGGCCAGGATATCCAGTGCCGGCTCCAGGGCCCGCACCACGGTGAAGCCCCCAAAAATGGCGGGCGCGATGTTGTCGGCGTGCCGCGAGCCAGAGGCCACCACCTCCCCCGCCATCGCAAAACCGACGAGCTGCATTTTGGTGAAACGGTTGCCCAGCAGCGCGTTGGCCGCCACCACGGCGCCCACCGCGCTGGCCGCGCTGCTGCCCACACCACTGCCCGGCTTGATGCCTTTGGTAATTTCCATGTCGAAACCGCCGGCATCGGGCACCTCCGCCAGCAGCGCCAGTAGGGCCACCCCGGCCACATTGCGGGCCGGGTCGGTGGTCAGCCCGTAGCCGTCGAGGTGCTGAATGCGCACGCCCGGCTCGCTGCTGCGGCGCAGGCGGATGGTGTCGTAAGGAGCAGTCAGGGCCAGGCCAAATACATCGAAGCCGCAGCCCAGGTTAGAAAGCGTGGCGGGCGAGTGAACGAGAACGGAATCAGGCATGCGGGATTTGAATTAAAAATTAAAAATGAAGAATTAAAAGTGGCCGGGACTCCTTCCTTCTTCATCCGATTTTTAATTCTTCATTTTTAATTTTTAATTGATTTTAAAGCCTCGCGGCCCGCACAATGTCGGCAAATACGCCGGAGGCTGTGACCTCGGCCCCGGCCCCGGCGCCCTTCACCACGAGGGGCTGCTCCACGTAGCGGTCGGTGAAGAAGAGCACCACATTGTCCTTGCCGCGCAGGTCGTACAAATCGTGGCCGGGCGGAATTGTTTGCAGGCCCACCGCGGCGGCGCCATCGGCGTAGCGTGCCACGAACTTGAGGCGCGTGCCGGTGACGGCGGCGGCCTCGTACAGTGCCCGGAAATGAGACTCGTGCGCCGCTAGTTGGGTGTAAAAGGCTTCCACGTCGCCTTCCAGGCAGGCGGGTGGCAGGAACGTATCGATTTCAATGTCGCTCATTTCCATTACCTCACCGGCCTCGCGGGCCAGAATCAGGATTTTGCGGGCCACGTCGCTGCCGCTCAGGTCGAGGCGGGGGTCGGGCTCGGTGTAGCCTTCGGCCTGGGCCTGGCGCACCACGTCGGCAAAAAGCCGGGTGCCGTCGTAGTTGTTAAACACGAAATTGAGCGTGCCCGAAAGCACCGCCTCCATGCGCCGCACCACGTCGCCGCTGCGCGTCAGGTCGTTCAGCGTGCCGATGACGGGCAGGCCGGCGCCCACGTTGGTTTCGAAGAGAAAGCTGGCGTTGAACTCCTTGGAGAGGCTTTTGAGGCGGGCGTAGCTGGCGTAGTCCGACGACGCGGCCACTTTGTTGCAGGCTACCACGGCCACGCTTTTGGCTAGTAGCGGCGCGTAGCAGCGGGCGGCGTCGGGGTTGGCCGTCACGTCCACGAAAATGGAATTGCGCAGGTTGTGCCCGATGATGAGCTGCGTGAACTCTTCCAGGCTTTGAGCGGGCGCGGCGGCCAGCGCTTCGGGCCAGGCCGTGAGGTCCAGGCCTTGCTCATCTACTAAGCAGTGGCGGCTGCTGGCAATGGCAACCACGCGCACCCGCAGGCCCAGGTTTTCGAGCAGGTGGGCCTGTTGCTGGGCCAGCTGCCCCAGCAGCTTGCCGCCCACGTTGCCGGGCCCCAGAATGAAGAGGTTCACCAGCTTATAGGTAGCCTCAAAAAAGGCTTCGTGCAGCACGTTGATGGCCTTGCGCACGTCCGCGGCCCGAATCACGGTGGAAATATTCTTCTCGGAAGCGCCCTGCGCGATGGCCCGGATATTGACGCCGTTCTGGCCCAGCGCCCCAAACAGCTTGCCGCTGATGCCGGGGTGGTCCTTCATGTTTTCGCCCACCAGCGCCACAATGGCCAGGTCGGGCTCGGGCCGCAGCGGCTCGATGCGGCCGGCCGCAATTTCCGTGGCAAACTCTTCGTCCACCGCTACCTGGGCCGGGTCAGTATCGTGCGCCGCCACGCCCACGCAAATAGAGTGTTCCGACGAGCTTTGGGTGATAAGCACCACGTTGATGCGCTCGCGGGCCAGGGCCGCGAACAGCCGCATCGAAAACCCCGGAATGCCCACCATGCCGCTGCCCTCCAGGTTGAGCAGCGTGAGGCTGCCGATGCTGGAAATGCCCTGCACCACGGCGGCCGTGCGCGGCGGCGCCACTTCCACCAGCGTGCCGGCGTCAGTAGAGGCGAAGGTGTTCTTAATCCACAGCGGAATGCCGCGCTGCATTACGGGCTGAATGGTGGGCGGATACAGCACCTTGGCCCCGAAGTGCGACAGCTCCATCGCCTCCTGGTAGCTGATGCGCGGAATGGGCCGGGCGCTACGCACCAGGCGCGGGTCGGCCGTCATCATGCCGCTCACGTCGGTCCAGATTTCCAGCTTTTCGGCATCGAGCGCGGCGGCCAGCAGGGCGGCCGTGTAGTCGGAGCCGCCCCGGCCCAGCGTGGTAGTGGTGCCGTGGGCATCGGCGGCAATGAAACCGGGCACCACCCAGACCTGCCGGGCCGTGCTGTCCTTCAGGTCGGCCACCTGCCGGGTGGTAGTGGCCAGGTCCACCTCGGCCGCGCCAAAGCGGGAATTGGTGCGAATCAGCTGCCGGGCATCGGCCCAGCCGGCGGCCAGGCCCTGCGCCTTGGCGGCGGCGGCAATCAGGCGAGAGGAGAGCAGCTCGCCATAGCTCATCAGCCGGTCGAGGGTACGGGGAGAAAGCTCGCCGAGGGCGAAAATACCGTCGCACAGCGTCTGAATTTCGCCGAACTGCGCCGCGATGGCGGCCAACTTTTCGTGCTGCGCGGCCCCGGCCAGCAGCTCCTGGGCTGCCGTGCGGTGGCGCTCGTGCAGCTGGGCCAAGGCATCGCGGTAGCCGGCATCGGCGGCGGCGGCGGCGCGGCCGGCCCCAATCAGGGCGTCGGTGGTGCCGCCCAGGGCCGACACTACCATCACCACCGGCCCCTGCGCCACGGCCTGGGCCACAATGGCCAGGGATTTTCGAATATTCTCGGCGGAGGCCACCGACGTGCCTCCGAATTTCAACACTTGCATAGCAGTTTCTGGTTGGATGAAAGTGGGGGCCGCTTGGGTGGGAACTGCGAAACCAGAAGAGGAGGAGTGTGGCAACAAGGCCGCCCGAGGGCGTAAAAAAAGCTGTTCGACCGGTTCGGCACCGGGCCGGAATAGCCGCGCTACCCCACCACCCGACCCCGGCTGTGCCCAAACAGACGGCCGCAATGTACTGCCCGGCCGGGCAATTCCACCCCCGGCCGGCACGGGCCTCGGGGCACGCGCAGGGTGCCGGGTGTCGGACGTACTCACACGTTTTCGTCCGACTCGAAAACGTGTGAGGTACCGGGCGTACTCACACGTTTTCGTCCGACTCGAAAACGTGTGAGGTACCGGGCGCACTCACACGTTTTCGAGTCGGACGAAAACGTGTGAGTTTCCGCTGTCCTCGCTGCTAAGCAGCGGGCAGCCCCAGGGTGAAGGTGCTGCCCTCCCCTTCGCGGCTTTCCACGGCTAGCGTGCCGCCGTGGCCCTGCACGATGATGTCGTGGCTCAGCGAAAGGCCCAGGCCGGTGCCCTCGCCTGTGGGCTTGGTGGTGAAAAAGGGCTGAAATATCTTGGCCTGCACCGCGACCGGAATGCCCGTGCCGTTGTCTGAGACGCGAATTTCCACCTGCCCGTTTACCCGCTCAGTTGCGACGCTGACCGTGGGCGCGTAGCCCGCCTCGCCCGCTTGCTGGCGCTGCTGCACGGCATAAAAAGCGTTGCCGAACAGGTTGAGCAGCACCCGGCCCACATCCGCCCCCACGGCTTCGACCAGCGGCAGGCCGGGCGCGAAGTCGGTTTCCAGCTTGGCGTTGAAGCTTTTGTCTTTGGCCCGCAGGCCCTGATAGGCCAGGCGTAGGTACTCGTCGGCCAGGCGGTTGAGGTCGGTCGGGGCCCGCTCGCCGGTGCTGGTGCGCGAGTGCTCCAGCATGCCCTTGACGATGGCCGCCGCCCGCCGCCCGTGGTGCGTGATTTTGGTCAGGTTCTGCCGCAGGTCGCCCAGCAGCTCGGCTTCCAGCC
>NZ_JNLX01000077.1 GCF_000715495.1 Hymenobacter sp. IS2118 | reverse complement strand
AGGAAACGATGGTCTTCTCGTAGCGGGTGGCCAAGCGGCGATACTGCTTCATGCGTCCGAAAAAGCGTTCGATTTTGTTGCGGTCGCGGTAGGCATTCTCGTCCAGGGGCAGCGGTTGGGTGCGGTTGGGGTGGCTGGGGATGACGGCTTGAATACCGCGTTGAGCGCAATAGGCGCGGGTTTGGTCGCTGTCGTAGGCCGTGTCGGCCACTACCTGGCCCACGTCGAGGCCGTCGAGCAGGGGCAGCGCCTGCGGGCTGTCGCCGGCCTGGCCGGGGGTGGCGAGCAGGCGCACCGCGTTGCCCAGCGACTCGACGCAGGCGTGAATTTTGGTGCTCATCCCGCCCCGGCTGCGGCCGAGGCACTCGGTCTGAGCGTCGCTTTTTTTTGGCCCGCCGCGTGCTGGTGCGCCCGCACGATGGTCGAGTCGAGCAGCACCCAGTCCAGCTCCGGCGCTTGGACGACCTGGAAAAGGCGGCGCCAGACGCCTTTTTCGGCCAGCCGGCGGAAGCGTTTGCGGGCCGTGTCGGACTTGCCGAAGCGTTCGGGCAGGTCGGCCCACGGGCAGCCGGTGCGCATTATCCACACCACAGCGTTGAAAAACAGCCGGTTATCGACGGCCGTCGCCCCGCCATCGGCGGCCTTGCCGGAGAGGTGCGGGGCAACCAGGGCCCAGGTAGCATCAGAAATTTCGTGACGGCGCATGCTGAAAAGTAAATAAGCAGTAAACATATAGCTGATTTCTTATTGTCCTCACGCCCTAGTCCCCCCTCTCTTTTGGAGAGGGGGTTAGGGGGTGAGGTGAACGTGAGGCGAGCGGAAGCCCACCCCTACCATGAAAATCCTCACTGCCGCCCAGACCCGCGCCCTCGACCAAGCCACCATCGCTGAGCAGGGCCTCACATCAGCGCAACTCATAGAGCGCGCCGCCCAGGCATTGCTGTTCTGGTTTTACGACCAGTACGGCTACGACCGGGTGCCCGCCGATACGCTGCTGCTCTGTGGCCCCGGCAACAACGGCGGCGACGGCCTGGCCCTGGCGCGCCTGCTGCACGAGGCCAATTTCCGGGTGCGCGTGGCCCTGCTGCCCGCCGGCAGCTACTCCCCCGACTGGCAGCACAACCGCCAGTGCCTGCCCGCCGCCGTGCCCGTGGCCGAAATCAGCGCCGAGGCCTTGCCCGCCATTTCCGCCGATACCGTGGTTATCGATGCCCTGTTTGGCACCGGCCTGAGCCGGCCGCTGACTGGCTTGGCCGCCGCCGTGGTGCACCACCTCAACCAGGCGCAGGCCCGCGTGGTGGCCGTGGATATCCCCAGCGGCCTCTTCGCCGAGGCGCCCCAGCCGGCCGATAGCGCCGTGGTGCGGGCGCAGCACACCGTGAGTTTCGGCCTGCCCAAGTTGGCTTTTCTACTGCCGCAGAACGCGGATTTTGTGGGCGAATGGCAGGTGGAGGACATTGATTTAAGTTTTGATTTCATTACCAGCACCGCCACGCCCTGGCACTACACCGAAGCGGCTACGATGGCCAATCAGCTACTGCCGCGGCTCAGGTTCAGCCACAAGGGCACATTTGGGCACGCGCTGCTGCTGGCTGGCAGCCGGGGCAAGATGGGCGCGGCCGTGCTGGCGGCGGGGGCCTGCCTGCGCGGCGGCGTGGGCCTGCTCACGGCCCACATCCCCGGCTGCGGCTACGACATCTTCCAAATCAGCCAGCCCGAAGCCATGTGCCTGACCGACCCGCAGGCCGACCACATCAGCGAGTTGCCCGACCTGAAGCCGTACCAGGCCGTAGCCATTGGCCCCGGCCTGGGCCAGCACGCAGCCAGCCTCGCCGTGCTGCGCCAGCTGCTGGAAGCGGCTGGCCAGCCCCTCGCCAAAACCGGCCGCCCGTTGCCCCTCGTTCTCGATGCCGACGCGCTGAATCTGCTGGGCCAGCACCGCGAGCTGCTGGCGCTGCTCTCCGAAAACACTGTGCTCACCCCGCACCCCAAGGAATTTGAGCGCCTCACCGAGCCGGCCCGCGACGACTACCACCGCCTGGAGCTATTGCGCGACTTCGCCCAGCGGCACCGCTGCCTGGTGGTGCTCAAAGGCGCTTACTCCTGCCTGGCCACGCCCGGCGGCGAGCTACACTTCAACAGCACCGGCAACCCCGGCATGGCCACCGGCGGCAGCGGCGACGTGCTCACCGGCCTGCTATTGGCCCTGCGCGCCGATGCCCGGCTCCTCCCCTTCGAGGCAGTGCGGCTGGCCGTGTACGCCCACGGCCTGGCTGGCAACCTGGCCGCCGCCCAAACCGGCGAAGCCGGGCTGGTGGCCGGCGACATCGTGCGCCACATTGGCCCGGCGCTGCGCCAGTGTAGCCAGCGGGCTTAAAACACAAAATAAGCGGCCGCCTGCACCAGCAGCAGGCCATCGGTGAGCAGGGCGTAGAAATAGTCGCTGCGGGTTTCTTCGGCGGCGCGTACCACGCTGGCGGTGAGAACGCCGGGCAGCAGCACGGCCAGCGGCGGGGCACCCCGCGCCAGGCCCAGCGCCACCGAGGCCAGCAGGAACCCCAGGGCCAGCCGCCGGGCCCCGGCCACACCCAACACACCGGGAAAAGTGCGGGTGCCCGCCCGACGGTCGCGCCCGTAATCCCGAACGTCGAACACGATGGTAATAACCATTATCAGACAGAAGCGCTGGCCAAATAGTCCCGCAACTTCGGCCACGGGGTGGCGCAATAGCAGCACCGGCAGGCCCACGGTCACGGCCGTCCACACCAGGGCAATGAGGAAGCCTTTGAGCAGTGGGATTTCGCGTAGGGCCCGGCGCCGGCCGTGCCACGGCCACAGCGGCCACGAGTACAGCAGTGCCAGCGCCACCAGCGGCGTGAGTCCCGGCCAATAGCGCCACCAGCCATCCACAAAAAAAAAGAATCCGGCCGCCCCCGCCGCCCCGGCCGCCAGCCCCAGCAGGAGCGGGCGGTGGCGCTGCTGCCAGGCCTTGCGGGCCGAAGTACCAGCCGGCTCGCGGTGCTTAAAAGGCAGCGCAGCATCGAGGTTATACACAAGCAGCGTGGCGGCAAACACCAACGCCACCAGCCGGTATCCGGCGCTGCTGATGGCTGGCCACTGGTGCAGGGTGGCGGCCGTTTGGGCCGCCGCCGCCGCTGCCAGCCACGCGCTGCTGTAGAGCAAGGCATCGAGCACGCGCCCCAGTGGGTGGCGGGCAGCGACAGGACGAGCAGGCAGGTGCAGATTGGCCACGGGCAAAATTAGCGCCGCCGGCCGCAGTACCGGTTGGGTTCGGCCGGCCGAGGCCACGCGGAGTTGATACGTTCTGGTTTTGTCGCCATGCGCGCGCGCCTCATCCCCTAACCCAGAACTCCCAGCATCAGTAGCAACTACTTCGCTTAGGTTGCGAACAGCCTCTGAGCACCCGCGTAGAAGTAAGCGTAGCAAAAAGCTGTCATGCTGAGCTTGTCGAAGCATGACAACGCAGATAGAGTACGGTCACTTATACTCCTAGGACTTACGCACTCAGTTGCTGGCGCGCGTCTCCGACGCGTTGCCCACTGGTTTCGCGTCTCTGACGCGCGCGACCAACGAGACCAGACGGTGCGAAAGGCGGCGTTTGGAAACGCCAAGCCAGCAAGCCACGCGTCAGAGACGCGCGCCAGCAACTGAGTGCGTAAGTCCTGACTCCATTGCTTAATCACCAAACGCAAGAAAGGCGAAGCCGAACGTCAACCGTTCGTGCTTCGCCTTTGGGTAAGGATACTTGTTGGCGCTGCGCAGACCCGCGCCAGCTAACCTTATCTTTTACATGGCAGCCTGCAGCTGGCCGAAGGTTTCGTCGTAGAGCTTGATGCTGTCGTTGATGATGCGGTAGGCGTCTTCCTTGCCCATGAAGCGCTCTACTACCACATGTTTGTTGTGTTCGAGGGCTTTGTAGTCCTCAAAAAAGCGGCGCATTTCCAGCAGCGTGTGCGGGGGCAGGTCGCTGATGTCGTTGTAGTGATTTACCGAAATATCGTGAGCGGCCACGGCGATGATTTTATCATCTTCCTCGTCCTGGTCCACCATCTGCATCACGCCGATAACCTTGGCCTCCACGATGCACATGGGCACGATGTCGACCGAGCACAGCACCAGGATGTCCAGCGGGTCATTGTCGTCGCAATAGGTTTGGGGGATGAAGCCGTAGGCAGCCGGGTAGTGCACGGCCGAGAACAGCACGCGGTCGAGCTTCAGCAGGCCGCTGTCTTTGTCAAGCTCGTATTTGCCTTTGCTGCCTTTGGGGATTTCGATGATGGATTGCACCACCTGGGGGTTGTTGTCGCCGCGCGACACGTTGTGCCAGGGGTTGAAATAGGTATTTTTCATGTAACCTTGAGTGGATTGAGAAAGACAGAACAAACTCCCCTCCTTACCAACCGTAGGTCAGCGTAGCTAAGGAGGGGATGTTTCAGCCAACGGCTGAAACGGGGGTGGTTGTGGGCGCAAGGTTGGCGTTGAACGGCTCACCAAACAATTTGGTCACAACCTTATCACGCCAACCTTACGCATACAACCACCCCAGCCAAGCCTGGCGGCTTGACGTCCCCTCCTTAGTAAGGAGGGGATTAAACCGTTACTTCTTCAGCACTTCTACGAGTGGAACGCCGCTACTGCCGCTTGGTTCCTGAATGTGCAGGAAACGCGCCACGGTGGCCGCAATGTCCACGACTTGAACGGGCGTGGCCGATTCCCCGTGCTTTACGCGCCAGCCCCAAAAAAGTAGCGGCACGTGCGTGTCATACGCCCAAGTAGTGCCGTGGGTGGTGCCTTTAATTACCGGATACGAATAGGCTTCGAGCCAGCCGGGCAGCAGCGTCACGAGCACATCGCCGGAGCGGGGGGCGAAAAACCCGTTTTCCTGCAGCATGCCGGGGCCTTCGCTCCAGTGGGCGTTTTGCAGGTCGGTAGCGGTGCGGGTCTGGGCCACGCCGGGCAGCAGGAGCAATAGGGCAGCTACCTCAGCCTGGGTTTTGGCCAGGTCCAGGCCCTTTTGGGCCAGCAGAGGGCGGTTGAGGTACACCTGCAGGTTGCCGAAGTCGAGCACCCAGTTGCCGGGGCCGTGGCGGCGCGTGAGGGTGCGCTGCACCGAGTCGCGCATAGCCGTGTTGCCCACGCCGCCGGCGGGCATGCGGTGCTCCTGCAAAAAGCCCACGGCGTTGGCCGCGCCGTGGTCGGCGGTAAGGAAAACCAGGGCATTGTCCTTGCCCACGGCCTTGTCTATTTCGCTCAGCAGGCGGGCCAGGTCGCGGTCGAGGCGCAGGTAGGTGTCCTCGGCTTCCACGGAGTTGGGACCGAACTGGTGGCCCACGTAGTCGGTGCTGCTGAAGCTCACGGCCAGCATATCGGTAATACCGGGGCGCTGGCCCAGCTGCTCGGCGCGCAGGGTTTCGAGGGCGAAGTCCGCCGTGAGGCTGTTGCCGAAGGGCGTGGACCGGATGAGGTCGAGATTACGCGGGGAGGCTTTGGGAGTGGGCTCGCCGGCAGCTTTGGTGAGGGCCGTGACGGCGGCAGGCGGCGCGGCGCTCAGCGTGGGCAGGTCGTGCGGGAAAGTGGGCGTTTTCTCGCCCCGGAAACTGCTTTCCCAGGCCACGTCGTCGGGGGTGCTTTCGGTGTACTGGGCCAGGGGCAGCAGCGTTTCCCAGGGCTTGCTCAGGTACTGTGCGGGGCGTTCCTGCTGGTTGAAGGCCGCCACCCAGGCCGGCAGCTGCGGCATGTAGAAGGTGCTGGTGATGAAGGCGCCGTTGGTGCCGTCGTACCAGTAGGCGGCCGTGGCCGAGTGGCCGGCCGGCAGGATGCTGCCCCGGTCCTTCATGCTCAGCCCAATGACTTTGCTCTGGAAGTTAGTGGCCAGCCGCAGCTCGTCGCCGATGGTGGTACTCAGCATGTGGCGCGGCGACATCTGCCCGGCCGCCACCGAGCCGCCCACGGGCTGCACGGTTTTGTCCTCGGTCACGTAGGTGTCGCGGCCGCTTTCGCGCTCAAACCAGTTGTTGCCGATGATGCCGTTCACCGAGGGCGTGGCCCCGGTGTAGATGCTGGCGTGGCCCGGCCCGGTGTAGGTGGGCACGTAATTGTAGTTGCAGCTCTCGAAGCTGAAACCCTGGCCCAGCAGGCGCCGGAAGCCGCCCGTGCCATACTTGGCCCAGTAGCGGTAGAGGTAGTCGTAGCGCATCTGGTCGACCACAATGCCCACCACCAGCTTGGGGCGCGGCACCGGTTGGCCGGCTTTCTGGGCCAGAGCCGGAACGGCGGCCAGAGCCGTGAGCGCAAACAGAAATATCTTTTTCAAGCGGAATCAGGAATGCTAAGCGGCCGTAAAGATACTTCCGTTGCGCGTGTCCGGTGTTAAAGCGAAGGCTCATACCGAAAGAACCTCGTGCCGACAGCCCGTCATGCCGACCGTAGCCGAGGCATGACGGGCTGCCTGCTCATCAACCCGGTACTGGACCCAGCGCTGGCCCATACCCGGCCTCGTGGCGTTTTTGGAGGCTGCCCGCGCTGCCGGCCACAAAATTGACCTCGGCACCGGCTCGCCCCCCCCCCGAAATCGTCGCTATTCCACCACCAGCCGGGCTACCTGCCCGGCGGCGCGCACCACGTAGAGGCCGGGGGCCAGACCGGCTACGTCGAGGGTGGCGGCACCGGCCTGAGCGGGCACTGCGCGCACGGCTCGGCCCAGCGCGTCGAGCAGCTCGGCGGTAGTGGCGGCGGGAGGCAGCGTTAGCTGCACCCGGCCGGTGGCGGGGTTGGGGAAGGCGACCACCGGAACGGGCGCGGCCCGGCCCGGTGCCGTGGCCAGCGGGCCGGTGCCGCCATTGAGGCGGATGCCCACGGCATTACCCGCCGCGCTGGGCAGCAACAGGTCGAGGTCGCTATCGCCGTCCACATCGGCCAGCACGGTTCGGAAGGAACGCCCCGTGCCCCTTACCTGCGGGCCGTCGCTAAAAGCCCCCAGCCCATCGTTCAGCAACACGCGTACGGAGCCGGTCACGCTGTTGTCGTCGTAGGCCACCAACAGGTCGGGGTCGCCGTCGCCGTCCACGTCGCCCAGCACCAGCTCGATGGGAAAGGAGCCCACCGTCAGGGGTAGGCTCGAGTTGAACAGGCCGCTGCCGTTGTTGAAGTAGATGCCAATGCCGGTGCTCATCAAGCTGCCCACCGCGAAATCAACGTCGCCGTCGCCGTCCACATCGCCAGTGGCCAGCGCCAAAGCGGCCACGCCCACGCCCACGTCCGGGACGCGGTCAAATAAGCCGGCGCTGTTGTTCAACAGCACGCTTACCGTACTCGAGTTGGGGTTACTGGCCAGCACATCCAGGTCACCGTCGTTGTCCAGGTCGGCCAGGGCCACGCGGGCGGCGTTGCCGTTCAGAATTAGGTCCTGGCCGCCGCCAAAGGTGCCGCTGCCGTTGTTCAGCCGCACGCTTACGCTGCCCATGAAGATGAGGCCGCGGTTGGCCGTCACTAGGTCCAAGTCGCCGTCGCCGTCCACATCGCCCAGGCTCACATCGCCGGGTGCCAGCCCCACGCTCACGTTCTGGCTGCCGCTGAATACGCCTGTGCCGTCGTTCAGCCGCACGCTCACGCTCGTGCCCAGGCCGTTGCTGTAGTCGGGTGCCAGCAAGTCGAGGTCGCCATCGCCATCCACGTCGCCCAACGTTACGCCCAGGGGGCTGCCCGATACGGCCACGTTGCGGCTGAAGAGGAAGGTGCCGGTGCCGGTGTTCAGGGCCACCCCCACCAGGCCGCTCACCACGTTGGCCGTCACCAGGTCGAGGTCGCCGTCGCCGTCCACATCGCCCAGGGTGGCCGCCGCGGGGCCGCCGGCCACCG
>NZ_JNLX01000076.1 GCF_000715495.1 Hymenobacter sp. IS2118 | reverse complement strand
GGCGGTGTTGGCGAACGTGCCGCGCCCGGTGCCGCCCACGGCCGCCGTGAACTGCCCCACCCGGGCCGTGGCCAGTGGCCCCCCGGCGGCACTGGCCGCAGCCCGCGTCACGGTGTACTGCACGGTTTCGCCGGGCCGAAAGTCGTAGGCCGTGGGGGCAAAGCTCAGGGTACGGCCGCTCAGGGCCGTGCCACTGCGGCTGCGCAAGCCCCCGCGCTGGCTGCTAAAAACCCGGAGGGCTGCCGCCGAGGCCGCAGTGAGCGGCTGGCTGAATGTGGCCACTACGCTGGCGCTACGGGGCACAACCCGGGCATTGGCTGCCGGGCTGAGGCTGGTGAGGGTGGGCGCCTGAGCCCGGGCGGCCCCGCCCAGACCCAGCAGCAATACCCCACTGGACAGCCCCACAAACAATAAGTAACGAGTAGCAGGCATGGTAAGAACAGGGACAGAAAAAAGCGGCCGGCCTGTGCCCAAAGCAAGCCGCCGGTTAGTAAAGTTATGCTACGGCCCGCGCTACCTCCGGCAGAGCCACGCCATATAAGGCGGCCACGGCGGCATCGATGGCCGCTTGGGTCTCGTGAGTGTCGGCAATAGGGTCGGCATCTCGCCGGGGTTCTTAGGTCCCTTCACCTCCAGCACCACGGCCACCGGCGAGTCGGCGGCATCGGCCAGGTGCAGCACCAAATCGCGCTTGCCGTAGCGCGAGCCGCCCTCGGGCCGGGTCACCGTCCGCAGAAAATCCAGAATATGGGTTTCGCCGTGCCGCTCAATCTTGTTCGGGTCCAGGGGCCGGAGCATCTCAGTCAGGTGGCCGCTGAAGTCGTTGAGCTGGGCGGGGTGGGCGCGGGCGACGCAGGCGGGCGGTGGCCAGGTCGGGCGGGAGAAGCTTGGGTAGGAGCATAGGGGCAAATGTAGGGGCGGGGCGGGCGCCTCCCCTCCTACTCCACCCGTAGCGTTTTGCCCACGCGCTGGTCGCCCACCTGCACCACTATCCGGTACAGGCCCGGTGCCCGGCCCAGCAGCGGCACTTCCGCCTTGCCGCCTTGCTCCGTCAGGCTCACGGGCTGCTCGAATACTACCGTGCCCTGGGCATCGCTCAGCGTCACGGTGGCACTGCTGGCCCCGGCCACGGCCGGCACCTGCACCGTGGCCCGAATGTGGGCGGGGTTGGGGTAAACACTCAGGTCGGCCAAGGGCTCGGCCGAGACCTGAGCGCGGGCGGCCGGGCTGGCCAACAGCAACAGCAACGGCAGCGGCAAAGCCAGCTGGCGGCCCGCCAGCAACAGGTGAGAAGCGGCAGCAGTGAACATAGCGAAAGGGGAAAAGGAAGCGCGCAACCGGAGCTTTTTCCCAGGCCAACGGCCCGGAATAGCTCCGTTGAACGCAACCCTGCCCCCCGCAGTATGCCGGAGCAACCAAAAACCGCAGGCCCGGCCACCAACTGCCTCGTTTTAAAGGCTAAAAAAGACCGGCCTGCTCCTCCCCCAACCCTACGCCCGACGGCCGCCGGCTATTCTACCACCAACTGCTGGCTCAGCTGCTGCGTGCCCACCCGCGCCCGCACCTGGTAGAGGCCCGGCGCCACCCCCGCGAGCGGCAGCTGGGCCAGACTGCCGGGCCGCGACACGGCCAGGGTGCGCACGGTACGGCCCAGCGCGTCGTGCAGCGTGAGCACGACTGGCCGGGTGCCGGGCGCGGCGGGCAGCTGCACCGTTACCGTGCCGCGGGCGGGGTTGGGGTAGAGGCCCAACGGAGCGGCCGCCTGCGGCGCCGCCGCCGCCAATGGCCCCAGGCCAAAGTCCAGACCGTTGGTGATACCGCCGGGCGTGGTGACGGTGAGGAGGCCGGGCCGGGCCCCGCCGGGCACCAGCACACCGCTGATTTGGGTACCGGCCGCGTTCACGGTGAAGCCCGCCGTAACCACCTGGTTGGCGGTGCCCGCGAAGGTGATGGCCGTGGCCCCGGTCAGGTTGGTGCCGGTGATGATGAGCGGGGACCCCACGGGCGCCTGCAGGGCCGAAAGCGCGGTGAGGGTGGCCAGCCGAGGGTCGTTGAAGAAGGCAATGTGCGACAGGAGCTTGCTGCCGTCGGCCACCCCGGCGAGGTTGCCGCCGGCCACCACCTGGCCACTTTTAGTCACGGCCATTGCCAGCACGTTCTGGTTCAAGCCGGTGCCCAGGTCGCTCCAGGCGGTGCCGTCCCACTTGGCCGCAAACTCGGTGGACGCGGGCGGCGACGTGCGCTGGGTGTAGAACTGCCCCCCCACGTACACGCTGCTGCCCGACACGGCAATGGCACGGACGCTACTGTTCGGCGCCTTGGGCTGGCCCAGGCCGAGGGTGCTCCAGACGGTGCCGTTCCAGGTGGCGATGTTATTGGCCGGGCGGCCGTCGGCGGTGCTGAAGAAGCCGCCCGCGTACAGCACGTTGCCAGCCGCCGTCAGGGTTTCGACCAGGCTGTTGACGCCGGGCGTGGGGCCGGTGCCCACGGGCGCCCAGGTGCTGCCATCCCAACGGGCCAGGTACTGCACCAGCCCGCCAGCCAGCGGCCGTACCGAAAAGCTGCCCCCCGCATAAAGCTGGCCATCCAGCACGGCCAGGGCCCTTACTTCGCCCCGCAAGCCGTTATCGCCCCCCATCAGCAACGGCGCCCAGGCAATGCCGTTCCATTGGGCCACAAAGTTGGCTTCGGCCCCGCCAGCTTCGGTGAAATTACCGCCCGCGTACAGCAGCGGGCCCGCCACGGCCAGGGCGTTTACTACCCGGTTGGTGCCCGCACCGAGCGGGTGCCAGGCTGCGCCATCCCATCGGGCCAGGTGGTTGGCCGGGGTGCCGCCCGCACTGGTGAATTCCCCCCCCACGTACAAGCTGGCGCCCGCCACGGCCAGACACAGCACGTCCTTGTTCACGCCATTGGCGGGGCCGGTGCCCAGCGCGTGCCAGGCGCGGCCGTCCCACCGGGCAATGTTGTTGGCCAGCACCCGGCCGGCCGTGGCGAAGTTGCCGCCCACGTACACATCGGTGCCCGATACGGCTACGGCCGCTACCACGCCCACACTGCTCAGGCCCAGGCCTTCGCCCAGCGCGCTCCAGTCCGTGCCGCTCCACTGCGCCACGTACGAGGCGCCCACGCCGCCCGCCGTGGTCAGCTCGCCGCCTGCGTACAGCGTGCTGCCCACCGTGCACAGGGCCTTCACCGGCGCATTCACGCCATTGGCCGCGCCCGCCCCCACGGCGCGCCAGGCGCTGCCGTCCCAGTGCGCCACCGAATTGGCCGGCTGCCCCCCGGCCTGTGCAAAACCACCCCCCACGTACACGCCGCTCGCCGAGGGCGTCAGCGCGTACACGGTGCTGCTTGTGCCGGCGCCCAGCGCGGCCCAGCTGGTGCCGTCCCAGCGCGCTATGCGGTTGGCCGGCGCCCCGCCCGCTTCCCAGAACTGGCCGCCCACAAACAGGTCGGTGCCGCGCACGGCCAAGGCATGCACGGCACTGTTGGTACCCGCGCCCAGCGCACGCCACCCGGTACTGTTCCACTGCGCCACGTACTTAGCCGGCAGCCCATCGGCCTCATCGAAGAACCCACCGACGTAAAGCGTGGTGCCCAGCACGGCCAGCGCATTCACGCCGTTGTTCACGCCGCCGCCCACGGCGCTCCAGGTGGTGCCGTTCCATTGCGCCACGTGAGCGGCCGGAATTCCCCCGGCCGTGGTGAAGCTTCCACCGGCGTACAGCGTAGTGCCGAGCACGGCGAGGGCTTTCACCTCGTTTCCGACGCCCATGGCGGGGGCCGGCCCCAGGCTGCTCCACGCCGTGCCGTCCCATTGGGCCACGTTGCTCACCGGCACCCCACCGGCCCGGCTGAAGCGGCCGGCCACATACAGTGTGTTGCCTATCATGGCCAAGGCATTCACTTGGTTGTTCACGCCATTGGCCGCGCCCGTGCCCACCGGGCTCCAGGCCGTCCCGTCCCATTTGGCTACATGGTTGGCCCTTATCCGACCGGCCGTGGTGAACTCGCCGCCAATGTAGAGGTCGGTGCCTACCCGAAGCACGGCATTCACAATGTAGTTGGTGCCGGGAGCATTGAACCCGTCCTGCCAGTATTCATCGCCGGGGCCAGCGGTTCTGGCGGTGCCGGCGGGCCGAAACACGGGCTGGCCATCGGCCGCCATAAACATGGTGTATTTCCGGGCGTCAAAGGAGCCGGCGGCCCCGTGGCGCAAGGTACCGTCCAGATTCAGCGCAGTGCCCACCGACGGGGAGTTTGCCCGGATAAATTCAGTGGCTTCCCCACTCTCAGCTCTGGCCGCTCCCAACGTCAGGCTCCAGAGCCAGACCAGAAGAAGCCCGTGGTAGAAGCAGTGGCCCCTTTTGCTTGGCAGCAAGGCCTGCCATGGGCTGTAGTGGTGGGAACGTAGCTTTTTACTCATAATTGGTCGCGCCTATTTTGCGCGGCTAAAGATAGCGGCGTATTGAGGTGCCAAACCCACCGGCGCCCACTCCTAGTATTCCACGAAATCCTCCACGCAAAGAAGGCCCGCCTCCAATGGGAACGGGCCTTCTTTGTGTGTCTAAAGCGTTTTATTACCCCGCTGCCAGTGCTTCGGCACCACCCACGATTTCGAGAATTTCGGTCGTGATGGCTGCCTGACGCGTCCGGTTGTAGGTCAGCTTGAGGGCCTTGAGCAGCTCACCGGCGTTGTCGGTGGCTTTGTCCATGGCCGTCATACGGGCGCCGTGCTCCGAAGCGTTGCTTTCCAGCACCGCTTTGTAAAGCTGTATTTTCAGCGACTGCGGAATCAGGGTCTGGATGATTTCTTCTTTCGAAGGCTCAAAAACGTAATCTACGTTGGCAGTGGCAGAAGCAGTAACGGGCGCTTCCGTCTTCACCAGCGGCAGCAGCTGCTCGGTGCGGATAATCTGCGTAGCCACGTTCCGGAACTCGTTGTACACCATCACGACCTCGTCGTACTGCCCGTTGCGGAAACTGTCCATGGCAAGCTCTGCCGCCTCGCGCACCGTCTCAAACGACAGCTTGGCGAAAACATGGGTGAAGTTGCCCACGATGTTGCCCTTGCGGGTGTAGTAGTCGTGGGCTTTCTTGCCAATGGCCAGTATCGAGATGCTGGTTGCCGGCAGGTTGGCGTAGCGCTCCGCAATGGCTGCGTTCACACCCTTAAACACGTTCGAGTTGAACGCGCCCGCCAGACCACGGTCCGAGGTAACGGCAATAATCAGCACCCGGCGCACCTCGCGGGCCACGCCGTATTCGCTCACAATGTCGTTGTCGGTCGTGCGCGTCAGGTTCGCCAGAATGGTGTTCAGGCGCTGCGCGTAAGGCCGCATCCGGATGATGTTGTCTTGGGCACGACGCAGCTTGGCCGCCGCCACCATTTTCATGGCTTTGGTAATCTGCTGCGTGCTGCTCACCGACTGAATGCGGCTGCGGACTTCTTTTAAGCTTGCCATAATGGGGATAAATGAACGTCATGCTGAGCTTGCCGAAGCATCTCTACCGCAGTAGTAATCAATACTGACCCAACGAAGCGGTAAAGATGCTTCGGCAAGCTCAGCATGACGTTCTTTCACTTAATTCTTACTTCACCGCGTAGTTCGCTGCCACGTCCTTGGCTACCTCGCGGATGGCCTTGGTGCCAGCGTCCTCCAGCTTGCCAGCCTTCAGCGCCTTCAGCACGTCGGGGTAGCGGGAGTTCATTACTTGGCCGAACTCCTTCTCGAACTCACGCACCCGGTTAACGGGCACGGTGTCGAGTAGGCCATTGGTCGAGGCGTACACGATGGCCACCTGGTCTTCCACCTTCACAGGCGAGAACTGGGGCTGCTTCAGGATTTCGAGGTTGCGACGGCCGCGCTCAATGGTGAGCTTGGTCGAGGCGTCGAGGTCGGAGCCGAACTTGGCGAAGGCTTCCAGCTCGCGGAACTGGGCCTGGTCGAGCTTCAGCGTACCGGCCACTTTCTTCATCGACTTAATCTGGGCGTTACCACCCACGCGCGACACCGAAATACCCACGTTGATGGCCGGCCTCACACCCGAGTTGAACAGGTTGGTCTCGAGGAAAATCTGGCCGTCGGTGATGGAAATCACGTTCGTCGGGATGTATGCCGATACGTCGCCCGCCTGCGTCTCGATGATGGGCAGGGCCGTGAGCGAACCGCCGCCTTTCACCAGGTGCCGGATGCTTTCGGGCAGGTCGTTCATGTTCTGAGCGATTTCGTCCGAAGCGTTGATTTTGGCGGCCCGCTCCAGCAAACGGCTGTGCAGGTAGAATACGTCGCCGGGGTATGCCTCGCGTCCGGGAGGACGACGGAGCAGTAGCGACACCTCGCGGTAAGCCACCGCCTGCTTCGACAAGTCGTCATAAACCACGAGGGCGGGACGACCCGTATCGCGGAAGAATTCGCCAATGGCAGCACCGGTAAAGGGCGCGTAGAACTGCAGAGGCGCGGGGTCGGCGGCCGGAGCGGCTACCACCACGGTGTAGTCCATGGCACCACCTTTGGTCAGCGACTGCACCACCTGGGCGATGGTCGAAGCCTTCTGGCCGATAGCCACGTAAATGCAATACACAGGCTTACCAGCTTCAAAGAACTCGCGCTGGTTCAGGATGGTATCGATGGCCACGGCCGACTTACCCGTCTGACGGTCACCGATAATCAGCTCGCGCTGACCCCGGCCAATCGGAATCATGGCGTCAATCGACTTGATACCAGTTTGCATCGGCTCGGTTACGGGCTGACGGTAGATTACACCAGGAGCCTTGCGCTCGAGGGGCATTTCGTACAGCTCGCCCGTGATAGGACCACGGCCGTCGATGGGCTGACCGAGGGTGTTTACCACCCGGCCCACAATGCCTTCGCCTACTTTAATAGAAGCAATTTTGTTGGTACGACGCACGGTAGCGCCTTCCTGAATGCCCGAATAGTCGCCGAGCAATACGGCACCTACGTTGTCCTCTTCGAGGTTAAGCACCAGCCCTTGCAGGCCCGTCTCGAACTCAATCAGCTCGCCCGCCTGGGCTTTACTCAAGCCGTAGATGCGCGCCACACCGTCGCCAACCTGCAACACGGTGCCGACTTCTTCCAGCTCGGCTTCGGACTTGAAATTGGACAGTTGCTGCCGCAGGATTGCGGATACTTCGTCCGGACGTACTTCTGCCATTTTTTTGGGAATTGAGTATGTATTATTGAGTAGTCAGTAGCGCGAAGCGGGGCTTCGCGTGCCTGCGCCAATTTGAATTAGTATCGTCGGCGCGGAGACACGAACAACTGCGTTCGCACTACACCGACTATCGGCTTACACCTTTTGTTGAAACGTAGTGTCTTGCAAAGAGGTGCGCATCTTGCGGAGGCTGGTGCGCACGGAATCATCAAGCTGGTTGTCGCCAACGCGCAGGATGAAGCCGCCAATGAGGTCGGCGTCCACCTTTTCGGTCAGTTTCACGTCAGTCAGGCCGGTTTGCTGGGTTACCAGCTTCTCCATCTCAGCCCGCGAGGCAGCCGTGAGCGGAGTGGCCGAAGTCACCTCGGCCATCTGGATGCCCTGCATGGCATTGTACTGCACCTGAAACTCGGTGCCCATGCCTTCCAGCGCCGACTCCCGGTTTTTCTGGGTGAGGATGGCGAAAAACTTCATGGTGATGTCCGACACCTTACCCCCAAAAATGGCGGTGAGGATGGCCAGCTTCTTGTCGTGCTTCACAATCGGATTGCGCAGCAACAGCCGCAGCTCGCGGCTTTCGGCCATGGTCTTGCTCAGCAGGTCCATGTCCTCTTTCACGCTCTCCAGCGTGCCCATCTCCTTGCCCAAGTCGAGGAGCGACTTGGCGTAGCGGGACGCTACTCGTTGGTCAGCCATTTTATTGTCAGCTAATAGCTAATAGCTGTTAGCTGTTAGCAGTGGGCTTCATTCTCTCGAAAAAAGCTAACGGCTAACAGCTGACAGCTAACAGCTTAATTAAGATTTACGTCTTTCAAATACGAATCGACCAGCTGCGTTTGGGCGGCGGGCTCGGCGAGCTCGCGGCGCAGGATGCGCTCGGCGATATCGACCGACAGCTTGGCGGCGGTGTTTTTCACTTCGGCCAGGGCCGCGTTTTTCTCCTGCTGGATGGCTTCGCGGGCTTGGCTGATAATGCGGTTGGCTTCTTCGGTGGCGCGGGCCTTTTCGGCGTCGCGGTGCTGGTTGGCCATCACGGTGGCTTCCTGCATCATGCGGTCGCGCTCGTGGCGGGCGTCGGCGAGCAACTTTTCGTTGCCGGCTTTCAGCTGCTGCATTTCAATTTTGGCCTGGTCGGCCATGCGCAGGGCATTGTCGATGGTGTCTTCCCGCTCTTTGAGCGACAGCAGGATGGGCCGCCAGGCAAACTTGCCCAGCAGAAACAACACCAACAGGAAGATAACCAGTTGCCAGAAAATCAGGCCGAGTTCAGGATTTAAGAAAGCTGGCATAAGGAAATTATAATTAGGGAACCGCCGGTTGAGGCTGGTTAAGCTTGCTACATCTTGTAGGAGCAGGTAAGCCCGCCGCGCCAACTGCAATAGCAGCAGCGGGCGGCGGGCTTCCAACTACTTCCGGGCACTGCGGCCCGGCAAATCATCTTAGAGTTTGGTCCAGATAAGTACGCACACTACGACTGCGAACAGGCCGAGGCCTTCAATCAGAGCGGCGGCGATAATCATAGCCGTCTGGATTTTGCCCGAAGCATCGGGCTGACGACCGATGGCATCCATAGCGCTGCCGCCGATGCGACCAATACCCAGGCCTACGCCCAAAGCAACCAGACCAGCACCGATACCGGCACCCATTACTGCCAAACCAGGACCGTAGTTGGCGGCCATTTCAACAGCAGCCTGCAAAAACAAAGAAAGTAACATAAAAAAAGAAAAAGGGGGAGGAGAAAAAGCTAGCCAATCCCGCAGCGAGGGGGGGGGAATGCTGCGGTCTGACTAAAACAACCAGCAGGTCAGGCGCTATGCCTGCCTAAATAAGTCTTGAGATTAGTGGGCCGCGTGAGGAGCGGTTTCATCCTCGTTGTAGCCAATCTGCATATCCGCATCGTGGTGCTCTTCTACCGCGCCGCCGATGTACATGGCGGTGAGCAGCGTGAAGATGAAGGCCTGCAGGATAGCCACCAGCAATTCCAGAATGTTGATAAACAGACCGAAAGCCAAGGTAACGGGAGCCACGGCCCACGATTTGAAGATGAACACCAAGCTAATAAAGCTCAGCACCACAATGTGTCCGGCCGTGATGTTGGCAAACAGACGAATCATCAGGGAGAAAGGCTTGGTGAAGATGCCCAGGAATTCCACCACAATCATGATGGGCAGCAGGGGCTTGGGCACGCCGGGCGTAGCAAAAATGTGAGCCCAGTAGTACTTGTTGCTCGAAGCCAGGGTGATAACCAGCGTCATCACGGCCAGCACCAGGGTCACGGCAATGTTGCCGCTCAGGTTGGCCGCGCCGGGCATGAGGCCCAGCAGGTTGTTGAACCAGATGAAGAAGAAGGCGGTGAGCAGGTACGGCATGTAGCGCTCGTACTTGGGGCCGATGTTCTTCTTGGCAATTTCGTCGCGGATGAAGATGATGACGGGCTCGAAGAACGACTGCAGGCCGCTGGGCGCCCGGCCGCGGTTCTTCTTGTAGCCACGGGCTACGGCCGTGAACACCAGCAGCATGAGCACGGCGCTAAAGAGTAGCGAAGCGGTGTTTTTGGTGATGGAGAAGTCGTATACTTTGCTGCCGTCTTCGGCCACGAGCTTGTCTTCTTCCAGTTTCAGGCCGTTGTGGCTATGGCCGTGGGCCAGCTGCCCGCCCGAAAACATGCTCAACCCTTTGGTGGGCTGGTAAGCGATAATGGGCAGCGGCACGCTCACGTGGGTGGCGTGCTCGCCCTCGCCGAGGGTAGCCAAGTGCCACTCGTGCGAATCGCCGATGTGCTCCAAAATCATTTCGCCAGGGTTGAACCCCTCCCCTTTGGAAGCCTCATTGGCTGGCTCGTTCGCAAAAGCGGACAGGGATACAAAGCAAAGAAGTATCGAAAGTAAACGCTTCATTCAAAGGAAATTAATGAAAGACTTCGGGCTAAAGCGCTATGTTTGCGCCACTTGCTTTTTTGAAATCGGCCGCAAGTTACTAAAAATAGCCCAGATTTCAAACCCAGCCCACGAAAAGTACAGCAGGAAGAAGGCCCCGAGGAAGGTCCAGAGCCCCCTTCCCTCCTGGGCGCCGCCCCGGGCCAGATGCACCGTGACGAGGGCCAGGGAAGTGAGCATCCGCACGGTCATGCCAATAAGGTAGCCGATACCCAGATTGGTGGGTGACACAGCCACGAGGCGCGCCGTGAGACTATAGATAAGGAACGTGAGCCCGGCCATGAAGCCGAACAGCAGCCCCATGTAGCGGTGAATGATGGCCGGCCCGTAGAGCAGATGCAGGACGTAGAGCAGCGCCCCCAGCACTCCGCCAAACAGGAAAAACTGGCGCAGAAATCGAATCATAATGGCGTGGTTTAGTTGCCCGTTTCTAGTTGTCGGTTGTCAGTCTAACAACTAGCAACCGACAGCTACTCTCTGGTGAGGCTGCGGATAATCTGGAACATGGCGAGAAACACACCCACCAGCATGAGCCCGACCGTGAACCACGGGTTTTTGGACTGGTACCGCTCGTCGAGCCACATGCCCAGCCAGGTGAAGCCGCCGATGATGCCCAGCATCTGGAAGGCAATACCCGAGTACTTGGCGAACGCGCGGACGCGGGTGGAGCCTGCGGCGGGCTTGTCGGCGGGCTCAGGAACGGGCGGTGTGGACATGGAAAGGACGTGGTGAAGCGACGTGCAAAGGTACGGCGGAGGCGAAGGACCGTTTGGTCCGGGAAAAACGTAATTTTACCCGTTCGCCTTCGTTAGGCGGTTGGCGCCTGCCGGCTATAACGAACATTTCGGGTTACCTCCGGCGTTGCGGAGGCAACTGGCTGCCCTTACCTCTCCCTTTGGCTTTGACACAACATTTGCTGATACACCGCTGGCCGGCGCTCCTCGTCTTCCTTTTAGGATTGGGCGCGGCGGGCTGCGCTTCCGATAAAAACCTGGTGGCGCATGCCTTCAACAACGTGGCGGCGCGCGACAATGCCTATTTCCTGGCCCGCGAGAAGCTCCACGAAACCGAAGCCAAGCTCTACGAAGGCCGCGTGAACGACTACAACCAGACGCTGCCGCTGTTCCCGACCCTGGACAGCACCACTGTGCGGGCCAGCCGAACCGACCTCAACCAGATTATTAAGCGGGCTTCGATGCCGATTCAGCACCGGCCGGGCTCGGACTGGACCGATGACGCTTACATTCTGGTGGCCTGGGCGCGCTTTTATCAGATGCAGTTCGACGACGCGGCGCTCACCTTTAAGTATGTGAACTCGACGAGCAAGGACGCCAACGCCAAGCACGAGGCGCTGATTGGGCTGATGCGAACCTTTGTGGCGCAGGGCGAATACGAGAGCGCCAAGGCGGTATCGGACCTGCTGGACAAGGAAACCGGCCTGCCCACCGATGCGCGCCAGCTGTTTCTGACCCGCGCCGACTATTACATCCGTACCGATGAGCCGGCCAAGGCGATTCCTGAGCTGGAACGGGCCATTCCGCTGATTGAGCTGAAAAACGAACGGTCGCGCACGCGCTACGTGCTGGCGCAGCTGTACCAGAACGCCGGCCAGGACCAGAAAGCCTACGAGCAGCTGGACCAGCTGCTGTCGCGCAACCCACCGTATGAGCTCGACTTCCAGGCCAAGCTGCTGCTGGCCCAGGTATCGGGCTTGGACGTGAAAGACCGGGAGCGACTGGATAAGAACTTCGCCGCGTTGCTGAAAGACTCAAAAAACAAGGAATACCGCGACAAGATTTACTACGAGATGGCGCGGCTGAACTACCGCGAAAAGAAGTTTCCGGAGGCCCTGAAACTGTTGCGCCAGTCCATTAAAGCCACCACTACCAACCCGCTGCAAAAAAGCTACACCTACCTGCTGGCGGGACGCATCTACTACGAAGAGCTGCAGAAATACCGCCTTGCGGCGGCTTATTACGACAGCACCGTGCAGAACCTGGCTCCGGAAGCCAAAACCTACGCGGCCATCAAGGAGCGGAGCGACATCCTGCGGGAATTCGCCAAGCAGTACACCATCATCGAAACGCAGGACAGCCTGCAGGCCCTGGCCAAACTGAACCCGACGGCGCTGGACGAGAAGCTAAACCTGTATGCCGACGCTGAAATTGCGGCCAAGGAGCGCGAAGCAGCCCGGCTCGCGGCCTTACAGAAAGCGAGTGAGCGCACCGCCGAGCTGGCCGCGCGCACCAGCAGCAGCAGCGGCAATTCGGCTTTCCCCGGCAGCGGCCTGGGCGGCGCCACCGACGACCCGCTGGCTTTTGACCCCACCGCCACGGCTTCGGGCGCCAAATGGTACTTCGATAACCCGGTGACGCTGGGCAAGGCGCGGGGCGACTTCATCCGAAAATGGGGCGACCGGCAGCTGCAGGACAACTGGCGTACCAGCAGCCAGGCCAGCAGCTCGCCCAACACCACCGCCAACGGCGGCGCCCCCATCTCCGTTACCGGCCAGGATGCCAACCGCGTGAATGCCGGCGGCGCGGATTCCGTGGCTGCTGCCGCCGCCAGCAACCCTGCCGCCCAGAAACAGGCCTTGGTGGCTCAGTACCGCAGCAGCCTGCCGCTCACGCCCGAGCTGCTTACGGAATCGGATGCGCAGGTGGAAACCGCGCTGTACGAACTGGCCGGCATCTACAAAGAGCAGCTGAAGGAGCGCGACAAAGGCTATGAAACTTACGAGCGGCAGGTGGCCCGCTACCCCGCCCGCGAACACGCTCCCGACGCCTATTACCTGCTTTACCTGCACTACAAGGATGTGGCTGACGCCGCGAAAATGGCGCAGTACGCGGCGGCGCTCCAGCGCGAGTTCCCCACGTCCATCTACGCCAAGCTCATTGCCAACCCACTGTACCGCGAGCAGGAGCTGGCGCTGCACAATGCCGTAGCCAGCCGGTTGGACTCAGCTTTCACCTATTACACCAAACAGGATTTCCGGAAAGCCACGGCCGTGCTGGCGCGCACCGAAAAGCAATACCCCAAAAGCGACCTGACCGACCGGGTGGCCTACGTGAAAACGCTGCTCGTTATCCGGACTCAGCCGCCGCTTGCGGCCCGCTCGTCGGTCGAGCAGTTTGCCCGCGATTTCCCGGACAGCCCCCTGGCTCCGCAGGCCCTGGCGCTGGCCGAAACCTACCGCAAGCAGGGCAATGGCCAGATTGCGGGCGCATTGGCATCGACAGAAAAGCCGGTGGTTTCGATTTTCCGGCCGGGCGAAGTGGATAACCGCATGCGCATCCAATACCGCGAAAACGAAACGCCCGCCAAAGCGCTGAACACCGCGCCGCCCACGGTTGAAGACGCCCCGGTAGCGCCGGCAGGCAAGCGCACGCCCAAAAGCTCCGCTATTTCGGACCAGCTGGGCCAGGCGGATGAAAAAGCGGTGCCAAAGCTGCTCACTCCCGAGCTCGCCCCGGCGCCGGCACCCGAAAACCCAGACGCGCCAGCAGCCAACGGCCTGGCGCCAGCACCAAGCCCGGCCGCTATCAGCCCGGCCGAGCCGGCGGCCCAACCCGTAGCCGCCGAGCCCGCAGTAGCGGCCACGGCCTACGTCACCCAGCTCAGTGGGGCGCACGCGGTGGTGCTGGTATTTCCGAAAGCCACTCCGGCCGCGCCCGATTTGGTGACGCAGCTGGGCACGTATAACAGCCGGTTTTTCCGGGCCAACAACCTAAGAATTGAGACGCCACCGTTGGGTGCCGACCAGGACCTGGTGGTGGTGCGCACGCTGCCCGGCGCCAAAGTGGCCCAGAGCTACGCCACCAAGCTACGGGGGCCGCAGTCGCCGCTGGCACGGCTGCGCGGGGCCGGCTACCAAACCCTGGTTATCAGCGCCGAAAACCTGGCGCTGTTGCAGGCTTCGGGTGATTTGGCCGGGTACCTGAGTTTTTATCAGCGCGTGTATAAATGAGTTATGAGTTTGTAGTTATGAGTTATGAGTTTGCAGTCGGACCTTTGCTGCATGGCCGGGCTTACCTCACGCTGTAAACTCATAACGCCTAACTTTTAACTCCCAACTCCAACGAATGCCTGCTTCCTCCCCCGCCCGCCGCTCCAAACCGACGCCCCTGAAACCGGTGCGCAACGGGCGGTTCACGGCTTTTGCGCGCACCATGTGGCTGCTGTTTGGGGCGGGCGTGGTGGGCCTGGGGCTGTTTGTGCTGGCCGTGAGCGGCAACTTCCTGGAGCTGTTCGGGCGCATGCCCAACCTCAAAACCCTGGAAAACCCGCGCTCCGAGCTGGCCTCCGAAATCTACTCGGCCGACGGGGTGCTGCTGGGCAAATACTTCCGCGAAAACCGCACGCCCGTGGAGTTCAAGGACCTGCCCCAAAATATAGTGGATGCCCTGATTGCCACCGAGGATGTGCGGTTTGAGCAGCATTCGGGCATCGATATGAAAAGCATATTCCGGGCCGTGGTGGGCGTGGCCACGTTCAACCGCAACGGCGGCGGCTCCACGCTCACGCAGCAGGTGGCCAAGGTGCTGTTTCGCACCCGTGCCGACCTGAACGACGGTAGCCTGAACGGCAACGGCAAGCTGGGCCTGCTCATCACCAAAACCAAGGAGTGGATTCTGGCCATCCGGCTGGAACGCAACTACACCAAGCGCGAAATCCTGCGCATGTACCTCAACACGGTGGAGTACGGCTCGAACTCGTTCGGCGTCAACACGGCCGCCAAAACCTTCTTCAACAAAAAGCCCAAGGACCTGACCAACGCCGAGGCCGCCACGCTGGTGGGCATCGTGAACGCGCCGGGCCGCTTTAGCCCGGTGGCGCACCCGCAACGCTCGCGCAAGCGGCGCAACTGGGTGCTGCGCCAGATGGCCAAGTCCAACTACATCACCAGCGCCCAGCTGATGGCCGACACGGCCAAGCCCATCGTGCTGAAATATTCGGTGGAAAACCCCAGCAAGGGCCTCGCACCTTATTTCCGGACCGAGGTGGCCAAGTCGCTGCTGGCCTGGGCCCGGGAAACCGACCACGACCTGTACGCCGACGGCCTGAAGATTTACACCACCATCGATTCGCGGATGCAGAAGTACGCCGAGCAATCGGTGGCCGAACACCTGAAGCTGCAACAAAAGTGGTTCGACCAGCACTGGAAGGGCCAGCTGCCCTGGCGCGACGAAAACGGCAAGGTGATTCCCGAGTTTCTGAACATCTCGATGCGCCGCACCCAGCGCTATAAGTCGCTGATGAACCAATACGAGGGCAACCGCGACTCGGTGAATTATTACCTGCGCAAGAAGTACAAAATGCAGGTGTTTACGTGGCAGGGCGAGAAGGAAATGATGATGTCGCCACTCGATTCGCTGGCTTACTACAAACGCATGCTGCGCGCCGGCTTCCTGGCCGTGAACCCGCTCAACGGCCAGATTAAGGCCTGGGTGGGCGGGGCCAACTACAAGTTTTTCAAGTTCGACCATGTGCGCCAGGGCAAGCGCCAGCCCGGCTCCACATTCAAGCCCATTGTGTACGCGGCGGCCATCGACCAGGGCTACTCGCCCTGCTTCCCGCGGCCCGACGTGGCCACCACGTTCCCGGCCGTGGCCGGCCGCGCGCCCTACACGCCCCGCAACTTCGAGGGCACCTTTTCGGGGCGCGTGTTCACGCTGCGGCAGGCCCTGGCGCGGTCCATGAACTCGATTACGGCGTGGCTGGTGATGAAGCTGACGCCCGAAACCATCGTGGCCTACGCCAAGCGCCTGGGCATCACGTCGGAAATTGATGCGGTGCCGGCCATCGGCTTCGGCTCTTCCGACGTCAGCATCTACGAGCTGTGCGGCGTCTACGGCACGTTCGTCAACAAGGGCGTGTGGACTTCGCCCGTCATGGTTACGCGCATTGAGGACAAGAACGGCAACGTGCTGCGCGAATTTGTGCCCCGCACCAGGGAAGTGCTCAGCGAAGAAACCGCCTACGTGATGACCAACATGCTGCAAGCCAGCACCACCGAGCCCGGCGGCACCAGCACCATTCTGCACACGGGCTTCAAGTTTCCCTACGAAATCGGAGCCAAAACCGGCACTACGTCTAACTATTCCGACGCCTGGTTCATGGGCATCACCCCCGACCTTGTCTGCGGCATGTGGGTGGGCGGCGAAGACCGCAGCATTCACTTCCGCACCGGCACCTACGGCCAGGGTGCCCGCATGGCCCTGCCGCTCTACGGCCTGTTCATGCAGAAGGTGTACAAGGACAAAAGCATCGGCATCAATACCGGCCCCTTCCCCAAGCCCGCCGCGCCGCTGAGCATCGAAATCGACTGCGCCAAGTACTACGGCGGCCCCCGCGACACCATTCCCGACGACCAGAAGATGCAGGTTCCCGTAGCCGCCGACCTGGACGACCAGGACATATAATCGCTGATTGCCGCTGATTGAGTTGATTTCGCTGATTTTCCTTCCCTTCACGCCGCGGCGGGCGCCCGCCG
>NZ_JNLX01000075.1 GCF_000715495.1 Hymenobacter sp. IS2118 | reverse complement strand
TAGAGCGGTTTCCAATTCAGTGTACAGAATTCTGCATATTTTCACCTGATGAAAGCGTATTCGATTGATTTGCGGGAACGGGTAGCGGCGGCTTGTGCCGCGCCGCAGGCCCGGATTTACCAAGTCGCTGCCCAATTCAGCGTATCCGTTTCGTTTGTGGACAAGCTGTTGCAGCGCCAGCGCCGCACGGGTTCGCTGGCCGCCCTACCCGCACGCGGCGGCCCGGTGCCGCGCCTGGACCCGGCGGGCGAGGCGCTGTTGCGGGCCTGTCTGGTGGCGCAGCCCGACGCGACGCTGGCCGAACTGGGCACCGCCTTGCACGCCGCCGAGGGCCCGGTCCTGAGCCGCACCAGTACGTGGCGGGCGGTGGAGCGCCTGGGCTGGGGGCGTAAAAAAAAAGCATCCACGCCGCCGAGCGCGACACCGAACGGGTCGTAGCGTTGCGCCGCTTGTTTGTGGAAGCTATTCAGGAAGAAGACGTTACTCATTTTGTGTTTGTGGACGAAACGAGCACCAACCTCACGTACTGCCGCCGCTACGGCCGGGCCCCCGCCGGCCGGCGCGTGGACCAGGCGGTGCCCTTGCACAACGGCCCGAACGTGACGCTTATCGCGGCCCTGACCCCGGACGGACTCGGGGCGTTGCTCACCGTCAATGGGGCCGTCAACGGCGACGTGTTCGCGGCCTATTTGGACCAGGTGCTCGGCCCCACGTTGCAGCCGGGCGACGTGGTGGTGCTCGACAACTTGACGGTACACAAAGTCGACGGCCTGGACGAAATTGCCCAAAAATACGGCGCCCGCTTGCGCTACCTGCCGCCTTACTCGCCTGATTTCAACCCCATTGAACTCGCTTTTAGCAAACTCAAGACGTGGCTACGCACCACCAAAGCACGCACCTGCGACCTGCTGGAAGAGGCTATCCAGGCGGCTGCCGAATGGATAAATGAACAGGATGCCAAAAACTGGTTTGACCATTGCGGATATCATGTACACTGATTTGGAAACCGCTCTAGTTGATATTTTTAGAAATACATTGATTATTGACTTGCCCAATAGGTGTCGAGCGCATCGGAATTGACCGGAAGGTTGGAACATTTAGTGTGCGTACCGATGTAGCAGCCAAGTGAACGCGCAACATCGAGCCGTAGACCGCAACCCAGAACAAAAAAATAGTAGAGAACAAATACAGCTTGGACACGGTAGCAGGTGCTTAGGATTGTTGTAATGGCTGAACTTACTAATCTCAACCACCCTTGGATTTCAGTCTTCGCCAGACACCATTCCTCGCACGTTGAACCAAGGATTTTACGCTACAAGCACTGGATTTAAGCCTTTTTCTCGCCCATAAAAAAACGGCGACTGATTCCTCAGTCGCCGCTTCTGTTTCTCAAGCTTCAAAAACCCTACTTCGCCACCACAGCCGTCTTGATGCTCAGCTCCTTGAGCTGCACGTCCGAAATCGGCGAGGGCGAGTCAATCATGACATCGCGGCCGGAGTTGTTTTTGGGGAAGGCGATGAAGTCACGGATGGAATCGGAGCCGCCGAAGAGGCTGCACAGACGGTCGAAGCCAAAGGCGAGGCCGCCGTGGGGCGGTGCGCCGTACTCGAAGGCATCGAGCAGGAAGCCGAACTGGGCCTGGGCCTCTTCGGGGGTGAAGCCGAGCAGCGAGAACATGCGGGCCTGCACGGCGCGGTCGTGGATGCGGATGGAGCCGCCGCCGATTTCCACGCCGTTTATCACCAAATCGTAGGCGTTGGCGCGGGTCTGGCCGATGGTTTCGGGCGAGTCGAGCAGGGCCAGGTCTTCGGGTTTGGGCGAGGTGAAGGGGTGGTGCATGGCGAAGTGGCGGTTTTCCTCCTCGCTGAATTCCAGCAAGGGGAAATCGACCACCCACAGCGGCGAAAACTCCTCTTTGTTGCGCAGGCCCATGCGCTGGCCCATTTCGAGACGCAGCTCGCTCGCGGCTTTGCGGGTTTTGGCTTCGGAGCCAGCCAGTAGCAGCAGCAGGTCGCCGGGGTTGGCGTGGAAGGCAGCGCTCCACTTCTGCAGCTCCTCCTGCGAGTAGAACTTATCGACGGAAGATTTCACCATTCCATCGGCCTCCACGCGGGCGTAGATGAGGCCAGTTGCCGCGATTTGGGGGCGCTTCACCCACTCGGTTAGCTCGTCGAGTTGCTTGCGGGTGTAGGCGGCGCAGGTGGCGGCATTGATGCCGAGCACCAATTCGGCACTGTCGAAAACCGGAAAACCCTGGCCTTTTACGGTGGCGGTGAGGTCGGTGAGCTTCATCTCGAAGCGGGTGTCGGGCTTGTCGTTGCCGTAGTCGCGCATGGCGTCGGCATAGGTCATGCGGGGCACGGTGGGGAAGTCAAGGTCTTTGATTTCCTTGAACAGGTAGCGCACCAGGCCCTCAAACATATCCAGAATATCTTCCTGGGTAACAAAGGCCATTTCGCAGTCAATCTGGGTGAATTCGGGCTGGCGGTCGGCGCGCAGGTCTTCGTCGCGGAAGCACTTCACAATCTGAAAATACCGGTCGAAACCCGACACCATGAGCAGCTGCTTAAACGTCTGGGGCGACTGCGGCAGGGCGTAAAACTCGCCGGGATTCATGCGCGAGGGCACCACGAAATCGCGGGCACCTTCGGGCGTGGACTTGATGAGGACGGGCGTTTCGACTTCAATAAAATCCTGGCCATCGAGGTAGCGGCGCACGGCCTGGGCCATTTTGTGGCGCAGCATGAGGTTGTTGCGCACCGGCGTGCGGCGCAGGTCGAGGTAGCGGTACTTCATCCGCAGGTCGTCGCCGCCGTCGGTTTCGTCTTCGATGAGGAAGGGCGGTAGCTTGGCCGGGTTCAGAATTTCGACGGTTGAGGGGCGAATTTCAATGCCGCCGGTCAGCATTTTATCGTTTTTGGAGTAACGCTCGGTCACGGTACCGGTCACGCGCAGCACGAATTCGCGACCGAGCTGGCGGGCGGTTTCGCGCACGGTTTCGGCCTCTACGCCTTCTTCCAGCGTGATTTGGGTGAGGCCGTAACGGTCGCGCAGGTCAATCCAGAGAATGCCGCCTTTGTCGCGGGTGCGCTGCACCCAACCGCAAAGGGTAACGGTTTGACCGGTGTGTTCGGGGCGAAGCTCGCCGCAGGTATGGGTACGTAACATCTTGTCAATTAACAGTTAACAATTAACATTCATCAATTATCAGCTCTCACTTAACGGCTGGCAGTTTCCAAGGCGCGGGAAGAAACCCGATGTTGGCGGAACAGCTGTTAAGTGTTAATTGATAAATGTTAAATGAATCCGTCGCGAAGGTAGCTATTGGGCCGCCGGGCCGAAAACAGAAACTTTGGTACGGGATATGCAAAGCACTTCGGTAAGTACGTTTCGTATCCCTTCAAGCCTTCCTTCACTCATGAAATTCCTCCCCTCCTTCGCCCTGGCCGCCGCGCTGCTGTTTGCCGGCACCGCCCAGGCCCAAACCAAAATCAAAACCAAAAGCAAGGCCGATGAATCGGGCACCGTCGTCAAATCCAAGAGTTCGGCCGATGCCGTGACGCTGGATGGCCCCATCAAACGCATCGAAACGCTCTCGGGCATCGACGTATTTCCCAAGCCCCAGTCGACCAGCATTTTGCTAAGCTTCACGCAGCAGTTCAGCAAGCCCGGCACCCTGGTGATGACCGATTACAAGAACAAAGTAATTTATCAGACTGCCCTTGACCCGACCACCAGCACCGGCGCCCCGGTGGACCTGGGCCGCATTCCAGCCGGCACCTACCTGGTCGAAGCCAAAACCGGCAATTACGTGTACTGGAAAAAAGTACGCATCAAGTATCCTGCCGTTCGGCGTCGCTAATTCCCTCACCCTTCGAAGGGCCGTGCCACGACTACAAAAGTCGTGGCACTACTTTTATCCCCCCATCGTTTCCGTCTGCTATGAAGATTATCCCGGTTCTGTTGCTACTGCTCGGCCTCACGGCTTTCGCGCCTCCCACCGTCAAGCTCACCACTACCAAGCTGGGCACGGGCCTGAGCGTGGGCGTGCCGGCCACTTTCGCGCCGCTACCCGATGATGGTATTGCCGTGAAATACCCGTCGCCGCGCAAGCCGTTGGCGGTATTTTCCAATCCCAGCGGCCGCGTCGATTTTAGCGTGGCTGTGCGCCCCACCACGTTTGAGAGCATGGATTACGGCGTGCTGCTCAAAATTTACAAAGCCAGTATTCAGCGCCTGTACTCCAAGGTTGACTTTATTAAGGAAGACATTCGCACCGTGAAAGGGCGCGATTTCATCTATTTTGAATTCGTATCGACGGTGAATGACGGGCAGCGCACCAACCAGCTGGCGCCCATAAAACGCTACCAGACCGTGCAATACGCCATTTTGGGCCAGCAGCTGTACGTTTTCACCTTCGTGGCGCCGGCCAACGAGCAGGCGCAGTGGCAGCCCACCGCCCAGGCCGTGATGAATGCCGTGGCCCTGAAGTAGCGCAGCGTCCTGCCCATGAACGACGCCTATTTCATGCTTCAAGCCCTGGCCGAGGCCGAAAAAGCCCTGGCCGCCGAGGAGGTTCCCATCGGCGCGGTGGTGGTGTTTGAGAAACAGATAATTGGGCGCGGCTACAACCAGACCGAGCAGCTGCGCGACGTGACGGCCCACGCCGAAATGCTGGCCCTGACGGCGGCCGCTAACCACCTGGGTAATAAATACCTGGCCGATTGCACACTCTACGTCACCATTGAGCCCTGCGTGATGTGCGCGGGCGCCAGCTATTGGGCCCAGCTGAAGGCCGTAGTATTTGGCGCCGACGAGCCCAAAGTAGGCTTCCGGCGGCACGGGCAGCTGCTGCATCCGCGCACGCAATTGCGGGGCGGCGTGCAGGCAGCCGAGTGCGCCGCGCTGATGCAGGCATTTTTTAGTTTGAAGCGGAAATAACCATACTTTTGAACCTGCGCGGGCGGTGGTCGTAACTAGGTAGCTAGTTGGGCTGTTTCAATACCCGCTGCATTTCTCACACGCTTCACCACCCAAAACACCTGCACTTATGGCTTTCGAACTCCCCAAACTCCCCTACGCCTACGATGCCCTGGAACCCACGTTTGACGCCCAGACGATGGAAATCCACCACAGCAAGCACCACCAGGCCTACGTAACCAACCTCAACGCCGCCATTGCCGGCACCGAGATGGAAAGCCAGTCCATTGAGGAAATCATGCACAACATTGCCAAGGCCCCGGCGGCCGTGCGCAACAACGGCGGCGGCCATTTCAACCACTCCCTGTTCTGGACCATCCTGTCGCCCAACGGCGGCGGCCAGCCCACCGGCGCCATCGGCGAAGCCATCACCACGGCGTTTGGCAACTACGACAAATTCAAGGAGGAATTCACCAAAGCCGGCGCCACGCGCTTCGGCTCGGGCTGGGCATGGCTGTGCAAGCAGGCCGACGGCTCGGTGCAAATCTGCTCGACGCCCAACCAGGACAACCCCCTGATGCCCGACGCGGGCTGCAAGGGCCTGCCCGTGCTGGGCCTCGACGTGTGGGAGCACGCCTACTACCTCAAGTACCAGAACCGCCGGCCCGACTACATCGCCGCCTTCTTCAACCTCATTAACTGGGATGAGGTGAACAAGCGCTTCGCCGAAGCCACGCCCATGTAAATTATCAGCACGCTGGGCAACCCCGGCGTAGCTGCTGCAAAAGGCCCGCTCCACGTTGTGGGGCGGGTCTTTTTTCGTTTTTGACCGGAGCCGCAGGGCGCTCGCAACCAGTATTATCGTTCGAACTGCAACAATTCGTGTACGTACCCGGTTTAAAGACGCGTTTCATTCAACCACCGCCGCGCCTCACGCACCGCAGCCAATCTCTAGATATGTCCAGCAAAGCATTCGAACCTGCCAAACTTGGCGGCCTGACCCTGACCAACCATATTGTTATGGCCCCCATGACGCGCAGCCGCGCCCTGGGCAACGTGCCCAACGAGCTGATGGCCGAGTACTACCGCCAGCGCGCCACCGCCGGCCTCATTATTTCGGAGGGCACCTCCCCCTCGGCCGATGGTCTGGGCTACGCCCGCATTCCCGGCCTCTTCAACCAAGAGCAAGCCACCAATTGGCAGCGCGTCACCGAGACGGTGCACCACCACGGCGGCCATATTTTCATTCAGCTGATGCACGCCGGCCGCGTGTTCCATCCCCTCAACTTGCCCGAGGGCGCTGAAGGCCTTGCGCCCTCCGCCGTTGTGGCCAATGGCCAGATGTGGACCGACCAGCAGCAGATGCAGGACCAGCCCGCGCCCCGCGCCCTACGCCTGGAAGAAATCGCCCGCGTGCGCGACGAATTCGTAGCCAGCGCCAAACTGGCCCTGGAAGCCGGTTTTGACGGCGTGGAGCTGCACGGCGCCAACGGCTACCTGCTCGAAACCTTCCTGAACCCCGCTTCCAACCAGCGCACCGACGAGTACGGCGGCAGCGTGGAGAACCGCGCCCGCTTCGTGCTCGAAGTAACCCGCGCCGTGGCCGAAGCCATCGGGGCCGAGCGTACCGGCATCCGCCTCTCGCCCTGGGGCGTGTTCAACGATATGGCCAACTACCCCGAAATTGACGAAACCTACGCCTACCTGGCGGAGAAGCTGCAGAAAATCGGCGTGGTATACCTGCATCTGGTCGACCACGAGAGCATGGGCGCACCGGCAGTACCCGGCAAAACGGTGGACACCATCCGCGAAAAGTTCACCAACACGCTCATCCTCAGCGGCGGCTACACCTCCGTGGAGCAGATTGACGCCGCCCTGGCTGGCAAGGCCGACCTCGTGGCCATTGGCCGGCCCTTCATCTCGAACCCCGACCTGGTGGAACGCCTCAAAGCCGGTACCCCGCTGGCCGAAGCCGACCAGGCGACCTTCTATGCGCCCGGCCCCAACGGCTTTGCTGATGGCTACACCGATTACCCCACGGCCAACGGCGAGCCAGCAGGCACGTTCTCGCCCACCTACGAAGCGTAACCGGCCGCAATAGCTGAGTTTGCATACCAATCAAAGAGCCCCGGCCTTCACAGGCCGGGGATTTTTTTTGAGGAGTAACGTCCCGTAACTCATCGCACGATGAGTTACGCTCAATGGCAATAATAAATTGACGTTACGCAGTAGGCCCGCAAACCCCACCCCTAACCCCTCCCCTCCGGGAGAGGGGGACTAGTTTTTAGTCTTAGGTTCTAACAACCAAGTTTTTAGAATTAATTCTAGTCCCCCTCTCCCGGAGGGGAGGGGTTTGCGCCTGAACTGCGTAAGGTCAATAATAAAGCTGACAGCTAATGGCTTATTGCCCTTGCTGCCAGGTTTTCACCAACCCGAAGTAGAGCAGGCGCCGCTGAAAAAGCGTGGGTGTGGCCTGCTGGTAGTCGGCGGAGTAGGTATAGCCGCTCACGTTCTCGGTGTTGAACACGTTGCTGAGCACCGCGAACAGCACCAGGCTGCCAGCCTTGCTGGGACGGCGCACAAACTTGCTGGCCGAAATATCGGCGCGGAAATAGTTGGGGAGGGCCGCGGCGTTGGGCGTGGCGGCGTACTGCGGCTGCACGGCGCCCGTGGCGGGGTCGGTGGTGGCGCCCAGCACGGGCGTGAATGGCGCGCCGGCCCGGTACTGGGCAAAAGCCCCCAGCTCGCCCCACTTGCCGGCCAGGCGCAGGTTGGTTTTGAGCGAAAAGGGCAGGTTGTAACGCCGCTGGGCGCGGGCCAGGGCAGCAGCATTGGGGTCCTGGGCGTCGAAGCTGAGACGCGCGGCGCGCACGGCCGCAACGCCCACATCGGCCCTAAAGTGCGCGCCAAAACTGCGTTCGGCGTAGGCTTCCAGCCCCACCAGCCGCGCCGACACCACGGAATGCTCGTCTTTGGCGTACACGGCGGCGGCTACCGTCAGGCCCGGCCGGGCGTAGCTGTAGTCGAGCGCCAGTTGGCGGGTGCGGGTGCGCAGGTACGGGAACTGCAGGGCTTCGGGCGTGGTGGTGGCCGTGTACTGCCCACCCGATAGGTTCAGGAACTGCCGCGCGCTCAGGTCGCGGCGCAGGTTGAGCTGGGCGCTCCGGTAGCCGGGTTGGGCCGGGCGCGGCAGGGCATTCAGGCGCAGGCCCAGGCCGGTGGTCCAGGGGCCGCGGCGCAGCTTGGTGTACTGGTATCCTTCCCAAAGCGTGCGGCCGCGGCCAAATGTAGCCGTGTAGGTGGGGGGTTGGGTTGGGTCGGCGCTCCCGGAGGAACTGGGAAACTCGCCGTTCACATTCAGGCGGCGCTCGTCGTAGCTCAGGCCCACGCGGGTCGAAAACGCATCGGTCCAGTATCGGCGGTAGTGCGCGGCAGCGTAGGCGTCGTGGCCGCGGCGGGTGGTGCGGTAGTTGCTCGCGGCATCGTCGGCACGGCGCAGGCTCAGGCCCTGGGCCAGGGCGAAGTCGGCCCGGACCCAGGCCTGCTCGTAGCTGAGGGTGTAGAAGCCGCGGCGGTTGCGGTAGCGGTATTGGTTATCGGGAGGGCCGTTCGGCACGCGGTAGGTGTACTGCTCGGCAATGCCGTAGGCAAATGCCTTGAACGTACCGTATTCGCCTACTTTAGTAGCCAGATGTACGCCGCCGTCCACCAGGCCTAGCCGGGGCAGCTGCCGAAACGAGGCTGGATTTACGGCCCGGAGCAGACGGCCGTCCTGACCGTTGACGTAGGCCTTGAGCATTCCCCGCTTGCCCACCGGCGTGCCCGCCAGCACCCCGGAGTTGGCCAGCCCCAGCGACGCTTGCAGAAACCGGGCGCGCGGCTGCTCGTCGGTGCTCAGGCTGATGAGGCCAGCCCCGGCGTTGCCAAACTCCAGCGGCGGGTTGCTCGGAAACACCAGCACCGACTTCACCAAATCGACGCTAAAAATACCGAACGTGCCCAGGCCGCTGAGCTGCGCAAACTTCACGGCGTCGTAAATCGGCACGTTGTTGAGGTAGATGGCGGTCTGACTGGGGTCGGAGCCGCGCAGGCTGATGCTGGCCAACTCGTCGGTGTTGGTGGCGGCGGGTAGGGTACGCACGGCCAGCAGCGGGTCGGCCGAAGCGGCGGGGTTGGTCACGATTTGCAGGAAGTTCAACTCCCGCACCATAAAATCTTCCGCAATGGGCCGCTTGGCCGTCACTTCCACCTGGGCCAGAGTTTGCACGGCGCCGGGCGTCAGGCGCACTGCCAGCGGCCCGGCCGGCGCGCCCGTCAGCGGCAGGCGCCACGGCTGGTAGCCCACGTAGCTCACCAGCAGCGTATCGGGCCGCCCGGCCGTAGGGCCCGGCAGCGCAAAGGCCCCGTCGAGGTCGGTGGCGGTGCCTGCGCCGGGCGAGTTCGCCAGCCGTACCGTGGCACCCAGCAGCTTGTCGCCGGTGGTGCGGTCGCTCACCATGCCACGCAGCAGCGGCTGCTGGGCCCGCGCCGCCCCGGCCAGCAGGCACAGCACGGCCAGGCTACGCAGGCATTGCTGCGCGCAAATCAACTCCATGAAAAGCATGATAGGGGGATGTGAAACCGGTTTTTTCAGTGTTCAACGGCGGCATTTTTCATCGTCGCGCCGGAGAGCCGTTGCTCATCCCCAACGGCAGCGGTTCGGCCTGTCTGGACCTTACAGTTTGGCCACAATGCCCTTGAGCCGGGCGTGCGCGGGGTATTTGCGCAAGCCCTCGGTGCCGTATTGGCGGGCCAGCCCGGCCTGGCCGGTGGCCTTGTGCGCTTCCACCAGGTAGCAGTAGGCGTCGGCTTTGCCCCAGTCGGGGGCGTAGGGGTTGGGGTCGGGCTTGTCGGCCAGCGCAATGGCCTGCTTGAAATGCGCGGCGGCCACTTTGCCGCCACCGTACTGCTTGGGCGTGTAGAAATCGTTGATGCCGCGCGCGTAGTGGGCGCGCAGGTTGTCAGGCGCCAGGGTCAGGGCTTTTTCGGCATTTTCCTTCACCGTGCCGGCTTTGAAGGGGATGGTGAGAAAGTTGGCAAATTCCAGGTTCAGGCCTTGCAGCAACGACAGCAGGGCGTAGTGCTCGGCGTTCTTCGTGGGAATGTCTTCCAGCAGCGCGATGCCCTTGTTGAGCGCCGCTTCGGCCCGCTGCTTGTCCTTGCCGTAGCGGAAGTACAGGTGGTATTGCGCAAAGGCGCCCCAATAGCTGAGGTAGGGGTTGGGGGTTTGGGCCCGCAGCCGGTCGAGTGCCCCGGCCAGCTGCTGCACCGAATCGGTGGGCGTGCGCCAGGTGAGGCGGCTCTGAATATTGGCGAGCACGGCGGCTCCGTTGGCCTGGGCCCGGCCCATGCGGGGCAGTAAGGCGGCAGTCAGCAGCATCAACACGAACACGTACTTTTTCATGGCGAAAACAGGTTAGAGGCGTGAAAAATGAGGAGAGAAACGGGCAGAAAAAAGGACAAGGCGCGGCCCGGCTGGCCCGCAAAAGCGGCCAGACAAGCAGGAAACCAGGATGTGGGCAGGGGCCGGCGCGGTACTAGCCGCCGGGCTTGAGGTAGCGTTGCAAGTCGGCCACGTACTTCTCGAAAGCCGCCACGCCCACCGGCGTGATGGCGCAGCGCGTGAGCGGGTAGCTGCCGTTCATCTCCCGGGTCACGGTGAGGTAGTTGGCTTCTTTCAGCTTGCCCAGCTGCACGCTCAGGTTGCCGGCGGTGGCCCCGGTCTTTTCCTTGAGGAAGTTGAACTCGGCTTCCCGTACGCTCAGCAGCAGGCTCATCACCGCCAGCCGCAGCTGCGAGTGCAGCAGCGGGTCGAGGTCGCTAAACGGTGCGGCCACGGCGGTATTGGTTTCGGAGCAAGTGCCCCGGTACGATGTAGGCCACCAGCACGGCGGCAGCGATGAGCAGCAGTTGCGCTTTAAAGTCGACCCGGAACGCCACCGTGGCCAGCAGCCAGCAGGCCGCGCCGCCCCAAATCAGCGGCCGGAAGCGCAACGCCCCGCCCGTGGCAAACGTGCTCAGGCCGTAGAGCGCAATGATGAGCGGATACGCCAGGCGCCAGCCCGAGGCCGCGCCCATACCGATGAGCATTACCATGAGCACCCCGAAGCCGGCCCACAAATAAGTCATGAAATCGCCCTGTGCGGTACGCGCCCGCTCCCGCTCCCGGCGAGCCCGGCGCGCACCGTCGACGAATGAAGCCACCGTGCCCAGGCCCATGAGCAGGGGCCAGGCCACCCAGGGCTTGTCGTAGTTGAGCGCCAGCAGACCGTAGTGCGTCAGGGCCGCCGCCAGCACCAGCCAGCCCCAAAGCAGCAGGTTAAACGAATTATCGCTCAGGTCCTGCTTCGCCGACTGTATCATCTGCTGAATCAGGCGCAGGCTGTCGGGCGCGGAAAAGGGTTTTTCGAGGGGTTCCATGACGTAAAAAGATAAAGAGATAACAGTTGGAGAAAAAAAGCAGCCGCTAAGCCGTACGGCTGCGCTGGTGCAGCAGGTAGCCCGGCACCACGTAGCTCACCAGCATGGCCCCGGCAATGAGCAGCAGCTGGGTATCGGCGGCCACCACAACGGCAATGGCGCCCAGCAGCCCGCACGCCGCGCCGCCCCACAGCAGCGGGCGGAAGCCCAGCACCCGCCCCGCGGCCACCGTACCCACGCCGTAGAGCATCAGAATGAGCGGGTGCGCGTTGACCCAACCGATTTGGGTGGCGCTGGCCACGGCAATCAACAGCACCAGCACGAAGCTCTTTTGCAGCAGGCGCATCTGCTTGGCGGCAGTGGACGTGCTGGCGGCTGATTGCTGGCGCCGGCCCCGAACCGCCTGCACCACGGCGGCCAGGGGCATCAGCACCATCCAGGGCAGCCAGGGCGCGGCAAAGCCCGCGTGCTCCAGCGCGTAGTTGCTCAGGGCGGCTACCATCACCACCAGCCCGCGGAACACATAGGTGAAGGCGTACGCCCGCAGCTCGGTCGGGGTCACGGCCTCGGCCAGCTGCCCGGAAGCAAGGGCAAACGGGCGAGCGTGGCTGCTGATGGCGGAGCTGGGCGAGAGGCTGGCGAGGTTTTTCATCGGAGCGGTGAATTAGGTGTGAGGATAGAACAAATGTAAACTGGTTTATTTTATAAATCAAATTACTTCGCAAACTTTTTTCAGCGAGCTTTTGCAGATTTTCAGAAGCTGCCACTGTGCATCGGCCGGCTGGCGCACCGCTCAGCCGCACGCCAGTTGCTCGGCTCAATATTTATTGAAAGCCCCTTCTAAGCGGATACTTATCCCCTGCCCCGCCGCCCTTGCTACAGCGCCACCCACTCAGCCATTTCCACATTAAACGATGCGGCGTGTATCTTTAGCAGCTAAATCCCACTCTCTTTTTAATCAGACTTCGCATGAATACTAAGTTGCGCCTCATCATATTGAGTTTCTTACAATTCTTTATCTGGGGCTCGTGGTTGATTACGATTGGAGCGTACTGGTTTCAAACCAAGGAGTGGTCGGGCGCACAGTTTGGCGCCATTTTCTCCACCATGGGCATCGCCTCCATCTTCATGCCCTCGCTCATGGGCATCGTGGCCGATAAGTACGTGAACGCGGAACGACTCTACGGCATCCTCCACATTCTGGGTGGTATCACGCTCTGCACCATTCCGTTGGTCGACGACCCCGGCGTATTCTTCTGGGTGATACTGCTGAACATGATTTTTTACATGCCCACGCTGTCTCTGTCCATTGCCGTGTCGTTTTCGGTGCTGAAAACCGAAGGCCTCGACGTGGTGAAGGACTACCCGCCCATTCGCGTGTGGGGCACCATCGGCTTTATTGTGGCCATGTGGACGGTGAGTTTGCTGGGCTTCGAAAAATCAGCCAGCCAGTTCTACGTGGCGGCGGGCGCAGCCGTACTGCTAGGCATTTATTCGTTCACGCTGCCCAAGTGCCCGCCCCAGTCCACCAACACTTCCAGCCAGGGCCTGGCCGAAATCCTGGGCCTCAAGTCGTTCGCCATTCTGCGCGACCGTAAGATGGCGGTGTTTTTCCTCTTTGCCCTGTTGCTGGGTGCGGCCTTGCAGCTCACCAACGCCTACGGCGACACCTTCCTGCACGATTTCGACCAGAATCCGGAGTTCAAGGACACCATTACGGTGAAGTACCCGGCCATCATCATGTCCATCTCGCAGATTTCCGAGACGCTGTTTATCCTCGCGATTCCGTTCTTTTTGCGGCGCTTCGGCATCAAGCAGGTTATGCTCTTCAGCATGATTGCTTGGGTGCTGCGCTTCGGCCTGTTTGCCTACGGCGACCCCGGCACGGGCCTCTGGATGATTATCCTCTCGTGCATCGTGTACGGCATGGCCTTCGACTTCTTCAATATTTCGGGCTCGCTGTTCGTCGAAACGCAGACGCAGCCCAGTATCCGGGCCAGCGCCCAAGGCCTGTTTATGATGATGACCAACGGCTTCGGGGCCGTGCTGGGCAGCTCGCTCAGTGGCCTCATCATCCAGCACTACTTCACCGATGCCAACGGCGTGAAGGACTGGCACAGCATCTGGCTCACATTTGCGGGCTATTCGCTGGTTGTTGCGGTGCTGTTCGTGTTCATCTTTAAGCACAAGCACACGCCTCTGCCGACAGAAGGCACGTTCCCCCCCGAGCCGCTGCTCACGCTGGAGCAGGCCTGATTCCGGCCGGCGCATAAGCGCCACAATACAAGATTGGTATAAAAAAAGTCTGCTTTTGGCATAAAGAAAAAGCCCGCTCTGCATGATGCAGAGCGGGCTTTTTCCGCAATCTACGGCTTCTGATTACTTATTACCGAAGAAGAAGTCGCCTTCAATCTGGGCATTCTCGTCGGAGTCGGAACCGTGTACGGCGTTGGCTTCGATGCTCTTGGCGTACTTCTTCCGGATGGTGCCTTCCTCGGCGTTGGCCGGGTTGGTGGCACCGATGAGGGTACGGAAGTCGGCCACGGCGTTGTCTTTCTCCAGAATAGCAGCCACGATGGGGCCGCTCGACATGTATTTTACCAGGTCGTTGTAGAAAGGACGCTCGGCGTGCACGGCGTAGAACTGGCCCGCGCGCTCGGCGGTAAGATTGATTTTCTGAAGCTCCACGATGCGGAAGCCGCCAGCCTCAATCATGCTCAGAACACCACCAATGTGGTTTTCCTGAACGGCATCGGGCTTAATCATGGTGAAGGTGCGGTTGGTGGCCATAAAACGGGCGGGGGTAATTGGTTAAAAAAGTTATGAAGTCACAAAAGTAGCCATAAAGCGCAAGGGTTACGGATGGGCTGGCCCAGCGGCCTGTTCTCAGGGTTTGGGCGAACCTTCCGGGGGCAGTGCGTTGTTGAGAACGGATTTCTTCCGACTTTTGCCGCCCCAATAATTTCGTAAGCCACCGGCCTTTAGTTTCTTTGAAGGCCAATCCCGTTATCGATGTCCACTTCCATTACCGCCCTGCAGGCGTTGCTCGCGCAGCCCCGGCAGGTTGTTATCACCACCCACCACAAGCCCGATGCCGACGCGCTGGGCTCTTCACTGGCCTGGGCGGGGTACCTCAAGCAAAAAGGCCACCACGTCACAGTAGTGACGCCTTCCGATTACCCGGCCTTCCTCGATTGGATGGAGGGCAACGACGAAGTGGTGGTGTACGACAAGCGCCAGAACGACCGACAGGTGCGCGACCTCATTGCGCGGGCCGAAGTTATTTGCTGCCTGGACTTTAGCTGCCTGGGCCGCATCAACGAGCTGGGCGAATACATCCGACAGGCCGGCGCCACCAAAGTCCTGGTCGACCATCACCAGGAGCCCGAAGACTTTGCCGACATCGTGTTTTCGGTGCCCAGCGCGGCGGCCACTGCCGAGCTGATTTTCGAGATTATCCGCGACCTGGGCCACCAGGACCTCATCACCAAAGGCCTGGGCGAGGCGCTCTACGCGGGCATTATGACCGACACGGGCTCATTTCGCCACCCCAGCACCTCGCGCAACGTGCACCTCATCATTGCCGAGCTGCTCAAGGTCAACATCGACCTCTCGTCGGTCCACCGCCGCATCTACGACTCGCATTCCGAAATCCGCCTGCGCTTTCTGGGCTTCGTTTTGAAAGATAAACTGGTGGTAAACCGCACCTTCAACACCGCCTACATTGCCATCACCCAGGACGAGCTGCGTCAGTACCAGAGCAAAACCGGCGACACCGAAGGCCTCGTGAACTACGCCCTGAGCATAGAGGGAATTCAGTTCGCGGCCGTTTTTATTGACCGCGGCGTGGCCGTTAAAATTTCTTTTCGCTCGGTGGGCAAGTTTTCGGTGAGCGACTTTTCGCGCCGGCATTTCGATGGTGGCGGGCACCACAACGCGTCCGGCGGCATCAGCTACCTGCCCCTGGATGCAACCATAGAGCGTTTCCTTGGCATCCTGCCCGAGTACAAGGAACAACTTACGGGCCTGCCTGCCGCCGTAGCGCCGCCGGTAGCGTAACTTTGAACCGTTTCTGATTCCTCACTTCTTATATTTTCATGCGTTTTTCCTCCCGCTCCGTGCGGCAGCTGGCCCTGGCGGCCGGCGTGCTGAGTTTCGCTTCCCTCACTGCCTGCAACAAAGACGGCGGTGACTTTGCCAAAACCAAATCCGGCATCGAATACAAGATTTTTAAGAAAGTCGGCAACGGCTACGAACGCCGTGAAATCAGCCCCGAGGGCGACCCCACCTACAAAGACCGGGTGGGCAAGTTCCTGCTCGGCAACATGCAGTACCGCACCGGCAAGGACTCCGTGCTGCAAAACACCCGCCGCGACGTAGGCCTGCCCGTGCCCCTGCCCCTGCAGGAAATCAAGACCAAAGGTGCCCCCGATGAAGCCCTTTCCATGCTGCAGCCCGGCGACAGCGGCGTGTTCCGCTTCCAGGTCGACTCGCTGATTAAGCCCAAATCGGGCCAGCCCGTGCCACCATTCTTGCGCAAAGGCGGCAACGTGGTGATGATGTACGTGGCCACCACCAATAAGCTCATCACGCAGGAAGAAGCTCAGGCCATGCAGCCGGAGCTGCAAAAGCGCGCCATGGCGGCGCAAATGAAGCAGCGCATGGCCTCGCCCGAGTACGCCAAGCAAATGAAGGAGCAGGCCGACGCCCAGGCCAAAGCAATGGCCGCCCCGGAAGTGGTAGCCCAGCTGAAAAAGGACGACGCCATTCTACAGGAATACGTGAAGAAAAACGGCTTGAACGTGCAGAAACTACCTTCGGGCGTGTACTACCAGGTGCTGAAGCCCGGCACTGGCCCCAAGCCCAACGCTGGCCAGACGGTGAGCGTGAACTACAACGGCACGCTGCTCAGCGGCAAGCAGTTCGACTCGTCGGACAAAGCCGGCAAGCCCATTGAATTCCCCCTCGGCCAGGGCGCGGTGATTCCGGGTTGGGACCAGGGCATTGCCCAGCTCAACAAGGGTAGCCGGGCCATTTTGCTCATCCCCTCGTCGTTGGCCTACGGCACCCGTGGCGCCGGCGCCGACATTCCCGCCGACTCGCCCCTGCGTTTCGAAGTGGAACTTGTTGATATCCAATAAGCTTTTAGCATTCTGATTTCCGGCCAACGGGCGGTGCGGCACAGCTGCCCAGGCCTCCGTTGGCCGGATTATTTTTTACCCCTGCTTTATGAAAAATAGTATCCTGCGTTCCCGTTACCTGACGCTGGCGCTAAGCCTGCTGCTGGCTGTACCGGCCCTGTGGAGCTGCAACACCGAAACGACCGTTCAGAAGTCGTTGCGGGAGCACGACGAGCTGATGCGGGTTATCGATGAAGACACCATCCAGAAGTACTTGGCCCGCAACCAGATAACCAATGCAGTACGCACCAATTCGGGGCTGTACGTAGTTCCCCTCGTTGAAGGCACGGGCCCGGCCGTTACGGCGGGCAAGAAAGTGAGCGTAAAGTACGTGGGGCGGCTGTTGAGCAATGGCGCCCAGCCCGGCTCCACGGGTTATCCGGCTTCGCCCGGCGATGGCCGGTTTCCGGCCGGCTCCGTTTTCGACAACTCCTCTGAAAATCGTACGGAGTGCGGCTGTGCCGTTTTCACGGCGGGTAGCGGCGCCATTGCCGGTTTTAGCGAAGGCTTGCTACTGATGAAAAAAGGTGACCGCAAGCTGCTGCTCATTCCTTCGCGCTTGGCGTACGGTACCCAAGGCCAGACTGGCAGCATCCCGCCAGATTCGGCTTTGTTGTTCGACATTGAAGTCCTTGAGGTTTTTTAAAGCATTGCAATGAAGCAAGCTGCCGGCATAACACGTAGCGTAAGCAGTTTGTGGCTGGTACTCCTGCTGCTCATCGCTACGGCTGGCCGCGCCCAGCCAGGCGCAAAGCCGGCGGTGCCATCTATTCCCACCGCTTCGGCCACGGGCACCGATACGACGCGCCTCGTTCCGCAAGTCACGCAGAACGGGGTGCGTTTTTTGTTTCGGGAGCGCGGCACGGGCCCGCTGGCACAGCCCGGCCGGCGGGTGGCGGTGCGCTACACCGGCTTCCTACCCGATGGCCACATTTTTGACGCCAGCGAGGCCGCCGGCCGGGCGTTACGCTTCCGCGTGGGCCGGGGCGAAGTCATTCCGGGTTGGGACGAGTTGCTGCCCCTTTTGCCCGAGGGCTCGCGGGTACGGGCCTGGATACCCGCCGCCCTGGCCTACGGCGCGGCTGGCGTCCGCGACCCTGACGACGACAGCCGGTTCGTCATTCCGCCCGACACAGAGCTGCTCTTCGAGCTGCAAATTCTAAGCGTGCGCTGATTCCTCCTTTGCCTGCGGCGGAATTTGCTATTTTTTGATGTTATGCAACCCAGACGCCAACCTCACGGGCCCCCAAGGATTAGGAGGTGTGGTTGGCGTCTGGGTGACGTAACATCAGTTATTTTTTGGCTATCAACTACCTACATGCGTTATTTCCTTCTCAGCGCAGTCTGCGCGCTGTTTGCTTTTCTGCAACCGGTTCATGCTCAGAGCGCCGCCAGTGGCTTTTCGCGCCTGCCGACGGGCACGGAGTACCGGCTGTTCCGTAAGGATGCGGCCGGACGCTACCAACCCCGCGCCCTGGCCGCCACCGATGCGCCTTATGCCAGCCGCGCCGGCCAGCTGCTATTGGTTTTTATGGAATTTCGCACGGGGCGCGACTCGGTGGTGATGAATTCGCGCCAGGTTCAGCCCACCCCGCAGCCGGTGCCCCTGCCCGCCTCCCCCACGCCCGGCGGGTTGGAAGAAGCCCTGGGCCTGCTCCTGCCCGGCGATAGCGCAGTGTTTCGGTTTCAGGCCGACAGCGTATTTGCCAAGACCTTCCGGCAGCCGGTGCCGCCATTCATCCGCAAAAGCGGCAACACGCTGGTGGTAACAGCTAGCGCGCGCGAACTGCTCAGCATCGCCGAAATGACGGCTCGTCAGGAAAAAATCAAGTCCCAGCAGGCATTGGCCCAAACGGCGCAGGACAATGCCCAAATCGACGCTTATCTTAAGAAGAATAAACTCGTAGCCAAAAAAACGGCCGGCGGCACGTACTACCTCATCACCCAGCCGGGCAAAGGCCTGCCCCCCAAGCAAGGGCAAACCGTGCGTGTGCTCTACCGGGGCACCGTATTGGCCACCGGGAAGGAGTTTGACTCCTCGGCCAAGCATGGCAACGAGCCCATTGCTTTTCCGCTCGGCACCGGGCAGGTTATTAAAGGCTGGGACCAAGGCATTGCCATGCTCCCGGCGGGCAGCAAGGCAGTGCTCCTTATTCCCTCGGCCCTGGCCTACGGTGCCCGTGGCGCGGGCGCCGACATTCCGGCCAATGCCGTACTCCGCTTCGAAGTAGAGCTGGTGGATTTCAAGTAGCCGCGCCGCTTTAGTTGTTGGTTGCTTGTTGTCAGTTGTCAGTCAGACCTTTATTGATGCGCTGACAACTGATAACAAGCAACTTACAACCAACGCGGCTACTCCGCCAGTACCTGCGAGAGAATATCCAGGGAGCGGATTTCGCCCATCTGCTCTACGTGCAGCTGGTAGTACCGAATGAGCACCGTGAGCAGCTCGTGCCGCACGCGGCCGTTGGGAATGCTGCTCGTGGCGGGGTCACGCAGCAGCTCGTCGAAGTATACTTCGAATTCGCGCAGCCGTAGCGTGGCCGGGCCGGTAGCGCCTTTGCTGGTGGGCGCGTGGCCCGCCATAATCACCTGGTCGGTCAGCTCAGCGCCCGAGCTGATGCCGAAGCCAAGATAGCTGGCCAAACGCAGCAGAAACACGGGGGCAAAGTTCTCGCTGCCCTTGGTTTGCTGGTCAAATTTGAGAATGGAATCGTGCAGAAACTGAAAAAGCGGCTCGTTTTGCTCTTCTTCCCGCACGGCCCGCCCTACTACTTCGGACAGAAAAAGGACCACGCTGCTTTTCTGCACCTCGTAGGGCAGCGTGGTGAAGGGCTCCGAACACCGGAACTCCGAGAGGCGGGTGAGGCCGCCGCTGCCCCGCGCCACGTAGGCCACCAGGTCGAGTAGTGTGAACGGCTGAAATAAAGCGATACGGCCCGGCGGTTTGGCCTTGCGCACGCCGTTCACAATGTAGCTCTGCACCCCCAACCGCTCGGTGTAGACGCGGGCAATGATGCTGGTTTCGCGATACTTGAGGTAGCTGAGGACGATGCCCCTGGTTTTTATTAGCATAAGTCGTTAGCCGTTAGCTGCCAGCTATTAGCCGTTAGCCTTCTTCCTATAATTACGGCATCCTTGTGGATACAACCGGTTACCTGGCTGGCGGCACTGCTTCGGGTGCGGTGCGTCTGCTTTTTGCGCTTAAGCAGTTGCGCAAAAAGCAGACGCGCATCAAATAATTAGCAACCGATTGACAATCAAGATGAAATCTTGCGGCTTGCGGCTTGTAGCTTAAAGCTTATTACTTACTTGCTCAACACGGCCACTTTGCTCACGCAGGTATTCTTGCCGTCGGCGTCCGACGTCAGCACCAGATAAACGCCCGAGCGAACGCGCTGGCCGTTGGCATTGGCCAGGTTCCAGGTAACGGTGCCGCCGTTGGCGGTGGTGGCGTACACCAGGTGCCCGGCCACGTCGGTAATCTTCACTAGGGCGTTGTTGGCCAAGCCGCTGATGCCCACAGTTCCCGCGAAATCGGCCCGAACGGGATTGGGAAATACGGCCGCGCACGTTGGCTTGCCTTCGGTGATGCTGGCCGAGCCCCGGTAGGCCACCACGCCCGCGTCGGTGGCCACCCACACTTCGCCGGTTTTGTCGTTCACTTTCACGTCCACGATGCGGTTGGACGGCAGCGGGCTGTTGTCGGTGGTGAAATGCAGCAGCGCCTCATCGGCGTCGGGGCTGAAGAGCCACAGACCGTTGTCGGTGCCAAACCACTTACGGTCGCCGCCATCAATGGCCAGCGTGCGCACGGCCTCCGTAAACAACACGGGAAAGCCAGTGCCTTCGCCCCGCGTCACAAAGGGCAGCGTGAACCCGGTATTGGGTTCAAACGGCCCGCTGGGGTCGTTAAATACCGCCACGCCTTTGATGGTGGCGGCCCAAATGCTACCCCGCCGGTCCTTGGCCAGCTCGTAAATCTGGTTGTCGGGCAAGCCGGACGCCGTAGTGAAGAAACGCGGCGGGTTGGGGTTGACCAATGCAGGGTCAATTGCAAAGATTCCGAGCGCCGCGTTGGTAGGGTCCGTTTTGCGCGACACCGACACCCACGCGTAGCCATTATCATCGAGCACGATGCGTTCGAGTGCCTCCAGGCCCGACACCCACGGGATGGTGCGCCAGGTGGTGGCCACCGGGTCCAGAATAAACAGGCCCGAAGTGTTTGGGCGTAAGTGGCGGTTCACCACCCACACTAAGCCCGCGGCGTCGGCCGTCACGTCGGTCACTTCTACCCGTTGCGGGAGACCAAACGTGCCCAGCAGTGGGCTGCCGGTGGGCGTGCCCTGGCCAAATTGCCGGAACTTTCCGGGGCCTTGCCATTCGAGCAGGCCCCCACCGTTGTTGCCCACGTACAAGGTGCCATCCGGGGTGCGGGTGCCGCGCACGGGGCTCAGCGGGTTAGGGAAATCCGAGGACGAAGGAAAAGCCGATGCCGTAAAATTGGTCCATTGCCCGCCGGCAAACTCGTAGAACCCCGCCCGGAGGCCCGAGGGCACGTAGCGCTCCGAATACCCGCCCGTGAAGACGTTGACTTTGTTGCTGCGGGCATCGGCCAGAATGCTGAATGCCAGGTTGGATTCGGGGCCGTTGGCCACAAACTGCTCCGGAGCCTGGCCCGAGCCGGGCTGCACCCGCTGCAAGCCGAGGTTGTAATTGACCACGTAGTAGCTGCCGTCGCGGGAGCGCGCGGCGTCCAGCGTGGAGGTGCCGCCGGTTGGTGGCACCACGGTGGTTACGGCACCGTTGCCATCAATACGGCGCACCCCGGCGGCGTCGTCGACGATAAACACGCCGGTACTGCTGCCGCGCAGGCTGCGAAACTGTGCCGAGTACGTATTGGGCACCAGCTGCCACGCGCCCGGATTTCCCGGCACGTACCTGTAAACGTTATTCCCTTCTACCCCGGCGTACACCTGCCCGGCATAAGCGGCCAGGGTACGGTAGATGGGCTGCGCCGGGTTGGGGGAAAGTGGCACCGGCAAGTACTGCGTCCAGTTGCGGTAATCGAGCAGGTTGCTGGTCAGCGCTCCCCGTAGCAAGCCCACGGAAGTAGCTGCAAAAAGGCCCCCATTAGCCACTGCGGCATCATAAACGGTCACCACGGTACCGCCGGGACCGATGTTACTGTACGTATCGGTAATCTCAAGCTTTGCCAAATCAATCGCCACAAGGCCAAAGCTGGTTGACAAGTAGGCTTTTCCGGCCCCGACAGACACCTGATTGATGACTTTACTGCCCTGGATTGGCTTGCGCAGCACGTCGTTCAGGTTGCGCACGCGGCCGTTGGGCTGCAGGATGTCGATGTTAGTATTTTTGTAAGCCAATACGGTTTGCCGCGTTACCGAGTCGTAGGCCAGCGCCACCACGCCCACGTCATTCAGCCCGTCGCGCCGCGAAAGCACCTGGGTGGTGTTCAGCTTTTTATCCAGAAAATAAAAGTTGCTTTCCGTGGCCACGTACACCCGGTCGCCACTATCGGCCAGGCGCAGGGGGCGGTTGGTGGGCAGATGCAGCTGCCAGTCGCCGTAGCCCGCGGTGCTTTGTGCACGGGCGGTACCGGCCCATAAAAACACGCCAGTCAGCACCAGCAAACAACGGAAAATGTGCAACATACGCTCAGCAAAAAACACGGTTTAAATAGAAGCAGCAGGACTGCTTTCGCCAACGCTCAGCCCGGCCATTTAGTGCGTAGTGGCCGAGCGGCCCTCCGAGGCCAGTGACTTGGCCTGCATGCCCGCCAGAAAGCACGGCCGGCACCGGGCTTCGTAGGAGTCGGTTTCGCCGAGGAGCACCTGGCTTTCGCTGGCCGCAATGCGATACGAGTATGAGGCAATTTCGCCGCAGCATACGCACACGGCGTGCACTTTGGTCACGTATTCGGCCGTGGCCAGCAGCGCCGGCATGGGCCCGAACGGCCGCCCCAGGTAATCCATGTCGAGCCCGGCCACGATGACGCGGGTACCATTATTGGCCAGCTGCAGGCAAACGTCAACCAGGGAATCGTCAAAAAACTGGCCTTCATCAATGCCCACCACGTCGGAACCGGCGGCGAGCAGCAGAATTTCGGATGGCAGGGCCACCGGCGTCGAGCGGATGCGGGCCGCGTTGTGGCTCACCACGTCCTCGGCATCGTAGCGGGTGTCCACGGCGGGCTTGAAAATTTCCACCTGCTGCCGGGCAATGCGGGCACGGGTCAGGCGGCGAATGAGTTCTTCGGTTTTGCCCGAGAACATGGAGCCGCACACCACTTCAATCCAGCCCCGGCGGGGGGCGTGGTGACGGTTGCCGACGCGGGGTTCGATAAACAAGGTACTAGCGGGCTTGAAATGATTTGGAAACCTAAAGTTAGGAACGAACCACCGAGGACGAAGCCGCAATTTCACGGCGCTTCCCAACCTGCTCCAGTAAACCCGCTGACCGTCTGCCCTTCCACCACGGTGCGTTGCCGTCAATAATTCCGGCAACTCCGCATTTGGGATTAGCTGTACCGGACGTGGGGCAGCTGCGTGGCTTCGGGCACGCGGCCCACTACGTCGCCGGCGGCCAGACGGGCCTGGCAGGTCAGCCGCTCGTGGGCGAGCAGGCGCCCGGCGGCCCGGTAGCGCTCCTCGGCCGCCGTCGGCGGGCTGAGGTTTTCCAGGCCGGTGCGCACCTGCAGGCGGCAGGTGGTGCAGCGGCCTTTGGCGCCGCAGGCGTGCATCCAGTCGTGGCCGGCGGCTTGCAGGGCGGCCAGCAGCGTGGCCCCGGCGGGCACCGTCAACACGGCACCCGGTAAGTTTTCAATCGTTAAGAGGGCCATTTATGCCTAACTTCGGCCACCGAAACCCGGCCTTTTTATGAACGACAAATATAGCCTCGCCAAGTGTGCGCAATACGGTCGCCGTCTGGCCACACGGCTCTGCGACCAGCACTTCGGCTCCCAGTCCGCCGCCGCCCTCGATGGTCCGGCAGTACTCAAATTCACTCCCATTCGCCAACTCAATCTACTGGTAGTACGCCAGTTGCTTGGCCAGTGGCAAGATGAAACGGCTCGCCTGCGCAGCCCCTATTTCGATTTTGAGGCGGCGCCGGTGCAAGCAGCGCTCACGCAGTTCATGAATGTGCTTTCGCGCCACATCAGTCTGGGCCGCGGCGCTTTTGAGCCTTTGCTGGCCCAGGCCGCCGCCGACACCCTGACCATTGTGGCGGACCCGGCTGCCAGCTTCCAGCGCCTGATTCTGGGCAGTGCCGAAACATTCACGCTGCCAGGGCTGCGCGCCAACCTGCGCTACATCGACGTGGACAAAGCCTTTTACGAAGGATTCGTGGACAGCCTGCCAGCCAGTAGCGAACTGAGTCGCGACTTCCTGACGCACCGCTTCGAGCTCTACCACGCGGCCAACTACAAGGCCCACCAGCCCATGCAGCGCGTGGTAGATGAGCTTAGCGCCCTGCTCCCGCTCACCACCGCCGATTTGCTTGAGGATGGCCCGGTATCGACCACGACCGTGCCGGTTACACAGGCTGTGCCGGTTATCGAGCCCCGGCCAGCAACCGTTCCCGTGGCCGTTGCACCAGAAGTTGCACCCGTCTCCGTCCCGTCGTTTGTAGCGACTCCGTTAGTAGAGGCTCCGTCAGTAGCGGCGGTATCAGCTTCCCCCACGCTTGCTGCTGAGCCAATGGCCCCAACCCAGCCGGTGCTAACTGCGGAAGTAGCCAGTGTGCCCCTGCACGAAAAGCTGAAAGCCAGCCAGCCCAGTGCATCCCTGCTGGCCGACACTTTGCGCGCAAGCGCGGCACCTTCTCAGCTGGCCGAGCGCACGGGCCCGAAAGTTGAGACATTGCGCGAAGCCATTTCCATCAATCAGCGCTTCAGCTTCATCAACGAGCTATTCAGCGGTGAAAACATGGATTACCACGCCACCATTCAGCACCTCGACTCGTTGGGAACTGCCGACCAGGCCCGCGCTTATGTTACCGGCGACTTGTCTCAACGCTACGATTGGAACCGCAAGGAAGAGCACGTCAACAAGCTTCTGAAGCTCATTGAGCGCAAGTTTGCCTAGTTCTCCATCCGTTTCTAATGCACGACTGGGGAAATCCTGGGTCCGTCGCTGGCTGCTACCCTGGCTACTGGCAGTGGCGGCGCTGGCCAGTCTGGCCTATCCCATGTACGTGCACTTTGATTTTTCCCACTCGCCCGACACGCGCAGCTATCTGCGCATGGCCGCCGGGCGTTTCGATAGCACGCGGGTAACGCACCGGTACCGGGTGCTGGTACCGGCCGCCGCGGCCGTCGTAGCCGCCCCTCTCACCAAAGTCTACGCAAAGGTGTGGCCGCAGCGCCCCGCCGGGCTATGGCCGTTGCGCTTTGCTTTTTATCTGGTCAACTGCCTGTTGCTGGCGGCGGCGGCGGCCTGCTGGTTCAATGCCGCCCGGCTCACCGGTGCCACTGCGGAAGCGGCGGCGCTCGCCATGCTGGCCGTGCTCACCAGTCGCTGGGCCGCGTACGCCGCTGGCCTCCCCCTTACTGACAGCCTGTACCTGGTGGTTTTTGGTCTGGCGTACTATGGAATCCGCCGCGGTCCAGCCGGGAGTTGGGCCTTGATTCTGGCACTTGTGCTCGGTCCCATTGCCAAGGAATCGTTCTTCCTGCTGCTGCCGTGGCTGTTTTGGTTTGGCCGCAACACCCTTGCCTGGCCCCGGCAGCTGCTGGCCTTAGCCGTAGGCCTGGCCGCCCTCTTCGCCGTGCACCGGCTTGTTGATAATAGCATAGCTGCGCCGCCTACTCAGTCTATTTCCAATGCCCTGGAGCATCTTGAAAACCTGACTTACTCGATGCGCCGCGCTTTTTCGGCCAAAGGCATTGGCGAGCTACTTAGCATCTTCGGCCTGTTCACCCTTATTTTTCCCATTGCCGTGTGGCTGGAAAAAAGGCGTAATAACCCATCCGCCAGTTTCTACGCCGCCCTGGGCGTGCCCGAGGTCGGCTTGCTGGCTGTGGTGTTGCTGCACATGCTGCTTTCGGGTGACCTGGGTCGCATGGGCTACCTATTCGCGCCGGTTTTCTGTGCCGCGTTGGCATTGGTCTTCACGCACGGCCGCCGCTTATTGCGCAGCTGAATGGCTCTTTTTCGGCCCCTGCAAGCCGATTAGCGACAATCCTAACAGCACCGGCCATACCGGCATCAGAAAGCGGGCCGCGCCCAACGGGCCCGTTACCACGGCCACGTACAGCAGCAACCCAGCTGCGAGCCAGCCCCCGGCGCGCAGCATCGGTCCTCCCCTTCGAAGCAACAGCAGCCCCCGCACGGCCAATACCAAGCGGACTACGTTGGCCAACAATACCATCGCCAGCCCCCCAAGCAACCCTAAGGGCAACTTGGCGAGGGCCTGTAGCAAACCCCCGTCCCGGACTTGTGCCAGCAATCCCCCGCCGACAGGTGGTTTCAAACCCAAAAACTGGCTGATATCAAATCGGCCGGGGTCCAGGAAAAAGGCGCCCATTCCCAACGCCTGTTGGCGGGCATATAGCAGCGGATGCGCCCATAATACGGCTACCGCTTCCTTACGAATCAATTGCTGGCGCTGGGCGAAAGTAGGCTGGGCATTTGCTTTTCGCAGTACTGCCTTCACCCAAGTATCCTCGGCCGCTGGTCCGGTTTGCTGCCGAATTACCCCAGCTGCGTTGTAATACAACAGGTTGATTTCGGCAATACTTGAAAAATGGAAATACCCCGTGCGCTGCTCATTCCATTCCATGTAGGCCCCCGTCACGAGCAAAGGCACTAGTCCCAATAGCCCCAGCACCCATTTCCTGCGCCGCCACGCAATCAGTACGCCCATCCCCCCCAGTCCAACTGCTAACGGGTAAAAAACCGGTTTCAGCAGCAACGCCAGAACCAGGGCCCCCATTACTCCCGCGAAATACCGACTCCTTTTGGTCCTGATAAAGAGCAAGGCACTAATCATCAGCATTACCACCACCGCTTGCAGGAGCATTTCACTCATCACGGCATTGGCATAAATGTACTGCGCCGGAAAAGTCAACAAAATCAGTACTACCCAACCCCACTTCTTCGGCTCAGGTTTACACCAACGGGCCCAGTAAGCTACTACCAATCCAATAGTCAGAATGCTTAACAGGTTCTGAATTATTAGTAGCAGTACCGGCTGCTTCGCACTATTTAAAACCAGTAAAGCCACCGGATAACCAAGTGGCCTAATCGTATATTCCTGAATTGCCTCTCCTTGTAACAAACCAACAGGCAAAGCACGGGCATAAAGCTGTCCGTGAATCCGCAAATTTTCAGCGGCCTGCAAGTACCTATCGGAATCTGGAAAATACCATTTTTCGGCAGTGAGGGACCAGCCCAAAGCAAGTGCATGTACTGCTATCAATACCGCCCAAATCCAAACTGGTACCACCTTAGCCGTCATCAGCGCACCAAGTCTTGCTTGCGGTAGGCATCCAGTGCCAGCAAACTAAATAAGAGGATAGTAAACGACCACAGGGAAGAACCTCCGTAGCTAAAAAACGGCAGGGGAATGCCCACTACGGGCGCTAATCCAATAGTCATCCCAATATTCACAGTTATGTGAAAAAACAGCACACTCGCCACGCAGTAACCGTATGTTCGTCCGAATACTGACTTTTGACGTTCCGCTAAGTGGATAATTCGCCAAAGCAAAACCAGATACAATCCAATCACCAAACAGCTACCCATCCAGCCGAATTCTTCACCTACTGTACAGAAGATAAAGTCCGTGCTCTGCTCGGGCACAAAATCAAATTTGGTCTGGGTACCCTGCAGGAACCCCTTGCCAACGAGTCCTCCTGACCCAATTGCAATTTTGCTCTGTGTCACATTCCATCCCTTACCCAACGGGTCTGATGATGGGTTGATGAGTATTTCAATGCGCTGCCGTTGGTGAGGCTGCAGAACGTTATTATAAAAAAAGTCCACTCCTACTACCATTCCCACCACAGCAGCCCAAACACCCACAGCAAGCGGCAAATGATGCCGGAGCACCCTACGATTGAACCCTAAAACGGTTAAAAGTATAACCGTGAAAGCACCGACCAACCACAATTTCGGCACCAGCAAAGCAAGCAAAAGGATAACTCCTCCCACCACTAACAAAAGCAGTATCAGGGGGGACATCCCTTCTCTAAAATAAGCTAGCAGTAACGCTGCAAATACCAACGCCTGCCCCGACTCATTAGAAGCAATAATCAGCACTGGCGGCAATAAAGTTATGCCAGCAAGTAACATCTGGTCACGCCAATTCTGATTCCGCAAATTGATTCCCGCCATAAATCGCGAGGCAGCCAATGCAGTTGTGAACTTTGCAAATTCTGCTGGCTGCAATCTTACTGGTCCAATTTCCAACCACGACCGAGAACCTCCAATAGGGCGCGCTACGAAAAGAGTTACCAACAGTAACACAATCATTCCCGCATACAGCACATATGCTAACGTGTCATACGCCTTGTAATCCACTACCAGCAGTACCACAATCAGCACAAACGCCGTCCCAATCCAAAGCACTTGTTTGAACCAGTTAAACGCCATAAGTTCATCAAAACTTAAACTCCCCAATGGATTAACAGGCGAATCAAGCGAGTAGCTTGATGCATAAATGCAAACCCAGCCTATCCCAACCAGCAATGCATAGAGTAACACAGTCAACCAATCAATACTACGACTGTAACGTGCTGGCGAAACTTGCACAGATAATTATATCTAATTGGGGAAACAGTATTTGCTAAGTTAAGATTTTATCTAATCTTGAACAGAATCTTAACTTAGATTGTGGCTATTGTGTAGCAAAGTGAAAACCAATTTGGCACTTTGCCTTCAATGCAAGGCGCTACGGCTTCACAGAATAAGCATTAGGAAACGCCTGTAACGCCAAACGCCCCCCGCGGGCTGGTGAAAGCGGGCGGGGGGCGTTTGGGCAATAAGGTTGGCGGCGACCGACTCTCCCACCGGTGAAGGCAGTACCATAGGCGCACCGGGGCTTAACGACTCTGTTCGGAATGGGAAGAGGTGAACACCCGGGCTAAAGCCACCATTGCTGGCGGGGGTTGCGGTGTTCTATTGTCTTCTTGTGAGAAGAACGCAACCCTCAATAACTCGACGTAAGGGGACAAAAACGAAACGTATGGTGCGTGCTTGACGCCAGCCGCACTTGCGTGCGGCTCTAAAAGAAGCCCTCGGCCACTTAGTACGGCTCAGCTATTCTATTTCTAGTTGTTCACCTGCCGCCTATCAACGTCGTCATCTCCGACGGGCCTTCCATTGGGAAATCTCATCTCCAGGTGAGTTTCGCACTTAGATGCTTTCAGCGCTTATCTCGTCCCAGCGTAGCTACCCGGCGCTGCACCTGGCGGTACAACCGGCGCACCAGCGGCTGGTCCATCCCGGTCCTCTCGTACTAAGGACAGGTCCTGTCAAATTTCCAACGCCCACCACAGATAGGGACCGAACTGTCTCACGACGTTCTGAACCCAGCTCGCGTGCCACTTTAATCGGCGAACAGCCGAACCCTTGGGACCTTCTCCAGCCCCAGGACGTGACGAGCCGACATCGAGGTGCCAAACCTCCCCGTCGATATGAGCTCTTGGGGGAGATCAGCCTGTTATCCCCGGCGTACCTTTTATCCTTTGAGCGATGGCCCTTCCATGCGGAACCACCGGATCACTATATCCGTCTTTCGACCCTGCTCGGCTAGTCGGCCTCACAGTCAAGCCCGCTTCTGCTATTGCGCTCTGCGTCCGGTTACCAAGCGGACTGAGCGGACCTTTGAAAGCCTCCGATACTCTTTTGGAGGCGACCACCCCAGTCAAACTACCCAGCAGCCACTGTCTCCCGAATCTTCGGGATTAGGCATCAGGCACGGCAAGGGCGGTATTTCAACGTCGGCTCCCCGAGAACTAGCGTCCCCGGCTCAGCGCCTCCCGCCTATGCTACACATGCCGAACCCAACACCAATGGCAACCTATAGTAAAGGTGCACGGGGTCTTTCCGTCCCGTGGCGGGTACTCGGCATCTTCACCGAGACTACAATTTCACCGAGCTCACGGCTGAGACAGCGCCCAGATCGTTACACCATTCGTGCAGGTCGGAACTTACCCGACAAGGAATTTCGCTACCTTAGGACCGTTATAGTTACGGCCGCCGTTTACCGGGGCTTCGATTCAAACCTTCGCCTTGCGACTAAGTTCCCCTCTTAACCTTCCGGCACCGGGCAGGTGTCAGACCTTATACGTCCGCTTGCGCGTTAGCAAAGTCATGTGTTTTTGTTAAACAGTCGCCTGGGCCTTTTCACTGCGGCTTCTCGTCTTGCAACGAGGAAGCGACCCTTCTCCCGAAGTTACAGGTCCATTTTGCCGAGTTCCTTGGCCGTGATTCACTCGAGCGCCTCAGGATACTCTCCTTGACTACCTGTGTCGGTTTGCGGTACGGGTAATAAATGGGTTAAAACGCTTAGCAGGTTTTCTTGGCAGTCGGATTAGGCACACTATCCGCGTGTTCCGAAGAACGTACGGTACTATCAACTTTCGGCTAGAGTGGCGTACTTAACTACCTCCCCAATACCTACGGTCTTCAACGGGCACTTCCGTCCGCCCGCGGTGCTTTCACTTCTGCGTCACTGCATCACTTCCATTCATTAGTACAGGAATATTAACCTGCTGTCCATCGAGTGCACCTTTCGGCTTCCCCTTAGGTCCCGACTAACCCAATTCCGATTAGCGTTGAATTGGAAACCTTAGTCTATCGGCGTGCGGGTTTCTCACCCGCATTATCGTTACTCATGCCTACATATGCTTTTCTCCACGCTCCAACATGCCTGACGACACGCCTTCACCGCAAGGAGAATGCTCCCCTACCACTTAGTAGTCTTTCATACTAAATCCAAAGCTTCGGTACTAGATTTGATGCCCGCGTATTATCGACGCCCGCTCGCTCGACCAGTGAGCTGTTACGCACTCTTTAAAGGAATGGCTGCTTCCAAGCCAACCTCCTGGCTGTCAAAGCAAGTGGACCTCCTTTGTTCAACTTAATCTAGATTTAGGGACCTTAGCTGTTGGTCTGGGTTCTTTCCCTCTCGGCCGGGGACCTTAGCACCCCAGGCCTCACTGCCGTGTATAGCCATTGGCATTCGGAGTTCATCAGGATTCGGTAGGCTCTGACACCCCCTAGTCCTATTGGTAGCTCTACCTCCAATGACCTCAACCACGACGCTGTACCTCAATACATTTCGGGGAGTACGAGCTATTTCTCAGTTTGATTGGCCTTTCACCCCTACCCTCAAGTCATCCAAATCCTTTTCAACGGAAACTGGTTCGGTCCTCCAGTGCATGTTACTGCACCTTCAACCTGCTCAAGGGTAGCTCACAAAGTTTCGCGTCTACCCCCCCCGACTGCACGCCCTGTTCAGACTCGCTTTCGCTGCGGCTCCGCGCCTTAAAGCGCTTAACCTTGCCGGGGAGGAGTAACTCGTAGGCTCATTATGCAAAAGGCACGCTATCAGCCCACTAAAGGCCTCTAACTGCTTGTAAGCACACGGTTTCAGGTTCTTTTCACTCCGGTATTCCCGGTTCTTTTCACCTTTCCCTCACGGTACTAGTTCACTATCGGTGTCTCAGGAGTATGTAGCCTTAGCGGATGGTGCCGCTCGATTCAGACGGGGTTTCTCCGGCCCCGCCCTACTCAGGATCCCACTACCGTGAATCAGAATTGTCGCTTACCGGGCTCTCACCGTCTATGGCGCCCTTTCCCAAGGGCTTCAGCTAACTCGATTCAATCAGATGTCGTGGTCCTACAACCCCGGATTGGCCGTAACCAACCCGGTTTGGGCTCCTCCCCGTTCGCTCGCCACTACTTGGGGAATCATTGTTATTTTCTTTTCCTGCAGGTACTTAGATGTTTCAGTTCCCTGCGTTTGCCACCGCCAGTCAAGCTGGTCGGTTCCTGACTCTTCCAGTCAGGGGGTTGCCCCATTCGGAAATGCTGGGATGTAACGAGTATGTGCCTCTCCCCCAGCCTTATCGCAGCTTATCGCGTCCTTCGTCGCCTCTGAGACCCTAGGCATCCCCCGTGTGCTCTTTCTTACTTCTT
>NZ_JNLX01000074.1 GCF_000715495.1 Hymenobacter sp. IS2118 | reverse complement strand
GCGCCGCTGGATTCCATGGCTGCGCCGCGCCTTTGATATCAAGCTGAAAGCACTATTGGGTACGCCCCGAAAACTACCAATCCGACCACACCTGCCTCCAGCGCGTTGAACACGTTTTAAATCGGGTTGGCAAAACCTGTACGGTTACTTTTGCATGACTACTTAGTATTACGCTCGCTGAAGTAGTAACGAAGAATTGTCTAAAACGCCAAACGCCCCCCGCGGGCTGGTAAAAGCGGGCGGGGGGCGTTTGGGCAATAAGGTTGGCGGCGACCGACTCTCCCACCGGTGAAGGCAGTACCATAGGCGCACCGGGGCTTAACGACTCTGTTCGGAATGGGAAGAGGTGAACACCCGGGCTAAAGCCACCATTGCTGGCGGGGGTTGCGGTGTTCTATTGTCTTCTTGTGAGAAGAACGCAACCCTCAATAACTCGACGTAAGGGGACAAAAACGAAACGTATGGTGCGTGCTTGACGCCAGCCGCACTTGCGTGCGGCTCTAAAAGAAGCCCTCGGCCACTTAGTACGGCTCAGCTATTCTATTTCTAGTTGTTCACCTGCCGCCTATCAACGTCGTCATCTCCGACGGGCCTTCCATTGGGAAATCTCATCTCCAGGTGAGTTTCGCACTTAGATGCTTTCAGCGCTTATCTCGTCCCAGCGTAGCTACCCGGCGCTGCACCTGGCGGTACAACCGGCGCACCAGCGGCTGGTCCATCCCGGTCCTCTCGTACTAAGGACAGGTCCTGTCAAATTTCCAACGCCCACCACAGATAGGGACCGAACTGTCTCACGACGTTCTGAACCCAGCTCGCGTGCCACTTTAATCGGCGAACAGCCGAACCCTTGGGACCTTCTCCAGCCCCAGGACGTGACGAGCCGACATCGAGGTGCCAAACCTCCCCGTCGATATGAGCTCTTGGGGGAGATCAGCCTGTTATCCCCGGCGTACCTTTTATCCTTTGAGCGATGGCCCTTCCATGCGGAACCACCGGATCACTATATCCGTCTTTCGACCCTGCTCGGCTAGTCGGCCTCACAGTCAAGCCCGCTTCTGCTATTGCGCTCTGCGTCCGGTTACCAAGCGGACTGAGCGGACCTTTGAAAGCCTCCGATACTCTTTTGGAGGCGACCACCCCAGTCAAACTACCCAGCAGCCACTGTCTCCCGAATCTTCGGGATTAGGCATCAGGCACGGCAAGGGCGGTATTTCAACGTCGGCTCCCCGAGAACTAGCGTCCCCGGCTCAGCGCCTCCCGCCTATGCTACACATGCCGAACCCAACACCAATGGCAACCTATAGTAAAGGTGCACGGGGTCTTTCCGTCCCGTGGCGGGTACTCGGCATCTTCACCGAGACTACAATTTCACCGAGCTCACGGCTGAGACAGCGCCCAGATCGTTACACCATTCGTGCAGGTCGGAACTTACCCGACAAGGAATTTCGCTACCTTAGGACCGTTATAGTTACGGCCGCCGTTTACCGGGGCTTCGATTCAAACCTTCGCCTTGCGACTAAGTTCCCCTCTTAACCTTCCGGCACCGGGCAGGTGTCAGACCTTATACGTCCGCTTGCGCGTTAGCAAAGTCATGTGTTTTTGTTAAACAGTCGCCTGGGCCTTTTCACTGCGGCTTCTCGTCTTGCAACGAGGAAGCGACCCTTCTCCCGAAGTTACAGGTCCATTTTGCCGAGTTCCTTGGCCGTGATTCACTCGAGCGCCTCAGGATACTCTCCTTGACTACCTGTGTCGGTTTGCGGTACGGGTAATAAATGGGTTAAAACGCTTAGCAGGTTTTCTTGGCAGTCGGATTAGGCACACTATCCGCGTGTTCCGAAGAACGTACGGTACTATCAACTTTCGGCTAGAGTGGCGTACTTAACTACCTCCCCAATACCTACGGTCTTCAACGGGCACTTCCGTCCGCCCGCGGTGCTTTCACTTCTGCGTCACTGCATCACTTCCATTCATTAGTACAGGAATATTAACCTGCTGTCCATCGAGTGCACCTTTCGGCTTCCCCTTAGGTCCCGACTAACCCAATTCCGATTAGCGTTGAATTGGAAACCTTAGTCTATCGGCGTGCGGGTTTCTCACCCGCATTATCGTTACTCATGCCTACATATGCTTTTCTCCACGCTCCAACATGCCTGACGACACGCCTTCACCGCAAGGAGAATGCTCCCCTACCACTTAGTAGTCTTTCATACTAAATCCAAAGCTTCGGTACTAGATTTGATGCCCGCGTATTATCGACGCCCGCTCGCTCGACCAGTGAGCTGTTACGCACTCTTTAAAGGAATGGCTGCTTCCAAGCCAACCTCCTGGCTGTCAAAGCAAGTGGACCTCCTTTGTTCAACTTAATCTAGATTTAGGGACCTTAGCTGTTGGTCTGGGTTCTTTCCCTCTCGGCCGGGGACCTTAGCACCCCAGGCCTCACTGCCGTGTATAGCCATTGGCATTCGGAGTTCATCAGGATTCGGTAGGCTCTGACACCCCCTAGTCCTATTGGTAGCTCTACCTCCAATGACCTCAACCACGACGCTGTACCTCAATACATTTCGGGGAGTACGAGCTATTTCTCAGTTTGATTGGCCTTTCACCCCTACCCTCAAGTCATCCAAATCCTTTTCAACGGAAACTGGTTCGGTCCTCCAGTGCATGTTACTGCACCTTCAACCTGCTCAAGGGTAGCTCACAAAGTTTCGCGTCTACCCCCCCCGACTGCACGCCCTGTTCAGACTCGCTTTCGCTGCGGCTCCGCGCCTTAAAGCGCTTAACCTTGCCGGGGAGGAGTAACTCGTAGGCTCATTATGCAAAAGGCACGCTATCAGCCCACTAAAGGCCTCTAACTGCTTGTAAGCACACGGTTTCAGGTTCTTTTCACTCCGGTATTCCCGGTTCTTTTCACCTTTCCCTCACGGTACTAGTTCACTATCGGTGTCTCAGGAGTATGTAGCCTTAGCGGATGGTGCCGCTCGATTCAGACGGGGTTTCTCCGGCCCCGCCCTACTCAGGATCCCACTACCGTGAATCAGAATTGTCGCTTACCGGGCTCTCACCGTCTATGGCGCCCTTTCCCAAGGGCTTCAGCTAACTCGATTCAATCAGATGTCGTGGTCCTACAACCCCGGATTGGCCGTAACCAACCCGGTTTGGGCTCCTCCCCGTTCGCTCGCCACTACTTGGGGAATCATTGTTATTTTCTTTTCCTGCAGGTACTTAGATGTTTCAGTTCCCTGCGTTTGCCACCGCCAGTCAAGCTGGTCGGTTCCTGACTCTTCCAGTCAGGGGGTTGCCCCATTCGGAAATGCTGGGATGTAACGAGTATGTGCCTCTCCCCCAGCCTTATCGCAGCTTATCGCGTCCTTCGTCGCCTCTGAGACCCTAGGCATCCCCCGTGTGCTCTTTCTTACTTCTT
>NZ_JNLX01000073.1 GCF_000715495.1 Hymenobacter sp. IS2118 | reverse complement strand
AGGAAACGATGGTCTTCTCGTAGCGGGTGGCCAAGCGGCGATACTGCTTCATGCGTCCGAAAAAGCGTTCGATTTTGTTGCGGTCGCGGTAGGCATTCTCGTCCAGGGGCAGCGGTTGGGTGCGGTTGGGGTGGCTGGGGATGACGGCTTGAATACCGCGTTGAGCGCAATAGGCGCGGGTTTGGTCGCTGTCGTAGGCCGTGTCGGCCACTACCTGGCCCACGTCGAGGCCGTCGAGCAGGGGCAGCGCCTGCGGGCTGTCGCCGGCCTGGCCGGGGGTGGCGAGCAGGCGCACCGCGTTGCCCAGCGACTCGACGCAGGCGTGAATTTTGGTGCTCATCCCGCCCCGGCTGCGGCCGAGGCACTCGGTCTGAGCGTCGCTTTTTTTTGGCCCGCCGCGTGCTGGTGCGCCCGCACGATGGTCGAGTCGAGCAGCACCCAGTCCAGCTCCGGCGCTTGGACGACCTGGAAAAGGCGGCGCCAGACGCCTTTTTCGGCCAGCCGGCGGAAGCGTTTGCGGGCCGTGTCGGACTTGCCGAAGCGTTCGGGCAGGTCGGCCCACGGGCAGCCGGTGCGCATTATCCACACCACAGCGTTGAAAAACAGCCGGTTATCGACGGCCGTCGCCCCGCCATCGGCGGCCTTGCCGGAGAGGTGCGGGGCAACCAGGGCCCAGGTAGCATCAGAAATTTCGTGACGGCGCATGCTGAAAAGTAAATAAGCAGTAAACATATAGCTGATTTCTTATTGTCCTCACGCCCTAGCGGTACTGCTGCTGCCAACTTATAACGCCCATCTAAACGGGGTCTAAACGGCCTTGCTGCCCCGCTCACTCTTTTTCCTTACTCCGTGCTTACACTCATTTATTACGACCAAAGCGCCCACCAAAGCGCCCAGCAGGAAGGAGCCCGGATGGCCGACCGCCTAACGGACCTGGTGGCCCAGTTCGCGGCCCTCGCTTTGCCCAATGCCGCCCCCGTTGCCACGGCCGATTTGCCCGACCTCATTGCCGACCCCAAAGCTTGGCTGGTGGGCCGCTTCCTGGGCAGTGGCAGCGGCGCGTTCACCCTGGGCGGCTTGCCCGTGAACCCGGAAAAAGTATTGGAGCTGGTGCAACGCCCGGCTGGCTTCGATGAATTCATTGCCGCCGTGAAGGAAACGGCCGGCTGGTTTCCTCACCAAAGCTATGAGCTGCGGGGCGCTGCCTCTTATGTAGTTGCTGGCAACGGGCAAGTGAGTGTGTCCGCAGCAGCAGCAGTTGCACAGGAAGCCCGCTTCAAACGCTACACGGCTACGAACGCACAAGATGAGCTGCTGACAGATTTAACGGCCGTTTGCACCGTCCTGAATCGGCTGCGCACGGGCGTGTTGTCGGGCGGAAGTCTGCTAAGTGGCGGGGGACGGCTGGATGCTGCGCTGATTGTGCCGCCGTACGGCAGCACTGACCCCGTGCGCCCGAATCCTGATTTTATCATCCATTACGCCCGCTAACCGATGGCTACGACCCAAGACTTTTTGCAAGGTGCGCTGGCGCATCTAAACCAACAGCTTACGGACGCAGGCAACGATGGCCGGGTGGCCGGAGTGCCCGCGCACATGCTTACCCGTGAAAAAGGGTTGATTGCGGCGCTGAAAAATGCGGCTGAGCAAGCCCCGCATAACGTGCATATCAGCCGGGCGCTGGACTGGATGGAGCGCCTCCACCACGCGGCGGGCAACCCCGTGCGCAACCTGGCACAGGCCAACCCTGGCAGCCCGCAAGTGGGCCTGACTGCCAGCTACCGCCAGGATTTGCAGCAGGCCGTGAACTTCGTGCAGCAAGCCTTGCAGCAGGTCGATACGCCCGCCCGCAACCCGGCCCCGCTCAACGGCGCGGGAGCCGCTGGGCAGGGCGAACGCGCCGGATGGAGCATTCAGGATTGGATGGAGAAAGCGCCCGAAGACTTGAAAGCGATGGCCGATAAGGAGCCAGACAAGTACCGCGCCCTGGTAAGTAAGGGATTTCCATCGGTGGGCAAATCCTAAGCCACCATAAACAGCACTTAACCGGGCGTTAAGCCCTCTTTAAACGTTACTTTTTCACCCTTTATTTCCGCTTACCCATGATTTACAAAGACAAGCCCGCCGAATTTTCGCCCGCCGAAATCACCGATTTCGAGAGCAAGAACCCCAGCCGCGAAAAGGTGGAGGTGTTCCGCTACGAGTCCAAGCGCAGCAAGGACAGGCCCGCTACGTTCTATGTGGCCAAGCCCAACCGCTTGCAAATCGAAGCCATTGAAGAAACGCGGGAGCGAAGCCGCGGCAACGGCAACGATTTGATGATTAACACGGGCGTGCTGGCGGGCGACGTGGACCAGCTGGACGAAGATGACGCCCTGTACTTCGGCCTGCTGCGCGACGTGACGAACTTGATTGAAGCTAAAAAAAAGCTTTAAGTGAGCTTCAAGTTGCCAGCCGGATTGATTTGACCGAAGGAGCACAGGACCGCCGCAAGGTGGACGTGCTCCTTCGTTTTCATTACGGGGTGGACCCCGCCACGCTGGACGACGCCGCCTACTGGCAACTGTGGGCCGATTACGAATTTGTGCACGAACACAAGCGCGCCCTCTACATCGGGGCCTTGCGCCAGGTGCTGAGCGAACTGTTTACTGAAAGTGAATAACCGGGGTTATGAGCAACGACAAAGAAGCCGCCTTCATCATGAAGCTGGTGGACCTGGTGAGCGGCCCGCTGAAAGGCGTGGCCGACATCACGGGCACCACCACCAAAAAACTTAACGAGCTGACCGGGGCCGCTAACCACGCCGGCAAGGTGGGAGGCGGGGCGTTCACCGGCCTGAAAGGCGGGCTGGCCGGGGTGAAAAGCGGCCTCATGGCAGCTGCCAGCGAAGTGCCCGGCCTCAACCAGGTTATCGGCCTGGTGAGCAACCCCTACGTAGCGATTGCGACCAGCATCGGCGCCGTGGTGGCCGTGGCCGGTAAAGCCACGGGCATGGCGATGGACTTTGAAAAGGGCATGGCCCAAATCAACACCACGGCCCGGTTGGGCCGGCCCGAGCTGGACGCCCTGCGCAACCAACTGCTGACGATGGGCGCGGGCTCCACCGTGCCGCTGCAAGAGATTCCCGCCGCCTACAACCAAATCATTTCGGCGGTGGGCGACTCCAAAAAAGCCCTCGACATTTTCGGCCCGGCCCTGCAAGCCAGCCAGGCCGGCTTCACCGACATCCGCACCATTGCCGATTCGGTAACCAACGTGCTGGGCGCGGTGGGTAAGGCCACGCCCACCGAAGCCCTCGACACGATGTTTGCCGCCGTGCGCCTGGGCAAAGGCGAGTTCAAGGACTTTGCCCAGTACCTGCCCAAAATCATTCCGCTGGCCAACAACGCGGGCATCAAGTACCAAGAAGTGGCCGGGGCTTTCGCCTTGATGACGGGCAAAGGCCAGAAGGCCGAACAAGCCGCGATGCTGCTGGAAAACGCCATGACGGCCCTGAGCAAGACGGACGTGATTTACGGCTCAAAATCGGTGAAGGGCTTTGAGCGGAGCGGCATTGCCATTTTCGACCAACAGCACAAAATGCGCACCCTAGTGGACATCGTGGGCGACTTGAGCAAGAAAACCACGGGGCTGAACGACCAACAGCGGCAAGCCTTCCTGGCGGGCCTGGGGCTGGACACGCAAGCCGCCGCCTCGTTCTCCATCCTGGCGCAAAATGCCGGCCAACTGAAAGAATTCGTGGGCGGCACCACCAACAGCGCGGGCGAGATGGCCGAAGCCTACCAACGCAGCCTGAGCCCGGCCGATAAGCTGACGCTCTACCAACAGCAGTACCGCAAAATCATGACCGACATCGGGTACAAGCTGCTGCCCTACGCGAACAAGGCCCTGGAAATGGGCCTGGGCTGGGTAGAAAAAATCAAGAACAACAGCGAGCTGATTGGCAACTACTTCAAAGCATGGGCCGCGCCCGTGCGCCTGGCGTGGTCGGCGGTGAAGGGCGTGTACAACGTGCTCGACAGCATCAGCGGCCTGACGGGCGGCAGCACGGGGTCCTTGATGCAGGCCCTGTTTGGGGACGCGGGCGACTTCATGCCCTCGCTCAAATCGTTTTTGAACGACTTATACCGGGGCATTGACGTGCTGCTGAGTGCGATTGACGACGCTTCGGAAGGGCATTTTAAACAGGCTGCCCAGCGCTTCACCGATTTTCGCAGCCAGTTGCGGGCCGAAGCATCGGAAAAAAGCTACGATGCGGGCAAGGGGCAAGACTTTGCCAAAATGATGGGTTTCGGCTACGTTGCTGCCGCGCCCTACCTGCTGCCGTTCGGGGCGGGCGGCGGGGCCGGCAAAAAGAACAGCCCGCCGCCGCAAAGCCCGCTGGCGGGCCTGAACGCCCGCAACAAAGGAACCAACCTCGAAGGCGACAATAGCAAGGCCCGCATCGTCAATCTGCGCATTGACAAAATTGAGGTAAATCCAAAAGTGTACGGCGCCACGGCGCAAAACATGAAAGACATAGGCAACCAGGTAGCGGCAGTAATCGTCGGGGCCACACGGGATGCAGAAATCATTTTAAGCAACGGAAACTAATGGCTGAGTTGAATTACGACCTGAACAACCTCTATCGCCAAGCATTTCCCGACTTGGCGTCCCGAGTGCTCACCCGTTTGGATGGCGTGCGCGATGTGGCCCTGGGGCAGCTGGATACGGCGCTGGGCGATGCCTTCCGCATTCCTATGGAAGCTCCGTCGCCTGCGCAGCTCAATTTCGCCGGCATCGAAGCCAAATTGGTAGTGCAGGGCGACGTACCAAGCTGGTACGGGTCACCCGTTTTTCAGGCCATTACCTTCCGACGAGGGACCTATAATTTCCTGGGCACGGGCCTTAAGCAAGGACAGGTACTGACCAAGCCAATGGGTGACTGGCTGTTGCCGCATTCGGCCACGGCGGAATTTCGCCAGGCGAAAAACCTGACCAAAAGCAGCCCAAGCGGGTCGGTGGGCACCGTTAAGGAAATGTGGAGCTTGGAGGACTGGGATATTACGATTCGGGGTCTGATTCTTCACCGGCTGCCCAACGTGTTTCCCGAAGAACAGGTGCGTGCCCTGTTGGAGTGGAGCCGCCTGGCGGACAGCATTAGGGTAAGTGGGGAGATGTTTGGGCTCCTGGGCATTGACCGGCTAGTGATTGAAAACCTGAACTTGGGCAAGGTGGCCGGGATGCCTAATGTCGTGCCGTTTCAAATGCAGTGCAGCAGCGATGAGGCCGTTGAACTGGCCATTTTATCCAACCGAATTCGTTAGTCCGATGCTCTTACTCTGTGCGTGCCGCCTGGTCTTCCCCGAAGCCTCCCGTTCCGATGCTCCCCCCCGTCCGGCCTTTGAGCTGCGCCAGGTGCTCTCCGTGAAGCTGTCCAGTAGCTGGCGCAATCTGACCAACGCGGCCACCGTGGAACTGCCCACCCGGCTGCTGTTCCACAACCAAAAAATTCTGGTGAAGGACTGGCTGCAACGCGGCGATGCCCTAACGATTGACTTGGGTTATAATTTGAATGTGGTGCGCGAATTCACGGGCTACATTGCCGATGTGAAGCCGGGCTACCCCGTGACGCTCACCTGTGAGGATGCCATGTACCTGCTCAAGCGGCACCCCGTCAAATGCAGTTACGCGGGCGTCACCTTGCGCCAGCTCCTGCACGACATCTGCCCGAAAGGGACGGTTATCGACGCAGCCGATGTAAGTCTGGGGCAATTCCGGGCCGCCAATGTGACCGTTGCCAAAGTGTTGCAAAAACTGCGCGAACAGTACGGATTCGTGAGCTATTTCCGGGACGGCACGCTGTTTTGTGGCAAAGTGTACCACGAGCCCCGCCCGAAGGAGCCCACGGCGTTCAGCTTGGAGCGGGACGTACTCACCGATGGGCTAGAGTACCGCCGCGCCAGCAACTTGCGCGTGATTGTGGAGGCCACTAGCCGCGAATCCAAAGGCAAGGATTTGAAGGTGACGGTGGGCGACGTAACAGCGCTGGACGCGGAACGGCGGGCATTGCTATACTACAACGTGCATTCCGAAGAGGCGCTGCGCACTTTTGCCTTAGCAGACCTCCGAAAAACGAAAGTAGAGGGCTATAAGGGTTCGTTTACGACCTACGGCGCGCCGTCCATGCGGCATGGGCAAGTGGCCCGGCTTACGTCGTTGCAGTACCCGGAACGGGACGGGGATTTCTTCATTGATGCGGTAACCAAAACCTTCGCCAGTGACGGTTACCAGCAAGAAATAACGCTGGGCTCACAAGCGGCCCTGGACGGGTTAACGTAGTCGGTGTGGCACATGCGTAACCCAGAAAGACAAGCAGCCAAAGAGGCGAAAATCAAAGCCGATTATGCAGCCTTAGTAGCGAAGAAACTGTTTCTGAAAGAGCACCTGATTGCCGAGTTGAGCGAGAAGTACGACCTGCAACCCTCCACCATTGAAAGTATTGTATACGGGGCTTATGATGCCCGTCGCAAGCGAAGTAGTATGCCTGCCGTATCTTTACCGGCACAGCAACAGCCCGAATAGGTGCTATCAATGCGGAGTTGGCTTCGGCTGGCTGCAAGGAGGGACGTTGTTGCTACAAGCCGGTTTCTTGTTGAAGTCTGGTGGCCCGGAATGGTCTTACCTAAGCGGCTTGGAAAAGACCGTCCTACAATCGTGGGACGGTCTTCTTTTTAGCTTTTTGCCCGTACAACGGGCACCCCTGCGTATGAATAAAATTCAATAATATGCAGGGCATTTAGTGGCTGTTTCTCGGGGCTTAAATGGCCGTTAAATCAGTATTTAAGGCAGCAGTCGGTTCAACAAATTGAATTGCCTGAGCGCATTTTTTGATTTACCGCTTATAGTTGCCTACTGGCTTCGCGTTTCTGACGCGCGGGGCCAAAGAGACCAGACGGGGCGAACGGACCAGACGGAGACGTTTGGAAACGCCAAGCCAGCAAGCCACGCGTCAGAGACGCGCGCCAGCGGCTGAGGGCGTAAGTCCTGGACTAAAAACTGGTTCCCCTCTCCCGGAGGGGAGGGGTTAGGGGTGGGGTTTGCGCCTGAGCTACGTAGGGTCAGCCTCAATACTGGCTGATAAATGCGTACGCGCCCAGCGTGTAGGTCACGGCCGAGGTGTAGTGGTTGCCGCCCGGAATGGGGCGCAGCTGCACCTGAGTGGCGCCGCGCTTTTGCATGGCATCGTAGGCATCCTGCGAGTTGAAGAAGGGCACGTAGTCGTCGGCGGTGCCGTGGAACAGGGCCAGCGGGGCGCGCGGCTTCCAGTCGTAGATATCGTTGTTGGCCAGCGCGGCGGCCAGGGGCGCGTCGCTGTTGTTCAGCACGGCTTCGCGGAAAGCGGGGGCGAATAACTGCGCCTGCTGGCTGGGCACGGAGCTAAACGGGTCGGCCTGCAACTGCACAGCGTAGGGCGCTTGATAGTAGAAGGAAAACGGCCGGTTGAGGGCGTAGATGCGGTCGTAGGTGCGCAGCACCCACACGTAGGAGCTGAGGAAGCTGAGCGGCTGGGTGGCGCCCAGAATGTAGCGGGCAAAGGCGCTTTTGTGGTAGGCGCCCGCGCCGGGCGCGCTGGCCGTGACCGGCAGGGCCGTGGCGTATTTCTCTTCCAGCAGCTTGTGGAGGGCCATGGTGGCGTATCCGCCCTCGGAGTAGCCCAGCAGAAAATTCTTCTGGTTGACGGTTATTTTCTCCCGCTCGCAAAACTCACGGGTGGCCCGCAGCATGTCGGCCGAGGCCGAGGCCAGCGAGGCGGCGTGCTCGTAGGGGTGGGGCAGGGCCTTAGAGGCGCCGTAGCCCAGGTAGTCGGGCGCCGACACCACGTAGCCCGTGGAAGCCAGCACCGATACCACCGACCACACGTCGCTGCCCGTGGCATAGTAGGAGGGCGCCTGGGTTTCGCTGCTGGGCGTCAGCGTGCCGTGCTGGTAGCTGAGCACCGGCAGTGCCGTCGTAGCCACGGGCACCAGCACCGCGCCCGAAGCCGTGGTTTCGGTGCCTTCCGGCGTGCGGGTGCGGTAGGTGAGGCGGTAGGCTTTGATGGGGTAGCGCACCAGACTGCCCGCCAGCGGCACGCCTTGCACCCGGCCGGCCAGGTCGGCGGCACTCACTTCGGCCAGCAACGTGCTGCCGGTGAGTACGGTTTCGGTAGCAACGGGAGCTTCGGGCGCCACTGGGGCGGGCTCCGGCGTGGTGCTGTTGCAGGCCGGAGCCCCCAGCAGGGCTACAAACAGCCAGATGATACGGAATTTTGGAACAGCCAGGAAGGTGGATGATAGCACGCGGGGCAGGTTTTTGGTTGGAAGTTGAAACGCACAACGTTTTTGGACGGTGCGGGCGTTCCGGTTGGTGTTTCGGCTGGCGAGCCCGCCGCCTAAGTTGCGGGAGAAACAAGGAGCCTCGCCAGTTGCTGACTGATGGGGCTTTTTTGGTGGGTATGGTTTTGTTAAGCGCACTAACTTGCGAAAAGTTGGTAGACTACGAATTGTACCGTTTGCATAGACTATTTATCGAGCCGCTGAACCGCATCCTACCGCTGCTCGGCGATGAGTGCCCGCCCTGTTTTCACCCCCCGCACCCTAACCCCAGTAAGCGCGTGAAGAAGAACGCGCTGCGAGCTTTGGGTATTATTTCAGTACTTGCCATTTGAATATCCTGCTTCCCCTTTATCCACCTTTATTTCTGGTCTTTTGAAACACTCCCTACTCCTTTTTCTCTGCCTGCCGCTGCCTGCTTTGGCCCAGTACCGCAGCCCCGGCATGCAAGTGCAGCAGATTCGGCAATCCCAGCAGGACTTCAACCGGTCGATGAACCAGCGGCAAATGGACCAGCAGCGGCAGTTTACGCAGCGCTCGTTGGAACGAAACGGCGCCCAGCGGGGGGCAGGGGCGCTCACGCCGGAGCAGCAGCAGCTGGCCGAGCAACAGGCCACCGAGAAGCTCGCGCAACTGGCGCAACAGCAGCAGCGCCAGCGGGAGGAACACCCCGCGGCGACGCCGGAGCTCGCGGCGGCCCAGCAGCAAAAAGACGCCAGGAAACTCACCGTACTGGCCGTGAAAAACTACCACGACGTGTTCCTGCCTGGCCAGGTCGCCCGCGCCCGGCAGACCCAGCAGTTTTCGCCCGCCGCCCAGCGCGAGCTGCGGCGCCTGCATGGGAACCTGGCGGAGAAAGGGTGGTGGAAAAAGCAGGACGCCGCCCAGCTGCCCAGCATCCTGAAAGCGTACGGCGACACGCTGCGCGTGCGCACGGCGGACCTGCTCGGCTTCGACTTGGCGTCGCCCCCGGCCATGCCTGCACCGCTTTCCTTGAGCCGCGTGCTGAGCGGCTTGGCTGCGCACACGTTCGACCAGCAGGTGGCCACCCAACTGGTTGAGGAGGCGGCGCTGGGCGAGAAGCTACTGGCGGGGCAGGAGCTGGCGAAGGCCGTCCACGCCTTCGGCGGCCTCACCACGTCGGCAGCTGCCAACCCGGAACTGGCCGACAACCCCAAAAAGCTGCGCGACGAAGTGCAGGCCAGCCTGCGCGCGGTGACGCAAGGCGTCGAGCGCTATTACGCCCGCATCGGCAGTCTCGACAAAATCGATAATGCGCAAAAGGCCCTGCTTAAGTCAACCGAGGCCTACGTCGCCCGCAACCGGAAGTAAGCCCCGCCGGGGGGGCTGCTCGCGGCATGCGCAGTCCAGTATCTAGCTCCTTCTGCTGAACGGGGTGCGTTTACGGCTCGACCGTATGGCTGAACGTTGTTGAAGCGTTTAATTTGTCCCTGATGAGCAGGAAAGATTACGTGGCCTACGCGGTGTTTTCGATGGTGGCCATGTGCTGCTTATTCGCCGGAAAGGAGGTCTTTGGCTTCTTTGGCAGCGTGTTTGGCGGGGCGCTGGGGATGTTCGCTGGGTTCGCTGCCCTGCGGCTGCTGGCCCGCCGTTCCCTGCGGTTTGGCGCATACGCATTGGCCTTGGTCACCGTGGTGGGGCTGTCCACTCTTTACGGCTTGGTGCGGTTGTCGAACCGCACGGTGACCGTGGCCAACCTACAGGGCCGGTGGGTGGCCAACGACCCCGGGGGACCCATAACGCTGCACATCCGGGGCTCGACGGCGGTGCTGGACATGGAGGTGTTTACGGTCCCCCACCGCTTCGCCCTGGTCGTCGCCCACGATAGCTTGCGCTTGACCAGTGCCAAGCTGATGCCCTTCGCATGGCGCGTGCATACTCTGACCAAGACCCGGATGGACATCAGCGCCAAGCAAGGCGTGTTGGATTTCCAGCGGGACGACCCCTAAGGCTGCCGTTTCGCTCCTTCCACCAAACAGAGCGCGTTTACCTTCCGACCGTTTTTGTGAACGAGCACCTGGGCTGTCTCTTATCTTTACCAGCTCACTGGTAGCCGCTGCATCTTTTTGAGGAAAATCTTAGTCGTCATAGGAATTGCCGCCATATGGGTCATGCTCTGGTTGCAGCTGCGCTCAAACGCCCGCAGACAAAAGTTCATCCACACCATCCGGCTGTACAACCAGTTGCTGCGGGCGGGGCAGGAAGCCGATTTGCCCTACGCGCGGGTGCATTTCCCCCCGGGGTCGGGTTTTCTGGGCCAGCGTTTCGTAAACCCGAGTTTGCAGGACCCGTTTGAGCGGTGGCAGGAGGAACTCTCGACGGCCGAGATACCCGACCAGGACTGGGTGATGGCGACCGCCAATCCGTTCTACAACGCCTACGTCGCCGCTTATTTCCAGCAGCAAAAGCGGGTACAGCGCGCCATGGTCGCCTTGATGGCCGTAGCCGTACTCACCATTTACTTCGCGCAAGAATAGTTTTCCTGCAGCTGTTCGACATCGGCTAGGTAATCCCTCCTCTTGGTGAACTGTTAAACCAAACAGCCAGCAAGTGCCATGGGGCTTGGAACCGCCTTCTTTGCCGGAGCCAAGTTTAAGAAACTCGTCTACCAATTAAAGTTTAAGAAACCTCAGTAGTTGATGAGTTTCGTAAACTTGGAGCAACTGGGAGCCCCGCCAGCCCCTACCGGGCCTCCTCGTTGCTCCAGGTTGCGGGGGCTATTCGTCCGGCGGGGGCGGCGGGTCCGCTTTGGCTGCGGGCCACCACGCGGGCCGCGGATTGGCCGTTACGCTGCGGCTGCGGCTGGAGGTGGTGGTGAGTATATAGGGGCGAAAGTTTGCGCTACCAGAACCGCTGGCCGCAGTGCGGCGCGTAGCGCGTAACTGCGGCCAGCAACCAGACTGCTATTTCGTGCTATTGCCCCCGCCGAATTTCCGGGCCGGATGGCTCCTGCTCTTCGAGGGCGGCGGCCAGCACGGCGGCTTCGGCGTGCAGGCCGGCCAGACGGGCCTGGGCCAGTAGGGTGGGGGCTGCGCCGCTGGTGCCGAGCAGCTCCTGGCGAGCCTGGCTGAGCAGCAGCGCCCATTGCGCCTGCTGGGCCCCGAGGCGGGCGGGCGGCAGCGGGGCGCTGGCATCGGCCGGGGCCAGCGCGGCGGG
>NZ_JNLX01000072.1 GCF_000715495.1 Hymenobacter sp. IS2118 | reverse complement strand
CACTCTACCCTACTAAACTTTAGGGCATAAAAACGGGGCAGTCCGACCTTTGGGGTTCCTACACACCATTGTCCGTCCTGCCCCGTGAAGCCAAGCCTCATTGCCAAAATTACGACGCTTTTGCGTCGCGTCCAGCTAGTGCCCCATCTGTCCCGGCAAAAGTTTGTCAGCCAGTTTGTTATCGCCCTGCTCAAAAGCCGCAACGTCCAATTTTGCGAGGTAGCCCAGCACCTGAATGACGCGGTGAAAATCGCTTCGAATGAAACCCGCATTCAGGACTTTTTTCGGCAGGTGGACCTGAATTATCTGGTGCTGGCCCACCTGCTGCTGCGCTTGCTGCCCGCCACGGGCAAACTGCGCCTGTGCCTGGACCGCACCGAATGGGACTTCGGCCGCTGCCAGGTCAATATCCTGCTCGTGACCGTAGGCCGAGGCGACTTTCAACTGCCGCTCTATTGGGAACTGCTCGACAACCGCAGCGGGAACTCCAGTGCGGCCGACCGTATTGCCCTGCTCAAAATCTGCGTACAGGTGCTGGGCCGCGACCGCATCGGGCTGGTGGTGGGGGACCGGGAGTTTGTGGGCCATGTCTGGCTTAACTGGCTACGGAAGAATAAATTGCCTTTTGTAATGCGCCTGCCCAAGCACCACCAAATCACCTTTGCTAGTGGCCGACGGCAGGCCGTCACGGCCCTGGGCCTTGCCGTAGGGCAGCAGCGGCATTTTCTGCATTGCCAAGTGGCTGGGGTCTGGGGACAGGTCTGGGTCAAGCGGCTGGCCGACACGGAGTTTCTGTTTCTCTTCGCCGCGCCCGGCTTGCGCAACCTGGGCGGCCTCTACGCCAGCCGCTGGACGATTGAGCAGTGCTTTCAGAACCTGAAAGGACGCGGCTTTAACCTGGAAGCCACCCACTTATGCTGCCACCAGAAGCTGCGCAAGCTCGTGGCTCTGGTCAGCCTGGCCTACGCGCTATGTCTGGGCGTGGGCACGATGGCCCACGGCAAAATCAAGGCCATTCCACGCAAAAATCACGGCTGCCGGGCCACAAGCCTGAGCCGCTACGGACTGAATCTGTTGCGCCAGCTCACGCGGCCCCACGCCCAGCCACAAGAGCCGGTGGCCCGTAAAATCATGGCCCTGCTAGACTGGTTTATTCGGCAACTTACTTATTATCAAATCCCTAAAATAGTAGGGTAGAGTGTGACGGGCTTTATACTTCTTTGGCATGGCCTTTATCAGCCCTATCGGCTGCCGTACCGCGCGCCAAAAAAGTCGCCCTTGTTCCAGGTGGGCCGCTGCGGGTTCTGCGCCACTTGGTAGCCGATGAGAAAGCAGAGCTGCACGTATTTCTTGCCGGCTTCAAAGTCGAAAACACCGTTGATGTCGTCCTGGGGCTTGTGGTAGGTCACGGCGCGCCATTTCTGCACGGTCTCATTGAGGTTGTTTTTGCCGTCGGCGGTTTTGTTGCCGTATTTGAGGTGCAGGGCGGGGATGCCGGCCGTCACGAAGCTGTACTGGTCGCTGCGAATGAAGCGGTTCTGCTCTGGCTCGGGGTCCTGCTCCAGGGCAATGCCCATGTAGGCAGCGGCCTTCGTCACCGGCTGCAGCAGGCTGGAATGCTGCCCGCCCAGCGCCACCACCGACAGCAGCGGCGCGATAATAGTGGGCATGTCCATGTTCACGTCGGCCACGATGCTGGCTTGGGGCACGGTGGGGTTGGCAGCGAAGGCGGCCGAGCCCAGCAAACCCAGTTCCTCGCCGGTCATCAGCACGAAGAGCATGCTGCGCTTGGGCTTTTCCTTGAGCTTGGAGTAGATTTTGGCGATTTCGAGCACGCAGGCCACGCCCGAGGCGTTGTCGTGCGCGCCGTTGTTGATGGAGTCGCCCCGCACCGGCGCGGTGATGCCCAGGTGGTCGAGGTGGGCCGAATGCACCACGTACTCATTGCGCAATTTGGCGTCGGAGCCGGTGAATTTGCCCACCACATTGTAGCTCTCTACGTCCTGATAAGTGGAAGCAGCGCTGGCACTCACGGAGGTTTTCAGCGGGGCCGAAGCCGGCTTGCCGCTCTTGATGGAGTCGAATACCCGGGCCGTGTCCAACCCAGCGGTTTGCATGAGGCGCTGGAAGGTGGCGGCGTTCACGGCCGCGTAGAGTTGCTGCTGGCTGCCCACAGCAAAGGTGCGCGAGGCAGCCACCTTACCGTTGGGCCCGAGCACGCTGTAGGTGCCGCGCTTCAGGTCGGGCAGGTTGCCGGCGCGGGTTGAGGCCACCACTAGCCCCACGGCGCCGTGCCGGGCCGCCGCCTGCAGAATGCCCGACAAATCCTGGCTGGCCGCGGCCACCGTGGAGGCAAACGTGCCGGGCGCGCCGCGCACTATCACCACCACTTTGCCCTTCACGTCGAGGCCGGCGTAGTCGTCGTAGCCCAGCTCGGGCGCGCTAATGCCGAAGCCGGCAAAGGCCAGTGGCGCATTCTGCACGCTGGTGGCGGGCAGCTCCGGGCTGGGGTACACAATGTAGTCCTGGCCGGCGGTGAGGGGCATGGCACCTTGTACGCCCGTAGCCGCAAACGTGGCGCCGGGCTGGAGGAAGGCCCTGCGCAGGCGGACCTTCTGAATGTAGGTACCGGCCTCGCCGGCGGGCTGCACGCCCAGGCTTTTGAGCTGCTTGGTCACGTAGTCCACGGCCATTTGGTAGCCGGGCGTACCGGCCTGGCGGCCCTGCAGCTTGTCATCGGCCAGGTAGGCAATGTGGGCTTTGATGGCTTCGGGCTGCACCTGGGCCAGTGCCGCTGCTACCGGTTTGGGCACGATGAGCGGGGCCTGCGCATGGGCGTTGCTGGTCAAAAACAGGCCAATGAGGGCTGTTTTCAGAGAAATCGCTTTCATAGTAAGAAACAGGAGACGATAAAGAACGTCATGTCGAGCGCAGCCGAGACATCTCGCTCGCATCGTTCTCACGTATTGATTACTGCTGCACGCGAGATGTCTCGGCTGCGCTCGACATGACGGTCAACCTGATTATTTCAGCGCCAGAATCTGCTTTAGCTCGGCGGGGGTTACGGTGAGTAGGCCCACTTTGGGCAGGCGCTCGGTGAGGACGCGCCAATTGGGCTCTTGCCGGAAAATGGGGCGTAGCAGGGCCAGGGCGGCGGGCACCTGCTGCTTATTAGCCAGCGTGATGGCATGCCAGTACTTCATTTCCAGGTTTTTGGGAAACATCTTTTCGGCGGCCTCATACTCGCGGATGGCGGCGGGCATGTCGTTTTTCTCCACGGCCAGGTCGCCGGCGTTCATGTGCTCGTAGGCGCGGTGCAGGCTCAGGAGGCGGCGCAGCTCGGGGAGCGGGGCAGCGCTGTCGTCCACGCACAGGTCTACGAGGCGGTCGGCCCAGGGGCCTTCGGTGACGGTACCGCGCACCACCAGCAGCGCGGCGGATTGCCGGCCGCGGATGTCGCCTCCTACGGCTTCGGCCGCGTCGAGGGCGGCCAGCACCCGCTCGGCCAGGGGCAGCTTGGCACTTTGCTCGTAGGCTTTGGCCATGGCGGGCCACACTTTATCTGAGAGCATCATGTTGGCCTGCACCGAGAACTGGGCACCCTGCTGGTGGCCGGCCATGTCCACGCACTTTTTGCCGGTGTGGGTGGCCACGCGGCCCTGGTTGTCAAGAATGGCAACCTGGCGCACGTCGCGGCCTTCGTCGTTAGATAATAATTCATCGAGCGCCTGCTGGGCCGATTTGCCGCTTTTGAGCAAGGCCAGCCCGCGCAGGCCGAAGGACTTGTTGGTGAACGACTGCGTGGCCACCACGCCCACCCCGGCCTCGCCCCAACTCACCGAGGTGCCCACCGAAAACCAGTGGCTTTGCACGGCCACGGCCATTTCGCCAGTCGCCGGGTCACGCGCCACAATGCTGAACGTGTGGGCAAATGGGTCGGTGCTGGAGTACATCTGCGCCGCAACGGGCAGGCGCAGCGAGAAAAGCAGCAGGAACGAAAGCAAGTATTTATAGAACATGAGCGAGGAGTGAGATGGGAATGATGTGGCCAAGTTACGCGGCGAAAAACCACGGGTAAACCGTGGCAGCTAAACCCAAATCAGCCCGCCGGGTTTACCTTGCCTCCCTCCTGCCCCATGCCCACTAATCAGCCGCCCGTCGTTCGCGTTTCCCACCTCAGCAAGCGCTTTGGGGCGCACGCGGTGGTGCAGGACGTATCCTTTGAGCTGGCGGCTGGCGAAACGCTGGTACTGCTGGGCCCCAGCGGCTGCGGCAAGACCACGTTGCTCAAAATGCTCAACCGGCTGATTGAGCCCGACGGCGGCACGGTAGAAATCAACGGCCGGGACATCCTCGCGCAGCGGCCCGAACTCCTGCGGCGCGGCATCGGCTACGTTATTCAGCAGGTGGGACTGCTGCCGCACTACACCGTGGCCGAAAACATAGCGGTGGTGCCGCGCCTGCTGGGCCACGCGCCCGCCGCCATTGCCGACCGCACTGCGGCGCTGCTCACCCGCCTGCACCTGCCGCCCGCCCGCTACGCCGGGCAACTGCCGCACCAGCTTTCGGGTGGGCAGCAGCAGCGCGTGGGCCTGGCCCGCGCCCTGGCCGCCGACCCGCCCATCATCCTGCTCGATGAGCCCTTCGGCGCCCTCGACCCGCTGACCCGCGCCAGCATCCGGCGCGAGTTCCGGGAGCTGGAGGAGCTGCGCAGTAAAACCATAGTGTTGGTAACCCATGATGTAACCGAAGCTTTCGAGCTGGCCGACCGGATTCTGCTGCTCGACGCCGGCCAAACCCAGCAGCTGGGCACCCCGCGCGAGCTGCTCTTCCGGCCGGCCAACGATTTCGTGCGCCGCTTCTTCGCCGCCGAGCGGCTGGCGCTGCAGCTGCGCACCCTCACGCTGGAAGACGTTTTTAGTGAAATGCGGCATTCGAATGCGGCTGATGCCAGCCGCCGTGATTCCGACAATTTTGCTACCCAAACCACTGTGAACGAAGCATTGGAAGCCCTGACCAGCACCGACACGGCGCCAGCATTTTCATTTACAGTAGCGGAGCTCATGGCTGCTTTTGGACAGGCCCTGCAACGAGAGGAGGACGCATGGAAACGCTAGGCGCGCTGCTCACCTTCTGGCGCGAGCAGGCCGGTAAGCTCGGCGAGCAAACCCTGCAGCACATTGGGCTCACGGCGGTTTCGCTGCTGCTGGCGGTGCTGCTGGGCGTGCCCGTGGGACTGTGGCTGTCGCGCCGGCCGCGCTGGGCCCCCGTAGTGCTGGGTCTGGCCGGCGTGCTCCAAACCGTGCCCAGCATCGCGCTGCTCGGCTTTCTCATTCCGCTGCTGGGCATTGGGCCGAAGCCGGCCATTTTTGCCTTGTTCCTGTATTCGCTGCTGCCCATTATTCGCAACACGCTGGCCGGTATTCAGGGCGTGGCGCCGGCGGTGGTGGAAGCGGCCCGTGGCCTGGGGCTCACCGATGGGCAGGTGCTGCGCCGCGTAGAGCTGCCGCTGGCGCTGCCGGTGCTCATGGCCGGCATCCGCACGGCCACGGTCATCAACGTGGGCGTGGCTACGCTGGCGGCCTACGTGGCGGCGGGCGGGCTGGGCGAATTCATTTTTGGGGGCATTGCGCTGAACAACCCGGCCATGATTCTGGCCGGGGCCCTGCCCGCCGCCGGGCTGGCGCTGGCGTTTGACGCCGCGCTGGGCGCTGTGCAGCGGCTGAGCGCCCGGCGCCTGGGCCGGGTGGGCGTGGGCCTGCTCGTGGCGCTGCCGCTGCTGGGCGCGCTCTACCTGCTGCCGCGCGCCAGCGGCAAGCTACTGGCGGGCTTCAGCCCCGAGTTTGTGGGCCGGGCCGATGGTCTGCCCAGCCTCACCAAAACCTACGGCCTCACGCGCCTGCCCAGCGTGGTGCTGGCGCCCGCACTGGTGTATGAGGCTGCCCGTAATGCCAACGTGGACGTCATCGACGGGTACTCCACCGACGGCCGCATCCGAGCCTATAATTTGCGCGTGCTGCACGACGACCGCCGCGTGTTCCCGCCCTACTACGCCGTGCCCGTGGTGCGGCCAGCGCTGCTGCGCCAGCACCCGGAACTAGCCCCCGTACTAGCCCTGCTCGATGGGCAGATTTCGGATTCGGTGATGACCAGCCTGAACTACCGCGCCGATTACCTGCACCAGTCGCCCCAGGTTATTGCCGAGGCGTTTTTGCGCCGGCGCGGGCTGTGGCGGGCGCCCCGGCCGGCGGTGCCCGGCGCTCCCGTGGTGCGCCTGGGCTCCAAGATTTTTGCCGAGCAATACATTCTGGCCGAGATGTACGCCGCCCTCATTCGCGGCAACACCGACCTAGCCGTTCAAACCAAAACCGGCCTTGGCGGCACCACCATTTGCTTCGAAGCCCTGCGCGACGGCGCTATTGATATGTACCCCGAGTACACCGGCACCGGCCTGCTGGTGCTGCTGCAGCCCACGCCCGCCGTAGTTGACTCCTTGAGTGGGCAGCCCGATGCCGTGCTGCGTTACGTGCGCGCCGAGTTTCGCCGCCGCTACAACCTGGAGTGGCTGGCCCCGCTGGGCTTCAACAATACCTACGCGCTGCTCATGCGCCAACGACAGGCGCAGCGGCTGGGCATCGCAAGCGTGTCGGATTTGAGCGGGTACCTGCATCAGTAAACAATAAAAGGCCGTCATGCTTCGGCTGCGCTCAGCATGACGGCCTACCTGAACAATTTTACATATGACCCTCGCCACCGCTACCCTCGCCGACGCCCCGCGCCTCACCGCCTTGGTAAACAGTGCCTACCGAGGCGATGCCTCCCGCCAGGGCTGGACTACCGAAGCCCACCTGCTCGACGGCCAGCGCATCGACGAAGCCGGGATGCGGGAGATGCTGGCCGTGCCCGATGCCACCATGCTGCTTTGCCTGGATGAAAACGACGAGCTGCTTGGCAGTTTCTACGCCCACCCCAGCGGCCAGCAGGTGTACCTGGGCATGCTGGCCGTGGCCCCCACCGGCCAGGGCCAGGGTGTGGGCAAATTCCTGATTCGGGCCGCCGAAAACTACGGCCGGCAGCACGGCTGCACCACGAGCAAAATGACCGTTATATCGGTGCGGGCCGAGCTCCTTGCATTTTATGAGCGGCTGGGCTACCGCCGCACCGGCGAAACCGAACCCTTCCCTACCGACCCGCGCTACGGCATCCCCCGGCAGCCCCTGACGCTACTGGTGCTGGAGAAACCGTTGTGATGAGGCGCCCTCTTTACTGGCGCTTCACGCTGAACACGGCTTTTGTGGGCTGCGGAGGGGTTGAGGGGCGAACCTTCGGATAGGGCGTCACGGCGTGGAGCACCACCAGATACCGGCGCCCGTTGGCCTGCACCGTGGCCGAGTCCTGCCGGGGACTGAGGGTAGACAGCTTCAGCGTGAGCGCCTGCGCGGCACCGTTTTCGTCGCGCACCGTGAGTGTCGTTTCGACTTCGCCGGCCCAAACGCACATGACGTCTTCGGGGCAGCGGCTGTCGCTGATTTTATCGACCGTGATGGTGAGCTCTGGCTTGCGCTGGTTGGGAAAGGCGCCGCTTTGCTGCGGGCGCAGCGTGACCTGCTGGTCGAAGGGAGCATCGATACGGGGAGCGGCAGAATCATCTTTCTGGCAGCCCGTCAGGCATCCCAGGAAAGCCGTTAAAACCAGGAGAAATTTCATAAAAAGAGAATTGACGTAGAAACCAACGCCAAGTACTGCCTGGGGCGTTGCACCGTTGACCGCCGCCCCAGCCCAATGGTTGCTTGCGCTACCATCCCCAGACGGCTTTTCAACCAATAACCCTCGTAAGCAGTGAAAATCATGTAGCAAGTAGTAAGACGGCAACTTATTGTAGGCCTGTTGCTCATCTCAGTTTTTATGACTCGCTACTCACGCCTCCCACCAAAAAAAATCCATGTCCAATACGCCCCTATCCGACCTTGAATTGGCTCTACAGGCCGATACCTCGCCCGCCGAAGCCCTGCAACGCGCCCTCGAACTGGTGGGCCAGCACCTGCGCGCCGACCGTTGCTTTCTCTACGTGCGCGACCCGGAGCGGGGCCGCGGCCGCATCGCCCTGGTCTGGCGCCTCGATGAGGCTGTGCCCGACCCGCGCCACGACTGGCAAGCCGACACCGGCGAGTTGCCCCAGGAAGACCCGCTCTTTCGGGCGGCATTGGCTTGCGCACCCTCCGTCTTTGTTGAGGACGTGACCGAGGCCGGCCCCGAGGTGCTCAACCAGGAGTTTGAGCGCCGCACCTTCGGCCACCGGGCCCTGGTGCACGCCCACGTCACCGACGGCGGGCAGCTGTGGGGCATTCTGCAGCCTTGCGTATTCGGCCACCCCCGCCATTGGACCGCCGCCGAGCGGGCGTACGTGGAAGGAGCGGTGCCGCGGTTGCTGCCGATGGTGCAGCGGTACGTGCGGGAAAGTTGATGGGTGGAATGCGGGCGTTTGGATTTATTTAAACCACCGTTTGGTTGAACGCCTTAAAATTATTAGCTAGCAGGTGCGTGCCTTTGAGCTCTGCTCATTGCCGCGCCTGCTGGGCCGCCGCTCGTAATATTCGGCGCGCCACGTTGATGGAGGGCGGTTCTAAGGAGCCATTGAGCACGCTCCCCGAGTCGTTTACGACACCTCCAAGCAAGCCAGGGAAACTGCCCAAAAACAGAAAACTTCGGTCGACGAGGCGCAGACGCATCATGACGAAGTAGGCAGGTTCCAAGAGCCGGTATTCCTGTACTGGAAAGAGCTGCGCGGCGCCATAATTCCGGATGTGGATGAACTCCTCGTTGTACGCCACGTGCCGGATAGGCAGCGCGGTCGTGCCAGTAAACAGGAGGAGCAATGCCCCCAGAGCACCCAGTAGTACCCCATGCAATTCCCACGGCCATTGATAGGCGACAATAACGCTGGCATAAACTCCCAACGCCAGGAGCCCGACGAGAGGAACAATCAATTTGTAGAACAGCGTCACGCGGCTCGAGAGTCGAATAAGGGGCATGAAGAAGGCTAAGGAATGCGCCGAAAGGACATAATTACCCTCCATTTCCTGAAATGCTTAGTGGGGGCCCTTACTTGCCTGAAAAATGGTCCTACGGTCCAGAGGGTGTTTATAGAAACTCGTCTACGAATCAAAGTTCACGAAATGCTACTTTGAGATGAGTTTCGTAAACTCATCTCAAAGGCGTTTTTTCAGCTAATTGACAATCTTTCAGCCCACGCATAGAGTACAAAGCTGGTGCCGTTCCCTGACTTGGCGCGGTTCACCGCACCAGCTTCTCGGCGCGAAGCAGGTCGTCGGCCGCCTGCAGCATTTTGGCGCGCAACTTGGGATTGTAGTCGGGGTGCGCTTGCAGGAAGGCCCGCACGGTGCTGGCGGCGCTGGCGGTCTGGTAGCTGCCCAACGTGGCTTGCAGCCAGGAATACGGAAAGAAAATATCGCCAGTGAGCTGGATTTCCTCCAGCAGTTCCAGGCTGGCGGGCAGGTATTTCTCGGAAGCAGCGTGCCGTAGCGGGTGGTGCAGGTAGCCCAGCGCGGCCGTGACCCAAGCTTCTTTTTCGCGGTTCTTGTCGTCTTTCAGCGAAGCAAAAAAGGCATCGCGCGTGGGGGCATCGGGCGAGAGGGCCGGCATGAGGAACTGCAGGCGCTGGCGGCGGTCCACGTTTTTGATGCGGGCGAGCTGCTGCGGCAGGATGGGTTGCGGCGCAGCATAGCCGCGCACGGCCAGCGCCAGGGCCAGCGCGGTGTAGTCGTCCTCGGTCAGCTTCACGCCGGCAGGGGCTTTCTCCGTCCGCCAGATTTCAAATAGCCGGGTTTGCGCCGGACGGGTGAGGGCAATGGACTGGTAGGTTTTAAAAAGTGGCTTCCGGGAGTTGGCCGATGGGTTTTTCTGCATCGCCGCCCACACGTCGCGCTCCAGCGCCGGAACCACGGCCAGCCGTTGCGCGGGGCTGAGAAACTGCCAAAAAATGCTACTGGCCTGCCCCGTGAGCAGCTTCAGGTTCAGCTCCTCGGGCTCGCGGGTGAGCGCCTGGCGGTACACGTCCAGCAGCTCCCGCGGCTCGATAACCTGGCCGTTGAGCATGTTCTCGTAGAGGTTGACGTAGGCCGCGGCGCGGGCCACCGGGTTCTTCAGCGTGGCCAGCTGCGCGGGCAGCTGCCGGGCCACCGGGAACACGCCGTAGCCCAGCCCCGTGGAGTTGAAGACGACGTAGCTGGGAGCGGGCTGGCCCACGGCCTGCGGCAGCGCCACGGTGCGCTCTGTCATGTTCACGGTCAGCTCTTTGGTGCGGCCACCTGGGTACACCAGCAGCACCTCAAACAGCTGGGGCCAGAGGCGCTCGGAACCGTCTTCGGCGCGCTGGGCCAGGGTGAGCTGGGTGATTTTGCCGGCTGCCGTTTGGAGGTCGTAGGTGAAAACCGGGCGGCCGGGCTGGTTCACCCACACCTGGTTCCAGGCTTGGAGGTCGGCGGGGGTGCGGGCGTCCAGAATGTCGATGAGGTTGGGCCAGGTGGCGTTGCCGCCGGCATACTTCCGCAGGTATTCCTGCAGGCCTTGCTGGAAGGCTGGAGGGCCCATCAGCCGCTCCAGCTGCCGCATCATAATGGGCGCTTTGTGGTAGATGATGTTGCCGTAGAGCGAGCCGGCGTCCTGCAGGTTGGCGAGGGGCTGACGGATGGGATTGGCCCCGGTGGTGCGGTCGATGCCGTAGGCGGCGGGGTAGTGGTCGATGACGAACTTGAGGTCGTAGTTCGAGTTTTTCACGGCTACCTGCGTGATTTTATCGGCCATGAAATTGGCAAACACCTCCTTCATCCATACGTCGTTGAACCACTGCATGGTCACGAGGTCGCCGAACCACATGTGGGCCGTTTCGTGGGCCACCAGGCTGGAGCGGGCCAGCACTTGGTCCTGCGTGGCGCCTTCGTCCAGAAACAGCGTCGAGGCCTTATAATCAATGGCCCCCACGTGCTCCATGCCGCCATATTGAAAGTCCGGAATCGACACGAAATCAAACTTCTGAAACGGATACGGCAGGCCGGTGTATTGCTCCATAAACTGCAGCGCATCGGCGTGCAGTTGGAAGATGGGGCCGAGGCTCAGGTGCAGCTTGGTGGAGTCAGTTTCGCGGTGCAGCAAGGTCATGGCGCGGCCATTCAGCTGCCGCGTGAGGCGCGTGAACTTGCCCGCCGCAAATGAGAACAGGTAGGTGCTGATGCTGTCGGAAGCCACGAAGGCATAACGCGTGGTACCGCCGCTGCTCGCCGAATCACGCAGCGGCGCATTGGCCATGGCCTGCCAGCCCTGGGGCACGGTGAGGGCCAGCGTGAACGTGGCCTTCAAATCGGGCTGGTCGAAGACCGGGAAAACGGTGCGGGCGCGGTCGGGCACGAGCAGCGTGTAGAGGTAGTCGGCGTTACGGTTGAGCGACTGCTCACCGGCGGTGAGGCGGATTTCGGCCATGTTGCGGCCGGGCTTTAGGGCAGCGGCGGGCAGCACGAGGTGCTCGTTGCGGTGGTCGATGGCCACGGCCTGGCCGTTCACGGTGAGGCTTTGCAGATTTTGGCTGGGGGCTTTAAAGTCGAGTTGCACTGGTTGCTGGTGGTCGCGCAGCGTAAACGCCACCTGCTCCACCACGGCAATGGATTCGGTTTTTTGAGCCGGTATAGTCAGACTGAGGTCGTAGGCCACGCGGCTGATGTTCTTTTTGCGCGCCACGGCCAGGGCTTCGGAAACGCCGGTGGTGACAGGCAGCGCGGCAGCCTCCGATACGGCGGCGGGTGGCATGGTGGTGCGGGACAGGGGCTGGCGCTGGCAGGCAGTGGCCAGCACGACCAGCAGAAACGCGCCGGCCCTGCCATATTTACGGAAGCTGAAATTCATCAAGAACGAGTCAGTGCTGAGAACTTCAAATGTAACCGCAAGCATGTGAGCACCGTCCCATCTGCTGCTGCTCCGGCCGTCCGACTTTATCCGCTGGGCGACGCCGCCATCGTGCTCGACTTTGGCGGCGGCATCAGCGCGAACACGCACGCAGCCATCGCGGCGTTCAGCGCCCGGCTGGCGCAGCAGCCTTGCGTGGGTCTGCGCGAGGTGGTGCCCGCTTTCACCACCCTCACCGTGTACTACGACCCCTGGTTGGCCAGCGAAAACGGCCATTACGCTCCCTACGGCCGGGTAGCCGGCCAGCTGCGAACGCTACTCGCGGCGCCTGCCGCAGCCGAAGCGGCTACCGAAACCGCCGCCGTGGAAATCCCGGTGTGCTACGGTGGCGCGTTTGGCCCTGATTTGGATTTCGTGGCCAGCCATACCCAGCTTGGGGCCGCCGAAGTCATTGCCCGGCACAGCACCCCCGACTACCTCGTGCACATGATTGGCTTCGCCCCCGGCTTCCCGTACTTGGGTGGGCTGGATGTGCGGCTGGCCACGCCGCGCAAAGCGCAGCCCCGTCCGCTGGTGCCAGCCGGCGCGGTGGGCATAGCCGGCCCGCAAACGGGCATTTACTCCCTGCCCACGCCGGGCGGCTGGCAGCTCATCGGGCGCACGCCGTTGCGATTGTTTAACCCGGCCTGGGCCCAGCCCAGCCGGCTGCAGGCGGGCCAGCACCTGCGCTTTGTGCCCATCAGCGCCGCCGAATTCCAGCGGCTCCAGCAGCATGAGTCTTAGTATTCTGCGGCCTGGCCTGCTCACCACCGTGCAAGACCTCGGCCGGTGCGGCTATCAGAAAGACGGCATCATCGTGAGCGGTGCCATGGATGCCACCGCCCTGCGCGTGGCCAACCTGCTGGTGGGTGATGCCGAAGATGCTGCCGGCCTCGAAATCACCCTCCTGGGCCCCAAAATCCGCTTCGAAGCCGACCACCTCATTGCCCTCACGGGCGCCAACCTTTCGCCTACCCTCAACGACCAGCCGGTGCGCCTGCACCGAGCCACCTGGGTGGCGGCGGGTGCGGAGCTGGCCTTTGGGGCGCCCGTGGCCGGCAGCCGGGCCTACCTGGCGGTGGCGGGCGGGCTGGCCACGGCGCCGGTGCTGGGCAGCCGGGCCACGTACCTGCGGGCAGGCTTTGGCGGGCTGCACGGACGGGCCCTGCAGGCTGGTGATGTACTGCCCGTGGGCCGCCCCGGCACAGTTGGGCGGCATATTGGGCGGCAGTTGGAAGGAGCGGCGGCGGACTGGGCACAAGCCCGCTGGATGCCCGGCCCCGAGCTGCGCCCGAAGCTGGCGCGGCACCCCATCGTCCGGGCCATTCGCGGGCCGGAGTACGGGCAATTTTCAACTGAAAGCCAACAGGATTTCTGGCAGCAACCCTTCATCGTAACCACTGAGGCCGACCGGATGGGGTTTCGGCTGCAAGGTCCAGCACTGGAGCGTGAAACCGCGGTGGAGCTGCTTTCCACCGCCGTGGCATTCGGCACGGTGCAGGTGCCGACCGGCAGGCAAGCCATTGTGCTGCTGGCCGACCACCAGACCACCGGCGGCTACCCCCGCATTGCTCAGGTCATCACGGCCGATTTTTCGGTGCTGGCGCAGCTGGCGCCGGGGCAGTCCTTTCGGTTTGCCGAAGTGTCTTTGGCCGAAGCACAAGCGCTGTACCTTGCGCAGGAACAGCAGCTGCGAGCGCTACGGCGCGGCATTGGGTTAAAGGCATTGACATGATTCCAATGCTTCACGCCGTCATGCTGAGCGCAGCCGAAGCATCTCTACCGTGCAACTAATCCATTTACTACTTCGGTAGAGATGCTTCGGCTGCGCTCAGCATGACGTTCTTTCTCCTCAGCCTGCGTTCTCCCCTAAGTTAAACTGAACCTATGCCTGTACCCCTCACTGTTGATTTGAACTGCGACATGGGCGAGAGTTTCGGCGCCTGGAATATGGGCCACGACGAGGCCATTCTACCCTTCGTGACTTCGGCCAATATTGCCTGCGGCTTTCATGCCGGCGACCCGGCCGTGATGAAACGCACCGTGCGCGCTGCCCTGCGCCACGGCGTGGCCATTGGCGCGCACCCCGGCCTGCCGGACTTGGTGGGTTTTGGCCGGCGAAATATGGATATTTCAGCCGAAGAAGCGTTTGCTATGACGGTGTATCAGCTCGGTGCCCTGGCGGCGGTGGCAAAAGCCGAGGGTAGCCAGCTTCACCACCTCAAGCCCCACGGCGCCCTCTACAATATGGCCGCCACCAACGCCGCCCTAGCCGAGGCCATTGCCGAAGCCGTGTACCGGGTGCAGCCCGAGCTCACGCTCTACGGCCTGGCCGGCAGCGCGCTCACCAAGGCCGGCGAGAAGCTGGGCCTGAAAACCGCCCACGAAGTGTTTGCCGACCGCACCTACCAGGCCAACGGCACCCTCACCCCGCGCCGCCAGCCCGACGCCCTCATTGCCGATGCCGAGGTGGCCATTGCGCAGGTGCTGCGCATGGTGCAGGCCGGCCAGGTACGTGCCCAGCAAGGCCACGACGTAGCCATTCGGGCCGATACCGTCTGCATTCACGGTGACGGTGCCCACGCCCTGGAATTTGCCCAACGCCTGAACGCCGCGCTGCGCGATGCGAGCGTGACGCTGCAAGCCGGCCAGGCGGCCCCCGCCGCATGAGGCCGCTACCGAAAGCCCGCTGGTTTGGCGGGGCCAGCCTGGGGGCGGCGTTTTTGATGGCCAATTCGTCGATTGGGCCGGGGTTTCTCACCCAAACCACGGTGTTTACCCAACAGCTGCTCACCAGCTTTGGCTTCGTGATTTTGATATCGGTGGTGCTGGATGTGGGTGCCCAGCTCAACACCTGGCGCATTCTCACGGTGAGCGAGCTGCGCGCCCAGGACCTAGCCAACGGGCTGGTACCGGGCCTGGGGTATTTCCTGGCCGCGATGGTGATTTTGGGCGGCTTCGCCTTCAACATCGGCAACATCGCCGGCTGTGGGCTGGGCCTGAACGTGCTTACCGGCATGTCGTTCGAGCAGGGCGCGCTCATTAGCTGCGGGGTGGCACTGGTGCTGTTTTGGGTGCGCGAAATTGGAAAGATGCTCGATGGCTTCACCAAGATTTTGGGCACGGTCAAGATTTTACTCACGCTCATCATTGCCTTCAGCGCGCACCCGCCGGTATTGCAGGCGCTGCACCACACGCTGCTGCCGGTGCAGATTAGCGCGGCGTCCATTGTCACCATTGTGGGCGGCACGGTGGGCGGCTACATCACGTTTTCGGGCGCGCACCGGCTGCTCGATGCGGGCATCAAGGGCCCGGACCAGCAGGGGGTGGTCACGCGCAGTGCCATCAGTGGCATTGTCATTTCCACCATCATGCGGTTTGTGCTGTTTCTGGCCATTGTGGGCGTGCTCAGCAAGGGCGCGGTGCTGGACCCCGACAACCCGGCGGCCAGCGTGTTTCGGTCGGCCGCGGGCGAGGTGGGCTTCCGCATTTTCGGGGTGATTTTATGGAGTGCGGCCATTTCCTCAGTGGTGGGCGCGGCCTACACATCGGTGTCGTTTTTCAAGACTTTTCACCCCGTGTTTGCGCGCTATGAGCGGCTGTGTATTTCGGTGTTTATCGTGCTGTCGACAGCCATTTTTGTGCTGGTGGGCAAACCCACGCAGCTGCTGGTTTTCGCCGGCTTCATCAACGGCCTGATACTGCCCATCGCGCTGGCCATCGTGCTCATTGCCGCCACCAACTCGCGCCTAATGCGCGGCTACCGCCACCCCCGCTGGATGCTGGCCGCCGGCTGGGTAGTGGTGGTGGTGATGGGCGGCCTGAGCGTGCCGCTGCTGGTGGAGCAGGTAGGCGGGCTGCTGCGGTAACTTCACCCCTGCCGGGCACGGCCCCGCCCCTCTCCCGCGGAGAGGGGAGCCACGGCGGCGCAGCGGTAAGCAAAAAGAACGTCATGCTGAGCGCAGTCGAAGCATCTCTACCGCTTCGTTGCAGTAGTAGTTCAACGGAGCGGTAGAGATGCTTCGACTGCGCTCAGCATGACGTTCTGATTTTAAGCAAGTACCCATTTATGCTTTCAACAGCCACTACTAACCCCTACCGCCGCGAAACCCTGGTGCAGCAGCTTACCGCGGTGCCCGTTTGGGACCTCATCGTCATTGGCGGGGGGGCCACGGGGCTGGGCGTGGCACTGGACGGCATCAGCCGCGGCTACAAAACACTGCTGCTGGAGCAGGCCGACTTTGCCAAAGGCACCAGCAGCCGCAGTACCAAGCTGGTGCACGGCGGCGTGCGCTACCTAGCGCAGGGCGACGTCGGGCTGGTGCGAGAGGCACTGCACGAGCGCGGCCTGCTGCTGCAAAACGCCCCGCATCTGTGCCACAATAGGGCCTTCATCATCCCCAATTACAACTGGTGGGGCGGCCCGTTCTACACCATCGGCCTGAAGCTGTACGACCTGCTGGCCGGCCGCCTAAGCCTGGGCGCATCGGTGCACCTGAGCAAGGCCGAGACCCTGCAGCAGCTGCCCAGCCTGCGCCCGGAAGGCCTGCGCGGCGGCGTGCGCTACCAGGACGGCCAGTTCGACGACGCCCGCCTAGCCGTGAACCTGGCCCAAACCTGCATCGACCACGGTGGCACAGCTCTCAACTACTGCGCTGTGCAGGGGCTGCTGAAGGATGCCAGCGGCCGCCTGCAGGGCGTGCGCGCCACCAACCTGGAAACCGGCCTCACCTACGAGCTTCAGGGCAAAGCCGTGGTGAATGCCACCGGCGTTTTTGTGGACGACGTTCGGCGGCTGGACGAGCCAGGCGCACAGCCCCTCGTGCAGCCCAGCCAAGGCGTGCACGTGGTGCTCGACCGGTCGTTTTTGCCCGGCCCCGCGGCCCTCATGATTCCCGGCACCGAGGACGGGCGGGTTCTGTTTGCTGTGCCGTGGCAGGGCCGCGTGGTGCTGGGCACCACCGACACGCCCGTGCCCACTGCCAGCCTGGAACCCCGGGCGCAGGAAGCGGAAATCGATTTTCTGCTGCGCACTGCGGCCCGCTACCTCACCACGGCCCCAACCCGCGCCGATGTGCGCAGTGTGTTTGTGGGCCTGCGCCCGCTGGCCGCATCCCCCAGCGGCAGCACTAAGACGAAGGAGATTTCGCGCAGCCACAAAATCGTAACCTCGCGCAGCGGCCTCATTACCATCACGGGCGGCAAGTGGACCACGTACCGCCGCATGGGCGAGGACACCATCGACAAAGCCATTGCGCTCGGGCAGTTGCCTCCGGCCCTTAGTCAAACGGCTAATCTGGCCATCCACGGCGCTGAAACAATGAAAACCGCGAGCAGTCTGGCCGATGGTTTCGCGCACTACGGCAGCGACGCCGCCGGGCTGCGGCAGCTGCTGGCCGAGCATCCAGCGTTGGGCGCGAAACTCGATGCCGGGTTGGAATTCGTGCAGGCCGAAGTGGTGTGGGCCGCCCGCTTTGAGCTGGCGCGCACCGTTGAGGATGTGCTGGCGCGTCGGGTGCGGCTGCTGTTTCTGGATGCGGCGGCGGCCGTGCGCGTGGTGCCCACCGTGGCCGCGCTGCTGGCTCAGGAGCTGGGTTTTGACGAGGCATGGCAAACGCAGCAGGTGGCCGCGTTTGGCGAGCTGGCGCGCGGGTATTTGCTGGACTAGGCGAACTGTTTTGTGATAATAGAACGTCATGCTGAGCTTGCCGAAGCATCTCTACCGCGCAAGTAATTCAATCGATTAGATTAGTATTGAGATAGAGATGCTTCGGCAAGCTCAGCATGACGTTCTTTTCGGCATGACGTTCTGATTGTGTTCTCTTTTGCCTCAATTGCCATGAACTCCTCAACTCCAGAAGCCTACGCGCCCGGCCTCACCAGCGCCGACCTCGCTCCTACCCTGCCGACCGAGCGCACCTGGGGCACCGGCAACTACGCCGCCCTCTGGATTAGCATGAGCCTGTGCATCCCGACGTATATGCTGGCCAGCTCGCTCATTGAAGGCGGGATGAACTGGTGGCAGGCGCTGCTCACCATTTTTCTGGGCAACAGCATTGTACTGATTCCCATGCTGCTCAATGGCCGGGCGGGCGCGCAGTACGGCATCCCGTTTCCGGTGTTTGCGCGGGCCAGCTTTGGGGTGCGCGGGGCCAACGTGCCGGCCCTGCTCCGGGCCATTATCGCCTGCGGCTGGTTCGGCATCCAAACCTGGATTGGGGGCTACGCGCTGTACCAGATGGCCGTGCTGTGGGTGCCGGGGCTGGCCACGCTGCCAGCCATTTTCCCGGTCAGTTGGGGCTTGGCCACCGGGCCGGCCATCTTGTTTTTCCTGTTTTGGCTGCTGAATATGTACGTGGTGTACCTGGGCGTGGACAGTATTCGCAAGCTGTTGGTGTTCAAGGCGTTTTTCCTGCCGGTGGCGGCGGTGGCGCTGCTGTGGTGGGCCATATCGGCGGGCAACGGGCTGGGGCCGATATTGGCGCAGCCGAGCAAATTCACGAGTAGCGCGCAGTTCTGGGCCTTTTTCTTTCCCTCGCTTACCGGTATGGTGGGGTTCTGGGCCACGCTCTCGCTCAACATTCCCGATTTCACGCGCTACGCCACCAGCCAGCGTGCTCAGCAGCTGGGCCAGGCCATCGGGCTGCCCACGTCCATGACCCTGTTTTCCTTCGTGGGCGTGGTCGTGACCTCGGCCACGTTCGTCATCTACGGCAAAACCATCTGGGACCCGGTGGTGCTGGCGGCCAAGTTCGAAAGCCGGCTGCTGGTGAGCGTGGCCATGCTGGCCGTAGCCCTGAGCACGCTGGCCACCAACATCGCGGCCAACATCGTGAGCCCGGCCAACGACTTCGCCAACTTCTCGCCCACCCGCATCAGCTTCAAGATGGGCGGCTACATCACCGGCGTGCTCGGCGTGCTCATCTTCCCCTGGAAGCTCATTGCCGACCCCTCGGGCTACATTTTCACCTGGCTGGTGGGCTATTCGGGGCTGCTCGGGCCCATTGGCGGCATCATGATTGTGGATTACTACCTCATCCGCAAGCAGCACCTCCACGTGCCCGACCTTTACCAGTACACCGGCCGTTATGCCTACCGCAATGGTTTCAACATCGCGGCCCTCGTGGCGCTGGTGGTCGGCATTGCGCCCAACGTGCCGGGCTTCCTCACGGCCATTGGCGTGCTGGACAAGGGCACGGTGTGGCCCGCGCTGGTGGCGGTGTACAACTACGCGTGGTTTGTGGGTTTCCTGGTGTCGGGCGGTGTTTATCTGGTACTCATGCGTGAGCAGCCGGCCGCCCGGCTTGCCGAAAACAGCGTCATTCCGGCAAATTAGTCGCCCGCCTTCTCTTGCGTAGTGCGCAAACTCCAACTGCTTTAAGGCGCCGTGTGCCTCGGCAACATTGTATTCTCGGGTGAAGACGTACCCAGGGCATTAGGCCTTCAAAATCGCAGGGCAACCCGACGCAGTGGCGCTCCCCGCACCAGGAAGCGCTACGGGCGGGGCATCAACGCGCAGGCCTTGCCCATAGCCCCGCTTTGGCCGACCCAGGTCAGGTTTTTATTCCGGGTTTGCTCCTTTCTACCAGTTTGATGGAACGCTGGAAGGGCTGGTTGCCGGAAATTACCAATCGGCAGCCCCTCCGGCTGCTTCTATTACCGTCCTTCCGGCACCGATTTGGCAGGCACTCACGCGACCCGTTCGGAGAATATCATTAATAGACGAACCCTCCTTTCAGCACCCCTAAATTATTTTTTGGTGCCAGGTCAACCACGCCTAGCCCGACCAGAACGAGCAGTATCATTATCTATATTTTTTGTATATTTTTTTTATAAAACCCTATTCAACACCTGCATAATCCTCTTACATTTGCAGATATATCTGTTGCTCTTCACAAAGAATATATTTGACTACTCAGAAAATACTGCTTGTGAAGCTAGCTTTAAGTTGTTATAATATAATACATCACAACTTCTACGCTGACAGACAACCGTTGCTTTTCACGCATGAAAGGCCTCTTCTCGGCCGTAATCATCCCTATATCTTTGACTCTTCCGAAATATTCTGAACCTAGCTGCCTCATCTGCCTGCTCAATTTTCCATCTTTCATCCTTTTCCGGATTCCCTATATGAAAATACTCTTACACCGTTTCAGCGGCCTGCTGGTGCTGCTGCTACTGGCCAGTACCAGCGCCTGGGCGCAAACCGCGAATCCCCAAAACCTCACCGTTTCCGTCAACAGCTCAGGCCGGCTCCTGATAACCCTGACGGGCACCGTAAGCAACCCCGCTAACCGGGTGGGTGAGAGATTTACGCTGAAATCGCTCCCTAACCCGACTGGAATTGGTACGCTCTACGGAGGCGAGACGGGTCCGGAGGCAACTGACGAAATGACCCTGCCACTAGCTGGCCCCCAGTTAAGTTTTGTTCCCTCCGCGACGGGTACGACAACCTTCAACTTTAATTTCACCCAGCGGAATACCAATAACGGCAATCTATCCACCTCCACCCAGGCAACTATCACCATCACGGTAGTAGCCGCGCCACAGGCCGTTGACAATGCAGTTTCGGCATCCTACGCGGCAACGCCAGCCATTGACGTATTGGGGAACGACGCGGCCGGAACCGGCAACGGCAGCATCGACGTAACCACCGTGCTATTGAGCTCCGCCACGGGCACGCCCACCACCAATACCTACACCGATGCCAACGGCATTGTGTTCACGGCCTCCCCGGCGGGCACCATCACCTTCACCAACCCCAACAAGTTCGTGGGCGTAGCCACGGTGGGCTACACCTTCAAAACCACTACCGGCCCCGCCACCTCCAACCGGGCCGTGCTGACCGTGACACTTACCAACGCGGCTCCCGTGGCCGTGAACGACAACGGCGGCACCATCGGCAACAACACGGTGCTGAACAACATCAACGTGGCGGGCAACGACACCGATGGCGACGGCAATGGCACCATTGTGGCGTCCACCGTAGCGCTGGTGGCGGGCAGCCAAACGGGCGGTACGTTCGTTAAGAATGCCAACGGCACCGTCAATTTCACGCCTACGGCGGGATTCACCGGCACGGCCAGCGTGCGCTACACCGTGCAGGACGGCGCCGGGGCCACTTCCAACCAGGCCACCCTGAGCGTTACGGTAACGCCCCCGCCCCCGGTTGCCAACCCGGACGCGACCTCGCTATCGTATACCTCCACGGCCGCCATCATCGTGCTGGGGAACGACCAGGCCGGCACCGGCAACGGCAGTATCAACGCAGCCAGCGTGCTGCTGAGTTCTGACACGGGCACTCCTACCACCAATACCTACACCGATGCCAACGGCATCGTGTTCACAGCCTCCGCGGCGGGCACCATCACCTTCACCAACCCCAACAAGTTCGTAGGCGTGGCCACGGTAGGCTATACCTTCAAAACCACTATCGGCCCCGCCACCTCCAACCGGGGCGTACTGACACTGACGCTGACTAACACGGCCCCCGTGGCCGTGGCCAACAACGGCGGCAGCACCGCCCTCACGGTACCGGTAAACAACATCAACGTACTGGGCAATGACACCGATGCGAACGGAGTTGGCACCATCGACCCCACCTCGATAGTGCTAACCAATCCGACGAGAGGCACCTTCACCGCCAACCCGGATGGTACCATCAACTTCACCCCCACATCTGTAGGCACCGCCAGCGTAAGCTATACCGTCAAAGATGAGAAAGGCCTGATATCGAATGCCGTATTGCTCAGCCTAACGGTAACGGCCGCGCCTACAGCAGTCAACAATACCGCTACGGCCTCCTATGCGGCAACGCCGGCCAATATTGATGTATTGACCAACGATGCTGCTGGCACCGGAACCCGGGATGCGACCTCAGTATTCCTGAGTGCGGACACTGGCACCCCCACCACGAGCCGCACCTTCGACGCCGGAAACGGGGTAGTATTCACGGCTAACGCCACCACTGGCACCATTACCTACGTCAACCCCAGCAATTTCGTGGGAATAAAGACGGTGGGATATAATTTCAAAAACACGCCTTTCACCGCCACCTCCAACACTGGGGTACTCACTCTAACACTGACCAACGCCGCCCCGGTGGCCGTGAATAACGGCCCGCTCAGCGTTTTCAACAACACGGTGCTGAACAACATCAACGTGGCGGGCAACGACACCGATGCCGACGGTAACGGAACCATCGTGGCCTCCACCGTAGCGCTGACCGGACCTCAGACGGGCGGCACGTTCGCGGTGAACGCCGACGGCACCATCAACTACACGCCAGCGGCAGGTTTTTCGGGTACGGCCAGCGTCAAATACACCGTGCAAGACGAACTTGGGCTCACCTCCAATCCGGCCACCAATTCCACCCTGAGCATCACGGTAACCGCAGTGGCCGACGTGGCCACTACTATTACGCCCTCGGCCAGCCCGGTGAATGCCGGGGCCGGCCTGGTGTTTACGGTTACGTACCGCAACCTGGGGCCCAGCATTGCTAACGGCTTTGGCCGCACCCTCTCGCTGACCTCGGGCCTGGCAGCGGCCAACGTGGTGGTGCGTACTGCCGCTAATGCCATTATTGCAAACGCCTACAATAGCGGAAGCGGTACCATTACGCTGCCCGCCATCGCCACGCTGGCCAGTGGGGCAACCACGGCCGACGTGACCATTACCATCGGCGCCGTGCCTGGCAACGTAGCCAGCCTGCGGGTTATTTCGGGCATCAGCACCAGCACCAGCCAAAACGCGGCCACCGGCAATGATAACGACGACCAAACCGTGGTGGTGACCCCGATTGCCGACGTTACCACCACGCTTAGCGGCCCCACCACCGTTGCCACCGGCCAGCCTGCGGGTCCTTACACCGTTACCTTCCAGAACAATGGCCCTAGCACAGCGGCCAACGTGACGCGCACCGTGGCCCTGCCTGCGGGCGCCACCGCCGTAGTAGCTCCCGGCAGCACCAACATCTCGGGCACTACCATCACCTACGCACCCGCCGGCGGCACCCTGACCAGCGGCCAGAGCGACGTATTTACGTTCAGCTTCACCACCTCGGCTACGCCAGCTACTGGCGTGGCCCTCACCAGCAGCATCGGTACCACCACCGACCAGGGCACCGCCGGTGCTCCCGACAACGCCACGCTGACCCTAAACACCTTGCAGGCCATCATAGGCTATGTATTTGAAGACCCCAACTACGGCGGTGGCAGCGGCCGGCCCCGCTCCGCCAGCGGCACCAGCGCCCGGCCCGGCGCCACGGTAGAGCTTTATAACAGCGCCGGCACCTTCGTGACTTCGACGACCACCGATGTAAACGGGCAGTACGTTCTGCCGGCCGCGGCGGGTACCTATAGGGTGCGCGTGGTGAATGCCACCGTTACCTCTTCGCGTCCCGGCGCCACGGCGGCGCTGCTGCCGGTGCAAACCTATAACGGCACTACCACCCGCGTGGGCGGCGAAATCCCCGCCCGGACCGATGCCGGCGCCGGGGCCACCACGCTCGGGGCCCTTACCACGACTACTACCACGGCCCAGAGCCTTGCCTCCGTGACCGTGGGCGCGGCCAGCGTCACCGGGCCGGACTTCGGCTTCAACTTCTCGACCATCGTGAACACCAACGATGCCGGGCAGGGCTCTTTGCGGCAGTTCCTGCTGAACAGCAACGCGCTGACCAACGCCGGCCTCGACCAAGTGGCTTCGTCTAATGGCGGCCCCGACCCTGCAGCCGGTACGGAAACCAGCATTTTCATGATTTCGGACGGGCAGGCGCACGCCGGCCTGCTAGCCGGGTTGACCAACCTGCTCACGGGCACGGCCGGGGCGGCCCGCGCGGTTATCGCCCCCGTCAGCCTACTCACCAGCACCGGGCCCAATACTACTCTCGATGGCACAAGCCAGACGCTGAACGTGGGCAACACCAACACCGGCACCATTGGTACCAGCGAGGAAGTGGGCATCGACAACCTGATTCTGACGGCGCCCAACAGCCCGGAGGTGGAGATTGCGGGCACCGGCATCGCCTCTGTGCTGTCCATATCGGCCAGCGCCACCACGCTGCGCCAGCTTGCCATTCGGGGCGGCAGCAACGAAACCGTCAACTTTATAGCCGGAGCCACTGGCTTTTTGGTTGATGAGATGGTGGTGGGCACCAGTGCCATCAACTACGACTGGGCCGGCAACAACACAGTGAGCGGCAACGTTGGCGTGCGGGTGTCGGGCGCTGGCGCGGCGGGCACCATTCAGGGCAGTGTTATATCGTTCACGGGCAGTTCGGGCATCAACGTCAACAACGGTTTGGCCACCACCGCCCTGGTCACCGTTCGGGATTCGGAGTTTAACCAGAACGGCTACAACAACGCGGGCGGCGATGGCATTTCGCTCGGTGATGGCGGCGGGTGCGGCCCATTGCTCATCGAGGGCAACCTCTTCACACGGCCCAACTCCAGCGCCGTGCAGTTTGAGATTGGGCAGACGGCGGCCTCTATCGTACGCAACAACAATATTATCTCGGCCGGTAAGGGCGGGGCCGGTGTGGCCATCAATCAGCTCGAGGGCTCGGCCATCTGCTACCTCCAGCGCAACGGCAACCGCCGCGGCAGCCAGAGCGACCTCATCACCAAAAACGTGATTGTGGACACCCAGGCCAGCGGCATCGTGGTGGGCTACGGCCAGCAGAACGTCACCATCAGCCAGAACTCCATTTTCAACTCCGGCTCCATTGCCATCGACCTCGTACCCAACCCTGTGGCCTTCGTGAATGGTCCTAGCGGCGGCAATATCTTCTATGGCTCCGGCGACGGCGTGACCATCAACGATGGCAATAACCCGGCGGCGGCGGCCAATACCCTGCCCAACCGGGGCGTGGATTACCCCGTGCTCCTCAGCCTCGACGTCATTAGCGGCAACGTCCTGGTTGAGGGTTTTTCGCGGCCCGGCGCCCTGATTGAGTTCTACATCCCCTCGCTTGACCCTACTCGTTTTGGGGAAGGCCGCACCTACCTGGCCACCCGCACCGAAGGCTCGGGCGACGATGCCCTCGCCGGTACCGGCACTTACGGCCCCGCGGCGGTGAACACCCTGCTTCAGGGCCAGGACGCGGCGGCCAACCGCTTCCGCTTTACCCTGCCCTTTTCGAGCCTGACGCCCAAACAACAGACCGATATCCGGAACCTGGGCCTGACAGCCACGGCGACCCTGAACAACAGTACGTCGGAGTTTTCGGGCAACGTGCCCTTCGCGGCCGACGTGGTGGCCACCATCACGGCCCAGGTGCCGGTAGTGGCGGCCGCGACCCCGGCGCAGTTTAATGTAAGCTTCACGAATATTGGCGCCAGCGCGGCCAATGGCGTGCTGGCCAACGTGCAGCTGCCGACCGGCCTCAACGTGACGAGCGTCACCGGGGGCGGTACCTACTCCAGCCTGACGGGCGTGGTGAGCTATCCGGCCATTACGTCCATCATCCGGGAACAGGTGCTGAACTCGACCATTACCTACTTGCAGCCGCTAAGCGGGGCCAGCGTGACGGCGACCGCCGCCGTGACCACGACCACCAGCCAGAACGGCCTGACCAACAACGATGCCCAGTCGGCGACTATTCAGACCAGCCCACAAAACTTCGACCTGTACACGACCCTGGCCGGCCCCGCCAGCACCAGCGCGGGCCAGCCAGTAACCTACGCCGTCACCACCCAGAATATCGGCATTGGCACGGCCCTGAACGCCATTCAAACCGTGAGTGTGCCCACAGAGGCGGCCCTCACCAGCGTCTTTGTTTCCAATGGGGGCAGCTACGCCTTCAGCGGCGGCATCAGCACGTTCACCTTCGTGATTCCGGCCTCCCTCGGGACGGGGCAGTTGGTCAACAACACGTTCAGCTTCGTGGCACCGGCCTTCGCAAGCCCGGCCAACTCGCCGCTCAACACGCTCAATTTCACGGCCCTCGTAACGCCCAATACCCTCCTCACCGGCGACCAGGCACCCGCCAACAACACGGCCCAGCTGAGCACCACCAACAACGTAGCCCCAACGGCCGAGGCCAACGTGTACACCACCATCAGCTCGAATGCAGTGGAAGGCAGCGCGGCAGCCGGCGCGGCCGTTACCTATACCGTGGTGCAGGGCAACGCCGGCCCGCAGCCAGCCACGGCGGTTGGAACGAATGTCAGCCTTAACCCCAATCTGACGGCAACTGGTTTTTCAGTCGACGGCATCGCGGGTACCCAGCCGGGCGGCCCAGGCACGACCGTCAGCTTCGTGCTACCGGGCGGCACGGCTACCTATAGCCCCGTTACGGGCCGGCTGGTGCTACCAAGCATTGCCACGCAGCCCAGTGGCACCAGCAAAACGTACGTGGTAGTAGCCCCGGCCCCCGCCGACGGACTGGTAACCGTTACCAGCAGCGTGACGGCCACCACTGCCGACATCATACCCGCCGACAACGTGGCCAGTACGCAGGTTACGGTGAGCAACGCCCTCACCGCCGACCTGAGCATTACCATCGTGGGTCCTGCTGCCGCCACGGCATCCCAGCAGGTATTGTATACCCTTACCACCACGAACAACGGAGCCGGCCAGGCGCAAAATGTTGTCACAAGTGCTGCTATCCCGGCCGGCCTGGCCGTTTTTGGAACAAACGCGGTGCGCATCAATGGTAATTTACCCACCAGTGTTGGCTCAGGCACTGCTACTTACGGCACCGGTGCTAACGCCGCTACCTACAATGTGAACACGGGCCTGGTAAACATTCCGATTCCTACTGCTGTAGCCTTCGCCGGCAATTCGGTGGTGAACACGGTGAGCTACCTCGCGCCAGTGAGCGACAACGACTTGGTAAACGTAGCTTATGTGCGCACCACCTCCCTCGATATTGTGCCGGCCAACAACACCAACCAGGTAGTAACCACGGTGCAGCCCCAGGCCGATGTGCAGGTAGTTATCAGCGGCCCGGCCACCAGCGTGGTGGGTGCGCCCATCTCGCTGGTCGTAGTTACGACTAACCTCGGTCCCTCCACGGTGCCCAACCAGACCATTACGGTACAGCTACCTAGCACGCTTAATACCATTGGTGGGGTTGAGGTGCGCGATAACGCGGGCAACTTGCTGCCCGGCACCCTCTACGACAACGTGACGGGAATTGTAACCCTGCCGGCTATCATGAACCAGAGTAGCGGAGTATCCTCGGCCGTGCGGACTACTATCTCATTCATCAGCCCGGCGGGCTCGGTGTTTTCGCCCAGTGCCACCACCAGCGTACCGGGCACGCTCGACCCCGACCTGGGCAATAACGAGTCCTCCATTAGCGTAAGTGTGAGTCCGGCCACGGCAACCCCGCGCCCCGACCTGAGCACGAGCTTCACCGCAGCTACCAGTACGTCGGCCACGGCCGGCCAGCCGGTGACCTTAGTGGTGCAAACTGCCAATGCCGCTGGTAGCCCTGCCGCCACCGGCGTTACGCAGAATGTGATGCTAAACAGCGGACTCACCACCACGGGCTTCACCGTGGGCGGCGTGAGTGGCACGCTCAATGCAACAACCGGCCTTATCCAGTTTGGTACGGTGGCAACGTATAACCCCGCAACGGGCTTCCTGAGTATTCCCAAGGGCACTGTGAATGGCGGAACGTCGACCAACACCACCATTGTGCTGCCGGCGCCCGGCGCCGACCTGCTGTCGGTGACAGCAGCCGTGCAAGGCGACCAGAGTGACGCCGTGCCGGCGAACAATCGGGCGAATACCATCATCACCATCACTCCCGTCGTGGACGTAAGAACCACGGTAAGAGGCCCCGCCTCGGCGCCAATCGGCTCTACGGTAACCTACTCGGTGGTAACGACCAATGCTTCGGTTTCTAATGCTACCAACGTGGTGCAAACTGTGACTCTGCCGGCTGGCGCAACCAACGTCGTAATTTCGGGTGCCGGTGTGCAAAGCGGCGATGTGGTTACGTTCCCCACCATTAATAGCCTGGCGCAGGGCGCAAATGGCCTCATCACCAACAGCATCTCGTTTACGGTACCCAACACGACCCCGTCCATCCAGGTAACAGGTAATGTGACGGCCAACGGCGACAGTGCTCCCGGCGGCAACAACACGTCCAACCAGATAACTACTACCCAGCCTAACCGGCCGCCCGTTGCTTCCGATATGGTGAACGCGCTGACGGCTCCCGATGGCAACACCGCCGTGACCAGGCTGCCCATCTCGCCCCTGCAGGCGACTGATACGGACGGCAATAACAGCGTGGTATCCTACACGCTGGTCACCTTCCCCGACCCGGCCACGGTGGGTACCCTGTACGTGGACGGCACTGCCGTGACAGTTGGACGCACCCTGACGGCCACGGAAGCCGGTCAGCTTTCCTTCACGCCGCTTATCGGCTACGTCGGCAACGTGTTCTTCACCTACACGGCCACCGACAACGGCAATGGCACCCCTGCCAACGCGCTGAGCTCCAATGCGGCCCGCTACACCATTCAGGTGGGCCAGGATAACGACTCGTTCTACGCCGCTACGCCACCCAAGGGCGGCGCCAACCAGTACCAGAACAACGACGTGCTGGCTTATGTGATTGACCCCAACGGCGCGCGGTACAACAGCAGCGGCCTCATCTACACCATCACCGGCGCTGGTGTGGTTGGTACCAGCAACGGCCTGGCGGCTTCCGGCACCAGCGCCGTGCTGGCCGCCAGCGGCAATGGCCCCTTCAGCAACCCCACCAATTCCCTGCCCCCCGGCACGGCTCTGGACCCCGTTTCGGGTATCATCTTCGTGAGCAACCGCGCCCTGCTGCCCAATGTCACTTCCGCTACGAGCTACTCGGTCAACGTCATCACCACCGACCTCTTCGGCGGCACCAACGTGGCCTTGGCCTCCTTCGTGATTGGGGCGCTTCCCCTGCCGGTGGAGCTGACGGTATTCGCAGCCAAGGCCGTGCAGAACCGCGACGCGGCCCTGACCTGGACCACGGCCTCGGAACAGAACAACGACCACTTCGACGTGGAGCGCAGCTTCGACGGGCTGGCCTTCGCCAAAATCGGCCAGGTAGCCGGCCAGGGCAGCAGCAGCAGTCTGACCGATTATCAATTCACCGATAAAGGCATCGGCACGCGGGCCGACGGCCAGGTGTACTACCGCCTGCGCCAGGTAGATATTGACGGCACGGCCACCTACTCGCCCGTGCGCACGGTGGCTTTCACCAAAACGGCCGCCAGCCTCGTACTCAGTGCCTACCCCAACCCGGCCGGCGCCCAGACCACCCTGCTGCTCACCGGCCCGACCACGGCCACTTACCAGGTGAGCATCATTGACGCTACGGGCCGGCTCGTGCAGCAGCTGGAGGCCAGCAGCCTGAGCCACCCACTCGACTTGCATAACCTGGCCACCGGCTCCTACGCCCTGCTCGTGCGCGGCACCGCCGACGGCGTCGCCTTCAACGTGACCCTCCGCCTGGTGAAAGAGTAGACCCGGCGGTTTGCAACCAAAAAAAGGGAGCCCTTTCCGGTGGAAAGGACTCCCTTTTTTTTACGCAGAACGCACTGCGTATTCAATTTGGAACCGGCACTTATACCCACTGCGAATTCGTTTATGCAGAATGCTCTGCATGACAGGATTATCTCTTTGCACTTCGCGACGGGTATACCACTGAAACAGGCTGCTGCGGAGAGCTTCAAAAGTAACCGCTGCTTCTTGAGTACCAGACGGGGTACCATGGGGCTGATGCGCCGGCAAGCGCAATAACAGCCCCAGCCGCAACGCTAGCAGCGTAACGGTCTCCTTGTTTCTTCCTTGAGTGTGCTATTTCGCTACTGGAGCAGTTACACTGGCATCATAAAGCAGCACTTCTGCCGCTTACCGGCCTGCGGGCCGGCACTATTTCCTCGCTCAGCGCGCTTTCCTAGAACGGCCCGCTGCCCGTGCCGGCATCCGCTACGTATGCGACGGCAGCTTTGGGATGCAGCGCATGGAGGATGCTCAGCAACGTGTGCGACGGTCACCTGGGTCACGTGTTTGCGGATGGCCCCGCGGCTGGGTGGCCTGCGCTACTGAATAAACCCGGCCAGCCTGCACCGCACCCGCTACGTCTCGGGCGGCCGTGCGTGCCTAACCTGGACCATTAAAACCAGCCCTAAACTACCACACCCAGAGACAACTTAATTAATATAACTATTATAATAATACTAATTTATTGATTAGCAATGTACTCCGACTGCATCGAAGTTACGGGCTGATGTTACGCACTGATTGCGCCTACGCTTCACAAAGAGACTTTAGGTGCATCAGCAAAGGCCGTTTCCAGGCAGTCCGCTAGGATGGTGCGTAACATCAGTTACGGGCTCACCAAAAAATAATTTACATAATTCGGGCAATTGAAAAGTATTTTACGTGTTTTTTATGCGTGAAACGCGCCCGGATTCTCCGGCAACGATTCCGGTCCTTTTTCAGCTATTCAGGACATTTAAGGATGTGCTTTAAGCGTATAGGCGGCTCACGAAGCAACCTTCCCGCATTTAAAAACGAAGCACTTACGGATTGGGGTTGCCCGCAGACAGGGTGATATTTGACCACCTGACCGCTTTGCCGTCTTCCTAGTGAAATGCGCCAACCACCGGTTTCTACCGGCCGGGCCCGGCCTTACAGAACCCGGCCACCGAACTGCTTTTTACCGGCCCTGGCAATGCTGCCGGGTCACTTCTTTCCACCATTTTTCCAGCCTACCACATGAAAACCTTTACCGCTCTACTCGGGACGGCGGCGCTGCTGCTTAGCGCCGCCGCTACCCAGGCCCAAACCTATCAGCAGGTCTGGGCCGATGAATTCAACGGCACCACCGTCAATGCCGCCAACTGGAAGTTCGAATACGGCAACAACAACGGCTGGGGCAACAACGAAAAGCAGTACTACCAGGCCTCCAACGCCCGCGTGGTCAACGGCCAGTTGCAGATTACGGCCCGCCGCGAAAACGTGGGCGGCTTCCAGTACACCTCGGCTCGCCTCAAAACCCAGGGGCTGAAGCAGTTCACTTACGGCCGAATTGAGGCGCGCATCAAGATGCCCATGGGCCAGGGCCTGTGGCCCGCGTTTTGGATGCTGGGCGCCAACATCGACCAGCCCGCTTTTGCCTGGCCCAAGTGCGGGGAGATTGACGTGATGGAGCACGTCAACGCCGACAACATTGCCTTCGGCACCATTCACTGGGACAACAACGGCCGCGTGTACTTCTCCGGCACCACCACCTTTACTCAGAACGACTATCACAATTACACCGTGGAATGGACGCCCACGGCCATCAAGTGGTTTGTAGACGGGGTGAAGTTTCACGAGGCCAACATTGCCAACGGCGTCAACAACACGGATGAGTTTCAGCGGCCGTTTTTCCTGCTTCTGAACCTGGCCGTGGCCGGCGATTTTCCCGGCCAGACCGTGGACAATAGCAAGTTTCCCGCCACCATGTTCGTGGATTACGTGCGGGTGTCGCAGCTCACCAATGCCCCCGCGCCCCGCACCCTGCAGGCCGAAGCCGCCAACGTGAACAGCGGCATGATAGCCGGCCCCTGCTCCGACGCGGGCGGCGGCCAGGCCATGGGCTACATCGACGCCGGTGACTACCTGGTGTTCAACAACATCAACTTCGCCACCTCGGGCTCCTACCTGCTGGAGTACCGCGTGTCGAGCGGCGTAAACGGCGGCACCATTTCTTCGGACCTGAACGCCGGGAGCATCCAACTGGGCAGCACCGCCGTGCCCGGCACCGGCAGCTGGGACAACTGGACCACCGTGTCGAGAACCGTGAATGTGAACGCGGGCACCTACAACTTCGGCGTGTTTGCCCAAACCGGCGGCTACAATCTCAACTGGGTGCGCATCACCAAGCAGGGTACGGCCCGCACTGCCCTGGCCAGCAAAGACGCTACCGCCCCCGGCCAAGCCATGACGCTGTATCCCAACCCTGTAGCCGACCGCCTTACGCTGGCCGTGGCCCCGGAATTTATGGGCGGCGAGGCGCGCATCCTGAGCGTGGAAGGTCGCCTGGTGTGGCGCGGTACCTACCGCGGCGAACCCGTGAACGTGGCCGCCCTACAGCCCGGCCTTTATACCCTGGTGCTGCAATCGGCCAGTGGTCGGAAGCAGGTGAGCCGATTCAGCAAGCAATAAGCTACTGCTGACATGCTCCGGTTTGGGACGGGTGGCGGGGGGCACAAGCCTCGCGCCACCCGTCCCTTTGGCGTTTTCTGAACCGGCGAGGCCAAGTAGCAACACCGTACGGGCTACGCTCGCTTTTTACATTTTGGCTTTAAGTAGTCAGCCATAAGCTGCAAGCAAGCCGAAAGCTTTTGTTTGAATAAGCAATCGGTTACCAGACAGAAAATTTGTGTTTACCTCTGAACAACCGTTTCGTGAGTTAACCAGATAAGCACCCGCACAGCCGTAACCGCATGGCTTTACGCCGCCTTGCATTCAGACCCCTGCTTCCAACTAAGTAACAAGACATAAGTAACGAGTCGCAGGACTTAGAACAAGCATTAGGCCGTCAGCAATTTGCTGTCTTATTATTGGTTGCTTTTTTATCTTATTGATTACCAATAACTTAATAACTTTAGTGCTCCATCAAGTGCCCTGCCGGCACCCGAAAGCTGATGCGCGGGCGGGCCGGCAGGCGACGAACGTGGCCGAAGCCAAATTCACAGCCATAATGGCACTGGCGTCATGAGTTCCCATGTTCTTTTCTTGAGCGTGCTGTTTCGTTACCGAAGCAGTTACGCTGGCATTATAATTTGCTCCTCTGCCGCTTAGCGGCCCGCAGGCGGGCCGGGGGCCGGCTCCACTTCCACGCTCAGCGCGCTTTCGTAGAGCGGCCAGCATTTTTCGGCTACCGACAACCGGTGCCAGTTCATACCAATTATGCTCTCCCAAGTACGCGCATCGGCCGGCGCACAGGGCGGACGCAGGACCAGACCAAGCGGGTGGTATTGTAGCTGCATATCGTCGGGGCAGGTATAGAATTTATCGCCCTGCGGAATAGGCTCCAGGCCAACAATAAAGTCGCCGGCCGGTACCACAATATGATATTGTCGCAGGTTGAAGGTGTGCGTGATACCTGCCGGAGGAGCGCACAGCACGACGTTCTCTTCAGCCAGGATATCAGTTGATGGCTGCTGGCGGATGGGGTCGAGTAGATAAATATGCAGACGAAAGGGCGTGGAAGAACTGGTGCCGTAGCCCGATGAGCTATTGCTTCCGTGAAAGCTGAGCGTCCTGAGCGAATCGGCAGCGGCAGCTGAATGCCGGAACAAAACCCCTACAATGTATCCAGGCCACCACTAGAACAACCGGGGCGAAGCATATGGATTCATTTCCAGGGAATCGGCCGGCAAACAAGCGTCCGTATGGCTGAATTGGTAGCGGTTGCGATACAGCAACAGGCGCAGGTTGTCATGATGGCTTCCAATCACAAGCTTTCCATCGAAACAGGTGGTATGTACTTCCAATATGCCATTGAAAAAGCGGCGAGTTGTTAAATTGAAAATAAAATACCCCGCAGAGTCAGTCGTTGTCTGGCTTCCAGAACACACTACTGCTACCTGTGGGACCGGTTTACGACTTATCGCATCGAGCACGTAGCCTGCCACGCGGAAGATTTTCTCCGACTCCCGGCTCCTGGTTACTTCTGTGTCAGGAGGGGAATTTCTGACGTAAGCGGGCACCGAAGCAGCGCAAGCAACTAACAGCGGCAGCAGCGTAACCAACAAAAAAAGGGCAGACTTCATCGGACAGAAATTCAAGGCGTTCCCAAAGTAACGCCCCGAAACAACAACGCCTGAGCCACTTTTTTTCGGATGCCGGCCGGCCCCCTGCGTATGCACTTGCTGACCGTTTCTTCGCTGCTATTCATGCCTAAAGATTCCTCCTACCCTGCTGATTTCTCCGGTTTCGTGCGCGTGCGCGGGGCCCGCGAGCACAACCTTAAGAACGTCGATGTGGACATTCCGCGCGATGCCCTCGTGGTATTCACCGGCGTGTCGGGCTCGGGCAAGAGCAGCCTGGCGTTCGGCACGCTCTACGCCGAGGCCCAGCGGCGCTATCTGGAGTCGGTGTCGCCGTATGCGCGACGGCTGTTTCACCAGATGGCCGTGCCCGAAGTCACGAGTATTGAGGGGCTGCCGCCGGCCGTGGCCTTGCAGCAGCAGCGCGGCGCGCCCAGCACCCGCTCGTCGGTGGGCTCGGTTACCACGCTCTCGAACCTGCTGCGGATGCTGTACTCGCGGGCCGGCGACTACCCGGCCGGGCAGGGTATTATCTACGCCGAAGCCTTTTCGCCTAACACGCCCGAAGGAGCCTGCCCCACCTGCCACAGCCTGGGCCGCGTGTATGAAGTGACCGAGCAGACGATGGTGCCCGACCCCACGCTCACCATCCGCGAGCGGGCTATTGCGGTGTGGCCGCAAGCCTGGGGCGGCCAGAACCAGCGCGATATTCTGGTGAGTATGGGCTACGACGTGGACACGCCCTGGCAGGATTTACCGCAGCAGGACCGGGACTGGATTCTGTTCACCGACGAACAGCCCGTGCTGCCAGTGTACCCCGGCTACTCGCCCGAGCAAACCCAGCGGGCCATCAAGCGCCGCGAGCAACCGAACTATATGGGCACGTTTACGGGCGTAAAAAAGCACGTACTGCACACCTTCGCCACCACCCAAAGCGCGCTCATGAAGAAGCGCGTGGCCCAGTACATGCGCGGCTCCGACTGCCACGTCTGCCAGGGCAAGCGCCTGCGGGTGGAGTCGCTCTCGGTGCAGTTTGCCGGGCTTGATATTGCCGAAATGTCGCGCCTGCCGCTCAAGCGGCTGGCGGCGCTGCTGGCCCCGTTTGCGGCGGGCACAGCGGTCCGGCAAACGCACGACACCGAGCACCCGGAGCAGGCCATCGTGGCCCGACGCATTGCCGAAGATTTGGCCGCGCGGCTGGTGGTCCTGCTCGATTTGGGCCTGGGCTACCTGAGTCTGGAGCGCGGTACGCCCACGCTTTCGCCCGGCGAGCTGCAGCGGCTGCGGCTGGCCACGCAGCTCTATTCCAACCTGTTTGGGGTAGTGTACGTGCTTGATGAGCCCAGCGCCGGCCTGCATCCGGCCGATACCGAGGCGCTGCTAAAAGCGCTGGCCGGCCTCAAAAGCGCGGGCAACTCCCTGTTCGTGGTGGAGCACGATTTGGACGTGATTCGGCAGGCCGACTGGCTGGTGGACGTGGGGCCGGCCGCCGGCACCCACGGCGGCCAAATCCTGTACAGCGGCCCGCCGGCGGGGTTGCAAAACGTGCCCGAATCGCAGACGCGGCAGTTTCTCTTCGATGCGCCTGCCCGGACCGACCAGCCGCCGCGCACCCCCACCGGCTGGCTGAAACTGGCCGGCGTGACGCGCAACAACCTCGAAAACCTGGCTGTGGAATTTCCGCTCGGCGTGTTCACGACCGTTACGGGCGTGTCGGGCTCAGGCAAATCTAGCCTCGTGAGCCAGGTTTTGGTGGAGCTGGTAGCCGAAAGCCTGGGCCAGGAAATAGCAGCCGAAGAAGCGGAAGCCGACCCGCTGGCCGCCCCCGCGCCGGCCACGCTCGGCGGCCACATTACGGCCGGAATGGAAGGCATCAAGCGCCTGGTGCGGGTCGACCAGAAGCCCATCGGCCGCACACCACGCTCCAACATGGCCACCTACACCGGCCTGTTCGACCACGTGCGCAAGCTATTCGCCGCCACGCCCGAAGCCAAAAAGCGCCGCTACGACGCCGGCCGCTTCTCCTTCAACGTGGCCAAGGGGCGCTGCGAGAACTGCCAGGGCGAAGGCTTCGTGATGGTGGAGCTGCTGTTTCTGCCCAGCGTGTACGCCCCCTGCCCCATCTGCCACGGCGCCCGCTACAACGCCAAAACCCTGGAAATCAACTACCACGAAAAGACCATTGCCGAAGTGCTGGCCTTGACCGTAGACGATGCCTGGACGTTCTTCGCCGACGAGCCCGCCATCCACCGGGCCCTTACGGTGCTGCGCGAGGTGGGCCTGGGCTACCTGCGCCTCGGCCAGCCTGCCACCGAGCTGTCGGGCGGCGAAGCCCAGCGCATCAAACTCGCCACCGAGCTGCAGCGCATCGGACGCGGCAACACGCTCTACGTCCTCGATGAGCCCACCACCGGCCTCCACCCGTCGGATATTGAGAAACTCCTGCTTCAGCTCGAAGGCCTGGTAGCGGCTGGCAATACCGTCATCGTGGTCGAGCACGACATGCGCGTAGTAGCCGGCTCAGATTGGGTTATCGACATCGGCCCCGGCGCAGGCGACGAGGGCGGGAAAGTGGTTGCCGCCGGTCCGTCGGCCGAAGTGGCGCACGCTGCAGAGAGTCGCACGGCGCCCTATCTAAAGCAATTCCTGCACCCAAATTAGCCACGCTCACCCATGCCCGCGCCCACCATTCAAGCCCGCCTATGCCTGACTTGAACAGCCAGGCATTAGGTTCAATTTTCTACAGAAGCAACCGGGATTGGGCTAACGGGCTTGCTAACAGCAGCCGGTGTTATCGGCTCCTGGCTCACGTAACGGTCGAGGTAGGTAAATAGCTGGTTGACCTTCGTTCCCAAGGGGCGGCTGTAGCGCCGCTCAATGAGCACATGCACGGCGTATGAAATAGCCATGATGAAGAGGATGGTACCAAACAGCATGACGTACTTGTTGACGAAGTGCCCGAGCCGGTGGAAGATGATGAACCCAATATTGGTGTGCATCAAATAAAGCGGGTACGTCAACGCCCCCAGCCAGGCCAGCCAGGAGTGCCGGCTCATATTCAATTTTTGGAATGTAATCAGGAAAAAAAACCCAAAGAAAACCGTAACGAGTGCGGCCGTTACTAAGGGATTAAATGGCATGTTCCAATGAATAGCTATTTTTTGTGTACTCCCCACAGCCTCAAAAACTGCCAGTCCGTAAGCCAGCAGCAGCAGCGCGTAGGTTGTCCAGGTTTTGCGGGCCGCTCTCTGAAGCAGGTAAAACAGCATGCCGGCGGCAAAAAGCGGCGCGTATTTAGGGAAAAACAACAGGTAAAACCCGGTACCGGCCTGCGCTGGAATGAAGTGCACCAACATCTGATAAACCACAACGTACCCCAGCCAAATCAAAATCAGCAGGTTGATGTGCCGCATTAGTTTGTAGGATATTACCAGAGATATCAGAAAATAGAATGTCATTTCCACCACCAATGACCAATAGGCATTGTCTACGTTTGGCACATTCAAAAATCCGTTTAGCATGGTCATATTGGCCACGTAGTGCAGGACGTTGGGCTTGAGCAACGCCGACATCTGCGTTTCACCAGCCCCAGGACCCCATATGGCCCCTACGACGGCAGTTAGCGTGCAGGCCACCCAGTAAGCGGGATACAGGCGGATTACGCGGGAAGTAAAAAACTGCCGCACCGTTTTGCCCTGCGCGCTCAGCAACACCACATAGCCACTGATAATGAAAAACAAATCCACTCCCAAATAGCCATACCTGGTGAGCCAGCTTATCTCCGGGAAAGCATAGGGATTGATGGTGGCGCTACGGGTGTGGCCGTGAAAGGTGTAGTGATAAAACACAACGCTCAGCGCCGCCAAGAACCGAAGCAAATCAATTTCATAATAGCGGACAGTCGGTTTCAAAGGTTGTGGTTCCATACCGCAAAAATAGCGCACAATAACCGCCAACATCGTACACCCAGGTGGTGGCGCAAATCACAGATTAAGTCGGCGTAACATCATTCATCTGCGGCGGCAAGTTACTCCTCTCCAAAATAAAACACACAGACATTCAGCATATGGCCCATCCTCGCGCCTCTAGGCGGACAATTAATAGTTATTCGGATGTCTGGGAGTCTTCACACACCCATCTGGTAGTCACGGATAGATACTGCACGCCCATGAGCGCATACGCTTGGCGCTACTGGCTCGGCTCTCCCGCCCACAACAGTAGTAGGCAGCCACGCACCGGGCCCTTGGGGAAACTTCTTTTTTCACAAGCCAGGCTTGCTGATATCATACTCCCGGCAAATCTGAACGACTGTTTGGTACTATTGCCGTAAAACTCCTAGTATCTGGCTTTCGTTAAAGCGCCTTATTCTTACAAACAGCTGTGATTTATGAGTTCCCATAGCGAATCCAAGGAAACTGGCTTTGGGAACGAAGCCAAATACCTAACCATTTTAAAAACACCTAGACTCTTTCGGCTCGGCTCAAGACATGTGTCAATGACTACCCAGGAAATTAATCACAAGAGAATCGGACACTATTTTTTTTGCAACCAATGCCGCCCCATATGAAGTCAAGTGGTTATCATCAAACATGTAGGGAATATTACCCTGCGCTGTTTCTGGAAAGTCGCTGTGGTTTATTATGTTTATGTATTCGTCCTCAAACTGCTTTTTCAGATACGCATCTATTATAAATGCTTGCTTATCCAGGTAGCGGGCATTGGAATGGGTTCCATACTCTGAATCCCGTGCAGCTATCAGCGGGAAAGGCATGGTGTAAACTTCGCTCTGTCCAATAAGAATGAATTTTAGATTGTTTTTGCGGAGATAAAGTGCGGTCTTACTTAACTGTTCAGACAGATATCCCTCCTCCTGTTGTCGCCAATTCGCGCTTATTATCACCCCGTCCAATTTGACTTTATTCTTAGGGATAAAATCAAAATAAACATACCGCATTACTTCTAAAAATCTTTCCGACCCAGTCGGGTCGACAGTCGGCAAACCTCCACTTGCTGATGCATGCAGCAAATTCACATTGAATGGCTTAAGCGCCTCACTTAACGCTAAATACAGATGAGCGGAGTGGCTGTCACCAAGCAACAGGAAATTTTTCTTGTTATTGTCAAAACAGAGGCAGCCAGCTTTATCGTAGCTGGAAAAACCACTGTACTTACTTGTTATGAAGCACTTACCAACACTCATCTGCTCGTCAATAAGCTGTTGGTGTGTATTTCGATAGCCACTGATTGCCAATGTATTTTTCTTGAATAAGTATTTATTAGTAACGGACTGACTGGTTATTACTAAACCCAACATTATAGAGACGAAACTTATTGATACTGTCTTAATTTCAAAGTTGTGTGATTCGATATATTTATATGACAAGTATCCCAAGACATAGGCCATAAAAATCAGTAGCAGTTTTATGCCTAAATCTAGTTCAACACCAAAATATTGGCTTATCACGTATAGCGGCCAGTGCCACAAATAAAGTGAATATGATATTTTTCCCGTAAACTGAACAAAAGAATGATTTACTAGCGGCAGTGAACTATAGTTGGCCACGAGTATCATGAATGTACCCAGTACAGGGACAATGGTGTAAAACCCTGGCCAAGACATTGTACTATCAAAATCAACAAACGAAATACCTATTAAAGAATATCCTATTATTGCAACCAGCTTACTATACTTATACTGACTATACTGGCTTTCAATTAGAAAAGCAAGGCCGCCCAGTAGCATTTCCCATGACCTAGTAGGTAAAAGATAAAACGAAGCAGTTGGGTACACATAGGTACATACTATTGACACATCGCATATTAATACAATTATAATGAATAATAATACTGTTTGTTCTTTTATTTGTTTAGAAAATTTACGTATCAGCAGCAGAATAAAAGGGTATAATAAGTAAAATTGCCATTCAACAGAAAGTGACCAAGTATGTAGAAACAGATTCGTTTCAGAATTAGGGTCAAAATAGTTTGAGTTAAGCCAATACCATACGTTAGAAAGAAACACACTACTTGCCAGGGCGTTCTTCTCCTGAACCATGTATTCTGCTGGCAGATATATAAAAAAGCAAATTAAGGATACTGAACTAACAAGAAATAGCAATGATGGAACAATTCTTAAAAATCTTTTCTTAATAAAATCTAGATAGGAAAAGGTTTGCTTAGTCAACCCGTTGTATATTATTCTGGTCATCAGATAGCCTGAAATCACAAAAAACACATCGACCCCAGCATATCCCCCTCTGCTAACATTGAATTTATAGTGAAATAACATTACCCCCACTATCGCTATTGCTCTAAGTGCATTGATATCAAATCTAAAAGTCATCCCGTGGTTTTTAATTAAGATAATAAATTTTATATATTTAATTTTATTAATTACACTATAGCCAATGGGAGAATTATCAAGTATCAGTGTGAGGAAGTTCAGGTAATTTACAAAGGCAAGCAGATGCAACGTCTTGGCGGCATCGGCCCGCGCAAGCTATTCAAGCGCTTAGTGGGAGTAGGCTAGCAAAAGTCTTGCCGATGCCCGTCGGACTTGTCTAATGCTTAGTAATTCCAACTGTGTTGGATACGCCATATTACCACCGTTGCGCAAACGCTGCTGTGAGGTACTTCTCGCACAAGCGCGTGCAGAACGCTAGGTATACCCTGGTGGCAAACCAACCCTCTAAGGCCAACCGCCCGCCCAACGAACGCGCAGTTTAGCCTAGATCCCTTACTGAAGTAGCGCGGAGTTTCTATCAATAGGCCGAACTTACAATAACCATCGGTTCATTAATATAACTAGGGCGCCTACCAAGCAACCTCCTCAATGAGGTAAACATCCTTTTCAAAAGTAGGTAGGTCCTTGTTGTACTTTGTATGCATCAAGAATAAAAAAGGCCGTTTCCTGCTTGGAAACGGCCTTTTAGGTAGCGGGGACTGGACTCGAACCAGTGACCTTTGGGTTATGAGCCCAACGAGCTACCAACTGCTCCACCCCGCACTGTTTGGTAATACAAAGGTAAGCCAATTTTTGGGTAATGCCACAAAAAATATCAATTACGCAGGGTGGTGCAGGTTACAGCGTGGTTCTCAGCCACAAAAAAGCCCCGGCAACCGGGCACCATTTGCGTTGCGGCCGTACACGCTGCCGCTTACCTTTGATTTTACACTGACGCATGACCCCTATTTCCTTCCCCACGCCGCGCACTGCCCGCTACATCAGCTTGGGCGAACCCGGACCAGCCATCGAGCAGGTATGGGTGTGCCTGCACGGCCACGACCAACCCTTGACCGACCTGGCCGAACAGCTCCGCAACCTCGACACACCCGAGCGCCTGCTATTGCTGCCCGAAGCCTTGAGCCGCCACGCTCTCCCTGCCGCCGACGGGGAAACACCGCGCACCGGGGCCGCGTGGTTTGCCCCCGATTCGCTACTGGCCGACCTGGCTGACCTCAGCACCTACCTCAATGCCCTGACCCAGGAAGTACTGGCCGCCTGCGCGCCGGGCACGCCGGTCACGGTTATTGGCTTCGGGCACGGGGCAGCAGCGGCCTGCCGCTGGCTGGCTGGCAACGCCGTGGACTACACCCGACTAATATTGTGCGCGCCCGTGTTCCCGATTGAGATTGACCGTCGGGCGACCCTGGTGGCCCTGCCTGAACGCCCCGTGCTGGTAGTGAGCACCAGCAACGACGCCTATACCCGCGAAACCATTGGCAAAGGCCTGATGCAGGACCTGCTGGACGTGGGCCTAAGCGCCCAGCAGCGCCTCGTTGACGCGGGCCCGCTGCCGCTGGCAGCGCTGGGAGCCAGCGCCCCGGTTTAGGTCTCCGGCTGGCGGCGCGTGGAGGCCAAAACTATAGAGGACGATGAGTGCCACAGCCTTGCCGCCTGCCAACGCCCCAAAGCCGCCCTGATGGTTTGCCTGACGTTGGCAGGCGGCAAGGCTTTCCCGTACCTTTGCGGCTTGCTATTATTTGCTTGCCGCGCATGAACCCCATCCTGGTCCAGGACTTTCTGCAAATCAGCTACCGAACCGACTTGGACTTACTGGTGGGCCGGTGGCTGCGTCCCATTACGCTGCCAGAAATGCAGCTTGGCTACCAGCTGCTGCTCGACGCGGCGCAGACGAACGGCTGTCGGCGCTGGCTGCTGGACGTGCGGCGTCGACAAAACACCCACCAGATAGGTGCCCAATGGATGGTCTCAACCTGGCTGCCGCAGCTGGCGCCCCGGTTGGGCGGCCGCACCCGGTTGGCCTACCTCCTGGCGCCCGTCAACTTGCGCGACGAGGCCGCCGACGCGGCTTTTCCACCGGCGGCTTACTTTGCTGACAAACCGTTTATCGGCGAGCGGTTTATTGAAGAAAATGCTGCCATTGCGTGGCTCGATGCCTAAGCAGTCGTGCGAAAGCAAAAGCACATTGGACGGCTGGCAACCCATTGCTCCTCAAATTAAAAGCTTGCAGCTTGTAGCTTAAAGCCTATGGCTCGATGCCTAAGCGCTAGTGCTGGCGCCGCCGCCTGCACCGGACCGTGGCCTTTTATTTCGCATCCCAGTTTTTTCGAATGTCCGACAAACGCTCCCCCGCCCTTGGCTTCATTTTCGTCACTATTCTGATTGACGTTATCGGGCTGGGCATTATTATTCCGGTGGTGCCCAAGCTCATTCAGCAGCTCACCGGCGAGGGATTGAGCCGGGCGTCGGAGTACTCCGGCTGGCTCACGTTTGCTTACGCCAGCGCGCAATTCTGTTTCGCCCCGGTCATTGGCGGGCTCAGCGACAAGCTGGGGCGGCGGCCGGTGTTGCTGGCGGCACTGCTGGGCCTAGGCCTTGATTACGTTTTTCTCACCTTCGCGCCCACGCTGGCGTGGCTTTTCGTGGGCCGCGTTATTGCGGGCATCACCGGGGCCAGCTTCACCACGGCCACGGCCTATATCGCCGACATCAGCACGCCCGAGAAGCGGGCCCAGAACTTTGGGCTGGTGGGCGCCGCCTTTGGCATGGGCTTCATCATTGGGCCGGCAGTGGGCGGCTTGCTGGCTGATTTTGGGTCGCGGGTGCCGTTTATGGTAGCAGCGGGGCTGAGCCTGAGCAATTTCCTGTACGGCTTCTTTGTGCTGCCCGAATCCCTGCCGCTCGCCCAGCGGCGCCCCTTTGAGTGGCGCCGCGCCAACCCTGTGGCGTCGCTGCTGCGGCTGCGCAACTACCCGGCGGTGCTGGGCCTGGTGGCGGCGTTGGTGTTGGTTTACCTGGCGGGCTCGGCCACCCAGTCGGTCTGGACGTTTTACACCATGCTCAAGTTTGGCTGGACCGAGAAGCTGGTGGGCATTTCGCTGGCGGTGGTGGGCTTGTTTTCGGGGCTGGTGCAGGGCGGCCTGGTGCGGGTGGCCATTCCGAAGCTGGGCGCGGCACGGGCCATTGTCATTGGCCTGGCCTGCTACACGGTGGGCTTCGTGCTGTTTGCCTTCGCCTCCCAGGGCTGGCTGATGCTGGTGTTTTTGGCGCCGTACTGCCTGGGCGGACTGGCCGGGCCGGCGCTGCAGGGTACGATTTCGAGCCAGGTGCCGGCCAACGAGCAGGGCGAACTGCAGGGCTCGCTTACCAGTCTCATTAGCGCCACGGGCGTAGTGGGGCCGCTGGTAATGACCTACTTATTTGGTTACTTTACGCGGCCCACGGCACCGGTACAGTTCCCCGGCGCGCCGTTTCTGCTGGGCGCGGTGCTCACGCTCGCCAGCGTGGCACTGGCGGTGCGCTCGCTACGCAAGCACCCACCGGAAGCCACCGACATAGCCACCCCCGCCGCCGCACCCGTACATTAGCCGGCGGCGCCAGCCCGCTTCGGCTCCGCAACTTGCGTAATTTGCCTGCCTTCCTGCTTTTTGCTCATGTCCACGGAACTCCCTGCTCCCCTCATCAACTTTTCCTACCGCGCCGACCTTGACGTGCTGGTAGGCCGCTGGGGCTACCAGCCCGACCCGCGCGAACTGCCCGCCGTGTACCAGCACATGACCGAGGTGGCCCTGGAACAGCAGGCCCGGTTCTGGCTACAGGACATTCGGCGCCGCACCCTCAACGACCCCGCCACTACTGACTGGCTGCTGACCAAGTATTTCCCCGACATGGCGCGGCGCCTGAATGGGCGCCTGTTTGTGGCCTACCTCGTGGGCCCGGCCCTGCACGGGTCCATCGTCAGCCAGCCAAGCTACGTTTCGGCCGAAGCTTACGACGACAAGCCGTACGCCATTTCCTTTTTTGGGGACGAAGGCGCCGCCATCCGCTGGCTGCAAATTCAGCAAACCGACAAGGTCCGGCATTGAGTGCTCGTGCACAGGCCAACAAGGGGTCGTTGTCAGTTTTTGGTTATTAGTCAATACATTTTCTGATTGCTGGCACCTCACAGCTTGAATCTGGTCTTCTGCGGGAGAATGCCAGCACCTTCGTCAAAGAAATATTTCCTTTAAAAAAAGGCCTTTTCCGGACTGGAAGAGGCCTTTTTGTTGTCGTTATACTTTTTTCGGTAAAGGCTGCTTGTTCTTATTACGAAACATTCGTAATATTACGACATATTCGTAATAAGAACCTGCTGCTCCTATGGAACGCCTTACCCAACCCGAAGAAGACGCCCTGCGCGTGCTCTGGCCCCTGCCCGGCGGGGGCTTCGTGAAAGAAATACTCGAGCACCTGCCCGCACCGCGTCCGCCCTACACTACGCTGGCCAGCACGCTCCGCAACCTGGAGCGCAAAGGCTACGTGCGCAGCGAAAAGCTGGGCAACTCCTTCCGCTTCGTGCCCCTGATTTCGGCCGATGAGTACCAGCGCCGCTCGCTGGGCACGCTGGTGCAGCAGCATTTTCAGAACTCCTACAAGGAGTTGGTGTCGTTTTTCGCGCAGGACGACAAAATCAGTGCGGCTGATTTGCAGGAGATTATTCAGCTCATCGAAAGCAAAAAACCCGAGTAGCCATGTCGCCCACCCTGCTCTACCTGCTGAAGGCCAATGGGGCGCTGCTGCTGTTCGCGGCGGCGTATTTCGGGCTGCTGCGCCGGCTCACGTTTTTCACGCTGAACCGCTTTTACCTGCTGTTTGCGCTGCTGTTTGCGGCCGTGTACCCGGCGCTGCCCGTGCCCGCACTGCTGCTCGCCGAAATAACCGAACCTACGGCCGCGGTGCTGGTGAACATTGGCCCGGTCCTCACGGGGGCGGTGGCCGGGTCCACAGCCCCGGCGCTCGACTGGGAAATGTTAGTTCTGGGGCTGTACGCGGGCGGTGCGGCACTGCTGCTGGCCCGTCTGCTGGGGCAGCTGCTCTCGTTGGGGCGCCTGCGGCGGACGGCCCGGCCAGCAGTGGTGCACAGGCAAGCCGTGCGGATTTTGGCGGGTGACGTGAGCCCGTTTTCGTTCTGGCAAACCATTTACCTGAACCCGGCCCGACACCCGGCCGCCGAGCTGGACGCGGTGCTGCGCCACGAGCAGGTGCACGTGCGCCAGTGGCACACCCCCGACGTACTGCTGGCCCAGGTGGCGCAGGCCCTGGCCTGGTGCAACCCGGCAGTGTGGCTGCTGCGCCGGGCCCTGCTCGACAACCTAGAGTACCTGGCCGACCGCGCCGCCCTGCAAACCGGCCTCGACCGCCGGGCCTACCAATACAGCCTGCTGCGCCTTAGCCACGGCACGGCCGGGCCTTCTCTCGTTTCCCATTTCACGTTTACAACCCTCAAAAACCGTGTTGCGATGATGAATACTCCCTTTTCTTCGACCGGGCAGCTAGCCCGCTATTTCGTGGCCGGGCCGCTGGTGCTGGCCGTGGCACTCGGCTTTTCGGCGGCCCGGGCGCAGAGCGGCGGGCCAGCGGTACCGGCCGCGATGGCATCGGCCCCGGCCCAAACAGGACCGACGGCGGCCAAAGCGCCGGTGGCAGCTTCGCAACCTTTGACCGTAGCGACTACCCAAACGGCCCAAGCGCGAGTGCTGCATACTGGCGCGGCTTTGGTCACTACCGCCACGAAACAGCCAATCCAGCGTATTCCCACGCCCATTTACTACGTAGATGGCAAGCTGTACACTGCCGCCATCAGTGCCTTAAACCCCAAAGATATTGCCTCAATAAGTGTGTTGAAGGGCGAGAATGCCCGCCAGTTAGCCGGGGCAGCGGGTGTGACGACGGGCGTTATCATTATAACGACCAAACAGAACTTGAGCCGACCCGAGGTGCTTGCCTTCAACCAGAAGTATGGCGTGGCCACGCCGGCCCCCGCGGTGGCCGAGCCGGCCCAGGGCATGGCCTACCTGGCCGCACCGGCCCTGGCGTACATCACCAAAAACCACCCCGACGCCCGCCTGCTTAGCGTAACCGAGATTCGGGCCGCCGACGGCAAAACCCCGCTCTACAAGGCCGAAATAGCAGTGGGCCGCCGCCCGCAATACCTCGTATTTGACGGCGCGGGCCAACTGATTCCCTAGCACGGGCCACCTTTTTTAGTTTCCTTATGAGACACTGGATAGTACTAATTGGGGCGGCCCTGGCGGCGGCCCCCGCCCCTTCGTGTGCCCAAAGAAGCCAGCGCGCACCATCCCAGCGACGGCGAAAAGCTGTATGGGCAGCTGCGGGAGCGGCTGCGGGGCAAGTAATGGCCGCACTGCGCGCATCGGGCCCAGGGCGCTGAAAAAGATTAGTACTACTTCATTTCAAACCAGGCCCTGCTACGTGTGGGACCTGGTTTTTTATTTATTTGGAAGCAAGCCTCGCAAGTATAAAATTGACAGAAACACCTGGACGTGATGGCTTCGTTTGCGGCATGCGCCCGGCCCTGGCGTAGCCCGGCTGGCGCCAACCGGCAGTCGGCGCGTAAGTAGTTGCCGGTGGCAATGATTTCGGGCCGCCAAAATTTATTTCAGCGGCGACCAACGAGCCGCAAACCGCCACTGTCGGGTTCAGCGTATGCTTGGCTGCTTCCCGGAAGCAGATGGGCTGAAATTCAAATTATTCAATTACTTATCTTTGTCAAATTAAATTTGTAGATTGACTCAGGCGTACTTAAACTGGTTGTTATTAAAACAAAAGCCGTTTGAGGAGGCTAGCTAACAGGTCAGCATTTTATTGATTTATTAACATTAACTATTACTAATGGTGCAACACTACTTTACCATTTGCTCGTGGCGGCTGCTACGGGTTGCTGTTTTGTTGTTGATTACCTGCGTGAGTGCCCTGGCCCAGGGCGAAGGCACGCTGCTGCTGCCGAGCGGGGCGGACACGGTGCGCGCCATGCCGGGCATAGACCTGGAGGAAGTGTACGTGGCGCCGACGGCCATTGACACCAAGGAGTGGCTGCTGCTCAATGCCGACATTCAGGACGAGCTGGGCGGGGCGGTACAAAACCTCTACAACTTCAAGTTCGACCAGGCCGAAAAGCAGTTCCGCTCGCTGCGCCGGCGCTACCCACAGCATCCCATGGCCTACTTCATGCAGGGGCTGAATACGTGGTGGAAAATAATGCCCAGCAACACCCACAACAAGCAGTACGACAAGCTATTCTTTGCCTACATGGACACGGCCATCACCAAAGCCGAAACCATGTACCGGGCCGATTCGCGTAATTACGAAGCCGCGTTTTTCCTCTCCGCCGCCTACGGCTTCAGTGCCCGCCTGCACGCCGAGCGCCGCGACTGGACCAAAGCGACCGTGAGCAGCAAGCGCGCCCTTTCGTATTTGCAGAAAAGCCGCGAGGCCAACGGCCTGAGCCCCGAATTTGTGTTTGGCGAGGCCCTGTTCAACTATTACGCCGTGTGGATTGCAGAGGAATACCCCCTGCTGCGCCCGGTGCTGATGTTTTTCCCGCGCGGCAACCGGGCTACCGGCCTCGCCCAGCTCGAAAAAGTAGCTGAAACCGGCTTTTATACGGCCACGGAGGCCAGGTTTTTCCACATGCGCATTCTGGGCAGCAACTCAGAGAACAAAACGGCCGCCGCGCTGGAGGCTTCCCGCTCCCTGGCCAAAGACTTCCCCGACAATAGCTGCTTTCAGCGCGCCTACGCCCAGAACAGCTTTGCCCAGGGCGAGCTCGCCGAGTGCGAGCGCACCAGCCGCGACATTCTGGCCAAGGTGAGCCGCGGCCTGCCCGGCTACGAAGCATTCAGCGGCCGCATGGCCTCTTTTTACCTCGGCTACGTGGAGCAGCACCGCCGCCGCAACCCGGCCGCCGCCCAGGACTATTACCGGCGCTGCATGGTGTTTTGCGAAACGGCAGGCCAGGTGAAAGGCGGCTTCTACCTGTTTTCGGCGGCCAACCTGGGCCGGCTGTCCGCCGCCGAGAACAACGCCACCGACGCCCGGCGCTACTACCGCGTGGTGCTCGAAAAAGCCGAGCGCCGGTCGGACCTGCACAAGGAAGCCCGGAAGTATCTGAAAAAGCACGCCCCCGCATCCGCCAGCATCACCAACATGGCGCTGGGCAAGTAAACCTGCTTGTTGCCAGCGCATAAAACGGCCCCGTTCCAACCTCTTCGGAGGCCGGAACGGGGCCGTTTTATGCGTTTAATTCCCTAGCCTTCCATTACCTGATTTTGGCGGTTGATGGATTCCAGGTGCACGGCGGCGAGGTATTGGGCCACGAAATCGGTGGTGAGGCCCACTGACTGGCCCTGGCGCGTGGCGCGCTCCAGCACCTCGTTCCAGCGGGCGGTTTGCAGGATGGTAATGTCGTTGTCCTTTTTGTACTGGCCAATTTTTTCGGCCACGCCCATGCGCCGGCCCAGCAGCTGCATAATCTCGGCGTCGAGCTGATTGATTTGTTCGCGGAAGCTGGCCAGCGCGGTCAGAAACTCGCGTTGGTTGGTGGTTTCGTGGCGCCACACCAAGCCTTCAATCAGGTCCCGCAGCACTTCCGGAGTGATTTGCTGCTTGGCGTCGCTCCAGGCATTGTCGGGGTCGATGTGGCTTTCTATCATCGTGCCATCGAAACCCAGGTTCAGGGCCTGCTGGGCCACGGCGGCCAGCGTGTCGCGCCGGCCGCAAATGTGGCTGGGGTCGCAGAGCAGCGGCATTTCGGGCAGGCGGCGCTTCATTTCAATGGGCAGGTGCCACATCGGCGCGTTGCGAAAATCGGTATTGCCATAGCTCGAAAACCCCCGATGAATAAGCCCTACGTGCTCCAAACCGGCCTTTTGCAGGCGTTCCACGGCGCCCACCCACAGCTCCAGCTCGGGGTGAATGGGGTTTTTGACGAGCACGGGCACGTCCACGCCGCGCAGGGCATTGGCAATTTCCTGCACCGAAAACGGGTTACCGGTCGTGCGAGCCCCCACCCACAAAATATCGACGCCAAAGGCCAGGCAGTCTTCCACGTGCTTGGCGGTGGCCACTTCCACGGCCACGGGCAGGCCGGTGAGCTCGCCGGCTTTTTTCAGCCACGGCAGGCCCTTGGTGCCCACGCCCTCGAACATGCCGGGCTTGGTGCGGGGCTTCCAGATGCCGGCGCGCAGGGCCTGCACCTTGCCGGTGGCGGCCAGTCGCTGGCAGGTATCGAGCACCTGCTCTTCGGTTTCGGCCGAGCAAGGGCCCGAAATCAGGAAGGGCTTGTCGTCGGGCTGGCGGTTGAATAGTGCGGATTTCATCGTTGGTATCATGGTACTGGAGTTAGTTTAATTATTTGCTGTCAATGGGTTATTCGGTGTGGGAAAGCGCCAAGGCGCGTTCCCACACCAACCGACGCGCCATTTCGGGTGCCGACGGCGGGTTCATTGGTTCTGTTGTCAGGGCAGGATTTTGCGGATGTGGTTGGCTTGCTGAATTTTTTCGGTGAGGGCCGGGTAGTCTTCTTTCGCCAGCAGCTCGCGCAGGTGCTGAAGCTGATGCAGGTGCTCATCGAGCACGTCGAGCACGTTCAGCCGGTTTTGGCGAAAAATAGGCACCCAGGTTGCCGGCGAGCTCTTGGCCAGTCGCACCGTCGATTCAAAACCGCCGCTGGCCAGGTCGAAGATGCGCTGTTCTTCCTTCTCTTTTTCCAGCACCGTGAGGGCCAGCGCAAACGAGGTGATGTGCGAGATGTGCGATACGTAGGCCGTGTGCAGGTCGTGGTCGGCGCCGTCGAGGTAGAGCAGGCGCATAGGCAGCGCTTGAAACAGCTGCTCCACCACGCGCACGGCGTCGGGGTCGCTGTTCGCAGTGTCGCACAGCACCACGGTTTTACCTTCAAACAGGCCGTTCATAGCGGCCTCAGGGCCCGAATGCTCGGTGCCAGCCATGGGATGCACGGCCACGAAGCGGCCCCGGTTGGGATGCCGGGCCACGGCCGCCAGCAGCGCCTGCTTGGTCGAGCCCACGTCGATAACCACCTGGTGCGCGGCCACGGCGTCGAGCACGGGCGGCAGCACCGTCACCATGGCATCCATGGGCACGGCCACTACAATTAAATCGGCCCGACGCACGGCGGTGGCCAGGTCGGTTTCTACCTCCTCTACCAGGCCCAGTTCCAGCGCACGGCGGGCGTGGGGCTCGCTGGCCTCCACCCCCACGAGGCGGTGCGCCAGGCCGTGTTGGCGCAGGCTAAGCGCCAGCGAGCCGCCGATGAGGCCCAGACCGATGATGGTAACGTTCATGTGATTAGATTTTATTTACAACAAGAACCCGCTTCAGCGCTTCGCGCAACACCGTTTCGGGCTGGCAGAGGCTGACGCGGATGTAGCCGTTGCCGTTGCTGCCGAAGATGCCGCCCGGCGTGAGAAACACCCGGGCCCGGGCCAGCACGGCATCGCTCAGAGCGTAGCCATCGGCGAAGTCGGCGGGTACGGCGGCCCAGATAAACAGGCCCACCTGGCCCGGCGTGGGGTTGCAGCCCAGGGCGCGCAGCAGCTCCACCACCAGCTCGCGGCGGGCGCGGTAGGTGGCGTTTAGCTCCGAGAACCAGTCGGGGCCCAGCGCCAGAGCCGCCACGGCGGCCTGCTGCACGCCCAGGAACATGCCCGAGTCCATGTTGCTTTTGAAGCGGAGCACGTCGGCCAGCAGGTCGGCGCGGCCCACCAGCATGCCCACCCGCCAGCCGGCCAGGTTGTGCGACTTGCTCAGCGAATTCAACTCCAGGGCTACCTCGCGGGCGCCGGGCACGGCCAACAGGCTAACGGGCGGCGTTTCGTTGAGAATGAAGCCGTAAGGGTTGTCGTGCACCAGCAGGATTTGGTGCTGACGGGCAAAGGCTACGAGGTGCGTGAGGAAAGGCAGGTCGGCGGCCGTGCCGGTGGGCATGTGCGGGTAATTCACCAGCATGAGTTTCACCCGCGAGAGGTCGGTTTGAGCCAGGGCATCCAAATCGGGCAGCCAGCCGGCAGCGGCCGTTAGGTCGTACTCACGTACTTCGGCCCCGCATATTTCGGCCACGGCGCGGTAGGTGGGGTAGCCGGGATTGGGAATGAGCACGGCGTCGCCGGCTTCCAGAAACGTCATGGCCACGTGCATCAAGCCCTCTTTAGAACCCAGCAGCGGCATAATCTCACTGGCCGGGTCGAGGGCCACATCGTAGTGGCGCTGGTAGAATTCGGCCATGGCGCCGCGCAGGGCCGGGGTGCCCTGGTAGCCCTGGTAGCCGTGGGCGGTGGGCAGCGCGGCCGTGGCCGTGAGGGCGGCGGTCACGCTGGGATGCGGCGGCAAATCGGGACTACCAATGCCGAGGTTGATGATGTTGGCGCCGGCCGCGTTGAGCGCGGCCAGCTCGCGCAGCTTGCGCGAGAAGTAGTATTCGCCGGTGTGGGCCAGGCGGCTGGCTACGGGCACTTGCATTCGGGTTTCGGGAGTAGTCGTCATGATTCCTAAGCCAGTTGCGCCGCTGCTGAGGCAGCTATAGTTTCGGTGGGCGCGGTGGTCCACTGCCCGCGGCGGTAGGTGCCCAGCACGCGCAACTCTTCGGTTACGGCAGTCAAGTCGGCTAGTAGCGCTTCCAGCTGAGTGCTATCTCCAAACTCCACATCAGCATGAAAGCCGTAGTGCCAGGGTTGACTGGGACGCGGGCACGACTGCAGCTTGCTCAGGTTGAGGCCATGGGCGGCCACGCGGGTGAGCACGGCGGCCAAGCTGCCGGGCGCATGGCTGGTGTAAAAATACAGGGAAGCTTTGTCGGCCCGTGGGTCGATTTGGGCAATATCAGTGCGCTCCAGCACCAGGAAACGGGTGTAGTTGTGCGGGTCGTCGTGAATGGCGGGTGCCAGGATTTGCAGGCCGAATTGCTCGGCGGCCTGGGCACCGGCCACCACGGCCACGCCGGGGGCGCGGGTTTCGGCTAGCAGCTGGGCGCTGTGGCCGGTGTCGTCGGTTTCCACCAGCTTCCAGTGTGAGTGGCGGTCGAGAAACTCGCCGCACTGGCGCAGGGCCATGGGGTGCGAGTGCACGGCCCGCACGTCGGCCAGCGTGGTGCCGGGCAGGGCCAGCAGGTGCTGATGAATAGGCAGATACACTTCGCCTGTCACTTGCACGGCGTGGCGCTCCAGCAGCAGGTAGTTGGGCAGAATGCTGCCGGCCAGCGAGTTTTCCATGGCCATGAGGCCGGCCCCGGCGGTACCCTTCACCACGTGGGCTACCACGGCGGCAAAGGTGGCGCAGGGCAGCAGCGCCGGCCCGGCCCCGAAATACTGCCGGGCCGCTACTTCGTGGAAGCTTCCCTGAAAACCCTGAATGGAGACGTGGGTGGGCATGGTGTTGTTAGTTGTCAGTTGTTAGTTATTAGTTGCTGGTTGTTAATGGTTGATTATCGAGGCTCTGACAACCGACAACTAACAACCAGCAACTGATTTACAGGGCAATAAAAAAGGGCCTCCGTTGTGCGGGGCCCTGGTGTTGTTGACAGCTAGTGTGGTGGTTAACACTGGCAACAGCGGGCCGGCCTCTTCGGGTAGAAGCAGTAATAGCCGTAATAAAAAAAGACCTGCTGCGTGGGTAGCATTGGGAAACGGGCATTAAAAAAGCGCCGACTCGGAGAACGAGCGGCGCTGGAGAAGTTTGTTGGATTAGCTACAAACAGCGGCTCGTTCTACGCGGCAGCGTAGAAGTAGTAATAGCCAAAAAAGTAGCGCGTCTGGAGCATGGAGGAACGTGATTACGATGGCAAGGTAGCCAGAATTCCGGAAAGCACAAGCAGGAACGTGCGTTGCCGGGGCATTACCAGCCCGGTGTGGGGCCTCGGCTGCTGCTACTCTTGGCGCGTTTGCGCGGCTCTAGCTGTCATTGGGTGGCCCCGTAACTGAACGCCCCGCCGCGCTCCCACCAAAACCTAACCGCCGAAAAACCGGTTAAGTCAGCTTCGCATTCTCCTTCAGCAATTTCATGGTTAAGCTATTTGAACCCCTCACCCTGCGCGGTATCACCCTCAAAAACCGCATTGTGGTGTCGCCCATGTGCCAGTACAGCAGCGTCGACGGCTTTGCTAATGACTGGCACCTGGTGCATTTGGGCGGGCGGGCGGTAGGCGGCGCCGGCCTCATCATTAGCGAGGCGGCGGCGGTATCGCCGGAGGGCCGCATCAGCCCCGACGACCTCGGCATCTGGAAAGACGAGCACGTGCCCATGCTCCAACGCATCAACGCTTTTATCACGGCGCAGGGCAGCGTGCCCGGCATTCAGCTGGCGCACGCCGGCCGCAAAGCCAGCACCTACACTTCCTGGAAAGGCGCGGGCGTCGTGCCCGAAAGCGACGGCGGCTGGCCGGTAGTAGGCCCCAGCGCCGTGGCATTTGCCGATGACTACGCACAGCCCACCGCCCTCGACACAGCTGGCATTCAGAAAGTCATTGCCGATTTCCGGGCGGCGGCGGCCCGCTCGCTGGCGGCGGGCTTCCAAGTTGTTGAGCTGCACGCGGCGCACGGCTACCTGCTGCACGAGTTTCTGTCGCCGCTCAGCAACCACCGCACCGATGCGTACGGTGGCTCCTTCGAAAACCGCATTCGCCTGCTGCTGGAGGTAACGGCCGCCACCCGCGAGGTGTGGCCCGAAAACCTGCCCCTCCTCGTGCGGATTTCGGCCACCGACTGGACCGAAGGCGGCTGGAACGCCGACGAATCCGTACAGCTGGCCGCGCTGCTCAAAACCCGCGGCGTCGACCTTATTGACTGCTCCACGGGCGGCAACGTGCCCAAAGCACCCATTCCCGTGGGCCCCGGCTACCAGGTGGAGTTTGCCGAGCGCATCAAGGCCGAGGCGGGTATTCTGACCGGGGCCGTGGGCCTCATCACCACGCCCGCCGAGGCCGAAGCCGTGCTGGCCAACGGCCAGGCCGACCTGGTGCTGCTGGCCCGCGAGTTCCTGCGCGAGCCCTACTTCCCGCTGCTTGCAGCGCACGAGCTGGGCGCCGAAATGCCCTGGCCGGTGCAGTATGAGCGGGGCAAGCCGCGGATGCAGGCCGCCGCCGGCTCGCGATAAGCTATTGACTGCAGTCTTATTGACTAATACTTCGCACCCATTTGGCCGTGACCAACAGCTGGCCCAGGTGCCGCGTGGTGTGCTCGGCCGCGTGCGTGAGCAGGCCAACAACGTTGGACGGCACCTGCGCCCGGCCCACGCCGCGCACTTCGGCCAGGCTGCTTTCGGGCGTGGTGGCGAGCTGCTGCAGCGCCGCGTCAACTTCTTGGTTGAACCGCTGCACCAGGCGGGTCACCGCGTCCAGGGTGAGGGGCAGCGGTGGGGTTTCGGCATCAAAATCGGCAAATTGGCTTGCGGTTAACGGCTCGGCGCGGGCGTAGGTCAGCAGGCGGTTGAGCACGCCGGCCAGGTGCTGCAGGTGGAAGCCCACGGACGCCACCCCAGCAGGCCGCTCGTTGAGCAGCGCGAGCGGGAAATCAGCCAGGGCGGCAGTCAACTCTTCGCGGGCCTGCAGCAGGGCGTGGGCCACGGGCTGCAGCAGCGGCGGCACGCTGGGCAGGGGGCCGCGCAGCCATACTTCCAGGGGTTGAGGGGCGGACATAAAGTGGCTTGGGGAAACTATGGGTGGTGAGTAAATGTACTATTTGCCTGAGGCTACGACAAGGCCCCGCGGCGGGGCCTTACTTTTGTACTTATGTCTGGTATTAACGATGCGCTGCGCGCTGCTGCCGACCAGTTCGGCACCCCCCTTTACGTGTATAATTCTGCGACCATCACCGGTCAGTACGAAAAACTTGTAAAAGCTTTTTCGGGACATAAAACGCGGTTTTTCTACGCCTGCAAGGCGCTGAGCAACGTGAGCATCCTGCGCCACATTCACGGCCTGGGCTCGGGACTCGACTGCGTGAGCATCAACGAGGTGCGGCTGGGGCTGCACGTGGGGTTTGCGCCCGGCGACATCCTGTTTACACCCAACAGCGTGACGTTTGAGGAATTGGTGGAAGCCAAGGAGCTGGGCGTGAACCTCAACATCGACAACATCTCGCTGCTGGAGCGGTTTGGGGCCACGTTTGGCGGCTCCTACCCGGTGTGCGTGCGCCTGAACCCGCACATTGAGGCGGGCGGCAACTACAAGATTCAAACCGGCCACATCGACAGCAAGTTTGGCATCAGCATTCACCAGCTGCGCCACCTCGAGCGCGTGGTGAAGGGCACCGGCCTGCACGTGAAGGGCCTGCACATGCACACCGGCTCCGAAATCAAGGACGTGGGCGTGTTTATGCGCGCCCTCGAAATCCTGTTCGACGCCGCCGGCCGCTTCCCCGAGCTGGATTTTCTGGACCTGGGCTCGGGCTTTAAAGTACCCTACAAGCCCGGCGATGCCGAAACCGACGTGGACGCCCTGGGCGTGCAGGTGGCGGCGGCCTTCAAAACCTTCGAGCAGGAATACGGCCGGCCGCTGGAGTGCTGGTTCGAGCCCGGCAAGTACCTGGTGAGCGAGGCCGGCTACCTGCTGGTGAGCGTGGCCGTGGTGAAGCAAACCACCGCCACGGTGTTCGCGGGCGTCAATTCGGGCTTCAACCACCTCATCCGGCCCATGTTCTACGACAGCTACCACCACATCAGCAACCTGACCAACCCCAAGGGCACGGGGCGGCTCTACACCGTGGTGGGCAACATCTGCGAAACCGACACCTTTGCCTGGGACCGGCTGCTGCCCGACATCCGCGAAAACGACCTGCTGGCCTTCCACAATGCCGGCGCCTACGGCTTCGAAATGAGCAGCAGCTTCAACTCCCGCACCCGCCCGGCCGAAGTGCTGCTGGACGAGAGCGGCGAGCTGCGCCTCATTCGCCGCCGCCAGACGTTTGAGGACCTGCTGGCTGGGCAGGAAGACGTATTGGCCACCGAAAAGGTGAGCTAGGCGCGGCCCGGTTTATTTGGCGCGCCGCAGCAGATAGCCGGTATCTCCACCATCCCCGGCGAGCGTGTTCACGCTGATGCATTCCCAGCCCTGGCTGCTCATATAATTGAGGGCCAAGACTACCGAGCGCAGCTTGCGAATGGCTACATCGGCTTGAATTAGCTCGGGATTCGCAGGCGCGCCTTTTGCGTCCTGCCCAAACTCCAGGATAATGTTCGAACCGCCGTAATACGCACTCATAAGCACCATTATGCAATGCTCGTACTGGGGCGCTTTGGCAACTGCGGAGGCCACAGGAGCTGTTTGGGCGAAGGCGGGTGCGGCACTTGCCAACAGAAGGGCGAAAGTCAGCGTTTTCAGCATATTAAAAGAGGTGCAAATTGATTCAAAATCAATGCTCCTGCCAACGGTGCCCGCTGCGAATATGTTGCGCGTGAGGTTGGAGGCAATGCTACTGCTGCACCAGCCACACCACGGCCGCGTCTTCGGCTTCGAAGGCGCGGTAGGTGTGGGCCAGGGTGCGGGTGGCCATCATCAACTGGTTCATGGCCAGGCGGGCAAATACGTCGTTGGCCACCAGCACGGCGCCGTAGCGGTAGCCACTTTCGCGCACGGCGCGGGGCAGCCATTCGTTGGTCATCCAGTCTTGCTCGGTGGGGCTGTAGGGCGCCATTTCGCGCTGGTCAACCAGTATTTTATCCCACTGCCGCCGCACCAACGCCTGCGCCAGGTGCGTAAGCAAAGCCCGAAAAGGAGCATTTTCGCGGGCACCAGGGTAGTATTCTATTCGCAGATATTGCGCGGGCTCTTCCCAAATACGGCCGGTAGCGTTTTCAAAATAAAGGGAGCGGTTGGGCTGCGGCATCAAAAAATCACAAACTCAGGTAAAGCCACTGTCCCGTACCGGCACAGGTGCACAGCCCACAACTCAGAAGCTACGGCAGAGGTTAATTTTTGGGCAACTTTTTTTCAGCACTAGCCTTTCCAGGTGCCAAACGCCCCGCTTCGGTAGTCGGCGTAAGCCTGCTGAATTTCGGCCTCGGTGTTCATCACAAACGGACCACCGCTCACCACGGGCTCGCCAAACGGCCGGGCGTGGCCCAGCAGCACCACGGCGTCGGTGCTGGCTTCCAGGGTCAGCGCGTCGCCGTCGTGGTTGAATTCGACGAGCTGCAGGGCCTGGGTTTCGGTGCCGTTCACGCGCAGGGCGCCGCGCACGGTGTAGAGGAAGATGCTGCGCTCGGCCGCCACGGGCAGCACGGCGCGGCTGCCGGCCGGCAGCTCCAGCCAGGCCAGCTGCACGTCGGCCAGCGGCTGCACGGCGCCCGTCGTGCCCGCCCACTCGCCCGACACGGCGTGGATGCGCACGCCGCCATCGAGGGCCACGGTTGGAATTTCGTCGCGCTGCAGGCCGATATAGCGCGGGGCCGTCATCTTGTCTTTGGCGGGCAGGTTCACCCACAGCTGCAGGATTTCCAGCGGCCCGCCGGTTTTCTTGAAATTATCCGATGAAACCTCGGCATGAATCAGGCCGCTGCCGGCCGTCATCCACTGAATGCCGCCGGCTTCAATCACGCTTTCGTGGCCGCTGCTGTCCTTGTGCAGGATGTCGCCTGCCAGAATAAAGGTCACGGTTTCGAAGCCCCGGTGCGGGTGCGGGCCGAAGGGCAGGCCGTTGTTGTGGGGCCGGTACACCTGCGGCCCGTGGTGGTTGAGAAACAGAAACGGGTCCACGTACTCAATGGACTGCGTGGGCAAAGCCCGATAGGTAGTGAGGTCGGCAATGGGCGCGCTCACGGCGCGGTGCTGCTGCTTGATGGTGCGCATGAGGAAGCTATTACGAAATCGAACCGAAAAACCGGTACGATGCGCTAACAATCCGCTAGCCCTGCGAAAGTTCAGCCCGGCACCCGCCCAACCCGATGCCGGGAGCCAGCGGGCCAAATTCCGGTACCTTCGTAGCCCTGTTTTCTTCGTCCCGAATTTTAAATTTGATGAGATTTTTAACGCCTGCTTTTCTGGTTGCCTGTTCCCTTGTCGTGGCCGCGCCCGTTGTGGCGCAGCAGCTTACGCCCATTGGCGTTATTCAGGGTACGGGCGTGCTGGCCACCACCGGCACCTACACGGTCGAGGGCATTGTGACCGGTGTGTACCCTGGCCTGAGCCCGGCCGGTTTCTACCTGCAAAACGAGGCCAGCGGCGCCGATGGCAACCCGGCCACTTCCGACGCCCTGTTTGTGGTGCAAACCAACCCCACGGTGACGGTGGGCACCAGAATCCGCGTGAGCGGGCTGGTGCAGGAAATTGCCTCCACGCCCTCGTTTAATCAGGCCGTACTCACGGGGCCGGCCATCACGGTGCTGGCCAGTGGCCAGGCGCTGCCGGCCTTTGCGCTGGTCGACAATGCCACGTATTCGAGCGCCACGGCCGAGGCGTTTGAAGGCATGCGGGTGCAGTTTTCCGCGCCCGTCACCGTGTCGGATGTGGGCGCGGTGAAGTCGCGCGGGGAGCTCACCATTTCGACCCGTGGCCTGGTGTACCAGCCCACCCAGCTCGTGGACCCCAACGACGACCCGGCCACCGGCACCAGCAGCGACGGCGCCACCAACGTAGCCGCCGTGGCCGCCTACCAGGCCGCCAACGCCAGCAAAATCCTGGTGCTCGACGATGGCCGGGCCGCCACCAACCCCCAGCCCATCCCCTACCTCGACGCCGCCACCCAAACCGTGCGCGTGGGCAGCACCGTGGCCAGCCTGCGCGGTATTTTGGGCTACGGCAACGGCCGCTGGCGCGTGCAGCCGCTGGCCGGCCCCGATGCGCCCCTGGTTACCGTGGTGCGCCCGCCGGTGCCCACCTTCGGCCCTACCGATGTGAAAGTGGCCAGCTTCAACGTGCTCAACTACTTCAACGGCGATGGCCTGGGCGGCGGGTTTCCGACCTCGCGCGGGGCCAGGACTGCGGTTGATTTCGCGCGCCAGCGCAGCAAAATCATTGCCGCCCTCGTGCAGATGAATGCCGATGCGGTGGGCCTGATTGAGATTGAAAACGACGGCACCGGCCCCAACTCGGCCATTCAGGACCTGGTGAGCGGGCTGAACGAAGCCCTCGGCGCGGGCACCTACGCTTTCGTGGAAGACGGCGCCGTGCGCCAGCCTAACAACACCGACGTTATTCGCTGCGCCATTCTTTACAAGCCGGCCGTGCTCGCGCTCTACGGCAATGTGTTGCTGGCTCCGGCCAATGGCATTTTCGAGCGCCCGCCCGTGGCCCAGCTCTTCACTACCCGCACAGCCGTGGCCGATACGTTTGCCCTCATCGTCAACCACTTCAAGTCGAAAGCCAGCGGCAGCGGAGCCAACGCCGACCAGGGCGACGGCCAGGGCGCCTCGAACCCGCGGCGCAGAGGACAGGCCGTGGGCCTGGTGCAGTTTATTGAGGAAGTGGTGAAGCCCGCCGGCACACGCTACGTGCTGAGCGTGGGCGACTATAACGCCAACTACGAAGAAGACCCCATGGACGTGCTGCGCGCCGCCGGCCTGCTGGTGGCCGGCCCGCCCACGAGCACCTCCTATGTATTCAGCGGCCAGAGCGGCTCGCTCGACCACGCCGTGCTCACGCCCAGCCTGGCGGGCCGGGCCACCGTTGAAACCTGGCACATTAACGCCAGCGAGCCGGTGTTTCTGGAGTACAGCGTGGCCGGAGCTGCCACCGACATCAGCAGCCCGTTTCGCTCTTCCGACCACGACCCCGTGCTCATTGGTCTGAATTTCGACCGGGTGGTAACGGCCACTGCGAAGGCCGGCGCCGGGGCTGTGCTGGAGGTGTTTCCCAACCCGGCTGCCGGGGCATTCGCCTTCCGCATTACGGGCGTGCCTGCTCCGCAGCCGCTGTCCCTGGAGTTGGTTTCGCTGCTGGGCCAGCGCGTGCTGGCACTGCAAGGCCCGGCCGACATGCTGCAGCGCGAGCTGGCGCGCCGCACGGCGCGGCTGGCGCCCGGCACCTACGTATTGCGGCTGAGCGGCCGCGGGTTCAGCCGCACGCAGCAAGTGGTGAAGCAGTAGCCGCGGGGAAGGCCTCAGGCTACCTCTACCAAAGACAACTAGCGCTATGAAACCACGCCGCAAACCGCTTTCCACTGCCCGCAAGCCCGACTATTTCCCCGAAAACCAGGTGGTGACCGGCTGGGAGGCGCGGCACCTCGCCGGCCAGCCCGAATTTGAGGAGTACCACTTCATCAACTGCGATTTTACCGGGGCCGACCTGAGCCACAAGCGTTTCGCCGACTGCCGGTTTGAGCGCTGCAACCTGGCCGGGGTACGGCTGGCGGGCACGGCGTTGCAAAACGTGGCTTTCGCCGAATGCAAGCTCCTGGGCCTGCAGTTCACGGCCTGCCGCGACATGCTGTTCGGGGTGCATTTCGACCATTGCCAGCTCCGCTACGCCTCGTTTGCGGGCCGCCACATGCCGGCCACCCGCTTCGTGCATTGCGCACTGGACGAGGCCGATTTTGCCGATGCCAACCTGTCAGAATCCGTCTTTGAGGCGTGTTCGCTGGCCGGGGCCGTTTTTCAGAAAACCCAGCTGGCGGGCGCCGATTTCACCACCGCCACCGGCTTTACCATCGACCCCGAAAGCAACCCGCTGCGCACCGCCCGCTTCAGCCTGCCCGGCCTGCTGGGCGTGGTAGCCAAATACGGGCTGGTAGTGGAATAAGCCCCGCTTCTGTTGCGGGCGGCGTTGCGGGGGCGTGGTCGGGAGCGGCCGGCTTTTCGTTTTTGCGCGCCTCGTAATCCCCGGCGGCTGTTAGATTGCGGTAGAATTTCCGTCTATTGCCAAAAGCGCAGCCGCGCGAAAAAGCAGGTCGGCCGGCTTTCGGTTATAAAGTTAGCCTGCCGGGCCGGAGCCCCGATTGGGCCGGGCCCGCTCTTTTTCCGGCAGGGCTGAGGCTTGTCGCAACTGGCTTATTGCCGGGGTGCGGGCATTTATTCACTTCGCTAAAACCCACCCGATGGCCAACCGACGCGCTTCCATCACCGACTTGGCCAAGACGCTGGGCCTCTCGCCTTCTACTATTTCGCGGGCCCTCAGCAACCACGACGACGTGAGCGAAGCCACCAAGCTGCGGGTGCGCCAGCTGGCCGACGAGCTGCACTACAAGCCCAACCAGCTGGCCGCTGGCCTGCGCCGGGGCCGCAGCAACACGGTGGGGATTCTGGTGCCGCACATCACCGGCGATTTTTTTCCGAAGGTGGTGCACGGCATTGCCACCGAAGCCGCCAAGCTGGGCTTCAACGTGATGATTTGCCAGTCGAATGAGGACGTGCGCCAGGAGCAGCTCAACATCGACCTGCTCCTCAATGCCCAGGTGGAAGGCATTTTGGTGTCGGTGGCCAATACGACCGATAACTTCCGCCACTTCGAAGACGTGCGCCAGCAGAACATTCCGCTCGTGTTCTTCGACCGGGTGATGGAGGATTTCCAGGGCAGCAACGTGAGCTCGGTGGTGTTCGACGACTACCAGGGCGCTTACCAGGTGGTGTCGCACCTCATCGAGCAGGGCTGCACGCGCATTGCCCACTTCAGTGGGCCGTTGCACCTCAACATTAACAAGTACCGCCACCAGGCCTACCTCGACGCCCTCACCGCCCACGGCCTGCCCATCGACGACGACCTGATGGCCTTTTTCGAGCTCAACCAGAAGAACGGCGCCCACGCCATGCGCCAGCTCCTCAAGCTGCGCCAGCGCCCCGACGGCGTGTTTTCGTCCAACGACCTCTCGGCCGTGGGAGCCCTGCAGGTGGTGAAGGCGCACCGCCTGCGCGTGCCGCAGGATGTGGCCATCGTGGGCTTCAGCAACGAGATGTTCACCTCCCTCACCGAACCCATGCTCAGCACCGTGGACCAGCGCTCGGAGCAAATGGGTAAAGCCGCCGTGCAGCTGCTGCAAAAGATGCTGAAAAGTGGCCCCAAAAGCCAGGGCCCGCCCAAGCCCATCGTGCTCAAACCCAAGCTCCTGATACGTGAGTCGTCGCAGCGGCGGTAGGTGGGAATCAGTGAGCAGGAAAGTGCCTTCACTGCTCACTACCTAAAATCCGTAGAAAGCCATTTGCCCCGCTTGCTGGTTTAGCACGGTAGGTTTTTGTGCTTTTTGATGACTGATTCCGCCGTTTCTGCTGCTGCTGCTGCCCCCAAACCCACGCTGCTGACGCCGTTTATGTACGCGGTGTTCCGCGCCGTCTGGATTGCGGGCCTGGTGTCGAACGTGGGCACCTGGATGCAAAACGTGGCCGGCGTGTGGCTCGTCACCACCCTCACCACCTCGGTTTTGCTGGTGGCCCTGATGCAGGCCGCCACCAGCCTGCCGGCCTTCCTGCTGAGCATGCCGGCCGGGGCCATGGCCGACCTGATTGACCGCCGCAAGCTGCTGCTCTTCACCCAGGCATTTATGGCGGTGGTGGCCACGGTGCTGGGGGTGTTCACGCTCACGGGCGGCATTTCGGCGCTGGGCGTGCTGGGCTTCACGTTTCTGCTGGGCATGGGCGCGGCCCTGAACGCCCCCATCTGGCAAACCGTGACCGTGGAGCTGGTGCCCCGCACGGCCCTGCCCTTCGCCATCACCCTCAACGGCGTGAGCAACAACATTGCGCGGGCCATCGGGCCGGCCATTGGCGGGGCCATTATTGCGTATTATTCGTCGGGCTGGGTGTTTTTGCTGAATGGCATTTCGTTTCTGGGCACCTGGATGGTGGTGTATTTCTGGAAGCGCGAAGCCACCGTTACCAGCGGCCCGACCGAGAATTTTATGGGTGCGCTGCGGGCCGGGCTGCGCTACGTGCAGTATTCGCCGGCCATTTACGGAGTGCTGGTGCGCACGTTCGCCTTCTCGTTTGGCACGGCGGCCATGTGGGGGCTGCTGTCGGTGGTCATCGCCCGCAAGCTGAATCTGAGCTCGGGGCACTACGGCGTCATGCTGTCGTGGCTGGGCGCGGGCGCCGTAACGGGTGCTTTCCTGATGGGCCGGGCGGGCAACCGCCTCAATTTCAACCACCGGGTGCTGCTGGGCGTGCTCGTGTTTGCGGGTACCAACGTGGCCCTGGCCCTCGTCACGTACATCTACCTGCTCTACGCCGTGATGTTCTGCTCCGGCATCGCCTGGTTGATGGTGATGACCAGTTTCAGCACCACCGTGCAGCTGAGCGTGCCCAAATGGGTGCAGGCCCGCGTAATTAGCGTGTACATGCTGGTGTTTCAGGCGGGCATGTCGGTGGGCAGCCTGGTCTGGGGCCAGCTGGCCGACCACTCCACGCTGGAAATTGCGCTGCTGGCCGCCGGCGGCTGGATGCTGCTCAGCGCCCTGCTGGCCGTGCCCTTCCCCATGCGCCCGGCCGAAAACCTCGACCTGAACCCCGCCGAACACTGGCCCGACCCCGATGCCGACAACCACATCGACCCCGACGACGGCCCGGTGGTGGTGATGATAGAATACCAGGTGGAGCCGGCCGACTGGCCCGCCTTCCGGGCGGCGGCCGAGCAGCTCAAGCGGCTGCGGCTGCGCGATGGCGCCCTGCGGGCCGGCGTGTTTTCCGATGTAGCCCGCCCCACGCAAATCACCGAGTTTTTTTACGTGGCTACGTGGGGCGAGCACCAGCGCCAGCACCACCGCTTCACCCGCGAAGACCTGGCCGTGGAAGCCCAGGTACGCCAGTTTCACCGCGGGCCGGAGGCGCCGCGCGTCACTCATTTCCTGGCCTTCCCCAACACCTCCAACGTGGAGCTGGCCACACCCATGCAAACCCTGGAGAGCCAACGATAAGCAGTACTAAATAAGCAAATAAGTTGTTATTTTTCAGTTGTTTGTTGTTCGTTAACACTGACAACTGACAACAAACGGGTCTTCGCTCACAGCATAGCCTGCAAGTCGCTGAGCTGGGCGATACGCACCGGCGCTTCGGCCGCCTTGAGCTGGCCAAAGCCGTAGGTGGCAAAAATGAAGGGGACGCCCGCGGCCCGGCTGGCGGCCAGGTCGCCGGGAGTGTCGCCCACGTACACGGGCGCTTGCAGACCAAACTGCGCCACTACCTCGCGAATATTCTCGGACTTGGGCAGCTTTTTGGTACCAAAGCACTGGTGGCCTTCGAAGTACGAAGCCAGTTGGCTGTTCTCAAAAAACGCCTCCACGTAACCCAATTGGCAATTACTGACAATGAACAACCGGTAGCCGCGGTTGCGCAGGTAAGCCAGGGTGGTTTCCAGGCCGGGGTAGAGGGTGCCGCCGGGGTCTTGAGCGGCTTTCAGCTCCTGCGCGGCGCACAGGGCGCGGTACTCGTCGCGTCTGGCAGCGGGCAGGTTGGGAAACAGCCGTTCGTACACCACTTCGTAGGGCTGGCCGGTCACGGCCTGCACCTGGGCCAGGGTCACGTCATTATCGATGTAGTCAACGCTGTTTCTGGCCGTCTGAAAGGCCAGGGTTATGGCTGCCGACGCATCCCAGAGGGTGCCGTCGAGGTCGAAAATCACACTGTCAAAACGGGTAGACATAAGCAGTTGGCGAAAGCTATTGGTGAACCAAGTAACTATTCCCGGCCGGCGCGTTCCAGCATCACGATGGGCCCGCCGTGGTAGGTGGTGCGGGCGTATTCGCGGTAGCCGAATTTCTGGGCCAACCGCAGCGACGGCTGGTTGTCGGGGTGAATGATGCACATGGTGCGGGCGTGGCCGAAGTGCGCGTCGCCCCAGGCAATGGCCGCCGCTACCGCCTCGGTGGCGTAGCCCTGCCCGTGCACGGCAGGCGCCAGCACCCAGCCAATTTCCGGCGTGTCGCCAATCGGCGGCTCGATGTTGCGCTTGCGGTTCACGTACCCGATGGCCCCGATGAAGCGGCCACTGGCTTTTTCCTCAATGGCCCAAAAGCCGTAGCCCATCAGCGTCCAATGCCCAATGCTGCGCAACATTGTGCTCCACGAGTCCTCGGTGGGCATGGGGCCGGGGCTAAGGTAGCGGTAAAAATTGGGGTCCTGCCCCATAGCTGCGTAGTCGGCGAAATCGGCAACGTGGTAGCCGCGCATGAGCAGGCGGCTGGTTTCCAGCACCGGCACGGCTTGCAGCTCCATTCCGGCGGCATTGCTACTTGACATAATGATTGGGCATCCTGGCGGGAACGTTAAAAATGCGGGAGACGGCACCAGCGCCGGCCGGACAAAGAAAAGGGCTCCGACGCATTTTGCACCGCAGCCCTTCACCTTATTGCATCGCCGACAACCTACCAGGAGCCGCTGTTGTTGTCGTCGCCATCGAAGCCGCCCCCGCCGGAATCGCCCGAATTGGGGTCGTCGTAGGAAGAGTTGTCATCGGCCGAGAAGTAGTCGCCCGAGTTGTCGGTTGTGTCTTCCGCAGAGAAATAATCGGGGGCGGAATTCTCGCTCCCCCCACCGTCGCGCGACGCGAAATAGTCGTTGGCGGCACCCGTGCCCGCGCCACCCAGGGCAGCCCCGCCAAGGCCGGCCGCCGTGCCAGCGCCCAGGCTACCGGCTTGGCCTTCGTTACCCAGGCTGTTGCCGCTCGTGTCCGGGCCCGAGGCCATGCGGTTGCCGATGTAAGCGCCCGCCGCCGCCGCCGCGCCGGTGGCCAGAATGCCGCCCATGCCCATGCCACCGCTCTGGTTTGAGCTGTTGTTGTTGTTGCCGCGGCCGTAGTTGCCCTGGCCAGCACCGCCTGCGGGGCCGTTGGGCCGGTTAGCCAGAAAGTCGGGGGTAGTATTGGCCGGTCCGCTATTGAATGAACCCGCCGGGTTGGCTGAAGCCGGGGCGGCACTGCGGCGCCGGAACATGCGCACCAAAAACCACAGTACGCCACCCACCGCCAGCGCCCCGAGCAGCAGCGTCCCCATGCCCAGCCCCGGCGATTCGGGCTCGACAGGAGCCGACCGCATGGGGTCGTAGGGAGCACTGCCAACCGGCGTTTCAGCAGTTTCCGACAGGCCAGTACGGGCAGCATCAGTGCCCGCGGCGGCCCCCAGCGCGTCGGTAGAAGAAGGGGTAGCCGACCGGGCCGCCGCCGGGGCCGAGTCGGGGTTAGCCGTGGCCATGAGGGTGTTGAGGCCGGTGCGCAGCCCCGCGAAATAGTTGCCCTGCTTGAAGCCGGGAGTCATTTCGGCGATGACGCGGCTGGTTACGGCCGGGGTAATGGTGGCAGCCAGCCCGCTGCCGGGCTGAATGGTTACCTGCCGCTCCTGGCCGCTGAGCAGCACCACCACACCGTTGTTTTTATCGCGCTGGCCCACGCCCCAGGCCGTGCCCAGGGCCCGGCCGTAGTCGGCCACGCTGCGCCCGCCGAGGGTGGGCACGGTTACCACCACTATCTGGGTGCCGGTGTTATCGGCATAGCGCCGCAGGCCGCTTTCCAGCTTTTTGGCGTCGGCCGGCTCCATAAGACCGGCCTGGTCGTTCACAAATTTGAAGGGATTTGGCCGGGGCGGCAGCCCATCGCCGCCGGATTGCGCAGCCACGGACCCCGTGAGGACCGCCGAAACCAGCAGCAAGAGAAACAAGAGACGGTGCATGGCAAGGAGTGGTTGAGTGGAAGGAAATAGTGTTTTCGCCTTCTACGTCGCACCTGCCCGCGTGGCTGCGGCCACCGCGCAATTCCGCTTTCCGGGGCGGCAGCTGGGGCCGGGCCGCTACGCCTCCTACGCGCTGGCTGCTCCCAACGTCGCATCGGCCGCCGGCACCACCGCGCGCTCGAAGCGCAGGCGGCCATCGGGGGTGATGCCCTCTGGCTCAAACCCGTTGCCAGCCAGCACATGCTGCGCGGCCAGGTTGTCGGCATCGGTGTGGGCCACCAGTTGTAGCACCATACCGGTGGCAGCGGCCTGCTGCACCAGCCCGGCTACCAGCTCGGTAGCCAGCCCCTGGCCGCGCCAATCGGCGGCAATGGCAAACCCAATTTCAGCCATGCCGGCCGCATCGGGCGGGCCCATAAAGCCGCCGGCCCCGATGAGGGTGCGCGGCGTGTCGCCTTCCACTTTACGTAGGGCGTACCAGGCATACCAGCCGGCAGCGGTGCGCCCACCGGCCGTGAGCTGCTCCAGCGAGTGGGTCATGGCCGCGCGGTCGTACTGGCCGGGCGGCCAGTCGGCGGGCAAGGCCGCGCCCAGTAGCACGGGAAAATATTGCGGCTTGTGCAGCTCGGCAGTGAGCAGGGCCCGGCTGGCGGCCAATACCAGCAGGCGAGGCGTGTGAGTTATGAGCGGAATCATGGGTTGGGTATACGGCAAGTTGGAGTTGGAGAGCCGGCGAACGGGTGCCGCTAGCTACGGCCCGAGCACCTTGCCGGGGCGCGTTGGAAGCCGCGCCAGCTGCTTCTACCTTTGAAGCAATTTAAATGGCGAGGGGTTTCCCCGCTGCTGGTTTATGTTTTCTGCCGCCCGCATTTTGGCCCTGCGCAAAAGCAAGGGGATGTCTCAGGAAGTCCTTGCCGAACAATCGGGCGTGAGCCTGCGCACCATTCAGCGGGTGGAGCAGGGCGAAACCGTGCCGCGCGGCCACACCGTGCAGGCCCTGGCCGCAGCCCTGCAGGTTTCGCTGGAGGACCTACGCCACGAGGCCCCACCAACCGGGCCGGAGCTGCCAGTTCTGCCGCCAGTCCCGGCCCCTACCCTACGCGACGACCCGGAGTTTCTGCAGCTCCTCAACCTGAGCGCCCTCAGCTTTCTGGTGCTGCCCTTCCTCAATTTGGTGGTGCCGTGGCTGCTGTGGCGCGCCCGGCGCTACCGCACGGCGCACGTGGCCGCGCTGGGCCGCCGGGTGCTGGGCTTTCAGTTGCTATGGCAGGTGGCCAGCTTTTTCGCCTTCCTGCTGGCGGTGGGTGCTCAAGTGGTGGCCCGCCGCTATCAAGTGGTACTGCCGGGCGTATTCCTGGGCGTGCTGGTGCTCACGTACGTGGCCAATGTGCTCACGGTGGTGTACTACCAGCGGGAGCTACGCCGGGGCCGGCTCGACGTGTACCGCTACCGATTGTAGGCAAAAGACTTGGGCCCGAATGAGCAGAAACAAAAAAGGAGAGGTCATGCTGAGCTTGTCGAAGCATCTCTACCGCGCAACTAATCTAATTGACTCAACGAAGCGGTAGAGATGCTTCGACAAGCTCAGCACGACCGCCGGCTTTGTGTTTATCAGGAAACCATGCCAAATAAATACCCTGCTAATCAGTTACTTGATTCAAGTGGCGGCAAAATGACGGTAAAATGACGCCGGGCTTCGGGGTGGAGGCGGGATACTTTTGGAGCATACCAAACCAACCCCCTCCCCTCCCATGAGGCCCCTGTTCAAAATCCTTTTTTCGGTGCTGGCCCTGCTCGTGGCCGGCGGCATCGGCGGCTATTTCTACATGCGCCAGCGGTTCCTGCCGCCACCCAATCAGCTGGTGGTAGCGGGGCTGCCAGCCTCCTGCCAGTTTGTGTGGCGGGCCGATACGAGTCAGGGCCGGGCCATGCCGCACGCGGCGCTGCTGGTGCCGGTGCAACTGCCCGGCTGCGCCCGCACCTGCTACCTACAGTTCGACACGGGCGCCCCCTACTCGGTACTTTATGCCAACTCCCTGGCCGCGCTTCAGGCCCGCTACCCCGCCCTGTCCTTTGCCGGCGCGCCCCGCCTCGATACCGTGCGCAACGTGAGCTTTGCGCTGGGGCAGGGGCAGGTGCGGGCGCACTGGCTGCGGGTGCTGCCCCTGGGTGAGGCCCAGCTGCCCGCCGACAGCACCGCGCCCTTCGTCATCGGCACGCTGGGAGCCGATGTGCTGGCCGACCGCGCCCTGGTACTCGACTACGCCCGCCGCCGCTTCAGCCTGCTGGCCGAGGCGCCCGACAGCCTGGCGCGCCGGGCCACCTTCGTGCCGCTGACCTTCCCCAACCGTCGCGTGCTGCTGCGCCTGGGTTTGCAGGGCGAAGAAAAGGAATTGCTTTTCGATTCCGGCGCCAGCGCATTCACCCTGCTCACCAGCCAGGCCAGCTGGCAGACCCTGGCCCAGCCCGGCGCTCCCACGCACACGGTAGGCGTCAATTCCTGGGGCAAAACCCTGACTTCGCACACGGTGGCCACCACGGCGGCGCTGCAGCTGGGGACCTTGGCCCTGCCGCTGCGCACCGTGACCTACATTGAAGGTACGAGCCTCGCGCAAAGCCTGATGATGCGCTTTTCCGGCATGGGCGGCATGCTGGGCAACGAGCCTTTCGTCGGGCACACCGTCATTTTCGATGTGCGCGGTGAGCGGTTCGGACTGGTGAGCCGTTAGGGCCAGCCCTAACCGCTCACCGCGCACATCGCAAGGCCGTTTTGCGGGCTGACGCGGCAGCGGCGCAAACGAGGAATTGAGGGCGATGAATTTTATGGCCGATATATTTACGCCCTTATTCTCATCCTGTAGCTTTTCCGATGCGCTTTTCGCTTGTTCTTTTTGCCGGTTTTTTGCTGGGCGTGACCCAAGCCGACGCCCAGTCCATTGGCTCCATTCAAGGCACTGGCACTGAGGCCAAAGCCGGCACCTACACCATTGAAGCCGTGGTAACGGGCGTGTATAAGGGCTTGAAGCCGGCCGGCTTTTACGTGCAGGACGAAACGGCTGCCGCCGATGGCAACCCCGCCACCTCAGATGCCCTTTTCGTGGTACAGCCCGACCCGACCGTGGCCGTGGGCGACCGGGTCCGCCTCACCGGCGCGGTGCGGGAAGATGGCGCCGCGCCCTCTTTCACCCAAGCCGTGCTGCTCGACCCGCAGGTAACCGTGCTGGCCAGCGGCCAAGCGCTGCCGGCGTTTGTGCTGCTCCAGAATGCCGCGTTTTCGGCGCGGGACCTGGAGCGCTACGAAGGCATGCTGGTGCAGTTTGCGGCGCCGCTCATGGTCACCGACAACTACAGCCTCAAGCAGCGCGGCGAGCTCACCGTTTCGGCCCAGGGCCTCACCTACCAGCCCACGCAGCTCATCGACCCCAACGACGACCCGGCCACCGGCACCAGCAGCGCCGGCACCCGCAACCTGGCCGCCGTGAATGCCTACCAGGACGCCAACGACGACCGCAGCCTGATTCTCGACGACGGCAGCTCGGCCAACAACCCCACGCCCACGCCCTACCTCGACCCCCAAACCGGCACCGTGCGCGTGGGCAGCACCGTGAGCAACCTGCGCGGCATTCTGGGCTACGGCTTTAGCAAGTGGCGCCTGCAGCCGCTGGCCGGCACCCAGGCGCCCTTTGTGCGCAGCCCACGCCCGCTGGCCCCGCCCACGTTTGGGCCACTCAGCCTGAAGCTGGCCAGCTTCAACGTGCTCAACTATTTTAATGGCGACGGTGCGGGCGGCGGCTTTCCGACCGCGCGCGGGGCCAAAACCCCAGCCGATTTCGCCCGCCAGCGCAGCAAAATTATTGCCGCGCTCAGCCAGATGAATGCCGACGTGGTGGGCCTCACCGAAATCGAGAACGATGGCAACGGCGCCAATTCGGCCATTCAGGACCTGCTGAACGGCCTGAACCAGGTGTTGGGCGCCAACACCTACGCGCTGGTGAACGACGGCGACGACGCGAAGCAGCTCAACAACACCGACCAGATTCGCAACGCCATTATCTACAAGCCGGCGGCGGTGACGCCGCTGGGCCCGGCCCTGATTGCCACCGTGACGGGGGTGTTTGAGCGCCCGCCCCTGGCGCAGGTATTTATCAGTCAGCGTCGGGGCCGGACCGATACGTTGGGCTTCGTGGTGAACCACTTCAAGAGCAAGGGCAGCGGCAGCGGGGCCGATGCCGACCAGAAAGACGGGCAGGGCGGCTCCAACGCGCGCCGCAAAACCCAGGCCACGGCGCTGGTGGCCTTCATCAACCAAACCGTGATACCGGCCGGGGCCGCGCGGGTAGTGAGCGCCGGCGACTACAACGCCAACTGCGAGGAAGACCCGCTCGACATTATGCGGGCCGCCGGGCTGGTGCCCGCCGCGCCGCCCACCAGCGGCTCCTACGTATACCGGGGCCTCACCGGCTCACTCGACCACGCCGTGGTGACGCCCAACCTGGTGGGCTTCGTAGACGTGCAGAAGTGGCATATTAACGCGGCCGAGCCCGCCATGCTGGAGTATGACCAGGCCGGCGAGGCCACCGACAGCAGCACGCCCTTCCGCAGCTCCGACCACGACCCGGTGCTGATTGGGGTGAATTTTGGGGGCATCCAGAACGCGGCTCCGGCGCGGGGCGCCACGCGCCTGTTTGCGTACCCCAGCGGCGCGGCGGGCCCGGTGGCATTCAGCCTGGCGGTGCCGGCCAGTGCCGAGCGCATCAGCCTGGACGTTTCGCTGCCCCAGGGTGCCCGGCTGCTGATGCTGCAAGGCCCGCCCGCCCTGCTCCAGGCCGGGCTCGACGGCTACACCGCCCACCTGCCGCCGGGCATCTATTTGCTGAAGCTGCGCGGCAAGGGCTTCCAGCAAACCCAGCGCGTGATGAAGGAGTAGCGCGGGCCAGCCGCCGCTCTAGCGCACAGCGGTGGCTTCCACTTCTACTTTCAGCCCTTCGAAGGCCAGGAAGCTGACTTCTACCATTGTGGCAGCTGCCTGAATGCCGTGCCGGGTTACCCAGCTGGTGAAAACGTCGAAGCAGCCTTCTTCGCCAAACAGCGCAGCGGTATCGGTGGTGTATACGCGCAGGTGCACGATGTCGCGGCACTGATAGCCGGCAGCGGTCACGACCTGCTCCACGTTGCCGAGCACTTGCCGGAGCTGGGCCCGCATGTCGCCGGTACTGGGGTTGCCTTCGGCGTCGATGGCGGCCTGCCCGGCGCAGTAGAGCGTGGCCGACGCTTGCTGCACTTCTACGGCCTGCTGATAGGCACTTTGCGCCTGCCACTGCCAGGGGTTGATGATACGTTTTTCCATTGCTAAGAAATAGGGCTGCGCGCGGCCGACCAACTGGGGCCGCAGCAGCGGGTGAGTTTCCGGGGCAAAGGTCCTGACCGGACGCGGTTGCTTCCCGTGACTTAGCGCACTATTTCGGGGCGTTTCGCCTTGGCTCGGCCAACCGGCTCAGGGTTTCGCGCGAGAGGCCCAGGTAGGCGGCCAGCAGGGTTTTGGACACCCGCTGCGGCAGCGTGGGGTACTGGCGCAGCAGCAGCTCGTAGCGCTCGCGGGCCGGCAGGGCCGGCAGGGCCGGCAGGGCCAGCAGCGAGAGGATGCGCTGCTGCGCGGCTATTCCGCCCCGCGAAAATTTCACCAGGAAAAACCGCGTCATCATGGGCAGGTGGCGGCAGAGGTAGTCGTAGCCCGCCAGCGGCAGGCACCACACGGCCGTGGCTTCCAGGCATTGCAGCGCGAGCGTGGCCGGCGTTTGGGCCAGGTAAGCGGCAAAGTCACCCTCCCACCAGTCTTCGAGCGCAAACGATACGACGTGGGCGCAGCCTGCCGCGTCGGTATGCACCAGCTGCAGCAAGCCGCTTACCACGAAGAATATCTCCCGAACCAGCTCTCCTTCCCGAATCAGAAATTCGTGCTTGCGCAGCTGCCGGCTGGTGAACTGCGCCAGCACCCGGGCGAATTCCGCGTCGGTCAGCGGCACTATTTGCTCCAGGTGCGCTCGTAACTGTTGCTGCATAGCTTTTGCGTAGGTAGCCGCCACCGCCAAGGTACAGACTCCTCCCTAGCCGGCGCACCGCTCCGAATGCCAACTCGCCGCTGCTGGAGGCCCACAACCTTGCGCCAAGCGAAAGCAGTATAAGCTACTACGATGAAACAACTCATGCGCTCGCTCCTGCTCGCTTCTCTTTTCGTTGGCTGCCAGCATAGCCCGGACGCCGCACAAAATCCGGCAACAGAAGCGCCCGCGCCAGTCCCGGCGCAGCCGACGCCCCGGGTCGCAGCCCCGGCCAGCAGTTCGGCCCGCCCGCAGCTGCTCGCCCTGACCTCGAATGCGCTGCAGCTGGTGAGCCAGCCATCGGGCACCACCCGGGAAATACCCTTTGGCATGGCCCAGGAGCAATTGATTGGGATAATAAGCAAGGTATTGCAAGCCGAGCCCAGGAGCGTCGGAATCAACAGCGAATGCGGGGCCGGCCCCCTGAAAATGGCTTCGTGGAGCAACGGGCTGACCCTGGTATTTCAGGAGAAAAAGGCCGGCACTGCCCTGCAATGGCAATTTGTGGGCTGGTACGCGGGAGCCGCCAGCGGTGCCACGCCCAAACCAACCACCATGGCCGGGGTCGGCATCGGGTCCACCCGGACCGAGCTGGAAGGGGCCTACGCCGTGAAGGTTGCTGAATCGACGCTGGGGCAGGAGTTTTCCACCACTTCCGGCCTGTACGGCATCCTGGATGGCCCCGGCCAAACGGCCAAAATCACCAGCCTCTGGAGTGGCACCAGCTGCAACTTCAGGTAGATTCCTTTCGCGGAGTTGCCCGCTTCATCAACGTGCCTGGTCCCACCCGCCGCGACCGGGGGCGAAGGCGGCTGAGAGAAGCTTAGGTCACGGCAACAAAAAACCCGCCCTGGTGCGCGTGCTTCCGAAGAAGCAGAGGCGTGGCGGGTGTTGTTTAGACGGTTTGGCTTTTTACGTTAGGCGGCGTGCCGCATCGAGTGCTGGGATGGTACAGCTACTTCCGCGGCAGGCAGTGTCAGGACGGCCTGCGTAGAACCGTTGGGCAACAAAAACTCTACCTCATAGGCCTCACCTTGCGCGTGCACCATCACGACGGTACCCTTGGCACCAGTAGCCAAGCCGCATTCCGGATGCGCTTTCTGCAGCTGGACAACGTCTAATTCAGCGAAGGTTTTCATTAGCGGTCAAGTAAGTGAGCGGTGATTAATAAGACGAGTATGCCGGGCATTTGTTCCATCCAAACTGTGCGAATGGGGTATTCCCGGCCATTGGGAGCCAGCATGGGCCCGTCTACAACAAATTTAACTCCGTAGGGCGATTGTTTTTCCTCCGTCACAACCGCATTGTGACCATGTGCCATTAAATCCGCAATCAACTGCTCGTAATGTTCCCGTGAATACCCAATACTCATAAAGAACCGGGCTTTGGCCCCGCCAATGGGATGGTCAGGATTCAGCAGGTAGTCCTGCACCTTATTCGGAGCCACGGACAGGTCCTTGTCGTGTAGTGTCATTCGGCAAAACTACTGGCTAGGTTGCGCCGCGTAGGCCTGGCAGGCGCGGAGGTCCTCGGCCTCCAAATCCGCATAGTCGGCCAGGATTTCGGCTTCGCTCATGCCGGACGCCAGGTATTCGAGCACGTTTTGCACCGGGTAGCGCAGCCCGCGCACAGTGGGCTGCCCATGGCTAGCTATTCGGGTCGATGGTGATGCGCGGATGAGCCGATGAAGCAGCCGTTTCCAGGTGGCTAAAGATACGCAAGCGCCACCCCGCCCCACGGCCCCTAAACGCCCACCCGCCGCGACCGGGGGCGAAGGCGGCTTGGTGATACTACCATACGCCTCTCATTACCTTTAGCCTATGGAGATTCTCACAACTGACCAACACGGGACCATCACAGATTTACAGGTAGAAACCCAACTGGTGCTTGATGACAGCGGCCAATACGTTGCTTACTGCCCGGCGCTGGAATTATCCTCCTACGGTGACACCGAAGCAGAAGCCCGTCATGCGTTCAACGAAGCGCTGACTTGTTTTAAGCAGGATGTCGTCCAACGCGGAACGTTGAACCAACTCCTTTTGGCTTTGGGCTGGCAGCGACACGCTACCCCAGCGACTGTAACATACAACTGGGCCTAATGCGGCCCCCCGGCCCCAAACGCCCACCCGCCGCGACCGGGGGCGGCAGCGGCTGGATGATACTATGCTATGTATTAGATTCACCGTTTTGCCATTATTAGCTGACAATGAGCTGTTATTTTACTGTAGTCAGGATTAGTTCTAATTTCTGAAATTAGCTTTCCAAGCTCTTTCCTACCCTCACTATAAGTTACGTAATTCATTTTTATGAATCCCATCGCATACTTAAACAAAGCGGCGTGTTGTGGGAATTTGCTAGATTCTCTGTTCAAAAACGCCAACACGTCTACACCATTTATTCGCGACTTATTTGGACGCAAACGCTTATAATTTTTGATAAGCTCGGCCGAATCGCCTTTGATGACAGAAAAAAACCCTCTGTTTAATGCTACCTCATTAGTAAATCCTTTTGATGCCTCCATTTTATCAGTATACAATGTTGCCTTATTTAGGTCACCTGCCTCATAATACAATCTTGCTAACTGAACAAAATTCCAATAATTTGCCCCGTTGTCTTGTATTACCGCTTCGGCCTCCAATAAAAATTTGAATGCTTTCTCATTCTGATTTGAATTATGGTAATCGTGTGATACCTGTGTATATAATTTAGCCAAAATCTCACCCAACCTTTCAGCTAACGCATTTTGCAAGGACACATCTTGAGTTTCCTTTGCTTCAACAATTTTAGGCTGTCCGTCACTATGGTACAGAACCTTAAGTGTCTTGAGGCTCTCTTCAAATTGGCCTAAGCACAAAAGGTTTATTCCTGCATAGTAAAGTATAATATCTTTTAGATTCTCTTTGAGTCTCCGTTTTTCTATCAAAGATTCTTTTTCGAGATACCCCCAACTCTTGTTGACCGTTCTTATGAGAACTTCCTTTCTGATGTCAATTCGTGTCCCATGGAATATTACTCCATCATAAGGCCGTTCACACACGAAGGTTCCACGCTTAATAAGCACTTTGTCATTACTATCTATTTGGCCACTCTCTACTTGCAGCCATAAAACGTTTTTTATATCGAATAAATTACTAGCAATATATTTTCCTACATCCTCTCTGTTTCTGAATCTGTTTTCATCCAAAGGAATTATTTTTAAAAAATCCAGATTCTTAGACCTGTCTATATCCTTAAGTATAGGATTTATAATAGACCATATTTTGGGGTCATTAATTGCTTCATCTGATAGGAACGAAAGCCCAATCTTAAATACCTTTTCACCTGACGCAATATGCTTTCGCCGGGACGTACTGACCCATGCTATGAATAGAATTAATAATATAGCTACTAAGAATGGTGCATGAAAGACGTAGGTTTCCTGAATTTTTATGTCATCGACAAATAATTTCACCGATGTGAAATAAACTGCTATGCATAATACTGCGCTAACAAAGAGCCCTGTTCTTTTACGCCAATATTTTACTGCAAATTCTAATAATTTATCCAACTTAAATCTTTGAGTAGAAAGGACTGAATAATGGGGAATTAACGCTATTAAAAGGGCAGAAAGCTGAAAGCTTTCTGCCCTTTTAATAGCTAACTGTTGCAAGCTTTACGACCCACACGCCTCGCAGGCATCCGGGTTGTCCAGCGAGCAGCTCATGTCGGCTTGGTTTTGCTCCACCAGGGCCATGGGCTCCAGGGTTTCGGCGGCTTGCTTTTCCACCGTGAACTTGATGGCGTCGGCGGCGGCTTTGGTGCGCAGGTAGTACATGCCGGTTTTCAGGCCGCGCTTCCAGCTGTGGAAGTGCATGCTGGTGAGCTTGCCGAAGTTCACGTTTTGCACGTGCAGGTTCAGGCTCTGGCTCTGGCAGATGTAGGCCCCGCGGTCGGCGGCCTGGTCGATGATGCGGCGCTGCGAAATCTCCCACACCGTCTTGTACAGGTCCTTGATGTGCTGCGGGATGCGGGCAATGCCCTGCACCGAGCCGTTGGCGGCGATGATTTCCTGCTTCATGCCGTCGTTCCAGAGGCCCAGAGCCACCAGGTCCTTCAGCAGGTGCTTGTTCACCACCATAAACTCCCCGCTGAGCACCCGGCGCACGTAAATGTTGCTCGTGTAGGGCTCAAACGACTCGTTGTTGCCCAGAATCTGGGCGGTGCTGGCCGTGGGCATGGGCGCCACCAGCAGCGAGTTGCGGGCGCCGTGCTTCACCACCTCGGCGCGCAGGCTCTCCCAGTCCCAGCGGCCCGAGTCGGGCGTCACGTTCCAGAGGTCGAATTGGAACTTGCCCTGGCTCAGGGGCGAGCCGGGGAAGGTTTCGTAGTGCCCGTCCTTGATGGCGAGGTCCTTCGAAGCCGTCATGGCCGCGAAGTAGATGGTTTCGAAGATGTCCTTGTTCAGGCCGCAGGCTTCGTCGCTCTCGAAGGGCATGCGCAGGGCAATAAACGTATCGGCCAGCCCCTGCACGCCCAGCCCGATGGGCCGGTGGCGGAAGTTCGACTTCTGCGTTTCGGGCACCGGGTAGTAGTTCACGTCAATCACCTTGTTCAGGTTCAGCGTGGCCTGGTAGGTCACCTCGTACAGCTTGTCGTGGTCGAAAGTGGTGTTGCCCTTGGCGTCCGTCACGAGGTAGCGGGGCAGCGCCAGCGAAGCCAGGTTGCACACCGCAATTTCGTCTTTGTCGGTGTACTCAATAATCTCGGTGCACAGGTTCGAGCTCTTAATCGTGCCCAAGTTCTGCTGGTTCGATTTGCCGTTGGCCGCGTCCTTGAACAGCATGTAGGGCGTGCCCGTCTCCGTCTGGCTTTCCAGAATGGCGAACCACAGCTCCTGCGCCTTGATGGTGCGGCGGCCGCGGCCCTCCTTCTCGTACTTCAGGTACAGCTTCTCGAATTCCGGACCCCAGGAATTCTCCATGCCGGGGCACTCGTGCGGGCACATCAGCGTCCAGTCGCCGTTTTCCTCCACGCGCTTCATGAACAAATCGGGCGTCCAGAGGGCGTAAAACAGGTCGCGGGCGCGCATTTCCTCCTTGCCGTGGTTCTTCTTCAGGTCCAGGAATTCGAAAATATCGGCGTGCCAGGGCTCCAGGTAAATGGCGAACGCGCCCTTGCGCTTCCCACCGCCCTGGTCCACGTAGCGGGCCGTGTCGTTGAACACCTTCAGCATCGGCACCAGCCCGTTCGAGTTGCCATTCGTCCCTTTAATGTAGGAGCCCGTAGCCCGCACATTGCTCACCGATAGCCCAATGCCACCGGCCGACTGCGAAATCAGCGCGCAGTTCTTCAAGGTGTCATAAATGCCATCAATCGAGTCGTCCTTCATCGTGAGCAGGAAGCAGCTCGACATCTGCGGCTTCGGCGTGCCGGCGTTGAACAGCGTGGGCGTGGCATGCGTAAACCACCGCTCGCTCAGCAAGTTATACGTCTTGATAACCGAATCAATGTCCTCCTTGTGGATGCCCACCGACACGCGCATCAGCATGTGCTGCGGCCGCTCCACCACCTTGCCCTCCAGGCGCAGCAGGTAGCTCCGCTCCAGCGTCTTGAAGCCGAAGAAGTCGTAGTTGTAGTCCCGGTCGTAGATAATGGCCGAGTCCAGGGTGTGGGCATTCTTATGAATTACCTCCCACACATCAGTAGCCAGCAGCGAAGCATTGTCGCCATTCTTCGGGTCCTCGTAGGTATAAAGCCGCTTCATGGTGCTGCTGAAGGACTTCGACGTCACCTTGTGCAGGTTGCTCACCGCAATGCGGGCCGCCAGAATAGCGTAGTCCGGGTGCTTGGTGGTGAGCGAGGCGGCCGTTTCGGCGGCGAGGTTGTCGAGCTCCACGGTCGTCACGCCGTCGTAGATGCCGTCAATCACCTTCATGGCCACGGCAATCGGCGACACGAAATCCATGTTCAGCCCGTAGCAAAGCTTCTCAATGCGGGCGGTTACTTTGTCGAACTTGACGGATTCGCGGCGGCCGTCGCGTTTAATTACTAGCATACCAGTGGTGTTTTGGTGTGGGTTTTTGCGTATAGAATGTAGCCGGCGCGGCGCAGGGCCGGCGGCAAGTCGTTGAGGCAGTTTGGGGAAGGGTAGAACGGAAGGCAACGGGTAGTGGCAGCCCGGTGGTATTCAATCCCGGAAATTACCGCCTGGGTTTTGGGAGGGCAAGGAAAAAATGGGGAAGTTTTCCACATATTGCTCTGGATGCGATGCAGGCCAGTTTTTGGAAGTGAGCGTTGTCGGCTAGTAACAATGCTTCCATCTCCATGCAATCACAGGCACACAATCAGGGACAGAGGTGCTTATCATTCCTGCGCGCAAATTGCTCCTTCGTTTTCGTCAGCAAAAACAATTTTTATCGCACTTCGACCCGAATCGGTATCGTAAGTCCCACCGGTACAGCTCTTCCATTTTGACGCCCCGGTACCAGTCGGGGCAAAGCTCGCACTGCGGCTAATAGCGCTTCGTCGTAGGTGGCCACGCCACTACTTTTCAGGATTGTTTCCCGATAGACATTGCCCTTGGTTCCCACTACGAAATAGACCACGCTACGCCGCCAAGGTAGTTGCGGCTGTATCCGAGGCACTTTCACCGTTCTTCCAATCTCATTCGTGATGGCAGCAATCCCTCCCCCTTTCGGCAGTGAAGGCATTTGTTCCACGTAATGGTACGGGCAATCCCCAGGGTCTTGCCGTGTTGATTGGCGACGGCCAGGGGCGGCACTGGATTGCGCCGTGGCGTGAAACCAAGGCAGCCAGAAGATTGGCAAGACAATCAGCGACCCAACAATCAATTTGTTCATAACCGCTTCAGTAGTAAGTCAACAGCACTCATTACACCACGACTGGCAAAGGCCTTGCACTCAGCATTTATTGGTTTGACATGCCTAGCCAGCCCAACATATCAGATATGGCATCCATGGCCGCAGCTACTCCAAGAAGCGTCGAAGTCTCGTCATAGCTCCCGCAACGCCAGGCCGCGACCGTTTCGTGTTGCCACGCGCTGAAACGCCGGCTACTTCCGGCCGCGCCACCACCACAGTCCCGCGCCCGCCAGCAACGCCGCGCCCGCTACGGCCAGCGCCCCAATCGTCACGGGCGGCCCCAAGGCTTTGCACGAACAGGTTTCGAATACCGGCTTGCCGTTCACCAGCAGCCGGCGACGGCAGAAGGCGCAGGGCGTCAGGTTGGGGTCGAGTTGGCCCGGCAAGGGCCACTGGTTGTCGTGGGTTTCGATGCTCAGGCTCATGAGATTCTGCGGTATGGGGATTGGTTGTATACCTCTTTCAGGCCGGAAGCCGATTCGTTGAACCGCTGCCAATCAGTTGGAAATAGGATTTACGCAGAGTTAATTCTCGCCGAGGTTCGCAGAGGTCAGGCTGCGAAATCTGCGAACCTCCGCGTTTACCTCTGCGGGCCTCTGCGAGAAAGCGCGTAAGAAAGACGGTTGCGTGAGTACTATAAAAGTTGCCTGCTTGGGAGGCAAAAGGTACTAAGCTGGTGCCTGCGGACCAACAGTTAGCCGCTATTTCAGGCCCGGATAACAACGATTCAAAGTCTGGATAATTTAAATTTATAATCTGACAATCAGTTAATTGCAATCAATTGTATTTTATTGAAAAGTCCTGCTATGGTAAATGTGGGCTCGGCAATCCGCCTGCAGTCCACTTATTTCGCATCGGCTTCCCAGCATACTCGTTGCTGGTTTCGGGCTCTCACTTCACGCTCGCACGCATGCTTACTGCTTCCGCCTCCCGCCTGCCGCTTTGGCTCAAACTAGTGGTTACCGCTTTCGTGGCGGTGCTGGTGCCCGTGTACTACGTCAACTACGGGGCTACCAACTTCCTGTATTTCTGCGATATAGCCCTTCTGCTCAGCCTCATCAGCCTCTGGACGGAGAAGGCGCTGCCCGCTTCAATGGCCGCCGTGGGCATCCTGCTGCCGCAAGTACTGTGGTGCGCCGACTTTTTGGGGGAATTGTTTGGCGTGCATCTCGTGGGCCTCACGGCCTACATGTTCGACCCCAACCGCTCGCTGTTCTTGCGTGGGCTGTCCTTCTTCCACGGCTGGCTGCCCTTCCTGCTGCTGTTTCTGGTGAAGCGCCTGGGCTACGACCGCCGCGCCCTCTGGTCGTGGACGGCCGTGGGCTGGGGGCTGTGCCTGGTGGCCTTCTTCCTGCTGCCGCCCGCCGGCACCATCATGCCCGACCCCAAAATCCCGGTCAACATCAACTACGTTTTCGGCTTCGACGATGCCCACGCCCAAACCTGGCTGCCCGCCCCGCTCTACCTCCTCGGCTGGATGGCTACCCTACTGGTCGTGATATACATCCCCACGCACCTGGTGCTACGCCGGCTGTTTGAGCCTGCCCCCGCGGCGTCGGCCGACGCTGCACCGGCCCCTGCGCTGACGCCTGCTTACCGCTAGCCAGCCGGCCCCACAAAAAAGCCCGCCCTACTTGCGTAGCGGCGGGCTTTTTTGTGGCTATAACTCAAATACTGCCAGTAGCTTAGAAATCCTCGTCCAGCGAGAAGGCGTTTTCGGTGCGCTCGCTCATCACGCCGGCTTTCTGGTACTCGGCCACGCGCTTCTCGAAGAAGTTGGTTTTGCCCTGCACCGAAATCATTTCCATGAAATCGAAAGGATTGGCCGTGTTGTAAATCTTAGCGCACCCCAAAGACACCAGCAGGCGGTCGGCCACAAACTCGATGTAGTTCGCCATGTTTTTGGCATTCATGCCGATGAGGCTCACCGGCAGCGCGTCGGTCACAAACTCCTGCTCGATGCGCACGGCGTCGGCGATGATGCCTTGCACCCGCTCTTCGCTCAGCTTGTTTTGCAGGTAGCCGTAGAGGAGGCAGGCAAAGTCGCAATGCAGGCCTTCATCTCTGGAAATCAATTCATTCGAGAACGTGAGACCGGGCATAAGGCCGCGCTTTTTCAGCCAGAAAATGGAGCAGAACGAGCCCGAGAAGAAGATGCCTTCCACGGCGGCAAATGCGATGAGGCGCTCGGCGAAATTCTCGGAATTAATCCATTTCAGGGCCCACTCGCCTTTCTTCTGCACGGCGGGCACCGTTTCAAGGGCGTTGAAAAGGTAGTCCTTCTCCTTGGGGTCCTTGATGTAGGTATCAATCAGCAGCGAATACGTTTCGCTGTGAATGTTTTCCATCATAATCTGGAAGCCGTAGAAGCAGCGCGCCTCGGGCATCTGCACCTCCTGCATGAAGTTCACGGCCAGGTTCTCATTCACGATACCGTCGGAGGCCGCGAAGAAGGCCAGCACGTGCTTAATAAAGTGCCGTTCGTTGTCGTTCAGGTTGTTCCAGTCTTTCTGGTCCTGCGAGAGGTCAATTTCTTCGGCCGTCCAGAACGAGGCCTGCGACTTCTTGTAATACTGCCACACCTCATCGTTCTGGATGGGAAATAGCACGAAGCGGTTGGGGTTTTCGGCGAGGAGCGGCTCCATAAATAGCGGGATTCTAGGTGGCAGGTGATGTCGAGGAAGACAGCATGCAAACTGCTGATATCGGGCAGTTGTTTACACGCCGTGTCAGAAAAGCAGTTGGCCTTCCAGCATCAAATATAGCCCCGTCCCGAGAGGCTATTGCCACCAATCCAGGGTTTTTTATTCATTAATTTTTAGTTAAGCCCTGAATATTTTCACTTATTAATTGGCCAGCGGTGCTCTCCTGGCTCTGCCCCTGCAACTCAAAAACACCTCAATATCAGCTCCTTTTCTCCCACTTATCCACATTCCAGCTGTGGATAAGTGGGCTTGTCCCCAAAACAGCCGGCTTTAGGCAGCTTTTGTCTTAATTTTCTTGCGCGCCTGAAACCTGCCTGGTTTCCTGCTGAAGGGAGTAATGAAGCGTGGGGTCGCGAACAGCCGATGACGATTAAGAACTTAGACTTGGAAATCCCAAACCATATTCGTACTTTTGCCTTCCCATTTCAGAAAAACCCGCGAAAGCTGATGTACGCAATTGTTAACATAGCTGGCCAGCAGACCAAGGTTGAGGCCAACAAATTCGTTTACGCTCACAAACTGGCCGGCAACGTCGGTGACGTCGTTACGCTGGGCAACGCCCTGCTGACCGACGACAACGGCACGCTGACCATCGGTGCCCCCGAGCTGAACATTGCCGTAACCGGCACCATCCTCGCTCACGTGAAGGGTGACAAAGTTCTCGTCTTCAAAAAGAAGCGCCGCAAGGGCTACCAGAAGATGAACGGCCACCGCCAGTCGTTCACTAAAGTAATGATTAACAGCATCGGCTAAGGCCAATTAAAAATTGAGAATTAAAAATTAAAAGTTGTTCAGCTTCAGCTATTCAACTCATTTTTAATTCATCATTTTTAATTTTTAATTAAGACAACAACATGGCTCACAAGAAAGGTGTCGGCTCGTCCAACAACGGCCGCGAATCGCATTCCAAACGTCTCGGCGTAAAAATCTTCGGTGGCCAGGCCCTCGTTGCCGGCAACATCATCGTGCGTCAGCGCGGTACCAAGCACCACGCCGGTGAGAACGTAGGCATGGGCAAGGACCACACGCTGTTCGCGCTCGTTGACGGCGAAGTTCAGTTCAAGAAAGGTCGCAAAGACCGTTCGTTCGTGACGGTTCTGCCCCGCGAAGTAGTTTCGATGCCAGCTTAATTGCTGTTAGGCTGATATAGAAAAGGGCTGCTTCTCACGAAGCTGCCCTTTTTGCGTTGTGGCTCGGCATGCGTACTTTGTAGTATGCAGGGGCATGTCCCATCTGCAGGTTAAGCGGGAGGCAGTTCTTCCAGACGGTAGAGCACCGGCTTGCTAGGGCTTGCATCCAGCTCAAGACTAGTGACCTGGATATTAAGAAGGTACAACCCATCCGGCGCTGCATCGGGCACAAAAATCAGCTCGGTGATGGTGGCGCTGCAGCGGGGAGCGGCGGGGTAAGTCCAGAAGGCGTGGTGGGCCAGGAGCTGGCCGGCGTCCTCTTCGCGGTCCACGCTGGGCAGGTCGAGGAGGAAATGTTCCACGCCATGCTCCACCAGAAAATGCGCCAGCGCGGGCTCGATGTAGGTGGGATTGGTACCGGAGTACTGGCGGGTGCGCTTGGCGGGGTCGTTGGGCAGGGTGCGCAGCACCAGGGCTTCGGGCAGGGTGCGGTCGGGCTGCAGGGCCAGGGCGGCTTGCACGTCGGCCAGCATCACCACAAGGTCGCCGTTGGGCTGGGGCACGGGGGCCACGCTCACCAGCCGGGCCACAAACAGGAAGCGGCGCAGGCACTGGTTGAGGGTGGCGGCCGGGTCGGGCGAGATGTGGCCGTAGCACTCGGTGTGGGTGCCGTTGCCATGGGGCGTGAGGTGCACGCGCTGGTAGTTGGTGCTGCCGCCCAGCGCCACGCTGCCCACAAAGCTGCCCACCCGAATGGTGTCGAACTGCACGGGCTCGGCCCAGAAGCAGTTCACCTGGTTGGAACCGGGGGCCAGGGGCAGGGAAATATCGATGGGAGCGGCGGGGTCGAAGGCGTAGGTGCGGCCGGCGTACGGGTAAGTGGGAAGCATGGGTAGCGGGGGTTGATGATGCGATGCGTGGGACCCCACCCCCAGCCCCTCCCCTCCGGGAGAGGGGAGCCAACTACGGGAATTGTTGAAGACGTTCGTCTCCTGGAAGAGGGATTCATGCGCGAATAACGACTTGTTGCAATAACCTCAGAATTACGTTGACTCCGCAGGGGCGGCTTCGGCAGCAGACAGTTGATTGAGAATGCGGCTGATTTCGGCGGCGCGGCTCACGATGATGAGATGACCGCCTGGCAGCCGGTACTGGCTGCGGGCGGCCCCTTTGGGCAGCAGCCGGTCGGAAGTGCCGTGAATGCGAACCACGGGCGTTTGGGCCCGGCCCAGCCACTGCACCAACCGGGCGATGGCCCAGCGCGTGAAATTCGGGTCGGTATCCTGCAGAATCTGCCGGAGCAGCTGGTATTCGCTGCCGTTTTTTACCCCAAAAAACCATTGCGCTAGCCGTGGCAGGCGCGGCAACAGCTGGGGCGGCAGCAAGTGGTGCAGGCCGGTGGCCCGCGCCAGGCCCGCCACCCACGGCAGCTCGGCGGGCCCCGCGAAGCTGGACACCAGCACCACACGGGCCAATGGCCGCAACTGCGCTACTTCCAGAGCCAGCACGCCCCCGAAAGAAACGCCCACCAGCCAGCAGGCCTGCGCCACGGGCACGACCGCCGCAAGGCGGGCGGCGTAGTGCGGCAGCGGCTCGCGCGGGTGCTGGGGCGGCAGCCAGCGCAGCACGTGTACCTCGCCCCGCAGGCGCAGGAACTGAAACACCCGCTCGTCGGCCCCCAGCCCGGAAATGAGATAAAAGACGGGCGGCGCAACCTCCATTTTTACGTTTTCAAGACCACGGACGGGCCGGCAGCATTACGCGGCCTTTCAGGTATCGAGCCGTACAAACACACCTTCGAGGTAGAAGATGTTGTGGGGCTGGGGGTCGTCGGGTTCTTCGTCGCCGCTTTCGTCGTCCTCGGTGGCGGGGTAGGTCACGGATAGTTTGAGGGCAACGCTGGGCAGCGGCACGGGCGGTTTGTCGTCGGCGTTGTATTCGAGCAGGGCGGGCCACTCGGCGGCGGCCAGGGCTTCGGCGACTTCCTCCTGCAGGTCGGCGGCGCGGGTGTGGGCCAGGCCCAGCAGCACGTCCAGCGACTTAAAGGGCAGGGCGAGGTGAAAAAAGTGGCTGTCGTTGTCGAAAAACGTGGTGGCCCACACGGTCACGTCGTCGGTGTTGTCGAAAACGATGGCCACGAGGTGAATTTGCTCCACGAAGAAGTCGGCATCGTCGGCAATGCTGTCGCTCAGTAACTTGACCACAGATTTAACAGATTTTAACGAATGAAACAGATTATTTGTGGTTCCGCACTGCGGCTTCGGTAGTGCCGTAATATACCATTTGTAAAAATTTTACTCCCGCATTTCTCAATTGCGTTCAAACAAAAAAATGGCGCAGCTTAGGAGCTGGAACCACAAAAATCTGTTTCATCCGTTGAAATCCGCTTCAATCTGCTACAAACAATTCCAGGGTAATGTGGTCGGCCAGGAGCTTGCCGGCGTCGGTCAGGGTCAGGACTTCGCCGGTGAGGCGGGCCCAGCCGTTGGCCTGCAGCTCGGCCAGGTAGGCGGGGCGCGTGGTCAGCAGGTCGAGGCCGAGGTAGTCGCGCAGGTGGGCCAGGTCGCAGCCGCGCGCGGTGCGCAGGGTGGTGAGCAGGTACTCGTTGGCGCGGTCGGTGGCGGTGAGGACGTCCAGGGTCACGGGCACCTCGCCGCGCTCAAGCACGGCGGCCACGTACTGCGGGTTGTTGGCCAGGGTAGACTGGCGGTTGCGGCCGTCGTAGCTGTGGGCGCTGGGGCCCAGGCCCAGGTAGGGCACGCCGCGCCAGTAGTTGCCGTTGTGCCGGCTCTCGCGGCCGGACTGGCAGAAGTTGCTGATTTCGTACTGCTCGTAGCCGTGGGCGCGCATGGCCGCCAGCAGCATCTCAAACTGCGTGGCCACAAACTCATCGGGTGCGGCCCGGAAGGTGCCCTTTTGCAGGCGGTGGCCGAAGGCCGTACCGGGCTCAATAGTGAGGGCGTAGGCCGACACGTGCGGCACGCCCAGCGCAAAGGCGTTGGCCAGGTCGGCTTCCCAGATGTGGTGGCCGGGCGCGGGCACGCCGTAAATAAGGTCAATGGACAGGTTTTCGAAGCCCGCGTCCTGGGCGCGGCGCACGGCCGTGGTTGATTCCTCGGCGGTGTGGGCGCGGTTCATCATCCGCAGGTGCGGCTCATAAAAGCTTTGCAGGCCGATGCTGAGGCGGTTGACGCCGGCCTGCCGCAGTTCCTGCAGCTTGGCGGCACTGAGGTCGTCGGGGTTGGCTTCGAGGGTGATTTCGGCCTGGGGCAGCACCGTGAAATGGCGGTTGATAGCGTCAAAAATCTGGTCCAGCTCCGGGGCCGTGAGCAGCGATGGCGTGCCGCCGCCAAAATAGATGGTTTCCAGCGCCGCCCCGGCGCCCAGGTAGTCGCGGCGCAGCTCCATTTCCCGCACGATGGCATCGACCAAACGGGTTTTTAGCCCCAGCGAGGTGCTGAAGTGGAAGTCGCAGTAGTGGCACGCCTGCTTGCAAAAGGGAATATGAAGGTAAAGACCAGCCATAAAAGCGCCCACAAAAAATGGAATTACCTCAAGCAAACAGTCCGGGAAAGCTAATTTTCCCAATTGCCGAGTCGGCATCAAAGGTAAGTGCTATGGCACGCTCTCTCACGGGCAAGGGTGGCCGTGCAGATTAACCGCACTATGTGGCGGGGGTAAATTTACGGCTCATTTCTCATGCGCCGATGTCCCTGCAAACTCACCTGGCTGCCCTGCCCGAATTCCGTCGTCAGAACAAGAATTTCCGCCATTACCTGGTTGATATTTTGGCCATCAGCGTGTTGGCTACCCTTTGCGGGGCCGATGATTTCGAGGAGATTACCCTTTTTGGCCAGCAGAAGTACGCCTTGCTGCGCCGTTACCTGGCCCTGCCCCACGGCCCGCCCGCCGTGGACACCTATCGCCGGGTCTTTGAGCGACTGGACGTGGCCCGCTTCAACGCCTGTTTTATGGCCTGGATGCAGGAAGTGCTGCCCGCCGAGGAGGCCAACCACATCTGCATTGATGGTAAAACGCTGCGCGGCAGTGGCCAGAAGCCCCTGCACGTGGTGTCGGCCGTGGCCAGTGCCAGCGGGCTGAGCCTGGCGCAGGTGACCGGGCAAGGGAAGGGACAGGAATTGGGGGCTGTGCCCGATTTGCTGGCGCTGCTCGACCTGCGCGGAGCGCTGGTGAGCCTGGATGCCCTCAGCTGCCAACCAGCGGTTGCCCAGCAGATTGTTGCCCAGGGCGGCGATTACCTCTTGGGTCTGAAGGCCAACCAGCCCACTTTACTGGCCGAGGCCGAACGTGGCCTGTTGAAACTGCCCGAAGCCCAAGCCTTTACCCGCTGGGCCTACGCCGCCGACCGCACCCCGCTCCACTACCAGGTCTGGACGCAGACCGATTTGCGCTGGGTGGATGAGGCCGGGCGCTGGCCGGGGCTGGCCACGCTTATCCGGGTGCAAACGACAAGTCAACCAACTGCTTGTGCGCCGGTTTGCTATCAGCGGTATTATCTCAGCAGCCGGGCGGGGCTCACCCCCGCGCAGGCCGATGGCTTCGTGCGCGGGCACTGGGCCATTGAAAACGCGCTGCACTGGCAACTCGATGTCACCTTCGGCGAAGACGACCACCACCTACGGGCCCAACAGGCCGCCCAAAACTTGACGCTGGTGCGTAAAATGGCCCTGAACCTACTCAAACAAGACCCCACCAAGCGTAGTATCAAGAACAAACGCAAGCGATTGGCTTGGGATGAGCCCTTTTTGGAGCGGCTACTCGCCGCCCTATGTACCCCCGCTGCATAGCGCGGTTAATCTGGGTGGCCGTGGCCAAAACGCAGAACGACTCGTTGCACGCGCAACGAGTCGTTCTGGCTACCAAAGCCGAAGCATCAGAAGGGAGCAGCTGAGTGCCGCGCTTTGGCGCTTGAAATGTCTTACTTCTTGCTGATGTTACCGCGAATTTCGCCGTTTGGAAAAGCAGAAGAGTGCAGGTTGACATACATTCTGTTATTCACGAGGTTATCAGCCTGCTCGATAGTCAGCGTGACGGTGCCCGTGATGGGTGAGGCCAGGTTGGCAAAAGGGATGGCTACTGGCCCGGATACGCCCGGCGCGCCGGTATGAATGTGGGCAATAGTCGGAGTCATTCCCTGATAGACAACAGTGTAGGAAAGCTGCCGATTGAGGCTGGTGTAGGTACCTGCGAATGTGCCGGTAGCGGTCGAATTGGTCGGAGCCGGGCCGTTCACATCAGTTTGTTGTGACGCGTTGATAACGGCCGACAACTCGGTGGTGGTAGGAGTAGCGGGCTTGGTCTCCTCTTTATCGCTGCACGACGTCAAGATTGTGCATAGAGCTAGGGCCGAGTAGGCGTACTGACTTTTCATAAAAAACTGAATTAAAATCATATGAATTATGATTGGCTAAACTCACTCCGATTGAAAATGTTGGTTTTTTTTCAGAAAAATTTTCTCATTTATAGAAATTTAAAAATAAAATAATTAATATGTTATTGACATCAAGAACTTTACAAACATTATTTAAAGCTCTTTACTTGTCCCATTTTGGGAATTTTAATTATACAAGACTCTAACTCTCGGCATTTGCTTATTGTATTATCCGTTGTGACTGCCTGAGCATGTCCCTCATCAAAACATTTTTCAGGGTGATTGATTAAAGCTTGCCCAAACAACGTCCACGAATTCTTTATATGATGCATTTTACCCGTTGCTGCCAATTGCTAGGCATTTTGCTAGGCACTGAACTGGCACTTACTGCTCCTCTTGTTGCCCAAACACCTTCCGCACCATCGGCAGCCCCAACGGGAGCCTTTTCCGGCACTAACCTGAGCGGACAGGTAGTGGCCGCCCAGGCCCTCACCACCGGCGCCGCGCTATCCGGCACTGCGGCCACGGTAGTGTACGGCGCCTCCGTCACCGTTATTTACCTGGCCACCGGCACCACCCGAACATCGGCAACCGACCTCACGGGCCGCTTTGTAGTGACGGGCCTGGTGCCCGGCGGCCCATACATTGTGCAGGTGCGGCAGCCCGGCTACCGCCCCCAAACCATTACCAACGTGTTTTTGAAGGCCGATGAATCGACGGCCCTCACCGTGACGCTCAATCCCGAAACGGTAGCCGTAGGTACCCGCCGCGATGACCGCACCGCCCTTGAATCGGCGGTACCGGTGGACGTGGTGGATGTGGCCACGCTGGTGCGCACCGCTCCCCAGACCGACCTTACCCAGCTGCTGCACTACACCGTTCCAGCCTTCAACTCGACCCGGCAGCTGGCTGCCGGCGGCTCCGACCACGTGGACCCCTCCAGCCTGCGCGGCCTGGGCTCCGACCAGATGCTGGTGCTGGTGAATGGCAAGCGCCGTCACACTACAGCCTTGGTGAACCTACTCAGCAACCGGGGCTTGGGCAGCGTGGGCACCGACCTGAACACCCTGCCCAGCCTGGGCGTGGAACGGATAGAAGTACTGCGCGACGGGGCAGCGGCCCAGTACGGCTCCGACGCCATTGCCGGTGTGATGAACATTAACCTGAAAAACAGCGACAGCGAAGGCAGCGTGCTGCTCAATTCCGGCCTCACCACCGAAGGCGACGGCCTGGCCACCCTGCTGGGCATAAATAAGGGCTTCCGGCTGGGCCAGAAGGGCTTTTTGAACGTGACGGCCGACGCCGACTACCGCGGCCGCACCACCCGCAGCTATTCGCGCGACCCACTGGTGAGCCCCGTGTTTGTGGCCAACAACCCGGCCGCCGAACGGGCTGCGCTGGCTGCGGCCGGCAAAACCTACGACGACTTTGTGCAACGCAACGGCGAAGCAGAGGTGCGCAACCTGCGCGGCCTGGTAAATGCCCGCGTGGAAATTTCTGACAAGCTGGCCTTGTACGGATTTGGGGGCTACAACTTCCGCCGCGGCCAGGCCTCCACGCTGTGGGTACTGCCGGCTACGCAGGCGCCGAATATCGTAGAAAGCCTGTTTCCGCTGGGCTACGAGCCGCAGGTGAACACCCGCATTAACGACGGCGCGGGCACTGTGGGCCTGGTGCTGGGCCAGCCCGGCCCCAACCGCTGGACCTTGGACCTGAGCAACACCACCGGCTTCAACCGGATGACCTACGACCTGGAAAACACGCTGAATGCCTCACTGGGCGCCTCGTCGCCCACGGTATTCGATAACGCCGGGGGTTTCCAGTTCCTGCAGAATGTGACCAACGCCACTGCCAACCGCTTTTTCGATAAAGTACTGGCGGGCACCAACGTGGCCATCGGCGCCGAGTTCCGGGCCGACCGCTACGAAATTCTGCGGGGTGACGAACGCACTGAGGCCGAGTACGACCTAGGCAAAGAGGGCTCGCAGCAGGGGGCCCAGGGCTTCAGCGGCTTCGGCGAAGCGTCGGTGGTGGCCGGCAACCGCACCAACGTGGGCGCCTTCCTCGACGTGGAAGCGGACATCACCAAGCGCTGGTCGGTGAGCGGCGCCCTGCGCTACGAAAACTACTCCACCTTCGGCTCGGCATTCATTTACAAGGTCACTACCCGCGTGCAGGCCGCCAAATTCCTGGCCTTGCGCGGCGCTTTCAACACGGGTTTCCGGGCGCCTTCGCTCCAGCAGGTGCTCTACCGCCAGATTACCCAACGGCCGGGCGTAACCGGAGTTGAATTCTCCGGCCTCTTCAGCAACCAGGACGAGCTGACCCGCGCCGCCCAGGTGCCCACCCTCACGCCCGAAACCTCGCGCAGCGTGAGCGGCGGCCTGGTGCTCACGCCCACCCCGGCCTTTTCCTTCACCGCCGATGCCTATGTGATTGACATCGATGACCGCATCACGCTGTCGGGCCTGCTGCGCACGGGCTCCGGCATCAGCCCCGAATTTGCTCAGGTACTGGCCAACAACCGCGTGACCCAGGCCCAGTTCTTCACCAACGACCTGGACACCCGCACGCAGGGCCTCGACCTGGTAGCCAACTACCGCCACGCCCTGGGCCAGGGCCAGCTGACGCTGAGCGCGGCGGCCAACTTCACCAGCACCCGCACGCGCCGCCAGAACATACCGGCCAACTTCCGCAGCCTGCAGGAAGACGACAACCCGACCACCAACTACATTGACCCGCGCCAGCTTTCGCTCATCGAAACCGGCAACCCGGCCAGCAAAATCCTGCTCGGCATCAACTACACCCGCGGCAAGCTGGGCGTGGGCCTGCGCAACACCTACTTCGGCGAAGTGCGCTACTTCGACGTGGCGCCGGACCCCACGGTGTACGATTTTGGCGGCTACCTGCTCGTGTTCCGGCCCCGCACCGTGACCGACCTGATGGTGAGCTTTCAGGCTACCAAAGGGCTGGGCCTCACGCTGGGCGCTCAGAACCTGCTCAACGTCAGGCCCAACACGCTCGACGAAGCGGCCTCCAATGGGGTAGCGCCCGGTGGCTTTGCCAGCCGCGGTGCGTTTGAGCAATTCTTCCAGAACCGCTACGGCTCGCCCTCGCCGTTTCCCACCAATCGCGACGTATATCCCTACGCACCGGTGCAAATGGGCATCAACGGTGCTTTCGTCTACCTGAAAGCAGTGTACAACTTCGGGCTGTAGGCCAGGCTCAAACGTTGGCTGGTGGCGCAGCTTTTCTTGGTTGATTTTGAAGCCGGGCTCCGGTTCGTTACCCTTTCAGGCGTGGCGGACCGGAGCCCGGTTTGCGTCCGGGATTACCTTCGGGAAATTAAACGCCGGTTTTTGCGTTGGGGCTTTGCATGGGTAAACGGTTTCTATTGTGCTGTTTGGGCTGGCTGCTGCGGGGCTGGCTGGCTGGGGCTCTCCCGGCCCTGGCCCAGTCGCCCACGCTAAACCCCAACGTTCCCAACGCGCCCGGCCTGGCCGCGCCGCCCCTGCCGCCGGCCAGCAGCCCGGCGCCGGCTGTGGCACCGCGCCGGGTGCTGGCCCGGCCACTCGTGCTGCTCTTCGATGCCGAAGCCGCCGACCGCACGGTGCTGCGGCGCTACAAAGTGCGGGCCACCGTGCCCGATTCGCTCAGCGCCCTGCGAGCGGTGCGCGAGCTGGTGCTGGCCCTGCAGGCCGATGCCTATCTCACGGCCTCGGCCGACGAGATGCGCTGGGCCCGCGACACCGTACGCGTGCGCCTCTACGTGGGCCAGCCGTTTCGCTGGGCCTACCTGCGCAACGGCAACTTGGGCGACGGCTTGCTCACCCGCGCCGGCTTCCGCGAAAAGCTGTTTCGCCAAACGCCGTTTTTGCCCGCCGACTGGGCGAAGCTGCAGGAGCGGATTTTGGTGGAAGCCGAAAACCAGGGCTTTCCCTTCGCCACCGTGGGCCTGGATTCTATTGAGCTGACCGACCAGGGCATTGCCGGCCGGGTGGTGCTCCGGCGCGGGCCAGCCGTGGTGTTCGACTCGCTGCAGATTGTGGGCAACACCAAAACCAAAAAGCGCTTCCTCACCAAATACCTGCAGATTTTTCCCAACCAGCCGTTTAGCCAGCAGCGGGTGGCGGCGGCGGCCCAACAACTGCGCCAGCTGCCCTACCTGCGCCTGCGCGCCGAGCCTGAAATCCGGTTTGCCAAAGGCACTGCCCGCGTGTACCTGCTGCTCGACGACCGGGCGTCCAACCAGTTCGATGCCATTGTGGGCATTTTGCCCAACGCCGACCTTGCCAAAACCGGCGTGCAGTTTACCGGCGACGTCACCATCAACCTGCGCAACATCAAGGGTGGCGGCAAGCAGGTGGGCCTGCAATGGCGCAAAACCGACGCCCTTTCGCAGTTGCTGGACCTGCAATACGTGCACCCAAACTTTTTTGGGTCGCCGCTGGAGGTGTCAGGCATGTTCAACCTCTATAAGCAAACCAACGATTTCACCACCATCCGGCCCCGGCTGCAGGTCACCTACCCTACCATTCGGGCCGGGCGCGTCAGCTTTTTCGCCGAGCAACGTGGCTCGTTTGTCGATGTGCTGCGCGACACCACCGTGCTGCCCCAAAACCTCGATTCGCAGTACAATTCTTACGGCCTGGGGTATGCGTTCAACAGCCTCGACGACCTGTTTTTTCCACACCGTGGCACTTTGGTGAGCGGGCAGGGCGCGGTGGGCACCAAGAACATCAACCGCAACTCGCAGCTACGGCCCGAGCTCTACAACGGCTTGCAGCTGCGCACCACGCAATACACGTTTGGCCTACGCGCCGAGCGGTATTTTCCGGTGAAGCGGGCGGGCGTACTGATGCTGCGACTGCGCGGCGAGGGCCTGGTGAACCCGCGCCTGTTCACCAACGACCTGCTGCGGCTGGGCGGGCTGAACTCGCTGCGGGGCTTCAACGAAAACCAGTTTTACACCAGCTCTTACGCAGTGGCCACGGCCGAATTCCGGCAATTCATTGGCGAAGATTCCTACGTATTTGCCTTTGCCGACCAGGCCTACCTCCGCCACGACGTTCAGGCCGACCGCTACACCGACCAGCCCACCGGCGCGGGCGCGGGCCTGAGCTTTCGCACGCCGGCCGGGCTGTTCCAGTTCGTGTACTCGCTAGGCCGCGCGCGCGACCAGAAATTCGAAATCCGAACCTCCAAAATTCACTTTGGCCTCACCAGCCGCTTCTGAGCAGAAGAGCAGAAGTAGCCGTACTCAATTGGGTCATGCCGAGCGCAGCCGAGGCATCTCGCTCGCTTCGTTGACCAGTGCGAGCGAGATGCCTCGGCTGCGCTCGGCATGACGACCGGGAAAATACATTTGCTTTTGAGCGGTTATTTGAAGCGCTGGCCCGTGCCATATCGTCCGCAATTCGCAGCCATAAATGCCGGGTTGCGACACACTGACCGAAACCATGCGAAACGAGGAAAAAAACCAGTCAACACGTCTGATAATCAATACCATTTGAGCCTGATTCAGATTGGTACATCATTTGTAATAGTGGGAATGAAGCCGCATACTAATCCGGCCCCATTTTCATGAAATTCATCAGCCCAAAATTCATTCGCACCATTGCTCCGCAGCTCGATTTGCTCAACACCATTGGCGGTGGCGTGGCCCAGCCCCAATTGCGCATCGACCAGCGCCCTAAGGGCGTGATTGTGCGCGTGGCCATGCCCACCGTTTCTGCCGACAGCTTCCGCGTGGTGCTCAATAAGCAGCAGCTCAGCGTGTTTGGCGAGTACCGCCACCAGCCCGACGACCCGCTGGCCGCGCCCCTGTTCATGCAAACCCTCGACCTGCCCGACAACCTCGACCTGGCCCGCATCGACGCCGTGCACGAGGGCAGCGAGCTGCACGTGCGCATTCCCTTCCTCAACCCCAGCGACCAGCAGCGCGAAATCGACATCCGCCACGACTAACGTTTCAGGTTACTGCCGCTACTGCTATCCCTTATTCCATTTTATAACGCCGGGACCGACCGGCACCGCAGTCCATTGATAACGCCGGGACCGACCGGCCGCATACTCCGTTATTGGATTTCACATTTGAGCCACCGCCCACAGCGGTGGTTTTGTTTTTTGGGGCCTATCCAAACAGCGGGATAATGAGCACGAAACTCATCACCAGCGCTAGGTAGAACCAGCCCATTACCTGGCCCCGATGGCGGCGCGGCATCTGGTTGCTGAGTACCAGCATGGCCGCAATCACGAGTATCAGATGCGCCACGAAGAACACCATCGTCTTCACCCAATTGCTCACAATAGTATTTTCCTCCTGGTATTGGTTGGATTCGCCCAGGCCCGACGTGATATATTGCAGCCCGTAAAAGGCCACGGTTTCGAAGGCCACGAATAGCAGAAAGCCCGCCAGCAGCGCCGTCTTTGAAGACTTTTCGGATACGTCGGCCATAGGTGCTACGGGCGGGGACGGCCCTGCACCTCGGCGGTGCGGGCCTTGATGTACAGCTCCTCGACCTTGGCGCGGGCCCAGGGCGTGCGGCGCAAAAAACTCAGGCTGGATTTGATGCTCGGATTTTCGGCGAAGCAGTTCATGCGCAGGCGGGCATCGAGCTCGGGCCAGCCGTAGGCGGCCACGAGGTACTCCAGAATTTGGGCCAGCGTGACGCCGTGCAGCTCGCGGATGAGGTGGCCGGATTCGTCGCGGGCGTCGGCGGCGCGGAGGAAGGACATAGGAGAAAGATGCAGCTGAAAGTGTAAAGTTCGTGAAAACCCCGGGTCCAACGCACGATGGACCGGGACCGGGCGTTATTTTTGGACCTATCCGCCTTATGCCCGCCTCCCGTCTCACCCGTCACCAAGCCAAACATGCCCCGCGCCCTGCCCGCTGGCGGCCGTGGCGGCGCGGTGTGCTGGCCGTGCTGCTGGTTGGTTTGGTCCTGGGCCTGGCCTACTACCTGCGCCACCGCGTGCAGGTGAACCGCTACGCCCGCCGCACCTGGGCCACGCTCACCAAAAACGGCCTCACCGGCCGCGAAAAAACCCCGCTACTCGCGGGTTACTCGGTGCACGGCATCGACGTGTCGGCGTATCAGGGCCGTATTGATTGGCCCGAAGTATCGCGCCACGGCGTGCGTTTTGCGTTTATTAAAGCGACCGAAGGCGGCACCCTGCGCGATGCGCGCTTTGCCCGCAACTGGCGCGAGGCCCGCAAGACTGACGTGCTCTGCGGCGCCTACCACTACTTCCAGCCCAAGCGCGACGGCAAGCTGCAGGCCGACCTTTTCGTGCGTACCGTGCCCATCGGCCCCGGCGATTTGCCGCCCGTGCTCGACATCGAAGCACCCAATTTCCACGACGTGGCCGTGCTGCGCCGCGAAGTAGGGCGCTGGCTGCGGCTGGTGGAAGCGCACTACGGGGTGCGGCCCATCATCTATTCCAACTACAGCTACTACAAGCGCTACCTGGCCGGCCACTTCGATGACTACCCGCTCTGGCTCGCGCACTATGAGGTTGAACGTCCCAGAATGCCCGCCAGCAAATGGATAATCTGGCAGCATTCCGACGAAGGCTACGTGCCGGGCATCCGCGGCGTGGTGGATTTCAATGTATTTCAGGGCAACTTCCGGGCGTTGCAGGCCCTGCGCGTGCCCGCTGCTCCAACGAAGGCGTCCAAGGCGCGCCCTGGCAAGCGCAGCCGTTGATTTTCAGGACACTTGCGGATAAATCAGCGCCGCGGGTTGCCAACATATTGCGCTGCGGGAACCGAAGCGCGGCAGGTCACCGGGGATTATTGCTAATTTTGTGGCCAATGACGCTGATGCTGAACGCCGGATTATTACCCCGCTACTGGTGGCGCACCTGGCTGCTGCCGCTGCTGGTGCTGGGCCTGCTGGCCTCGTGCGGCAGCAGCCGTAGCGTGAGCAAAGGCGCGCCCAGCCGGGCCAAAGGGACCGCCGTGCCCCGTGGGGCCGCCACTCAAAAGGGACTTGGCTCCTACTACGCCAACAAGTTTGCGGGCCGGGCCACGGCCAGCGGCAGCATCTACCGCCCCGGCGAGATGACGGCCGCCCACAACACGCTCCCCTTCGGCACCCTCATTCGGGTAACCAACACCCGCAACGGCCGTTCGGTGGAAGTGACCGTGACCGACCGCGGCCCGCACACCAAAGGCTACATTGTGGATGTATCGCGCCGTGCCGCCGTGCAGCTCGACATCATTGAGGCGGGCGTGGTGCCCGTGGTGGTTACGGTTCTCAAAGCCGCCAAATAGCCATTCTCGCAATACTGCTTTATTATGAATATCCGCAAAAAAGTACGCTGGTTCCTGCCTCCCGGTACGGGCCGCTATGCCGCCATCGACCTCTGGGTAAACGCCGCCGAAGACGAGGGCTGGAGCGAAGCCGAAGTGCAATACGTCATCGACGAGGTGGTGGAAGCCACCGATGACGCGGCCGGGCTGGAAGTGCTGGACTGGTACACCTACAAGTAGTAGCCGCTGGCCAATCCGGCGCACACCACTTCACCGACGCTCTGAACAGCCATTAAGAGCCTATCCGGAAAATAAGGAAGTTGTAGCCGAGCGCGAGAATTTTGGGGTTACCACACCTAACAAATTTCCCGTTGCGCCCGACTACAACCGAATACGAAGCTACCATACACGCCGATTTTTTGCCTTCTCCCGCACTCTGGGCCGCCGCTGAACCGCTGCTGCCGGAGCCGGCCAGCGGCCCTGGTAAGCGCGGCCGGCCGGCCGCCTGTAACCGCCAAATGTTTTTTTGCCATCTACTATATTTTGGTTACGGGGATGCAGTGGAAGGCCTTGCCGCGGTGCTTGGGGGCAACCTCCACGGTCCATGACCGGTTCCAGCAGTGGGCCCAGGCTGGCGTTTTTAAGCGGCTTTGGACCAGCGGCTTGGTGCAGTTAC
>NZ_JNLX01000071.1 GCF_000715495.1 Hymenobacter sp. IS2118 | reverse complement strand
TCAAGGCGGCAGCCTGTTGGTAGACCTCGAATTGCCCTAAAAAAACCAGCTTCTCCTGGAGGTAGGGGCTGATGCCAAACCCGTTTGGGTGCACGCTAAAGGCCTCACTATTAGCTACTTGGATTTGGCCAAAGCGCGTCATCATCTTTTTTTTTACGCCGGTCGGCTGGCACGGAGCCCATGTTGCGCTCCAACACTTGACGGCCCAATTCCAGCCAGATGGCTTCAAACGACTTCTCGTAATCGTAGAAAGTCGGCGCGGTCCCGAGGGCCTGCAAATCGTTGTACTTCTGCTCGGCCAAGGCGAGATATTCGGCTTTGCTCATGGCGGTGGTGGGGGAGGTAGGCATGACACAAGTTACCAATACGCCGCGACAATTTGAATTGCACCCGGACGCCTTATTCTTCCCCAATTCCGTTTACCGCCCTGCGGTGCCAGCTAAAGCGTACCTCACTCATGCCCCTACTCGCCACTTCCGACCACTACACCCTCGACCTACCTGCCGGCCACCGCTTCCCCATCGCCAAGTACTCCCTGATTCGGGAGCAGCTGTTGTGGCAGGGCATCGCGGCAGCCGAGGACTTCTACGAGCCCGGCCTGTGTGCCGAAGAAGACGTGCTGCGCGTGCACACGGCCGAGTACTGGCACAAGGTGCGCGACCTGCAGCTATCCGCAGCCGAGGTGCGGCGCCTGGGCCTGCCGCAAAGCCCGCAGCTGGTGCGGCGCTCGCTGAGCAGCAGCGCCGGCACCCTGCAAGCGGCCCTGCACGCATTACAAGACGGCGTGGGCCTGAACCTGGCCGGTGGCACCCATCACGCCTTTGCCGACCGGGGCGAGGGATTTTGCGTACTCAATGACCAGGCCATCGCCGCCGCGCACCTGCTGGCTCACGGTTTGGCGCAACAGATTCTAATAGTGGATTTGGACGTGCATCAGGGCGACGGTACAGCCAGTATTTTCCAAAGCGAGCCCCGGGTGTTCACGTTTTCCATGCACGCCGGGGCCAACTACCCACTGCGAAAAGAAACGTCGGACCTGGATATTGCCCTGGAGCTGGGCACCGGCGATGCCGACTATCTGCGTCTGCTGCACGAGGCGCTGCCCAAACTGCTGGCCCAGGTGCAACCAGATTTCGTGTTCTACCAAGCCGGAGTCGATGTGCTGGCTACCGATAAACTCGGAAAATTGAGCCTCACCCCTGCCGGCTGCCGGCAGCGCGACGAATACGTGCTGGGCCTGTGCCGCGAGCAACAGTTGCCGGTGGCCGTGAGCATGGGCGGCGGCTATTCCGAGCGACTGGCCGACATCGTGGACGCGCATTGCAACACGTTTCGGGTGGCATTTGAGCTGTGGGGATAAAGCGGTAGAACTACCTTTGCCATCCATGAAAAACGCTGCCTCTACGCATCCCACGCCAGTTACCGTACCCGTGCGGCTCGACGAACAACCAGCGGGCACCCTCGCCCAGCAGGCTTTCCGCCAGGCCATTCTGGACGTGGAGAACCTGCGCGAGCGGCTGCGCGACCTGCGCGCCGAGCAGGCGGAGACGCGTCGGCGCTACTGGCAGCAGGTGGGGCCTGCCGCCACGGCCGTGGTAGCCGCCCGGCGCAGCCTGTTTCCGTCCCTCGAAGATGCCCTGCTGCTGGGCTACTTCAGCCGCTTGGAAGAGCAGCAGATTACCAACCTGATTGTGGGCAATGCCCAGGCGCTGGAAGACCGGTTTGGCGAAGATGAAGGCGAAATACTGCGCAAATACGCCCCCGTCGCCCGCCGCCACTCCGCCACCCAGGCCCAGCCCGAGCCGCACCACAGCGCCGACGCGCCCGACCCCTACACCCCCGACCCCA
>NZ_JNLX01000070.1 GCF_000715495.1 Hymenobacter sp. IS2118 | reverse complement strand
TGAGGTGGTCTAGTTAAGCAGGAGAGAATTGGGTGATGTTGTTAAGGTGCTGTTGATGAAACTGGTACGGCTTCTGATAGCCAATGCTGGAGTGGCGACGCTCATGGTTGTAGTAGTCAAAATAGTCGGCGACGCTGGCCTGGGCATCGGCTAGGTCGGCGAAGACAGGCCAGTCACGGGCTTCGAGCTCCTCGGTTTTGAGGCGCGACCACAGGCTTTCCGCCTGGGCGTTGTCGTAGCACTCGCCGCGTCGGCTGTGGGAGAGCTGGGCCTGGGCGTCGCGCAGCACAGCCTTGTAAGCGTTGCCCACGTATTGCCCGCCCCGGTCGGAATGGACGATGAGGCCGGGGGTGGGCCGCTGGGCCAGCAGCGCCCGCTGTAAGGCGCTGGTGACCAGCGCTTCGGGCATGTCGGCGCGCACCTGCCAGCCCACCACGTGCTTGGTGCACACGTCCTGAAAGGCACACAGGTAAGCCCAGGTCCCGTTGGCTAGCGGCAGGTAGGTGATGTCGCTCACCCACACCCGGTTGGCCTGGGTGGGACGCGGCTGGTCAAGCAGCAAATTGGGGGCACAGCGCTGCCCGTGGGTCGAATCGGTGGTGCACGGAACGAAGGACTTGGGCTGCAAGGCCTTGCGCCCGTGGCGGCGCAGCCCCATGCGCAGGGCCTGGCGGCCTACCCGATGGCCCTTTTCCCGCAACTCAACCCGGAGCCGACGCGTGCCGTAGCGGCGTTTGTGGTAGTCAAAAACCGCCATCATTTCCGTTTCCCAGGCCGGTTCGGCCCTGCCCACGGCCCCGGCCGCCTGCCGGTGCCGCCAGGCGTAGTAGCGGCTGGGTACCACGTCCAGCACCTGGCAAAGTTGCTGGATCGGGTAAAAAGGCCGCTGCTGGTCAATGAATTGCAGCGTACTCACTGGGTCGGGGGATGCGAGAAGATGGCGATGGCTTTTTTTAAAATATCGAGCTCCTGCGCCAGCCGTTTGTTGGCGACGCGCAGCGCCCGCACTTCGGTGGCCTCGGCCGGGTCGGCGGGCAAGGGCTGCTGGGCCGCTTTCTGCCAGGCATAAATCCGCTTGGCGTCGATATTCAGGGCGCGGGCGGCGGCCAGCGTGGAGCGGCTTTCGCTGGCCAGCCGCAGGGCTTCGGCGCGGAAGGCCGCATCATAACGCGGCCGTTTCGTAGGAGGAGCTTTTTCCATGGGTTCGGGAAGTTAGCACCCAATTCTCTCCTGTTTGACCCGACCACCTCAATTATCCTTCAGGAAAGCTCAAGCAATTCGTTCCTTATGGTAATGTGCGGCGGCGCATCATTTACGGCACCCTCTCCAACTGGTATGAGGACGGCACGATGCGCTCCAAGGAAGACTTTGTGATGGGCAAGCGCCACGGCGACCTGCTCACCTACTACCCGGATGGTACCCTGAAGCGCCGCGAGCAATACGTGCACGGACGGGGCAGCGTGGGGTCGTGCTACGCTCCTGATGGCTCCCCTGTGCCTTACTTCGGCTACGAGCAGCTGCCCCTTTACCCGGGCGGCGAGGCAGAGCTGGTGAAAGAAATAGCGCGTGGTGTTCGGCTAAATCCGGTAGAGGCGGCTGAAATGCGCCGGGACATTGCGCAGGTGATGAACATGCGGCACAAGGACTGGAAACGTGAGGTGCTGGTTGAGCTGATAGTGGCCGAAGACGGCCGCCTGGCTGATGCCAGAGTAATATCGTCGGGAAGCCCTTATCTGAGTGCCGCCACCCTGCGGTCCGTCGCTCAGTTAAAGCGGCAGTTCATGCCGGCCCGCCGCGACGGCCAAGTAGTTAAATGCAACTTTATAGTGCCGGTTTATTTCAAGCTCGAGATACCACAGCAAGCCGTTTCGAAGTTATTTGAGCAGCCTCGCGAGCCCCCTAGGAGTCCTTTTGGATTTCTCGGCCGCTAAAACTTTGGTGGTCTAAATTGGGGTGGTGCCACGATTCTTTGGTCGTGGTACCACTAAATCTCACAACGAGCTATACCAGTGCTAGTGCTGCCAGATAGTGGGACCACGAACCCCTATGGGAAATTTGTGGCACACCCCAAGTAGCAGGCCTCCTTAAATGCCCTCCGCCTTCCTACAGCTTACCGACGTGGCAAAGGGGCAACCCGAGCAGCTTGGTGCCATGCAAGCTTCCCCCAAGGCGTTATCTTTAGGCCCCAATAGCTACTTAGTACCCCGCGTTTTTTTGATATGGACGAAGCCATTCTTGCCAAATACCAGCCCGTTATCGGCCTGGAAGTACACGCTCAGTTGCTCACGCACAGCAAAATGTACTCGTCCGATGAAAACGAGTACGGCGTGGCGCCCAACACCAACCTCTCGGTTATCACCCTCGGCCACCCCGGCACTTTGCCCAAGGTGAACCGCACGGCCGTGGAGTTTGCCATGAAAATGGGCCTGGCCACCAACTGCACCATTCGGCGCGACAACCTGTTTGCGCGCAAAAACTACTTTTACCCCGACCTGCCCAAGGGCTACCAGATTACGCAGGACAAAACCCCGATTTGCCACGACGGCCACGTAGATGTGCGCCTGGCCGACGGCTCGGTTAAGAAAATCGGCGTCACGCGCATCCACATGGAGGAAGACGCGGGCAAGAGCATGCACCTGGCCGGCGAAACCGAAACCCTCGTGGACTTGAACCGGGCCGGCGTGCCGCTGATTGAGATTGTGAGCGAGCCCGACATCCGCACCGGCGAAGAGGCCTACAACTACCTCCTCGAAATCAAGAAGCTGGTGGAGTACCTCGGCATCTGCGATGGTAACATGGAGGAAGGCTCGCTGCGCTGCGACGCCAACGTGTCGGTGATGCTACACGGCGCCGAGCAGTTCGGTATGAAGGTGGAGGTTAAAAACATGAACTCCTTCCGCAATGTGCAGCGCGCCATTGCCTACGAAATCGAGCGCCAGATTGGCATCATTGAGGCCGGCGGGGAAGTAGACAGCGAAACCCGCGGCTTCGACGCCGCCAGCGGCACCACCAACGCCCAGCGCAGCAAGGAAACGCTCAACGACTACCGCTATTTCCCCGAGCCGGATTTGCCCCCGCTCATCATCTCCGACGAGTGGCTGCACCGCGTGGCCGCCGAGCTGCCGGCCCTGCCGCAGCAGCTCTACGCACGCTTCACCGGCGAGCTGGGCCTGAACGACTACGACGCCTCGGTGCTCGTGGACCAGAAGGACGTGGCCCTGTACTTCGACGACCTGTCGCGCCTCACGCCCAATGCCAAAGCCGCCGCCAACTGGGTAATGGGCCCCGTGAAATCCTACCTCAACGAGCGGGCCCTGACCATGGCCGACTTCCCGCTCGACGCCGCTCAGCTGGCCGGCATCATTGAGCTGATTGATGCGGGCAAGCTGAACTATTCGGTAGCTTCCAAGCAACTCTTTCCGCATTTGCTCGACCATCCTTCGGCCAACGCAACCGGCGCGGCCGAAAGCCTGGGCCTGCTCACGCAAGCCGATAATGGCGAGCTGGCGGCCCTGGTGCAGCAAGTGCTGGCCGCCAACCCCGCCAAAGTGGAGGAGTACCGGGGCGGCAAAAAGTCGCTCACCGGCATGTTCATGGGCGAGCTGATGAAGCTGACCGGTGGCAAAGCCGACCCCAAACTGGCCAACCAGCTGCTGCGCACAGCCCTGGACGGCTAAGCAGGCAAATTCCCGCTTCTGGCATTTGTGCATGGTTGGCTGGCGGCATGCCCGGTGGATTCAGGCGCTGGAACAATAACCTTTCCCCCACGCGTTGGCTACCCAAAGCTGCACCAGCATTCGTGTATGTTACATTCAACAACTATGATTAAATCTGTTTTTCTGGCTGCCACCGTGCTTTCCCTGGCTAATGCCTGCCAAAGCGCCGATGCTGCCAATGGCTACGAAGTTTCGGGCCAGCTGAAGAATGCGCCGGCTGGCACCGTAATTCGGCTTTCCGAGCTGGTATCGAACCAGTTCGTGGAGAAAGGCCAGACCAAAACCGATGCCTCGGGCAAATTCACCATCAAGGGAACCAGTCCGGTGGCCGGAATCTACCAGCTGAAAGTGGACGATGCCAATCAGGTGCTGCTGCTGCTCGACGACAAAACCAAGGTGCAGCTCAGCGGCGATGCCCAAAGCCTGCCCCTGACCTACACCGTGAAAGGCAGCAAGGACGCCGAAGTGCTCCGGCAGCTCACGCAGGTAATGCAGGGCTCGAAAAAGGAGATGGAAAGCCTGGGTCAGCGCTACAACGCCGCCGGCCAGGCCGGCAAAACCGAGGAAATGAAGGCCGTCGAACAGCAGTTCTACACCATTCAAACCCGCAACAACAACAAGATTAAATCCCTGATTCGCCAGAATGCCACCACGGTGGTAGGCGGATTTGCCGTCGGCGCCTTCCTCAGCTCGGAGGAAGAATTCCAGTTCGCCGATTCCATTGCTACCGTGCAGCGCAAGGTCAACCCGAATTCGCCCTTCACCAAGGAGCTTACGGCGCGTCTGGAGCCCATGCGGGCCACTGCCATTGGCGCGATGGGCCCGGAAATCAATCTGGCGCAGCCCACCGGGGGCAATATGGCCCTCAGCAGCCTGCGCGGAAAGTACGTATTGCTCGATTTCTGGGCGAGCTGGTGCGGGCCCTGCCGTCAGGAAAACCCAAACGTTGTAAATGCCTACAACCAGTTCAAAGACAAAGGCTTTACCATTTATTCGGTTTCGCTGGACCAGGACAAAGGCAAGTGGGAGAAAGCCATTCAGGCCGACGGCCTAACCTGGCACCACGTATCGGACCTGGCCGGTTGGAACAGCGCGGGCGGGGCGTCCTACGGTGTCAAATCCATCCCGCAGTCGTACCTGATTGACCCACAGGGCCGGATTGTGGCCAAAAACCTGCGCGGCGAAGCCCTTGCCGCCAAGCTGGCCGAAGTGTTGAAGTAAGTGCTTTTCGCAGCAATGCAAAAGGTTCGTCTGTTTACAGACGGACCTTTTGCATTTTAATGTCTGAGGTCAAACTCAAAATACTGGCCGCCGTTACGCGCTGCGCGCTAAACGACGGCCAGCATTCGTTTTCTACCCTAGGAACATGCGCTGCAGGCCGGGCCAGAGGCGCTTTTTCAGGCTGACATCGTATTCCACCAACTCCACGGTGGCAGAGGACAGGTAGGAGAGGTTGAGACTGGGAAACAGGACGGGTTCGTAAATCTGGGTGTTGCGGATGGTGGTGTCGAGCAGATTCCGGCCGAAGGCCACGATGTGCGTGGCAGCCAGCTCCCGACGCAGGTTCACCAGCGCCACGGGCAGCTCCGATTCCACGTTGACGAGCACCACGTCGGCCATTACCAGGCCCAGCGCCTGGAGCATCTTGTTCAAAAACACGTTGCGGTGCAGTTTCATGAACTGCTCTGGCGGCACTCGGAACAGGAAAATTACTCCCTGTGCGTTGCTGCCCAGCGTGGTAAAAGTGGTGAGCATAACCGGGGGCACGGTGGGCGCGGCAGGTAAAACCGGTGCGGCTGCAACGGCGGGTGCGGCGGGCGGCTCGGTGGCCGGCGGCAGCATGGGCCGGGGCGCGGGCGGTGCCGCAACCGGAGCCCCGGCCAGCTCAGCGGCCGGGGCCGGACTGGATACGCTTTGCGGGTGCCCGAAGCCGCTGGCCAGCCGTTCGAGCCCGGCTGTAGGGTTGCTGTAGCTGCGGGATGGAAGCTGCACGTCGCGCACCGGCTTGGCTATTGCCGGTTTGGCGGGCGGCGCCGGAGCGACGGCTGGCGCCGGAGCAGCTGGCGCCGCCGCTGGCTCCACGGCTGGGGCCGGTTCTGCTGGCACGTAAAGGGTTACGTCGGTGTAGAAATTTTGCAGGAAGGCAAGTTTTTCAGCGGACATAAATTACGAGCGTTTGCGCGGGAAAAAAGGGCCTTAAGGATTGATGCAAGAATAAACATGCATCGAAGCTTCAAATAACGTTGTAAATCAGCCCCAGGCCTGTGGCTTGCAGCTTAAAGCTTGGGGCTGATTACTTAGGGCAGGGGCAGGAAATCAGCTTTTTCCAGGGCGAAAAGGGCTTTCAGCTCTTGGGCTTCGTCGGGTTTCATGCGGCCGGCCAGTACCAGGCGCAGCTGCCGGCGGCGCAGGGCCCCGTCGTAGAGGCGGACTTCCTCCTCGGTTTCCGGGATGGCCTCGGGCACGTCGATGGGTCGGCCGGCCTGGTCCACGGCCACGAAAGTGAGGAAGGCTTCGTTGGTTTTTACCTTGGTGCCGCTGGGAATGTCCTCGGCCCAGACGTCGATGTGAACTTCCATGCTGGAGCTGAACGCCCGCGTCACCTGGGCCTGGAGCGTGACCACGTTGCCCAGCCGGATGCTGTCGCGGAAGGAGACGTTATCGACCGACGCCGTGACCACGATGCGGTTAGAGTGCTTTTGGGCCGCGATGGCGGCGGCAATGTCCATGAGGTGCATCATGCGGCCCCCCATGAGGTTATTCAGCGTGTTGGTATCATTGGGCAACACCAGCTCAGTCATGATGACAAAAGACTCGGCAACGTTTTTTTGCTTGCGCATCAGCGAAGAGAAATAGAACAGATGAGGAAGGGCGCCGCCGCCAACAACATGGGCTTAGGAGCAGCGCCGCAAAGGTACGGCCCAGGGCCAACGGCCCGCTGGTTTAAAGCGGGAAGAGGCCATGAATCTACCGTCCGGCCGCTACGGGCGCCAGCCGCTGGCCCCCAGCAGGGGCACAAACCGGAATTCCTCGAACTCTTCGCGCACAAAGGACTCGGCGCCTTCGCGGGTCACGCGCACCATGCGCTGGGTCTGGGCGTCGCCCACCGGAATCACCAGCCGGCCGCCCACCCGCAGCTGGCGCAGCAGGGGCGGGGGCAGGGCCGGCGCCCCGGCCGTCACCAGAATCGCGTCGAAAGGCGCCTGTTCGGGCCAGCCCAGCGAGCCGTCGCCGCAGCGCAGGGCCGCTCCGTCGGCACCGAGCTGGGCCAGCCGCTGCCGGGTACGCGCAAACAGCACTTCGTTGAACTCGATGCTGGCCACATGGGGCGTAAGGCGCAGCAGCACCGCGCACTGGTAGCCCGAGCCCGTGCCCACTTCCAGCACGCGGTGGGTGGGGGCGAGGTCCAGCAGCTGGGTTTGGTAGGCCACGGTGTAGGGCTGCGAAATGGTTTGGCCTTCGCCGATGGGAAAGGCTTTGTCCTGGTAGGCGTGGGCCTCGAAGGCGGGCTCGAAGAACAGGTGACGGGGCACGGCCGCAATGGCGGCAAGCACCCGCTCGTCGTGAATGCCGCGCTGGCGCAGCTCGCGGCCCAGTGCCCGGCGCAGTCCTTGGTGGCGGTAAGTATCGGCAGAAGTAGACAAAAGAGGAAAGTCGGGAAAAGGTAAGCCAGCGGCTAGGCGCCGCGTGCTTGTCGTAATTATTAAGGAAGCGACTGATGAGGAACGGGCCGGCCGGCCGCCAATCCAACCCATTCGTTGCAAAAGGATAAGGGCACACCGCCCGCAGCCCCTACCTTTGTCCGGCGCGGTTTCTACTCACTGGCCGCTAAAATACTACCCAACCCGTCACTTTGCAGCTGATTCGCCGCTTCCAATACGTTAAGCTCGTGGCCGCCGATTTCGGGGCGGCCCTCCTGGCCTGGATGTGCTTTTTCCTGTTGCGCAAGTACTTGCTCAACGAACTGACGGGCTATCAGTTCAACGAGGGCGCCCTGTTCGACCTGACGGCTTCGGCCCTGGCCATTGCTATTTTCTGGACCGTTCTCTACGTTCTCATCGGCGAGTACCGCGACATCTACCGCAAGTCGCGCCTCTCCGAAATCCTGCGCCTGGCCCGGGTTTCGCTGCTGGGCGCCGTCGTCATCTTCTTCGCCCTGCTGCTCGATGATGAAGGCGTGGTGAACTACCGGCTGTATTACAAAACCATTACGGCGTACTTTCTGCTGCATTTCTCCATCACCGCCTTCTTTCGCACGGTAACGGTGAGTACCATTCAGCGGCAGATTCGCAAGGGGCGCATTTATTTCCCTACGCTGCTGGTGGGTTCCAACGCACTGGCCATGAATACGTTCAGCGAGCTTTCGCGCACCGGCCGGCACCTGGGGCTGCGGCTCGTCGGCTTCACGCCGGTAGCTGACACCGTGGACCCGGACCTGGCGCTGGCCCTGCCCACGGCGGGCTCCTACCACGAGCTGCCGGATTTGGTGCAAGCCCATCAGATTGAGCAGATTGTGATTGCCATCGAGCCCAGCGAGCACCGCCTCATTCAGGACATTCTGGCCCTGCTGGAAGGCACGCCGGCCCGCGTAAGCATCCTGCCCGACTTGTATCAGATGCTGCTGGGCTCGGTGAAGGTGAACCACATGTTCGGTACGCCGCTCATCGAAATCAAGCAGGACTTGCTGCCCGTGTGGCAGGTGGTGCTCAAGCGCGTCATCGATGTAGCGGGCTCGGCGCTGTTTCTGCTGCTGGCCTGCTGGGTGTACGCCCTCACGGCCCTGATGGTGAAGCTCTCGTCGCCCGGCCCGGTGTTTTACCGGCAGGAGCGGATTGGGAAGAACGGCAAGCCGTTCAATATCATCAAGTTCCGGTCGATGGTGATAGATGCCGAGAAAACCGGGCCGGCGCTTAGCTCCGATTTCGACCCGCGCATCACCAACTGGGGCCGTTTCATGCGCCGGGTGCGCCTCGACGAGCTGCCCCAGTTCTGGAACGTGCTTAAGGGCGACATGAGCATTGTGGGCCCCCGCCCGGAGCGGCAGTTTTTCATCGACCAGATTGTGAAAATCGCGCCCCATTACCGGCATTTGCACCGCGTGCGCCCCGGCCTCACCTCCCTGGGTCAGGTGAAGTACGGCTACGCCGAAACCGTAGCCCAAATGGTGGAACGGCTCAAATTTGACATCCTCTACATCGAAAACATGAGTTTGGCGATGGATTTTCGCGTGCTGCTCTACACCCTAAAAATTATCGTGGAAGGACGGGGTAAGTAAAGTGAGGTAAGCTTTAGCTTGCCGTGGCCGATGCCGGCCCAACCCAGCATTAGCCAGCAAAAAAGAGTGGTTTGCAGCTCGTAATTGTTTAGGGCTGCTGGCAGAGCTTCAAACGGCAAACTAAAGCTTACCGCACGCTTGTACCTTTGTGGCTGCCGGCCGGAACCATTCAAGCTCCGGGCGTATTGCATCACCTATGAATACCGAAGTAAAAGGACGGGTACTCGTCGCCATGAGCGGCGGAATTGACTCCAGTGTAGCGGCCGTGCTGCTGCACGAACAAGGCTACGAAGTAGTCGGGATGACCATGAAAACCTGGGATTATGCCAGCGCGGGCGGGTCTAAAAAAGAAACCGGCTGCTGCTCGCTCGATAGCATCAACGATGCCCGCGACATTGCCGTGCAGCTCGGCTTCCCGCACTATATCATCGACATCCGGGACGAGTTTGGCGATTTTGTTATCGACAACTTCACCGACGAATACCTCGCCGGGCGCACGCCCAATCCCTGCGTGCTCTGCAACACCCACATCAAATGGGACGCCCTGCTGCGCCGGGCCGACCAGCTTGGTTGCCAGTTCATTGCCACCGGCCACTACGCCAACATCCGCAAAGAAGCCGAAACCGGCCGCTTCGTGGTGAGCAAAGGGCTGGATGAGAATAAAGACCAAAGCTATGCCCTGTGGGGCGTAAGCCAGGAGAGCCTGAGCCGGACGCTATTCCCGCTGGGCGGCATGCGCAAAACCGAGATTTACGACGAAGCCCGGCGGCGCGGCTTCAACGAGCTGGTGAACAAGCCCGAGAGCTACGAAATCTGCTTTATCCCCGACAACGACTACCGCGGTTTTCTGCGGCGCCGCGTGCCGGGCCTGGAGGCGCGCGTGGCCGGCGGCAACTTCGTGACCAAAAACGGCCGCGTCATTGGCAAGCACGAGGGCTACCCGTTCTACACCATCGGGCAGCGCAAGGGGCTGGGCGTGGCGCTCGGTTATCCGGCTTTCGTGCTCGAAATCCGGCCCGATACCAACGAAGTGGTGCTGGGCAACTACGACGAGCTGGCCAGCACGGCCACCGTGGTGGGCAAGCTCAATATGGGCAAGCAGGCCAGCCTGGCCGGCCAGGGCCTGGTGCCGGCCGTGGTGAAGGTGCGCTACAACCACGACGGTGCCCCGGCGTTTCTGGAAGAAGTGGACGGCAAAATCCGCGTTTATTTCGAGGAAGCCGTGCACGCCATCACGCCCGGCCAGGCGGCCGTGTTCTACGATGGCCAGGACGTGCTGGGTGGCGGCTGGATTGAGCGCCACGTAATCGGCGAATTCCCCTTACCTTTTGCCGTTGCGGAATCCATCCGCTAAGGTTTTCAGCTCCTAATCTGCCCATTATGTACGCTTTTGTATCGACCCTGAAGGCCAGAATGGCCACCGGCCGCACCGGATTTGCGCTAGTGGCTGCCGTGGCGGCGCTGGGCCTGGCCAGCTGCGAAAACGAAACCATGCCGGCCCCGGCCCCGGAAACGGATTATTACCCCATTGCGGTGGGGAATTTCTGGACTTACGCCGTGGTAGACTCTACCTGGAGCCAGGCCACGGGCCAGGGGGCGGGGCTGGTAACGAGCGTGCCGCGGGCCACGGTGTACGAATTCAAGGAAACCATCACCGAAACCTTTCTGGACGCGGCCGGCAAAACCGCCTACCGCCTGGTGCGCTCCGTGCGGGTGCCGCCAGGCACCACGTTTCGCAACGACAGCGTGTTCGTGCTCAGCGCCACCGACCAGTTCGTGGCCCTCAACCGCAACAATACCCGCACGGTGGAGCTGATTTTCCCGGTGCGCGAGGGCCGTTCCTGGAACCTGAACGCGTTCAACAACAACTTCAACGACACCATCACCGCCGAAACCCGCCAGTACAGCCGCATCGGCGAGTCGTACACCACGGCGGCGGTGGCCTCCGCACCCGCCAAAACCTACACCGAAACCCTCACCACCGAAAATACCGGGGCGGCGGCTGAAAACAGTCTGGTGAAGCGGACTAGTTACCAACAGGTATTTGCCAAAGGCGTGGGACCGGTTTTCCGCCGCCGCGTCAACATCCTGCCCTACACCTACGTGGATGCCAACGGCAACCAGGTGTATCCGCCCGGCGCCTTCACCCTGGCCTTCACACGCCAGGAAACGCTTATTGACTACGGGCCACGCTAGGTTGCCCGCCAGGAACAGAATTAAAGGAATTAAAAATGAAGAATTAAAAATTAAAATTTTGACGGTCAGATTTTTAATTTTTAATTCCTTTAAAAACTGCTAATCGCATATGGAGCCGCGCTAGCTTGCCCGCTCTCGTTTGTTTTCCTTTATTTCTGACTTTTGATGGTAGCTTCTTTGGTAAAAAGTCTGGTTGTGGTATTGGCCGCTGGTGTGCTCAACGTGCTGACTGTAGCGCCCGTAGCGGCGCAAGGGTCGGTGCGGCGCCACTTGGTGTACTTCCGCGACAAAGCGGGTACGCCGTTTTCGGTGGCGCAGCCGCAGGCCTTTCTCTCGGCCCGCTCGGTGGCCCGGCGCACCCGCCAGGGCATTGCCGTGCTGCCCCGCGACCTGCCCGTGAACCCCGCCTACGTGGCGCAGGTGCGCGGTGTGAGCGGCAAGATTGAAGTGGTGTACACCTCGCGCTGGTTCAACGCCGCGGTGGTTTCCTGCGATTCGGCCACGTTGGCCCGTGTCACGGCGCTGCCCTCGGTGCGTAGCGCTGCCACCCTCAACCGCAGCACGCGCGCCAAAGGGCCCACGCCGGCCCTGCCGCAGGTAGCCTCGCTGCCCGCCGCTCGCGGCACTGCGGCCACTCGCTCCAAGTACGGCAAAGCCTACCGCCAAAACGAACAGATTGGTGCTCTGGCTATGCACGACGCCGGTTTTCGGGGCGAAGGCATGCAGATTGCCGTGTTCGATGCGGGCTTTCCGGGCGTGGACCAGATTCCGGCCTTACAGCCGCTCTATAAGGAGCAGCGCCTGGCGAGTACCCGCAACTTTGTGAGCGGGGGCCGCGATGTGTACCAGAGCAGCAGCCACGGCACCAACTGCCTCTCGACGATGGCCGCCAACCAGGAGGGCTTTTTCATTGGCAGCGCGCCCAAAGCCACGTTCCATTTGTGCCTCACCGAAGACATTGATTCCGAGCATCCCATCGAAGAAGCCAACTGGCTGGCTGCGGCCGAGTACGCCGATTCGGTGGGCGTGGACATTATCAGCTCATCGCTGGGCTATTACTCTTTCGATGCGCCTTCCGTGTCCTACACCTACGCCGACATGAACGGTCGGACGGCCATTAGCTCGCGGGCGGCTACCATTGCGGCCCGCGTGGGCATACTGGTGGTGAACTCGGCCGGCAACGAAGGCGCCAACTCGTGGCGCTACATCATCGCCCCGGCCGATGCTGATTCCATCATGTCGGTAGGCGCGGTCGACTCGTTCGGCGTTCGGGCCAGCTTCAGCTCGTACGGGCCTACTTCCGATGGCCGCGTGAAGCCTACGCTGGCAGCTATGGGCCGCGCCACGGCCGTGCTCGCGGCGAATGGTACGGCATTCCGGGGCAACGGGACCTCCTACGCCTGCCCGGTGCTGGCCGGCATGGCCGCCGGTTTCTGGCAGGCCAACCCCACGCTCACCGCCCAGCAGGTAATTGCGGCACTGCGCAACACGGCCTCGCAAAGCGCCGCGCCCGATGCCAGCCTGGGCTACGGCATCCCCAATTTCGTTGCCGCCTACAATGCCCTGAATCCCGGCACACCGCTGGACACGATTGGCGCCCGCGCCACCGGCGAGGAGCTGGGCTTGTTTCCCAACCCGGTGGGCGATGGCCTCCTCACCCTGGCCCTGCCCACGGACTTGCGCGGCCGGCCGCTGAGCGTGCGCGTGCTGGATGCCCGCGGCGCCGTGGTGGCCCGGCAGCAGCTGGCGGCCAGCCCCGCCAGCACCGTTCCGCTGAAGTTGGGCCGCCTGGCCAAAGGCATATACACCTGTGAAGTGAGCGCGGGAACGGCCCGCCGCACCGTGAAATTCGTACAGGAGTAACCGCTGTTTCGGCAATAAAAAAAGGCGCTGTCAAGCGCCTTTTTTTATTGCCGAAACATTTCATATGCGCTTGTAATTCAGGCGAATATTTTGTAATTTTAAACCATTAATTCACCTACTTTTTCGGCAGTTTATGTTGCAGATGATGGTTTCCAAGCGCATTGGGCGCAAGCAGTTTCACTTCACCGTGCAGGGCAATAATTTCCACGAAACCGTGGCCGAGTACGACCGGCTCAGCTTCCAGGACGTGGCGGCGTGCGGCCTCTGCGGCTCCGACAATCTGGACCTGAGCAGCCGGGTGGCGCAGGACAAATTCAAGTACACGTCCATCCGCTGCCTCGATTGCCGGGGCGACCTCACGTTTGGCAAAACCCAGAAAGACGACCAAACCGTGTTCCTGCGCCGCCGCGAAGGCGGCGAGCTCGACTGGCGCGCCCTCGACAAATCGGACCGTTAATCAATCCGCCGCCCGCGCGGTTATTGCTCCTCCAAGTCTCAAGAACGGCCCCTGGCTTCCGGGCGCCGTTCTTTGCTTTTCAATCCGGGGCATTGGCCCGTGTTACTAAAATCAAGACAGCATGTTTACTGGAATTATTGAAGCGTTGGGCACCATCGTGGCCGTCGAAAACCAAGGAAGCAACCGGCATTTCACCGTGTCCTCACCCTTTGCCGCCGAACTGAAAATTGACCAGAGTGTGGCCCACGACGGCGTGTGTCTGACCGTGGTGGCCGTGGATGCCGCCGCGGGTATCCACGTGGTCACGGCCATCGACGAAACCATGCGCGTAACCAACCTGAGCCAGTGGCAGCCCGGCCGGCACGTAAACCTGGAGCGCTGCCTGGCCGCCAACGGCCGCTTCGACGGCCACATCGTGCAGGGCCACGTCGATGCCACGGCTACCTGCCTGAGCGTGAGCGACCAGCAGGGTTCGTGGCTGTTTCGGTTTGGCCACGCGCCCGGTCCCGGCCGGCTCACCGTGGAAAAAGGCTCAATTTGCGTGAATGGCACCAGCCTCACCTGCTTCGAAAGCACCGACGAAGGCTTCACGGTGGCCATCATTCCGTACACCTACGAGCACACCAGCTTCCAGCAGCTGCGGGCCGGTGAAACCGTGAATCTGGAGTTTGACATCGTGGGAAAATACGTGGCCAAGCTGCTGGGGCGGTAGCAAGCGGCACGGGCTAACGCTACTTTGGAGGCTTAACAAGCTGAAAAAAGGTTTGCGCCTGTTTCAGCGCAGCATCATCCTGCTGAATGTCGTTGGGGCGGGAGCCGGTGCCGTACAGCAGCCCGCCCCAGTGCATGGCCATGTGCCGGGCGGTGAGCTGGAGGGCGGCTTCCAGCGGCAGGGTTTCAGCGCGCTGGCCACTGCTCACCACAATGGCCCACAGGGTTTTGCCCCGCATCTGCTCGCCAAAGGCGAGGTCGGGCGTGCGGAGCCAGCCGTTCCAGTAATCCAGGTATTGTTTGGCTGCCGCTGGCAGTCCGTACAGGTAGAGCGGTGCCGCAAGCACGACGTCCGTGGCCTCCAGGGTAGCTTCCAGCAGTAGCTGGGCATTGCCGGTGGGGAGCTGGTAGCCACCACTGTGGCGCATGTCCACGAATTCCGGTAGCAAATAGTCGCTCAAGTGCAGCCAGCGGATTGCGGTGTGGGCTGGCAGCGGGTGCGCGGCACAGTAGGCCAGCTGCTCGCTGTTACCGAGGCGCCGGGTGCTGGCCAGCAGGAAGAGAAAACGACGTTCTGAGTCAGGCATAAGCAATTAGACCTCAGCTTGAAGCCATAAGCTGCAAGCTAGATGCTTTGAACTGGTTTGCAGGGCTTTATGGGCGTATGATGCGGCTTGCTTTTGCATCGGTGTTTAAAGAAAACGCGGCGCGTGCCGAGCCGCCAGGTGCCGGTAGGCCGCGGCAGCGGCCCAGCCCAGCAGGCCACCTGCCGCCGCGCCGCCCAGCACATCGCCCGGATAGTGCGCACCAAGATACACGCGGCTGTACGACATTAATATCGCCCACAGGAAAGCGCTGATTTTAAGGGCGCGAAATCGCTCGGGGGCCAGCGCCACTGCCAGGAAAACGGCCAATGCAAAGGAGTTGGACGCGTGCGATGATAAAAACCCGAACTGGCCGCCGCAGCCGTTGGGCAGGTGCAGCAGGCCGGAAACCTCCGCATCGTGGCAGGGCCGGAGCCGGGCAAAATAAGGCTTAAATAAGCGGCTGGTAATGATGTCGGCCAAGCCCACGCCTGCAATTACCAGCGGCAGCAGCAGCACGGCGCGGCGCCGAAACTCATAGATGAGAAAGCCAATGAGCAGCACGTAGGCCGGAATCCAGGTCGTGCGCTCCGATACGAATACCATTACCTCATCCAAAAACGGGCTTTGGGCTCGGTTCACGGCCAGCAAAAGCTGGGTGTCAAGGTCTTTAATGAATTCAAGCATCGGCCAGCCAATCTACTCCTTTTCTGAGCCAGGCCAACGTGGCGGCTTCCGGTGAGTCTGGTGCGGGCGGGGCAGGATTGTAGGCCCAGCCCGTGCGCGGGGGCAAACTCATGAGAATGGATTCGGTGCGGCCGCCGGTTTCCAGGCCGAAGCGGGTGCCCCGGTCGAAGGCCAGGTTGAACTCGGCGTAGCGGGCGCGGCGCAGGCTCTGCCAAGCTTCCTCAGGCTCGCCGAAGGGCAGGGCGTGGTTTTCGGCCATGATTTCGGTGTAGAAAGGGCCAAAAAGCTCGGCCACGTCCTGCACGAAGGCAAACAGAGCTTCCACCGAACCGTCCTTGCCCACCGTCAGCCGGTCGAAGAAAATGCCGCCCACGCCGCGGGTTTCCTGGCGGTGCGGCAGGTAAAAGTAGTCGTCGGCCCAGCGGGTGAATTTGGGGTAGTAGGCCGGGTCGTGGCGGTCGCACACGGCGCGGAGGCGGGCGTGGAAGCGGCGGGCCTGCGCCTCGTTCACATAAATGGGCGTGAGGTCGATGCCGCCGCCGAACCAGGCTTCGCCGTTGCCAGCCTCAAAATACCGCACGTTCATGTGGATGATGGGCACCCGCGGGCTGCGCGGGTGCAGCACTACGCTCACGCCGGTGGCGTAAAAACCGGGGTCGGGCATGTGCAGCTGTCGGGCCGCCGCCTCGCTCATCTGCCCCCACACGGCCGAAAAGCCGACCCCGCCTTTTTCGAGCACGCGGCCGTTTTCCAGCACTTTGGACCGGCCGCCGCCGCCGCCCTCGCGCTGCCAGCCATCGGTGAGGAAAAGGGCCGGCCCGGCGTCGGCCGTTTCCAGCTGCTGGCACAAACGCAGCTGAAAGTCAGCCAGCCACGTTTCAATTTCGGGCCGAATGGTAGGGGAGGAAGTAAGGGAAACAGACATTTGAGCGCGGAAAAACGGAAAATATGCGGCGCGGGCGGCACGGTAGACAATATAAAAACCACGGCCGGCCACCGCGCCACAAAGATAGGCTAGCGGGTGAAGTGTACTTTTGTGGCCCAATATCCCACCTTCCCGATGTCTGAATCCGTAGTTTCCGATTTCACCAACCTGGCGTCAACTCGCGTATCGGCCGCCGCCGCCGCTGCTGCGGCCACGTTTGCTACGCTCACCAAAACGGCCGCGCCGGGCATCGACAAAGAATTGCAGCGCCGGGCTTACCGCCTGATGCACACCGCTGCGGCGATGGCGGCCCTTTACGAAGAAGAAAAAGCCACGGCCTCGCGCTACGTGCACGCCACCGCCCGGGGCCACGAAGCCGTGCAGCTCGCCGCCGCTTTTCTGCTCACCGAAACCGACTACGCCGCGCCTTACTACCGCGACGATGCGATGCTGCTGGGCCTGGGCCTGCGGCCCTACGAGCTGATGCTGCAGCTGCTGGCCAAGGCCGACGACCCCTTCAGCGGGGGGCGTACTTACTACGCGCACCCGTCGTTGCGCAGGCCCGGCATCCCGGTTATTCCGCACCAGAGCTCGGCTACGGGCATGCAGGCCATTCCGGCCACGGGCATGGCCCACGCCATCAAGTATATGGAAGGGCAGGGGTTGAAATTAGGGCAGGTGGGTAAAGGGGTAGGAGGGTACGAGGGAGCCAAAGAATCTGATGTTTCTAATCCCTCCCACCCTCAAACCCGCATACCCGCATACCCTATAGTGCTCTGCTCCATCGGCGATGGCGCCATGACGGAAGGGGAAGTGGCCGAAGCCCTGCAAATGGCCGTGCTGCACCAGTTACCCATCATCTACTTGGTGCAGGACAACGATTGGGGAATCTCGGCCACGGGTCGCGAAATGCGCGCCATGAATGCCTACGAGTTTGCCGCCGGTTTCCCCGGAATGCTGCGCCTGCAAGTGGACGGGGCCGATTTCGGGTCGTCGCACCAGGGCTTGGGCGAGGCGTTTGCCCACGTTCGGGCGCGCAAGGGGCCGGCTTTGGTGCATGCCAAATGCCCGCTGCTGGGCCACCATACCAGCGGCGTGCGCCGTGAATGGTACCGCAACGACCTGGAATCGCATCAGGAACAGGACCCGTTGCCGCGCCTGCACCAGCAGCTGCTCCGCCAAAGCTTTGCGGAAGCGGAGCTCACGGCCCTGGCCGCCGAGGCCACGGCCCTGGTGCGGGCCGACTGGACGCTGGCCCTGGCCGCGCCCAACCCCGACCCGGCTACCTTTGCCGACCACGAGTTTGCCCCAACTGTCGTGACCGCCGAAACCGGCGAACGCAGCCCCGCCGGGGCCGAAAAGGCCCTGATGGTGGACGCCGCCCTGCACGCCGTGGACGACATTCTGCGGGAGTTCCCGGAGGCGCTGTTTTACGGGCAGGACGTGGGCGGCGAGCTGGGCGGCGTGTTCCGCGAAGCCGCGCTGCTGGCCAAGAAGTACGGCGACGCGCGGGTGTTCAATACCCCCATTCAGGAGGCGTACATCGTGGGCAGTACGGCGGGCATGGCGGCCGTGGGCGCCCGGCCCATCGTCGAAATTCAGTTTGCCGACTACATCTGGCCCGCGCTGAACCAGCTGGTGGAGGAGCTGTCGAAATCGTGCTACCTCACCATGGGTAAGTTTCCCATTCCGGCCCTGATTCGCGTGCCCATCGGGGCCTACGGCGGGGGCGGGCCCTACCATTCGGGCTCCATCGAAAGCACGCTGCTCACTATCCGGGGCATTAAAGTGGTGTATCCCAGCAATGCCGCCGATATGAAAGGGCTGATGCGGGCTGCCTTTCTCGACCCCAACCCGGTGATAATGCTGGAGCATAAGGGCCTGTATTGGAGCAAGGTGCCCGGCACCGAAGAAGCCAAAACCATCGAGCCCGCCGCCGGCTACGCCATTCCGTTGGGCAAGGCCGCCGTGGCCCAGGCCGCCGACGCCGACAAGCTGCGCCGGGGCGAAACCGCCCTGGTCGTGACCTACGGCATGGGCGTGCACTGGGCCAAAGCGGCCAGCCGCGATTTCCCCGGTCAAGTTGAAATTCTGGACCTGCGCACCCTCAATCCCCTCGATTTTGAGGCCGTGACTGCCGCCACCCGTCGCCACGGCAAAGTACTGGTCCTCACCGAAGAGCCGTTGATGAACAGCTTCGCCGAAAGCCTCGCCGGCCGCATTCAGCGCCACTGCTTCGAGGTGCTGGACGCTCCGGTATTTACGCTGGGCGCGGCTAACCTGCCCGCAATTGCCCTGAATGTGGAGCTGGAAAAGATGATGCTGCCCAGCGCGGCCAAAGTAGCGGCAGTGCTGGAGGAACTGCTTGGTTACTAGTCGTTAGTTGTCAGGCTGGCGCGCGTCTCTGACGCGCTGTCGATTGGCTTCGAGCCTCTGGCTCGTTGGTTGACGAGTTGAAGTTGAGTCGTATAGGACTTGCGTACGGTAGCCAAACAAGCGTTTTTCGCAGCCGTTCGCGTAAGTGCTGTCCGACTCAGCCTCCACTCGTCAACCAACTAGCCAGAGGCTCGAACCCAGTAGGCACCGCGTCAGAGACGCGCGCCAGCCTGACAACCAGCAACTAGCAACTGACAACCAACAACTAAAACGGGTAGCCGATGCCCAGGTTGAAGGCGATGCGGTTATCGATGGTATTGAAGTTGCGTAGCGCCCAGTTCTGGCCGTCGATGGCGGCAGGGTCGTACACTTTCACGGCCGCGTCGAGGCGCAGGATGAGGAAGGTGAAGTCGAACCGGACGCCCATGCCCGAGCTCACCGCAATTTGATTATAGAAGGAATCAAGCTGAAACTGCGCGCCGGGACGCAGATACTCGCCGTCCTTTTTGCGCTCCTGCAAGCCCCACACGTTCCCAAAATCGGTGAAAAAGGCCCCTTTTACAAAGTTGTAAACCGGAAACCGGTATTCGACGCTGCCTTCCAGCAGCAGCTCGCCGGGTTGTTCGGTGAGGAAGTCCCGTACCACGTTGCCGTCTTTGAGGCGGAGTGGGGTGTAGCCGCCGGGACCCAGGCGCCGCGGGGCCCAGGCCCGCAGGCTGGTGGAGCCGCCGGCAAAGAACGATTTATCGTACGGAATCACGTATTGGCTGCTGCCATCGCGCGGGTCGATGGTGCGCGTGAGGGCGTGCACGTAGCCGCCATTGAGGCGCCACACGAAAAAAGTGCGCGGCGAAAGGTGGTGGTAGCGCCGGTAATCGACACTGAACCGGGCAAAGTCATACACGTTCAGGCCCAAATTGTCCAGCAGCGCGTCCTTGTACAGGCCCCTGGTCAAGCCGCCCAACTCGCCGAACAGGCGTAAGTACTGCGCGTTGCGGGTCTGGCTGAAATCGTTGGAATTGTAGAGGGAAGTGAAGCTGATGCTGGGTTCAACCAAACTCACAAACGAGCGAAAAAGCGACGAGCCCTGTTCCACGCGCAGGGTTTCGAGGCGCTCGGCAAATTCGGTGCTGATGAAAGGCGTATTCACGAAGGTGATGACGACCGGCGAAAATACGTACTGGTGAAACGGCGAGCGCTGCCAGATGTAGTCATAGGTGAACTCGAAGTTGGAGCGGGTGTATTCGGGCCGCTTTACAAATGTTTCCGACAGCGAAAACCTGGTTTTGGGGTTGAAGCGCGTCAGAAACTGGTTGGTGCGGAAGGGAACCAGAAACTGGGGCAACACCAAAGCTGCCGTGGCTCCCAACTGAGTGGTGTAGACTGATTCCTGGTCATCAGTGGTGCCCGCCACGCGCACGAGCTGCCCTTCAAAACCGGCCCGCACGCCCAGTTCCAGCACCTCGGCCCCGCCAAACGGGTTGCGGGTTTTCAGCCGGAGGTTGATGAAGGGGCCCGGCGTATTGGCCACGTAGGTGCCGCCAAATTCGCTGGTTCCGGTGTATTTAGGCGCCGGCGCGGCGTTGATAACCGCCACCAGCTCCCCGCTGTCCGGGCGTAGCCCCGTGCTGTCGGTCATGGGCGGGTCGTCCACCTTGCGGTAGTTCACGGTATTGAAGCGGAACATGTCCAGGTCGGCCAGCAGGCGCTGCGTTTGCAGCGTGCGGGTCAGGCTGTAGCGCTGGCCGGGGCGCACCAGCACCTTGCGGGCCAGCAGGCGGGTACTGTATTTTTGCTCAAAGGCGGCAAAGTGGATGGAGTCCGTCACCACGGTATCGGTGCGAAAGCCAGCTTCGGGCCGCTCCCGGCGGGCGGCCCCGGTGCCGGCCCGGAGCAGGGTGTCGGATGTGGACGCGCGCAGCGTCCGCAATATGCCGGCATCGGTAATGAAGCGCACCTGGCGCAGGGTGTAAATGCGGTGGCCCTGGCCGGGGGCGGGGTTCGCAATCAGCGTGCGCAGCCGCACCGTGAAGGGCGCGTAGCTGGTGTCGGCTTCGAGGGTGATGTACTGCTCGCGGAAGTCGAAATAGCCGGCGTTTTTTACCAGCGTTTCGAGTCGGTTGCGTTCCTTGCCAATCAATTCCTCGTTGTAGCGGGCGTTTTCCTTGAGTAGCGTGGCGCCCTGCCCGGCGCGCACCACGGCCGCTACGCCCGAGTCGGCAATGCTGGGCGCCTGCAGGCGATACAGGAAAGGTCGGTTTTCGGTAATGTTGTAGGTGACCGTTACGCGGCGGTAGTTCTTGGCCTGGTCCAGCGAATCGGGCTTGCTGGGAAAAACGCCGCCCACGGCTTTGAGGGCCCGCAGCAGCAGGCCGCGCTGGTAGCGCCCGGTATCGGTGGCCGTTACGGTGGCCCGGAAAAACCCCTGCGAATGCAGAAAGGTCGTCATTTGCTCCACCGAGCGGCGGGTGAGCAGCGTGTCGTAAATCACCGGGGCCTCGCCCAGGCGCATGATGGCGTTGCCCTTGTCCAGGGCCAGCTGCTTGCGGTTTACTTTGCGCTCGCGCTGCACCAGCAGCTTGCCCAACTTGGCCGAGTCGGTGCCGACTTCCTGGATGCGGGCATCGAAGCGGGCCTGAATGGTGCGCAGCTTGGCTTTGATGGCGGCCGAATCGTAGAATTTGTAGCCCAGCTGGTAGATGGCCAGCTTGGGCAACGGGAACTGGGTGTTGGGCTGTTGCTGGGCCAGGGCTGCGAGCCGTTCTTTGTCGGCCTGGTCCACGCCCTTTAGCTCCACGCGGCTCAGCAGGCGCTGGCCGGGCTGCAGTAGCTTGAACGGCGAGCAGGCCGCAAAAAGTAAAAGCCCGAGCAGCGGACCCAGGCGCCAGCGCAGCCGGCGGGCGGGCCGTAATTTTGGCGAATATTCAGACGACAATGGTTTCAAAAGCACTGGGCAAATACGTGCAGTCCCTGCACCAAAAAAAATACCGGCAGCGCCACGGGGCATTCCTCGTGGAAGGCGGCAAAAGCGTATTGGAGCTGCTAAGTTCCGACCTGGAAACCGAACACCTGCTGCTGACGGCCGATTTTGCCGCCCAACACCGGACGCAGCTCCCGCCGGGGCTGCCGCTCACGGTGGCCACCGAGTACGAGCTGACCCAGCTGGGCACGCTGGCCACCAACACCACCGCGCTGGCCGTGGCCCGCCTGCCCCCCGAAAAACTCCTGCCTCCAACGTTGCCCCAGGGCGCTTTGTTGCTGGCCCTGGACGAAGTGCGCGACCCTGGCAACCTCGGCACCCTGCTGCGCCTGGCCGACTGGTACGGCCTGCCCGGCGTGGTGCTCAGCCCCGGCTGCGCCGATGCCTACTCGCCCAAAACCGTGGCCGCCACCATGGGCGCCTTTGCCCGGGTGCGCGTCTGGGAGCGCGACCTGGCCGCCTGGCTGCCCGCGCTGCCCGCTGGTACCGACATTTTCGGGGCCGACCTGGCCGGCGAAAACGTGCACCGCCTGGCCCTGCGCCCCACCGGCGTGCTGGTGATGGGCAGCGAGTCGCACGGCCTCACGCCCGCCGTAGAAGCCTGCCTCACGCGCCGCCTGCATATACCGCGGGGCGCCAGCGGCGGGGCCGAAAGCCTGAATGTAGCCATTTCGGCCGCCATTCTGCTGGATAACTTCTTTCGGAATCAGTAAGGTTTTCATTGCGGTGCAGAGCTAACCAAACGTGCGTTGGTCATGCCGAGCGTAGCCGAAGCATCACGGCCTGGAAAGTGCGCTTGATTTTGCACGCTTTGTTAAATTTTCCGGGGAGCCGGAGCTTAGGGCGTGAAGACAATTAGCCGAAATAGCTTTTTGCAGCCGTAAAAACGGTCATGCTGAGCTTGTCGAAGCATCTCTACCTCAATACTAACCCAATCGACTCAACGAAGCGGTAGAGATGCTTCGGCTGCGCTCAGCATGACCGTCGATTTTACACTTTTCTGTATTATAGGAACAAGTCTATTGTCCTCACGCCCTAAACCAAAGCGCCCCGCATCTGAGCAGATGCGGGGCGTTGGATGGGTAGTAAAATGGCGGCCTGGCTGAATAATCAGTTGCCGAAGAAACGTATTCCGAAGCTGACCACCTGGGCCTTTGGGCCGGCGTTGTTTTTGAATAAGTCGTTCATGTTGTACTTGCCGAAAAACTCCAGGCTGCCGAAGCCAATAGTGCCCTGGGCGCCGTACAGGAAGTTTTCCAGGTTGTAGCTGCCGGCGTCTTTTTCCTTGTCGGTGTTGCCGTCTTCAATGTATTTCAGCTTGGTGTGCGCGCCGAGGCGGTAGCCTACGAATCCACCCGCCGCGACGTGGAACGTGGGTTGGTGGTGCGAGTCGCGAAATTTGAGTTGCAGCATCAGGGGCACGTTGATGGAAGCCGTGGTGAGCTTGGATTTTTGAAACTCCCGCCCGTCGATTTCCTTCACCACGCTGGTGCGGCCGTCGGCATTCACCCACTTGTTGTTGCCATTGAGCATGAAGTTGTTGAAGGCGAACTCCGGGCCAATGAGCAGGCCCACGGGGCTGCGTTTGCCGCCGAGGCGGGTTTCGTAGTTAAACCCGATGTTGACGTAGCGCGAGCCGCCCGTGCGCAGGTCCACCGAAGCATCGGAGCCGGTTGCTCCGCCGTTTTGCTGGTTCACCAACGCATTCAGGCCCAGGTCGAAGATGAAGTTGCTACGGTCCTTCTCGATATTGTGCAGGCGAATGGAGTCGCTTTCTGCAATTTTCCGGGCCTTGGATTTGGTGCTTTTCACCGCCGTGTTGCCATCGTCGTCGGTGGTTATGTCCAGCCCGAATTTTTTATTCAGCAGCACTACTACACCGTTGCTGCTGCTGCGGCTAGCCGTTTTTTTGTGGGTCGTGATGCGGATTTGCTCGGGCAGGTTCTGGCCGGGCTGGTCCTTATCGGGGTAAAACTGAACCGTTACCTGGTCAGAAGTGGCATTTTTGGCCGCCGTTTCGGCTTGGGTGATATAGCCGGCCAGCCGGGACGTGAGCGAGTCGAGCTGGTAGGTTTTCATCTGGCGTAGCTGGGCCGCGTCGCGCACCACCAGCGTGATGGTGGCCTGGTTGGGCAGCCGAATCACAATGGTATCTTTCGCAACGGGGGCGCTGGTGGTCAGGCTGGTGGCCGAGGCCACGTTCAGCCCGCCAAACAGGAGCATCAAAAGCAGAGAAAAGGGGAGAAAGGCGCGTTGCATGATTTCCGGGGAGTAAATAGTTAGAGTTGAATGGATTTGGTGATGGTGCGGCCGCCGATGGTGGCCTGCAACGTCACGTTTTGGGGCAGTCCGGTGGCTTCGGCCAGGCTCACCCGCTCGCCCCGCACCAGGTTGCCGGCCTGTTGCAGCAGCCGGCCGCCCAACCGCCGGGGCTCCTTGACGGCCGCCAAGGCCGAGCCGGACGTTTTGCCGGGGCGGGCCACCGGCTCGCCGCCGTTGCGGACATCGACCGTAATCAGCTCGCCGGCACTGGCCAGACTGGTGGCGGGTACTGCGCCGGCGGGGACGATTTCCGCTGCCGGCACTGATTTGGACAAATTTGCAAGTCCCGTTTCCGGGGTGGGCCGCGTCTCGTCAGGCGCGGTGGGCTGGGTTGGGGCCGGGGGGCGGGTCGCTACGCGGGCCACGAGGGGAGCTGTTTGGGTGGCCGCGTCCGGCTGCCGGTTGGTTCCTTGCACGTAGCGGGGCGACTGCCCGGCGGCCGACATTCGGGCCTTTGGTGCGGTAGATGCCAGGGCTTCGGAGCGGGTTGCCTGGGGCGTTACATTTTTTTGAGTTGAAGCCGAAATATTCGTTTGGGCGGGCGTGGGGGCATTAATGGCCACTTCCTCCTGGCGCACTGGAGCGGGCGTATTTGCCGTAGCGGTTGCTGGGCCATCCGGCCGCGCCACCGGCTGCTGGCCAGGGCGCGTCGGCGTTGGGTTGGTGCCCGTGGCCACAGAGCTGTTTTGGGTGCGGCCGAAGGGGAAACCCAGCCACAGGCCCGCGCCACCAGCCACCAGCAGCAGTGCCAGGGCGGCCGCAATGGCCATGGGCCACCAGGCTGCCGCCCGGCGCTTGTTGGGACGCAGGTGCTCGTCTTCGAGGCGCTCCCAGAGCGCGCGGCCGGGCGGGGTCGCATGGGCGTTCAGGCCCTGCCGAAACAGCTCGTCGAGCCGTTCGGTGGGGGCGTCGGGTGTGGCCGCCGCCCCGGCCTGCAGACGGGCCCACAGCGCATCGGCGGGCGGGGTGGCATGGCCGTCCAGCTTGTCGCGGAATAAGTCGTCTATATTTTCGGGAAGCATAGTGATTAGTAGTTGACGGTTGCTAGTTTCTGGTTGTCAGTTGCTGGCAAGCTCAGGAAGACAGATGTTTTTTACTTGCTAAACAGCTTAAATGAGTGAAAACAAACAATCAGAAAATCAATTGTTTATAATGGTAGAAAACTGAACCCGGCGCTGGAGCATGGCGCGCGCCTTGCTGAGCTGGGATTTGCTGGTGCCTTCGCTGATGCCCAGCAGCTCGGCTATTTCCTGGTGGCCGTAGCCTTCGAGGGCGTAGAGGTTGAACACAGTGCGGTAGCCGGCGGGTAGTCCGGCGAGCAGGCCCATCAGGTCTTCGGCCTGAAGCTGGGTATCGGCGGTGGCCGGCGTCACGGCCAGGTTTTCGGGCTGCGGAAAATCCTCGAACGACACCGTCATCATCTCGCGGTGGCGCAGCTGCATGAGGGCCTCGTTCACCATAATGCGGCGCACCCAGCCCTCAAAGCTGCCCTCGAAGCGGTAGGTGGGCAGGGCCCTGAACATTTTGGCAAAGCCCAGGAGCAGGGCCTCTTCGGCGTCTTCGCGGCGCTTGAGGTAGCGGCGGCACACGGTGAGCATGAGTCCGGCCAGCCGGTCGTAGAGCTGGCGCTGGGCCCGGTGCTCGCCCCGCACGCAGGCGGCGATGAGGTCGGCTTCGGTCATCACGGTAAGGGTCGGCACGGGGCAGCAAGGATGGTGAAGTAGCACGGCAGATGCAAAAGTAGCCGGGAAGGTTGCCCAGGGTATAAAAAAATAATAGGGGCAAGCGCCACCATCCGCTGCGCTATAAAACGGCGTTTTCCGTATGCTATTTTCTCAACCCCGAATACCCTCATTCGTCACGCATGCTCCTCGATACCAAGATTCCCTTTCGCTATATTATTAAGGATATTTTACCCGACGCCCTGCGGGTATTCCTCATTTCCCTCGCTTTTCAACTCATCAAGCATTTTTATTCGGACTGGCTGCCGCTCATTCCGTTGCCGCTGCCGGCACTGTTGGGTGGGTCCATTTCGTTGCTGCTGGCCTTCAAAATTGGCCAGTCGTACGACCGATGGTGGGAGGCACGCAAGGTGTGGGGCGCCATTGTCAACGAATCGCGCACGCTCGTGGTGCAAGCCAATAGCTTTCTAGAAGCCGACGAGCTGCTGCCCACGGGCGCAGATGTCCGGCTCAAAACCCTGGCTTACCGGCAAATAGCGTGGTGCTACAGCCTCGGCCAGGCCCTGCGTGGGCAAGACCCGCTGGCCAACGCGGCCAATTTTCTGCCCGTTCACGAGCTCGACTACATGCGGCAGCACACCAACAAGCCCCTGGCGCTGCTCACCCTGCATTCCCTGCAAATCAAAAACTGGTTCCAGGCCAAAAGTATCAACGCCTTTCAGCAGGTGCAGCTCGATTCGACGCTGGTGCGGCTGTGTGAGGCCATGGGCCAGGGCGAGCGCATCAACGGCACCGTTTTCCCGTCGAGCTACCGGCTGCTTATCTACCTGTTTATCTACCTCTTCATCGTCACGCTTTCGCTGGGGCTGGTCGAGACCATTGGCTTGTGGGAAATTCCGCTGCTGCTGAGCATCGCCGTAACGTATTTCCTGCTCGAACGCACGGCTCGCTACCTGCAAGACCCCTTCAGCAACCGGCCCACCGATACGCCGGTTACCGCCATCGCCCGCACCATCGAAATCAACCTGAAGGAGTTTTTGCGCGAATCGCGAGTGCCGGAACCGGCCCCCGCGCAGTCCTACTATCTGATGTAGCTTTTTCCTGCTACCCGTGGCCAACCAGCCCTGGCATGGCGGCAGTTTGAACAGCCCAGCGAGGCCAGTGAGTATCGTTCGATTTTAGTACTTCGCAGCTTAGGTTTGCTGTAAATTGGCAATCATTCAGGCCTTACGCCCTCAGCCGCTGGCGCGCGTCTCGGACGCGTGGCTTGCTGGCTTGGCGCTTCCAAACGCCGCCGTTCGCCCCGTGCGTATCCGACGCGAACCCAGTGGGCCACGCGTCGGATACGCACGCCAGCAACTGAGGGCGTAAGTCCTGTCATTATTTAATTCTACAATGATTCAAGCACAGGGGGCTTACTGCCAAGAGACAAGCTTGTGGCTTGCAGCTTAAAGCTTATGGCTGAATACCTACTTAATGTCCACGAAATCAGTCTGAAGGAGCGGGGTGTTCCGGTTTTGCAGGGCATCAGCTTCACCCAGGCGGCGCAGCAGAAGGTGGCAATCATCGGTGAGTCCGGCACGGGCAAAAGCACCTTGCTCCAGGTGATTGCCGGCCTCATTCAGCCCGGCGCCGGGGAGGTGCACGTGGCGGGCAGCCGGGTGCGCGGCCCGGCCCAAACCCTGGTGCCCGGCCACCCCGGCGTGGCCTATCTCACCCAGCATTCGGAGCTGCCGCACGCCCTGCGCGTGGAGCAGGTGCTGCGCTACGCCAACCACTGGCCCGAGCCGGAAGCCCAGGCGCTATACGACTGGTGCCGCATCAGCCACCTGGCCCAACGCCGCACCAACCAGCTCTCGGGTGGCGAGCAGCAGCGCGTGGCCCTGGCCCGGCTGCTGCTGGGTTCGCCCCGTCTGCTGCTACTCGACGAGCCGTTTTCCAACCTTGACCGGGGACACAAGCGCGACATGCAGCGGATTATTGAGGAGCTGGGGCCCCGGCTGGGCATCACTTGCCTGCTGGTTTCGCACGACCCGACCGATACCCTCCCGTGGGCCGATGAGCTGCTGGTGCTGCACCAGGGGCGTATTATTCAGCGCGGCGCGCCCGTCAAGGTGTATCAACAGCCCCTCAACGAATACACGGCCGGTCTTTTGGGCGACTACAGCCTCCTCACCGGCCCCGACCGGCAAGCCCTGCTGCCAGTGAGCCGCCGCGTCGCCGCCGGCACGGTCCTGCTGGTGCGGCCCGAAGAGTTTCGCCTCGGCCCGCCCGGCCCCAGCCCCGGCCAGCTGGCGGGCACGGTGCGCAACGTCCGGTTTTTCGGCAGCCGGCACGAGCTGGAAGTCGCGTTGCCCCACCACACCATCCGGGTAGTCGGCCCGCCTGCGGCCTACGAGCGGGGCGCAGCCGTGGGCGTATCACTGGCCTCCGGCGCGGGCTGGAATATGCGCGTATCGGAAGTAGTGGCTGTATAAGGTCAGTTACGCAAGTGAATTGCTGACGAGTTTTCTCGCAGAGGTTCGCAGATTTTGGTGCCGGACCTCTGCGGGCCTCCGCGTTTTACCTCCGCGAACCTCTGCGGGAAATAACGCAGGTACACGCACCGGCCAGGTCGCCAAACTGTGCCTATTCCACCGTCAGGCGGAGCGCTTTGTTGCCCACGCGCACCACGTACACCCCGGTGGTATGGCCGGCCGGCAGCACCAGCGCCGCCGTGCCGGCAGCATCGGTGGTGGCGGCCAGCACGGGACGGCCCAGCGCATCGAACACCCGTACTACCGTGCCGGGCTCCGCACCCGTGAGGGTGGCCGCGCCGCCAGGGGCCGGGTTGGGGAACAGCGCCAGCGTAGCCGGGCCACCCACGCGCACCGTCCGCACGGGTGAGTAGGCGGTGATGCCATTCAAATCCACCTGCCGCAGGCGGTAGTAGAGCAGGTCGGTTTCGCCGGGATACTGCGGGTCGAGGAAATCGTAGCTGCGGTAGGTACTGCTGCTGCCAGCCGCCGCTACCTGGCCAATGCGCGCGAACGTGCGGCCGTCGCGGCTGCGCTCCACCTCAAACCGGTCGGAGTTCCTTTCCGAGGCCGTGGCCCAGGCCAGGGCTACGGTGCTGCCGCGCTTCTCGGCCGTGAAGGCCATTAGCTCCACGGGCAGTGGGGTGCCACTACCGGTCAGGTAGAACTCCGAGAAGTGGTCGGCCACGCTTATTTCGGCGGCAAACCAGATGGTGCCGGCCGGCGAGCTGGCCGGGGCGGCCAGGGTGCGGCGCTCGGCGGGGTTGCCGTTGTTGCTCAGGTCGCAGTCCTCGTTGGGGCCGCTGTACTGGGTGGCTTTCAGGTTGGCCAATGTGGCGGTGGGGTCGGCCACCTGCAGGCGGGCCTGCTCGCTGTTGAGGCCGTAGAGGCGCAGGGCCACGGTGCGGCCGCGGAAGGGGCCGGCGCTGGCGGTGAGGTGCCAGTTGCGGCCCAGGTAGTAACGCCCACCCCCATCCTGGCGCACGGCGGCGGCCGGGTTGGCGCGCAGCACATCCACGGCCAGGTTGCCGAGCGAGGCGCCGGTGTAGTTGTAGGCGGCCACCACTTGGCCACCGCCGCTCAGCAGGTAGTGCCAGGCGCCGTCGTTGAGGCTGGCCGTGGCTGGCACGGCGGGGGCACAGGCATCGAAGGTGCCGCCGCCGTACACGGCTAACACGGTGAAGGCCGGGGCGCTGGTATTGCTAATCCCCGAGGTCGTCACGACCACGGCGCTGCTGCCCGGCGCGGCGTTGGCCGGCACCATCGCCGTGAGCGCCGTGGGCGACCCGTAAGTAACCGCCGCCGCCACCCCGCCGAAGCTGACGATGGTGCCCGCCGTGAAGCCCGTGCCGGTAATGGTGATAGGCATTCCTGGCAACTCGGCTGCGGCACTCAGCGCCGTAACCGTGGGCAGCGGCACCGAGGTGCAGGCCGTGAGAACCACGGCGGTGGAAGGAGCCGAGGTTTCGCCATTCAGGCTGGCCACCACCGAGTAGGTGCCGGGTGTGCTGGTGATGAGCTCGCCGGTAGTGGTGGTATTGCCCGGCGTGAAGGCGAAGCTGGCCCCGCTCACCGGCGTGGGCGTGGTGTTGGTGCTGCCGTCGGGCAGCAGGCGGATGAGGCGGACTGCCGAAGAGCCATTGAAGTTCAGAAAGCTGCCGCCCACCACCACGCTGCCATCGGGCTGCACCGCCAGGCGGCGCACGGCCACATCGAAGCCCGTGCCGATGTAGAACGTGGCATCGAGGGTGCCGTCGGCAGCAAGCCGGGCCAGTCGGTTTTGCGTCACGCCTTTGTAATTGACGAACTGACCGCCCACCAGGATGTTGCCATCGGGCTGCAGGGCCACCACGTTCACCGTCGCGGTGGTGCCGGCGCTGGTCGTGAAGCCGGTGCCGGTCACAAAGTCGGTATCACGGGTGCCGTTGTCATTCAGGCGAATAATCCCACCGAGGTTCGGGTTCGCGGTGCCGTTGTAGCTGCTGAAGTCGCCGCCCACCAGCACCTTGCCATTGGCCTGCAAAGCCAGGCTATTCACCGCACTATTAAAGCCCGTGCCGGTCGCGAAGTCGGTGTCGCGGATGCCGTTGGCGGTGAGCCGGACAATCCCGCCAAGGCCCGTGGCACTGTTGTAGCTGTTGAACGACCCGCCCACCAGCACTTTGCCATCGGGCTGCACCACGATGCTCTGCACGGTACTATTGAAGCCGCCGGTATTGTTGTTGTTGTAGTAGTAGTCGTCGCCACCCGTATCGAAGCTGACATCGCGGCTGCCATTGGGGTTGAGGCGAATAATCCGGTTATCTATCGTCGTGGTGCTGTTGTAGGCGGTGAACGAACCGCCCACCAGTATCTGGCCATCGGGCTGCACTACGATGCTCTGCACGGCGGCGCCGAAGCCGGTGCCGGTGACAAAGGTCGCGTCGGGGCTGCCATCGGCATTGAGGCGGATAATTCGGGTGGCCGCCGTGCCATTGTAGCCGCTGAAATCGCCGCCCACCAGCACTTTGCCATCTGCCTGCAGCGCCACGGCATTCACGGCGCCGGTGAAGCCCGTGAAGCCCATGCCGGTGAGGAAGTTGGCATCGCGCGAGCCGTCCGGGTTGAGCTGCAGGATGCCGTTGACCGGGACTCCATCGTAGGTGGTGAACGTTCCGACCAGCAGCGACTTGCCGTTGGAGCGCGTCACGATGCCGTTCACGTTGTTATTCAGGCCCGTGCCGACCGTGAAGGCCGGGCTCGTGGCGGTGCCCGTGAGGGTGAGCGGGGCGCACACTTCCAGCGGACCCGCCGGGCTGAGCGTGGCCAGCAAGCCCGCCGGGCGCGGCGTGTAGGTGAAGGCCGTGGCCGTGGTCAGCACGACGCCCTGCGGCGTGGTGAGGGTAAGCACCCCGGAAGCCGCGCCCACCGGCACCTGCACCGTCAGGCTATTAACCGACTGCGCCGTGATGGGGGCCAGCTCGCTGCTGCCGCCGAAGCGCACGCCGCGCACCCTGGTCAGGTTGGTACCCGTGAGGGTAACGAGCGTGCCCGCCGGCCCGCGCTGCGGCGAAAAGCCGGCGAGGGTGGCTGGCAGGGCCGTATTGAAGCGGATAAATAGCTCGGCGTAGTTATAAGTCATGTCGCCAATGTTGCAACCATAGCAGCTGCCCCTGGAGTTACCGGCGTGCGAGGTGAGCAGGTCCAGCGTGCCGTCGCCGTCCATATCGCCCAGCGCCACGAACGGCTTACTCCCCCCGGTGCCTAGGTTATAGCCGTTATTGAACGCGCCGCTGCCGTTGTTGAGCCGCACCACCGCCTGACCTACGGCGGCACCACTCAGGTTCGAGTTGTCGCCGGCTGTCACCAGGTCCAGGTCGCCGTCGCCGTCCACGTCGCCCAGCGTCAGGGTGTTCGGGGCAAAATCCAGCAGGTAGTCGGCACCGCCGCCGAAAGTGCCGTCGCCGTTGTTGAGCCGCACGCTCACTGTGCGCGTGCCGGCGCTGCTCGTGGCCAGGTCCAGGTCGCCGTCGCCGTCCACGTCGCCCACCACCAGCTTGGTCATGGTCCTGCCCATCGGCACGTCGTACGTGCCGCTGAACACGCCGCTGCCGCTGTTGAGCCGTACGCTCACCATGCTGGCGTTGGCTATCAGCGCATCCAGGTCGCCATCGCCGTCCACGTCACCCAGCGCCACATCCACCGCCGTAGGATTAGGTGTGCCCATCGGAGCAGTACGGATGTAATTGCTGGTTTGGGAGAAGGTGCCATTTGCATAGAAGCTCAACGATGCCTGTAAGGCAGCCGTGAGCATGTCCAGGTCGCCGTCGCCGTCCAGGTCGCCCAGCACCGTATGGGTAGGGCGGACGTTGACTTGCGTAGACAGGGAATAATCAAAGCGACCACTGCCGTCGTTCAGCCGCCTGCGTACCTGATTCTGGACGCCACTGGTGGAGGTGATTTCCCCGCTCGTCACCAGGTCCAGGTCGCCGTCGCCGTCCACGTCGCTCAGGGTAATGGCCGTGGGGAAGAAGTCATTATATTCGATGGGGTCCCCCAGCTGGCCGTTGCCCAAGCTGAACCGCACCACCGCCGAGCCATTTGAAACGGAGCCTCCGTAAAAATCAGTCGTCACCACGTCCAGCAGGCCGTCGCCGTTCAGGTCGCCCACCGCCACGCTCTGCGACTGCGCCTGCATGGCATAAACCGCCGGGGCGTCCAGGAACGTGGCGGGAGCCTGGCCCGTCTCGGCCGTAAACTCAAGCACTTTGGGTGTTGTGCTAAGGCCGCTGGTGCCCTGCACCGAGGCCGGCACCGTCACCATCACCCGCTCGCCGGGAGCAAAGGGGCGGGCCGGGTCCACCGTAATAGTGCTGCCGCTGGCCGTGGCGTTGCCGTTGCGCACCAGCTGCCCGCCCCGCTGGCTGCCGAACACGCGCACCCCGCCCGCCGTTGCCGCATTAATCGGCAGCGAGAAGGTAAGGGCCACGTTGGCCCCCAGCGGCGCCGTGGGCAGGTTGCGCGCCGGCGAAACGTTGACGAGCACGGGGGCCGGGCTGATGCCCAGCAGGGGGGTGCTGGCCCCGGTGAGGTAGAACTCGGAAAAATGGTCGGGTACGTTGACCTCGGCCGTGAACCAGTCGGCCCCGCTCAGCGCCGTGGCGGCCACGGCCAGCAGACGCCGCTCGCCTTCGGAATCGTTGTCAAGCAGGGTGCAGTTCTCGTTGTAGCCGCTGTACTGCGAGGCCTTCAGGCCGGCCAGCGTGGCGTTGGCATCCACGGCCGTCAGCCGGGCCAGTTCGCTGCTCAGCCCGAAAAAGCGCACCCGGACGGCCTCACCAGTGAAGGTTTTGTTGGTAGCCGTCAGGTAGAAGTTGCGGTCGAGGTAGGCACTGGCGCCGTCGGTGCGCACCGGTGTGGCGGTGGCCGTGCCCAGGGCCGCGAAGCCGGCCGTGACCGTGCCCAGGTTACGCGTGTCCTCCAGGGCAGCCACTACGGCTCCGCCCGCGCCGGCCAGGCGCAAGTAGCGCCAGGTGCCCGCGCCCCCGCTGCCCGTCACCGTCAGGCTGGCCGTGGGCAGGCAGCCGCTGGCGGCGGTGCCCCGGTACACCTGCAATACCTCAAAAGCCGGACTGTTGGGGCTGCTGCCGGTGGCAGTAGTCACCACCACGGCGCTGCTGCCGGGCGTAGCCGCTACCGGCACCACGGCCGTGAGGGAAGTAGGGGAGGTGTAGGTAACGCTGGCCGCCGAAACGCCGCCGAAGCTGACGGTGCTGGCACTGGTAAAGTTGAGGCCGGTGAGCACCACGGCTTGGCCCGGCAGCTCAGCGGCGGGGCTCAGGGCGTTGAGGATGGGCGTCGGGGGGCCTACGGTGAAGGCCGGGCTGCTGCCCGTGCCGCAGCCGGCGGCCACGCTCACGGTGCCCGCGCCCAAAGGGGCACTGGCCGGCACCACGAAGGTGAAGCCCGTGGCGGTGCTGTTGGTCACGCTGGCCAGGGCGCTAACTCCGTTCACGGTCAGGGCCGTGAGGCCGGCCAGGTTGGTGCCCGTCACGGTGACGGGGCTGCCGGACCCGGCCGAGGTAGGCGTGAAGCTAACCAGGCTGATGGGGTTGAAAATGAGTACCGGACTGGGGCGCTGCGTGGTGCTGCCGTCGCCCACCTGGCCGCTGCCGTTCAGGCCCCAGGCCCAGACGGCGGCGCAGCTTTGCTCGCCCGCCGAGTGGCCGTTGCCCGCCGCCGCGCTGGTCCAGTTGGTGAGGGCCGCCACGGCTTGCGGGGTGGTTTGGTTGGTAGTATTGCCCAGGCCGAGCTGGCCGTTGGCGTTGCTGCCCCAGGCCCAGAGCGTACCGTTGGCCCGCACGGCTAGCGTGTGGGCATCGCCGGTGGCGGCGCTGGCCCAGCTGGTGCCAGTGCCTACCTGCTGCGGAGTGGTTTGGTTGCTCGTATTTCCGATGCCCAGCTGGCCGCTGGCGTTCAGGCCCCAGGCCCAAAGGGTGCCGTCAGCCTGTACGGCTGCCGTATGGGCGCTGCCGGCGACGGCGCTGGCCCAATTAGTTGCCGAACCAACTTGCTGCGGGCTGGTTTGGGCCGCGGTATTGCCCAGGCCGAGTTGGCTGCTGGCGTTCAGGCCCCAGGCCCAAAGCGTGCCATCGGCGCGCACGGCCAGCGTGTGGCCACCGCCCGCCGCTACGCTGGCCCAGTTGGTGCCATTGCTCACCTGCTGCGGGGTGGTTTGGTTGGTGGTGTTGCCCAGGCCGAGCTGACCGTCAGCGTTCAGGCCCCAGGCCCAGAGTGTCCCGTCGGCCCGCACGGCTACCGTGTGGCCGTTGCCCGCCGCCGCGCTGGCCCAGTTAGTTGCCGAACCTACCTGCTGCGGGGTGGTCTGGCTGGTGGTATTGCCCAGGCCGAGCTGGCCATTGGCGTTGCTGCCCCAGGCCCAGAGCGTGCCGTTAGCTCGCACGGCTACCGTGTGGCCACTACCGGCGGCGGCGCTCATCCAATTGTTGTCAGTGCCCACGCGCACGGGGCTGTTCTGCTGCCCGCCGGCGCTGCCCAGGCCAAGCTGGCCGTTGTCGTTATTGCCCCAGGCCCAAAGCGAGCCGTCGGGCCGCACAGCTACCGTGTGGCTGCTGCCCGCGGCCAGGGTGCTGGCCCGCGAGAACAAGGCCGTTGCTACCGGGGTGGTGCCCCCGCCCGTAGTGGCTGTAACAGGCCCGGAGCGGGCCCCGGCCGGTACCAGCACGCCCGTAATCTGGGTGCCGGCCGCGTTCACGCTGAAGCCGCTGCTGACCGTGCGCTGGCCCGCGCTGCCGAAGAAGATAATGCTGCTCGTGCCCGTCAGGTTGGTGCCCGTCAGGGTCACTACCGAGCCCGGCACGCCGATGAACGGACTCACCGCCGTGAGGGTGGGTAGCGGCACGCTGAAGCTGGTCGTGCTGGTAGCCGTGCCGAAAGGAGCAGTCACGCTGATGAGGCCGGTGCCTGCGCCGGCCGGCACATTCACGGTGATTTTGGTATCGGAGTTGACTACGAAACCCGGGGCCAGTACGCCGTTGAAGCGCACGGCCGTGGCGCCCGTAAACTCGGTGCCCGTGAGGACCACGCTGGTGCCCGCCGCCCCGCTGGTGGGCGTGAAGCTGCTGAGGGTGGGCATGACGCAGGAAATGGTGGCGGCAAAGCCGGCATCACCCGCCGCGGCGTTGGCGCTGGAGCGCACCGTAAGCTGGCCGGTGGCGTTGGTGGCCGTTACGGTGCCGGGACTGGTGGTGCCGGTGTAGCGCCCGATAAGCGGGGCGCTGGCATCCGGCCCATCGAAGATGTCGAGATAGTCCAGGGCAAACTGCGTGAAGCGGAGGCGCATTTTGGCCCCGGTCGTGGCGGGACTGAGGGTGACGGTCTGGCTCGGGCCGGCCAGCATGTTGCCGGGGCCGCCATTGTCGTAGAGCGTGCCGGCGCAGGTGGAAATGGCAGCCGGGGCCATCCAGTAGTTATTGGTGGTAAAGCTGGTGGGGCTGGTGGCCGTGCCGCTGGGCGTCGTCACCGTAATAGCGCCGCTGGTGGCCCCGGCTGGCACCGGCACCGTGATTTGGGTATCGGAGTTGACCACGACGCCCCCGGCTGCCAGGCCGTTGAAGGCCACGGCCGTAGCGCCGGTGAAATAGGAACCCGTGATAACCACGCTCGTGCCCGACGCCCCGCTGGTGGGCGTGAAGGAGCTTATAATGGGGGTCAGGATGCTGAAGCTGGTGGGGCTGGTGGCCGTGCCGCTGGGCGTCGTCACCGTAATAGCGCCGCTGGTGGCCCCGGCCGGCACACTCACCGTAATCTGAGTGCCCGAGTTGACCACGAAGCCCGGCGCCGTTACGCCGTTGAAGCGCACGGCCGAAACCTGAAAGAAGCTGGTGCCTGTGATAACCACGCTGCTACCCACCACCCCACTGCTGGGCGTGAAGCTGCTGACGGTGGGGGGAGGAAGGACGAAGTTAGTCGCGCTGGTGCCCGTGCCATTGGCATTGGTCACGCTAATCGGGCCGGTAGTGGCCCCCGCCGGCACCGTCGCCTTCATCAGGGTGCTGGAGTTGACCGCGAAGCTGGTGGCCGCCACGCCGTTGAAGGTCACGCTCGTGATAGTGGTGAAGTAGCGGCCCGTGATAGATACGCTGGTGCCCGACGTCCCACTGGTGGGCGTGAAGCTGCTGATGAGGGGCGGGGCCAGCGTGAAGTTGGTGGCGCTGGTGCCCGTGCCGATGTTGTTGGTGACCGTGATGCGCCCATTGGTGAGCCCGGCCGGTGCACGCACCGTGATTTGCGTAGCGGAGTTGACCGTGACGCTCGTGGCCAGCACGCCATTGAAGCGCACGGCCGTGGTGCCGGTAAAGTTCAGGCCCGTGAGCACCACGTCGTCGCCCGCTTCCCCGCTGGCCGGCGTGAAGCTGCTGATATAGGGCACCCCCAGGAAGCAGCTGATGGTAGCGTCAAAAGCGGACGTAATCGGCGTAGTCGGCTGGCTAGTCGGCAGGGTGCGGTTGAGCTGCAGCGTGAGTTGGCCGGTGGGGTTGGTAGCCGTGACGACACTGGGCAAAATCGAGCCGGAGCTATAGGAGGCAATGACCGGATAATTGGTATCCGGCCCGTCGTGGATGGTCATGTTGTCGCCATTTCCGCTCAGCGAAAGCCGCGTGAACGTGAGCCGCACCTTGCCCCCCACCGTGGCCGGGTTGATGGTCGTGGTGCGGGTTTGGCGCGGGGGCGTTTTCACCGCGCCATAGTAGATATAATTCTCCGCCGCGTCGTAGATGCTGCCCGAGCAGGTCGTGATGGGCGACACGCCAATCAGGGTCTTGTCGGTGGTGAAGACGCCGCTGCTGCGGCCCGTGCCGTTGGCGTTGGTAACGGTGATGGTGCCGCTGGTGGCCCCGGCGGGCACCGGCACCGTAATCTGGGTGCTGGAATTCACCAAGAATCCCGACGCCGCCGTGCCGTTGAAGCGCACGGCCGTGGTACCCGTAAAGTCGGTGCCCGTAAGCACTACGCTGGTGCCCGCCGCCCCACTAATGGGCGTGAAGCTGCTGATGTTGGGCACCCCGGCCAAGCATAAAATAGTAGCGGCAAAGCCGGGTCGTTGGGTGGAATAGGGGCCAAGGACACTTGCTAAGCGTATCGTAAGCTGGCCGGTGGCGTTGGTAGCCGCCACCACACCAGGCCCGTCGAGCCCGGCATACTGCCCAATGAGCGGGGCATTGATACTCGGCCCGTCGTAGACGTAAAAGATGGCATCAACGGGGTCTATATCAAATTGCGTGAAGGAGAGTCTCACTTTGCTCCCAGCCGTGGCGGGGCTGATGGTCGTGTAATAGTCACGGTTCCAGGTGGGGCTGTAGGTCGGCCCGCCGTCGTCGTAGATTTTGCCCGAGCAGACGGTAAGCTCCCCCGAGCCAATGAGGTAGTTATCGGTCACGAAGTCGGTGGCGCTGATGCGCACTGTTTTGACGCCGGTGACGGGGGTGATATTGGAGACGGTGATGGGTCCGGTGAGGGCCCCGGCCGGCACGCGCAAGGTGATTTGGGTGTCGGAATGGAACACAAAGTCCAACCTGTTCACGCCAATGGGGGTGCCAAGCGCGCCAGGGAAAGACACTTCGTAGGTGTTGGTGAAGTTCGAACCCGTGATGACCAGGCTGGTGCCGGTGCTTCCGCTGGTAGGCGAGAAGCTGCTGATAAACTGCGCCCGGCCGAGCAGCGGCACCACGAGCAGGAGTAGCATGACAGCCCAGCGCACGCGGGTGGTAAGCGCGGGGGCCGCGAGCCAACGGTTCATCAGCGAGAAGAAGTTTGGCATAGCAGTAGCGGTTTGGGGACAAGGAATAAATGGGGTCGGGCCGGTGGGCCTGACGCCGTGCGCGCGGTACCTTTTAAAGGTACTGTGGGCTTCCCCTCCTTGATTTAGCTATGTGCACGAACGACCATAGGGTGTACACGAACGACAAAATCGGCTCATTTTTACCCTGCTGTCCTACCGCAACCAGCCTTAGTTGTAGCCGCTGCTGAGCGGGCGCAGGCGGGCCGTGAGGGCATCGCGATAGCTGCGGCCCACGGGCACAGTGTGCTCGCCCAGCCGCAAAGTGCCGGTGCGAGAGTCGAGCGCGTCGACGGCGGCCAGCTGCACGACGAACCCCCGGTGCACCTGGCAAAACAGCTTGGCGGGCAGGCGTTCGAGCAGCTTGCCCAGGTTCAGGCGCAGGGTAAACTTGCGGGTGGCCGTGCGCAGGTGGGTGTGGCTGCCGTCGGCTTCGAGCAGCAGCACCTGGGCCAGGGGCAGCTTTACGAAACGGTGCTGCTCGCGCACGAAAATGCCGCCCAGCAGCACCGTGCCCTCGGCCAGCTCGCCCGTGCCGTCGGCGGCCGGCAGGCCCTGGTCGCTGGCAAAGTGCTGCAGGGCCAGCTCGATGCTGTGGCCCAGCAGCGGCCCGTTGTAGGGCTTGCCCAGAAACGCGAATGGTCCCACCAGCCGGGCCCGGGCAAAGGTCTGGCCATCGGGAGAGGAGGTGATGAAGATGAGCGGCACCCGACGCCGGGCCACCAGGGCCGCCGCGGTTTCAATGCCGTCGCGCGGGCCGTCCAGGCGCACGTCAAGCAGCACCAGGTCGGGTTCCAAAGTGTCGAAGAGGGTTTCCGCCTCGTCGGCCGTGCGTGCTATTCCGGCCAGTTCGTAGCCCAGTGCCCGCAGCTCGTGCCGCAGAATGCGGGCCTGCATCGGGTCATTCTCCACCGCCAGCAGTGTGATGTTGGCGGCGGACAGGGCACCGCAAGAGGTTGATGAGTCAGGCATCGGCTGCTGGATATTAGCTACCTCATAGCAAACTGCCAAACCGTAGCCCCAGCGAGGCTTGATGATGTACAGATGGCTATTGGCTAATATAATTATGGCGAAATGTAGCGCAAAAATCCGGCGCGGGCAATCCACCTACCCTCGTTCGGGCGTCGCGGCCGCCGGCTCCTCCGGCAGCTCGAACCAAAAGTTCATGCCGGGGCCTGGGTGGTTGGGTTCGCCGTGGAGCTGGCCGCCCAGCAGCGCCACCAGCTGCCGGCACAGCGGCAGGCCCAGGCCGGTGCCCGCCTCACCGGCCGTGCCCGGCTGCGAGGCCGTGTTTTCGGCCGCCGGCGC
>NZ_JNLX01000069.1 GCF_000715495.1 Hymenobacter sp. IS2118 | reverse complement strand
GCTCCAGAAAGGAGGTGATCCAGCCGCACCTTCCGGTACGGCTACCTTGTTACGACTTAGCCCTAGTTACCTGTTCTACCCTAACTGGCTTCGTTGCGGAGCACCAGCTTCAGGTCTACCAAACTTCCATGGCTTGACGGGCGGTGTGTACAAGGCCCGGGAACGTATTCACCGCGTCATTGCTGATACGCGATTACTAGTGATTCCAGCTTCACGGAGTCGAGTTGCAGACTCCGATCCGAACTGAGAACGGCTTTTCGGGATTGGCGCACCATCGCTGGTTGGCAACCCGCTGTACCGTCCATTGTAGCACGTGTGTAGCCCTAGGCGTAAGGGCCATGATGACCTGACGTCGTCCCCGCCTTCCTCACTGCTTGCGCAGGCAGTCTGTCTAGAGTCCCCATCATTACATGCTGGCAACTAAACATAGGGGTTGCGCTCGTTGCGGGACTTAACCCAACACCTCACGGCACGAGCTGACGACGGCCATGCAGCACCTTGCTTTGTGTCCCGAAGGAAAGGCTCATCTCTGAGCCGGTCACGCGCATTCTAGCCTAGGTAAGGTTCCTCGCGTATCATCGAATTAAACCACATGCTCCACCACTTGTGCGGGCCCCCGTCAATTCTTTTGAGTTTCACTCTTGCGAGCGTACTCCCCAGGTGGGATACTTAACGCTTTCGCTAAGCCAGTGACCATCTATCGCCACCAGCGAGTATCCATCGTTTACGGCGTGGACTACCAGGGTATCTAATCCTGTTCGCTCCCCACGCTTTCGTGCCTCAGCGTCAGTTACAGTCTAGGCAGCTGCCTTCGCAATCGGTGTTCTGGATACTATCTATGCATTTCACCGCTACAGTATCCATTCCGCCACCCTCGTCTGTACTCAAGTTCGCCAGTTTCCAGGGCAGTTCCACTGTTGAGCAGTGGGCTTTCACCCCGGACTTAAAGAACCGCCTACGCACCCTTTAAACCCAATAAATCCGGACAACGCTTGCACCCTCCGTATTACCGCGGCTGCTGGCACGGAGTTAGCCGGTGCTTATTCCTCAGGTACCGTCAGTAGAGCACGCATGCCCTTTTTTCTTCCCTGAGAAAAGCAGTTTACGACTCAGAAAGCCTTCATCCTGCACGCGGCATGGCTGGGTCAGACTCTCGTCCATTGCCCAATATTCCCTACTGCTGCCTCCCGTAGGAGTCGGGCCCGTATCTCAGTGCCCGTGTGGGGGACCAGCCTCTCAGCTCCCCTAGCCATCGTCGCCTTGGTGAGCCGTTACCTCCCCAACTAGCTAATGGCACGCAACCCCATCTGAATCCAATAAATCTTTAACCATTAAGTGATGCCACTCTGTGGTTTTATGCGGTATTAATCCGCCTTTCGGCGGGCTATCCCCCAGATTCAGGTAGGTTGGTTACGCGTTACGCACCCGTGCGCCACTATCTCTATTGCTAAAGACCGTTCGACTTGCATGTATTAGGCCTGCCGCTAGCGTTCATCCTGAGCCAAGATCAAACTCTCCATTGTAAAATGTTCTACACCCATGCGAACATGGGCTGATGTCGAGTGCTAATCCGACTCGTATTAACGAGTTCTGTGTATTCGTGTTACGCTTGTAATTGCTGCTCCTCACATCACTGTGAGAAGCCCTTACTATTTGTCTTTTCCAAACATTCAAAGAACGTGTATCAGCCCAGTTGGCGTGATAGTGTGGCTGTTAGCAGCCGG
>NZ_JNLX01000068.1 GCF_000715495.1 Hymenobacter sp. IS2118 | reverse complement strand
TGAGGTGGTCTAGTTAAGCAGGAGAGAATTGGGTGATGTTGTTAAGGTGCTGTTGATGAAACTGGTACGGCTTCTGATAGCCAATGCTGGAGTGGCGACGCTCATGGTTGTAGTAGTCAAAATAGTCGGCGACGCTGGCCTGGGCATCGGCTAGGTCGGCGAAGACAGGCCAGTCACGGGCTTCGAGCTCCTCGGTTTTGAGGCGCGACCACAGGCTTTCCGCCTGGGCGTTGTCGTAGCACTCGCCGCGTCGGCTGTGGGAGAGCTGGGCCTGGGCGTCGCGCAGCACAGCCTTGTAAGCGTTGCCCACGTATTGCCCGCCCCGGTCGGAATGGACGATGAGGCCGGGGGTGGGCCGCTGGGCCAGCAGCGCCCGCTGTAAGGCGCTGGTGACCAGCGCTTCGGGCATGTCGGCGCGCACCTGCCAGCCCACCACGTGCTTGGTGCACACGTCCTGAAAGGCACACAGGTAAGCCCAGGTCCCGTTGGCTAGCGGCAGGTAGGTGATGTCGCTCACCCACACCCGGTTGGCCTGGGTGGGACGCGGCTGGTCAAGCAGCAAATTGGGGGCACAGCGCTGCCCGTGGGTCGAATCGGTGGTGCACGGAACGAAGGACTTGGGCTGCAAGGCCTTGCGCCCGTGGCGGCGCAGCCCCATGCGCAGGGCCTGGCGGCCTACCCGATGGCCCTTTTCCCGCAACTCAACCCGGAGCCGACGCGTGCCGTAGCGGCGTTTGTGGTAGTCAAAAACCGCCATCATTTCCGTTTCCCAGGCCGGTTCGGCCCTGCCCACGGCCCCGGCCGCCTGCCGGTGCCGCCAGGCGTAGTAGCGGCTGGGTACCACGTCCAGCACCTGGCAAAGTTGCTGGATCGGGTAAAAAGGCCGCTGCTGGTCAATGAATTGCAGCGTACTCACTGGGTCGGGGGATGCGAGAAGATGGCGATGGCTTTTTTTAAAATATCGAGCTCCTGCGCCAGCCGTTTGTTGGCGACGCGCAGCGCCCGCACTTCGGTGGCCTCGGCCGGGTCGGCGGGCAAGGGCTGCTGGGCCGCTTTCTGCCAGGCATAAATCCGCTTGGCGTCGATATTCAGGGCGCGGGCGGCGGCCAGCGTGGAGCGGCTTTCGCTGGCCAGCCGCAGGGCTTCGGCGCGGAAGGCCGCATCATAACGCGGCCGTTTCGTAGGAGGAGCTTTTTCCATGGGTTCGGGAAGTTAGCACCCAATTCTCTCCTGTTTGACCCGACCACCTCAAACACCCCTAATTCATGGCAGAAAGACTCAAATCTGGTCACATCCTACGTGTCCCACTCTCTTGCAACAGGGGATTTGCATACGCTAAGTACATCAACATACTCAACGTAGCGGGCAATAACTCGTACCCTGACCTGATTAAAATTTTCGATTATCGCTCGTCAGTGGACGAACAAATAAGCACTTCTTATTTGAATGATTACCTCATGCAGCCTATTCTTCTGGCCGGGCGCTTGCCCATACTACGGGAGCAGCGGTGGCAGATTGTGGGAGAGCTTCCGATTCTTCCCGAAGATGGCCTATTGCCTGATTTTCGTGTGCCAGAATATGCCATTGCAGACCGAATGTCTACTCCCAGGCAGCCAAAATCAGGTAATACTTTTTACACGCAGAACGTAGCTCTTGGTCCACTCTTGGAAACCGCAATACCAAATGTTGCTCACTTAGAGTCACTGTCAGCAAAAAATGCGGATATGATTGAAACAGCCACAACGATGTGTTTAATGATTAATGAAGGACTGAACGTGGCTGAATATTTTGATTTAAGCGACCCAGATTATGAGTATGTATATAGCATTTACGGTAGTCGGCCATTGGCTAATTCGATACCAAAGCATTTGTACGGCCGAGCACGCCAACAAGGTGAGGAGGGATACGTTTTGTAAAAGCACATTCGCATTTGTGAGCTTTCCCAGTAATGGGCTTTCGGAGTTGCACTCCGAAAGCCCATCGGGCCGGGAACTTGCAGTTCCAACGCGTTACTCCCGCCAGCGCGGAGTGTAACTCCGCTACCGGGCCAATTTCGGAATGCAACTCCGAAAGAGCCGAGAGCAGAACGATTACTTTTGTCGGATGGCTTTTTTAGCGCAAATCAGGGTGCTTGTCCTCTTAATAGCGGCCTTGCTGCTGGCCGGAACTAAACACGTAAGGGCCCAGCTTTTTGCCAACGCCCTGCGCCAAACCCTGCGCCACGACACCGCGGGGCTGAGCCGCGTGCTGGCCCATCCCGCAGCTTACCGCCTCCAGATTCTGTACACCCGCGTGCGGCGCGATGCGGCGGGCCGCCCCCATTTTCGCAGCTATGGCTACCGGCTGCGGCCCCGCGAATATTTCTACCCGGCCAGTGCCGTGAAGCTGGCCGCCGCGGCACTGGCTCTCGAAAAGCTCCGGGCGTTGCGCGCCCAGGTTCCCAACCTGCGCCCCGAATCCCCGATGCTGACCGACTCGGCGTTTGCGGGGCAGACGGCGGTGCGGCGCGATGCCAGCGCAGCCAGTGGGCGCCCAAATATTGCAAATTACGTGCGTAAAGCACTAATAGTGAGTGATAACGACGCCTACAACCGGCTGTATGAATTCGTGGGCCCGGCCGAGCTAAATGCCGGGTTGGCCCGGCTGGGCTTGCGCCATAGCCGGCTCGTGCACCGCCTTTCCGTGGGCGACCAGGAGCCGGGCAGCCGGCATACCAACCCCGTTGCCTTTTTTGCCGATACGGCCGCTACGCAGGTGCTCTACCGTCAGGCTGCGGCCTATTACGGCGGTGCCTGGCCCAAGGCCCTACTACGGCAAGGCAGCATTGGCCGGGCGCACCTGAGCGGAGAACAGCTGGTGAACAGTCCGTTGGATTTCAGCCAGAAAAACACGTTTCCGCTACCCGACCTCCAGCGAATGCTTCGGGCAGTGCTTTTCCCGGAAACCGGGCCGCCCCGCCAGCGCCTCCGGCTGGCCCCCGACGACTACGCTTTGCTGCGCCAGGCCCTGTCGCAGCTGCCGCGCGAAAGCGTGCATCCGCGCTACGATGCCGCTCATTATCCCGACACCTACACCAAGTTTTTGCTGGGCGGCGGGGGCACCACGCCGTTGCCGCCCGGCGTGCGCGTGTACAATAAAATAGGGCAGGCCTACGGTTTTCTCATCGACAACGCCTACATCATCGACGAAGCCAAGGGCGTCGAATTTCTCCTCAGCGCGGTGATTTACGTGAATGCCAACGGCGTGCTCAACGACGACCAATACGAGTACGATACCATCGGATTCCCCTTTCTGCGCGACCTGGGCCTGCGCGTGTACCAAGCCGAATGCCGGCAGAAACTGCGCGCAGAAACCAGGAAAAAATAACGCCTTCACCCGAATAGCGCAAAACTCCCGCTACAGAAACCGCGCTTTCAGCTCCGGCGTAGGCAGCCAGCAGCTTTCCTGCCGGCCAAACCAGCGGTAGCGGTTGCGGGCCACCACGCGGTAAAGCGCGTCGCGCCAGGGGCGGGGCAGCACCCAGCCCAGGCCCGCCAGCCGCCACGCTCCGCCCAGCGCCCGCGCAATGCGTAGTACCGCCGTCGAATGCGAGTAGAGCCGGCCCCCGCTGAGCAGCAGCACCGATTCGGGCGCGGCGGCCAGGGCCGCGCTGGCCAGTCCTTGGGCCGCCAGCAGGCGCTGGCCGGCTTCGCTCTGCAAGGCCGCGAAGCGGAAGCGGCACGTCGGGTCGTGGCGAATAACGAACTGCACAAAGCCGTTGCAGAGGTTGCACACCCCATCAAAAAAGATGGTATCGGGAGCCGTTGAGGACATGAGAATCTAAGAAGCGAGGGCGCCTTGGGTGTTTCGGTAGTTAACAATCAATAGGGAATTTGCTCCCGGCCGGGCCCTGAATAGATGAGCGATGGGCCAGGGTAGCAAAATCTTTGCCCTCATTGGGAGCAGGATAGACGTCGGCTCCAAACCACAGAAGTTAATTCTACTTTGGCAGATTCGTGTCTCACCGCAGAAGGCGACGAAAAATCTATCTGGAAAGCCGCTTCGAGCAATAGCTTGCAACCTGCCAAAGGCTTGCAGCTAAAAAAAGCTACGCCCACTGCTTGAGGTACTGAAATACCTCCGGGTGGGTGAGCAGGCCGCCGTGGTGCTGCTGGCTGAACACGGCCGTGCGCACATTGGCCCCCGCCGGCAGGCTGGCCTCATCGCCAAAGGTGGCGTGGCCGCGGGCACTGCCCTGGCCCACCAGCCCATCGCCAAAATACTCGCGCAGCGCCGAGGGCCGCGACGTATGCAGCCAGGCGCCCATCAAAATATGATATTGCACGCCCGGCAGGGGCGGTACCGCCGTGCGCGGGGGCGTAAGGTCGTCGGCGTGCGCGTCCTGCCAGTCCTCATCCACCAATATAGAGTAGCGCAGGTCCTTGATGCCGTTGCTGCGCTGGTTGAGCGCCTTGCTCAGAAACCGGGTGGGAAAGAGGTTGATGCGGTGCAGCAGGCGCGCCGTGAGGTGGGAGTTTTGCTCCAGCCACGAGCCGTCGTTGGGCGTGCCCAACAGGAAAATTGACCGCAAATGCGCCAGCCAAGAAGCTTTGTTAATTAAAAATTGGGAATTAAAAATTAAAAACGGGTCGTCTGGTACCCTATCGGAAAATAGCTCATCCTTAGAAGGAACTTGGCCTGCGTTGATGTCTGATTCTTCTTTTTTAATTTTTAATTTTTCATTAAGCGAAGCATAATGTCCGGCCGAGCGGATGATGAGCCCGCCCATGCTGTGCCCTACCAGCACGAGCGCGCCCACGGCATCGGGGTAGGTTTCGACCAGCTCGGTGAGCAGACGACTGAGCTCCCGGCCGTTTTCGGAGAGGTGCAGGCCCGAGTTGAAGCGGAGATAGAGGGACCGCACGTGGGCTTCCTCGGCCAGGCGCGGGCCGTAGCGCCGGCTGCCGGGCTCGTCCTGAAAGCCGGTCTGCCAAATGTGCTCGTCGCCCATGAGGCCGTGCACGAAGACGACCGTTTTTTGGTGCGGCTCGCTCAGGCGCAGGTCGGCCACGGCTACGTCGTGCCCGCCCCGCCGGAAGCTCATCCGGATGGCGCGGGGGTCGTAGCGGGCCGCCAGCTGGTCGCCCAGCGCCCCGTTCAGCACCGGCAAAAAAAAGTGCTGGTGGGCCCGGCCCGAGCGCACGAGGTAGCTTGCGCCCCGCACCGGCAGCAGGGCCGCCCGCCCCACGGCCCCCAGGGCACGCCGAAAACGAGAAGGCTGGTTGGGGTCGGAATCTGACATGATGGTGAAATACAGTGGGGGTGAACTGCTAAATTAATGCCGGGGCCGCGCACTGTGCCGCCAGCAGCGTGACCAGCTATGCACCCTTCTCCTCGAAATCGCCGTACATTTGAGTCCCAATCCCAAGCACTTTTTCATGAAGCTTTCTTCCCGTTCCGCCCTGGCCCTGCTGCTGGGCACTGCCCTGGCTGGCTCCCTTTCGTCCTGCGACTACCAGTGGACTCCTGGCGTCAACACCCAGTTCCGGCATGGTTTCAACAACCCCCCCGGCTGGCGCAATGTCGATGTGAACCGTGACAGCATCAATTACAAGCAGGAAACCACGCCGCCCATTGGCGTCGGCTCGGCCACGGCCATTGCCAACGGTACCGTGCAGGAGCAGCTCAATTCGGCCCCGGCCGGGCAAAATGCTACCGCGCCCCAGTCGGCCAGCGGCACAATGGCTCCCGTAGGCACCGCCACCAACGGCGACGGCAATAAGAACGACAAGCCGCAGCCGAAATAATTTCCGAAAGTTGAAAAAAGCCCGCTTCGTGATTTTCGAAGCGGGCTTTTTTGATGTTTAAAGGGTTTTAAGAAGCTCAGCATGGCAACGCGTTAAACAACGCTTTTGCTAACCCGAACAGCCTCATTGGAACAGGGCCGCAAAGCGGCGAAGCAAAAGTTTCTTTCGCCGTACCGTTAAGCGGCATCAGGGAACGAAGGCGGCCCTGCTAACTCACTGCGCCACCGGCGGCTGGCCCGGCCGCGCGTAGCCGAAGCGCACGGGCTGCCGCACCTCGTGGTAGCCGTCGAGGCCGGAGATGCAGGCGTTGCCCAGGGCCACGAGGTCCAGCGTGCCATCGTCGCGCAGGCCGGCTTCGGGCAGGTACACGTGCTCCACGGTGCCCACCAGCAGCACGGTGCCATTGGAAATCGACAGCTCCTCGCGCAGCCGCAGCCCGATGCCGAGCGGGCTTTCGGCGACGTAGGGCGCCGGAAAACCGTCGCGGTAAACGGCCGTGAAACCGCATTCGTCAAACTCCGATAGCTCGGGGCCGAAATCGGCGGAGGTGTAGTGGGCCTGAGCGGCCAGGGCCACGGGCACGTGGTTGAGGGTGTAGCAGCCGCTGCTTTTCAGGTTTTGGTAGGTGTGGCGGGGCACGGTGGTGGGCCGCGTCACGATGCCGAGCAGGGGCGGGTCGGACCCCAGGTGCAGGGCCGAGCTGAACACGGCCAGGTTGGTGGCGCCGTCGGGGGCCGCGGTGCCGATAAGATTAGCCGGTTTGAAGCCCGGCAGGCCATTGACCAGGTTCAGGCGGTAAATCCGCTCAAATGCCTTAATGTCGGCGGCGGTGATGTGGCGCATAGGGGAAGTTGAGCTGGCGAAGGTGGCGCGGCAATTACCCGCAAGCGCTCCAAAATGTTCAGCGGCCGGGCGTCTCGGGGGCCGGGGCGGCACCTTGGGCCAGATGCGTCTGCGGTCCGGCCGGCACCTTGGAAAATTCTTCGCTGGAAGCCGTTTGGGGGCGAAGTGTGAGGGCCAGCAGCCAAAAGAAAATTACTGCCAGCAAATGACGGTCAAGGCCGAAAAACGATTTGTTTTTCATCAAAAGGATTAGCGTTCAAGCTTAAAGCCGGGTTCGGGGGCGGGGCGGGCCGTGCGGTTGGCCACATTCCAGCCGGTAAGGTATATCCAATTGGTCATGCGCGCAAGTTTGGCGTAGTCGATGCGGGCGGGCTCGTCGCGGGGCGTGTGGTAGTCGGGGTGCAGCAGGGAGGTGTACATCACGGCCGGAATGCCCAGACGGGCGTAGGGCAGGTGGTCGGAGCGGAAGTACCAGCCCTCGGGATGAGTGGCTTTGTCCCACTCCGTGTCCAGCTTAAAGCGGGGGCCAGCCTGGTTGGCGGCCAGCGCCATGTTTACCAAATCGGCGGAGTTGCGGTGCGGGGCGATGGAGCCCAGCAGGGCGGCGCTGTCGGGGGCGTTGCGGCCCATCATCTCGGCGTTCAGCACGGCCACAATGGACGCCAGTGGCACCGTGGGGTGGGCCGAATAGTAGCGCGAGCCCAGCAGGCCGCGCTCCTCGGCCCCGTGGTACACAAACAGGGCCGAGCGTCGGGCCGGCTGCTGCTTGAAAGCGCGCATGATGGCCAGCAGCGCCACGCAGCCGGTGGCGTTGTCGTCGGCGCCGTTGTAGATGGAGTCGCCGGCCACGGCCGCCCGCACGCCGTCGTGGTCCTGATGGGTGCTGAAAAGTACGTTCTCCTTTTTGAGCTGGGCGTCGGTGCCGGGCATTCTGGCCACGATGTTCACCGACGGGTACAGGAAACTTTCCACCTTCAAATCGGCGGTGAGCTGCTGGCCGGGCTGCTGCGCCCAGCTCAGGGCCGTGGCGGGCAGCCATATCACGGGCGGTTGCTCCACTACTTTCAGGCTGGCATCGTTGGGCAAGCCAAAGCGGCCCCGCTCGTAAATGTGGCTCCAATGGTCGTAGATGGCCTGTGCCGGGGCGTCCGAGATGAACACCACCGCCACCGCGCCCGCTTTAAACAGCTCGGCCGACTGGCTGCTGAACTTGCCAAACAAGTAGCGCCGGTAGCTGATGCCATCCGTGGGCGCGCCCGACAGTTGGACCGCTACGGCCTTGCCTTTCACATCAACTTTCCCAATTTCGGCCGGGCTGCCGGTGCCCACAAACACCAGCGGCGCCGCCACGCTGGCATTGGTCGGGGCAATAATCATGGCATCCTCATTGGGCTTGAGCTCGCGCGAACCGATGCGTAGCGTGCTGGCTTTGGTGAGGCGCGTGCGCTGCAGGTGGAACCACTGAAAATAGGTGCCGTCGTCGCCGGCGGGCTGCAGGCCAATGGTCCGAATCTGCTCGGCCAGCCACACCGAGGCCTTCAGCTCGTCGAGCGTGCCGCCTTCGCGGCCCCGGTAGTGGTCGCCGCCCAGGGCATACAGGTCGCGCTTGATGTCGGCCTCTTTTATGGCTGACAGGGCATTATTGGTCGCAGTGGTGGGCTTGCGTACCGCCGCTGGTTTCTTTTGGGCAGCAGCGGCCAGTGGAGCAGCTAGTCCCAAACCTGCCAGCAGGCAGCTGGCGGCGAGTCTTTTAATGGAATTCATAAAAGGGGGCGTGAGTAAGTAAGATTAAATCCAAAGGAATAAGAAAACCAGTTTCTGCCTGCGCGTTTTGGGAAGCCAGGCGATGCAAGCACCTATAAAGCAGCCCTCAGGCGGCTGGCAATTCGCCTATGCCAACATACGTTTTCTCCCGGAGACGCGAGGTCACGAGGGCAAACAGGGCAACGTTTACCGCCATCAGCACCACGAAAAACCAATAGTAATTCGCGCCCTGGAAGCGGGCAAAAAAACCGCCGTTGGCAATGCTGGCGTTCATGATGCCCAGGAAGAAATTGCCCCCCGCGATGGTAAGCAGCCACAAAGCCGTGGTCAGGCTTTTAATTGCCGGTGGCGAATGCGTGTAGGCGTACTCCAGCCCCGTAACGGCCACCATGAGGGTGCCGCCGGCCACCACAAAGTAAGCCAGCACCTGCCACCAGATGGAGGGCTGCCCGCCCACATCCAGGTTGTGCTGAATGCCGGCCACGATGGCCAGCGCCAGCGCCACGATGACCATGCCCGTGCCAATGCGCCGCAGCGGCGTCGTCCGGATTCCCGCCCGTTCCAGGGCCGGGTACACGCGGTAGGTCAGCAGCGGGTTGAGCCCGATGCCGAACACAATGCCCAGAATCTGAATCTGCTCGGGTAGCGGCGTGAAGCCCGGCCACAGCTCGCGGTTGAGGTGGGCAGCCTGTAGTACCCATTCGCTCACACTCTGGTCGTAGAGCGCCCACACCACCGGAATGAAGACGAACACCACGCCCACCCGCCGCAGCGCGGCCCGGCCTTCGCCCGGTCCGAAGGTGTGGCGCAGACCCTGGGCCAGGCCCGTGGGCGGCACCCGCACGTAGTGCCGGCGGCCCCGCCAGAAGGTGAGCGTGGCCGCGCCCATCAGCAGGCCCGGCACGCCAAAGGCCACCGCCGCCCCGTAGCGGGCATACAACTCCGGAATAAAAGCCGTGGACAGCGCCGCGCCCACGTCAATGGCTAGCTGAAACCAGCCATAGGCCTTGGGCAGCAGGTGGGCATTGTGGCGGTCGAACTGGTCGCCGAGGTTGGCCGTGACGCTCGATTTGATGCCGCCCATGCCCACGGCCACCACCAGCAGCCCCAGTCGGAAGCCGTTCAGGTCCTCGGCAAAGGCGGCCAGCAGGGCGTGGCCCACGCAGTAGAGCAGCGACAGGTACAGGATGACGCGGTACTTGCCCACCACCCAGTCGGCCAGCAGCGCGCCCACAATGGGCAGGGCATAGCCCAGCGCCGCGAAGGAATGCACGAAGTCGTTAGCCCTGGCCTCGGCTACGGCGGTTAGCGCGGCATCGTGGCCGGGGTTGAAAAACTGCGCCACCAGAAACGTGGGCAGAATGGCCCGCATGCCGTAGTAGCTGAACCGCTCGGCCACCTCGTTGCCGATGATGAAGGGCACCGCTTTGGGAAAGGCAGGAGCAGGAGGGAGGGCGTTGGGCGTGGCCAAGCGTCAGTTCATTAGGTAAGCACCAAAACTAACTCAAACGCCGCACGGTCCATTTTTCTCAGGCCATTCAGGTTACTTCACCCGCTGCAGGTCGAGGTCCTGAAAGTCGTAGCTGAAGTCGGTGGCGGGCGAAACGGGCTTCATTTTCAGGCTGCTGGCCTCGCCCATCTCATTGAGGGTGAAAGCGGCAAAAGCGTCGGCGTTTAGGCTGCGGTCCTTCCACCGCACCACGAAGGTGCTGCCGCGGTAGGGCAGCACCTGGCCCACCAGGCGCGGGCTCCGCACCGATTTCAGCCACAGCTGGTTACCCTGCATGTAGAGGTTCACGTCGCCGAGCCAGGCGTCGTGGTAGCGGCCCACGTAAGCCTTGTAATCCGGCCGTTTCGGGGCTTTTTTGGTGGCCGCGGCCACCTGCTTCCACACGGCGTCGGTGGCTTTGTCGTTGCCCGACTGGCCGGCCGCGGCCCGGTCGGCCAGGAGCTGCACCCGGTCGAGCCCCGTCAGGCCCAGGTAGTGGTCCTCGATGGCGTCGGAAACGGCCGTGAAGGCCGCGCCGCTTTCCTGGTTGGTGAGCACGATGATGCCCAGGTGCAGCTCGGGCAGCAGCGTTACTTTGGTGACCATACCGATTTGGCCCCCCGTGTGCGATACCTCCTTATAGCCGCGCACGTCGCGCAGCCGCCAGCCCAGGCCGTAGGCCGCAAAGTGGGTGTTGTAGCTGTAGGGCAAGTACGCAGCCGGCACCGGGCCGACGGGCAAAATGGTTTGGGGCGACCACAGTTCCTGCTGGGTGCGGGGCTTGAGCAGGGAGGCCGGCGCACCTGGCCCGCCCACCAGCATCAGGGCCCATTTACTCAGGTCGGCCACGCTGCTGTACATGCCGCCAGCCGGGCCACCTACGGTGCCCAAATCGCGCCGGATAACCTGCACTTTGCCATCCACGGAGCCGTGGCCGTCGATGACGTTGGTAGGGTCGGGAAGGCGGGAGTAGCCGGTGGCGGTGCGGCTCATGCCCAGCGGCTTCAGCAGGCGGGCTTCCACGAAGTCGGCCCAGGGCTGGCCGGCGGCCCGCGCCACCACCTCCCCGGCCACAATGTAGAGGTTATTGTCATAATCGTACTTGCTCCGAAAAGACGACACCGGCTTGAAATAGCGCAGGTTGTGAATGACATCCTTGATGGTGAAGTCGGCCGAATCCGGGAAGAACATCAGGTCGCCGGCGCCCAGGCCCAGGCCGCTGCGGTGCGTGAGCAGGTCGCGCACCGTGAATTCGGCCGTGACGTAGGGGTCGTACATCCGAAATTCGGGGATGTAATCGGTCACCTTGTCGTCCCAGCGCATCTTGCCATCCTCCACCAGCAGGCCCAGGGCCGCGGCCGTAAAGGCTTTGGTGTTGGAAGCAATGCCAAACAGCGTGTTCTCATCGACCGGAGCCTTGGTGGCCAGGGAACTCACGCCGTAGCCCTTGGACAGCACCACCTGGCCGTCTTTCACCACGGCCACGGCCATGCCCGGCACGTCAAACGCTTTTAGGGTGCGGGCCACCACCGCGTCCACGGCGGCAATATCCAGCGGCGCGGTGGGCGGGGCAGCCAGTTGGGCCGAAGCCGGACTTGCTAGCGTCAAGCCGAGGGCAACAAGCAAGCCGAGGATACCTGTTTTAATCATGAGAGTTATTTTTGAATTACGAAAAGGCATAGAGTCTTCGGTCATACTGAGCGCAGTCGAAGCATCTCTACCGCTTCGTTGGTTCGTTTGAATTACTTGCGCGGTAGAGATGCTTCGACTGCGCTCAGCATGACCTGTCTTTTTTCGATTTCTGCTTATTCAGAAACAGGCCTACAGTTAAGAAATCAAAGAATGGTTGAGTTGCCAATTGTCCACCATAATTTCATTTTTTAACTATGAGGAACTGCTTTTTAGGCAGGCCGAACAAAAAAATCCCACTCCCCTTATTTCTGCCTGGCGGCCCAGGCGTCCATCTTCTTTTCGAGCACGGCCAGGGGCATCACGCCGTCTTTCAGCAGCTCGTCGTGGAAGTTGGGCAGCGAGAACTTGCTGCCCAGCTGCTTCTCGTACTTGGCGCGCAGCTCCTGGATTTTCAGGGCACCGGTTTTGTAGCTCAGGGCCTGGCCGGGAATGGCCATGTAGCGCTCAATCTCGGCTACGGCGCCGTCTTCCGAAATTGCCTCGTTGTCCATCATGTACTTGATGGCTTCTTCGCGGGTCATGCCGCGGGAGTGCAGGCCGGTGTCCACCACGAGGCGCACGGCGCGGTGCATCTCATCGCCCAGCGCGCCCATGTACTGGTAGGGGTCGGTGTAGAGGCCCAGCTCCTTGCCCAAGCTTTCGGAGTAGAGCGCCCAGCCCTCGCCCATGGCGCCGTACCAGGCAAAGCGCCGGAACTTGGGCAGGTCGTTGTTTTCCTGCTGCAACGAAATCTGGTAGTGGTGGCCCGGAATAGCTTCGTGCAAAAACAGCGACTCCATGCCCGAGGTGGTGTTGAACTGGGTGGCATCCACAATCGGAATGTAGAAAATGCCGGGCCGCGAGCCGTCCGGCGAGCCCTGGTTGTACTCGGCCGAGGCCGAGGCGGCGCGGAAGGCCTCCGTCTGCCGAATCTCAAACGACGTTTTGGGCGTGCGCCCGAACATCTTTTTCAGGTTCGGGGCGATGGTCGTCTGAATCTTACGGAAGGCATCGAGCACTTCCTCAGCCGACTTATAAGGCATGAACTTCTTGTCGGTTTTCAGGTAAGTGAAAAACGCTTTCAGGTCGCCTTTGAAGCCGGTTTCGGTTTTCACGCGCTCCATCTCGCCCCGAATCCGGGCCACTTCGGCCAGGCCGGTCTGGTAGATTTCGGCGGGCGTTTTGGTGGTGGTGGTCCAGTAGCCCACGTAGTACTTGTAGATTTCGGCGCCGCCGGGCACGCCCGTAATGCCGCTGGTGGTGCGGGCTTTGGGCAGGTATTCCTTCTCCAGGAAATCGCCCAATTTCCGGTAAGCCGGCACCAGCTCGGCGGTGATGGCCGTTTTGTAGGCGTCAGTCAGGCGCGCCTTATCGGCGGCCGAAAAGTCTTTGGGAAAACGGGTGATGGGGCCGTAGAACAGGCTTTGGGCGGGGTCGCTCACCACAATGTCCTTGCCGCGCATCTGGGGCAGCATTTTCAGCACCAGGGTGCGGGGCAGTACCACGCCGGTGCGCATGCCTTGCCGGAAGTTGGCAATGGCCGAATCGGTCCAGGCTGTGAAGCCGCGCACGCGGCCCAGCCAGTTGTCGTAGTCCTGCACGGTTTTGAAGGGCTGCACGCCCTCGCCCGCGCCGTACTGGCCCATTGTGATGGGCAGGCCCCAGAACTGCTGGGTCGGAATCATCCAGGTATTGAGCTTGAGGCCGGCCAGGCGCTGCTCCATCTCGTACTTGAAAATATCGTAGCTGATTTTGTCGTTGTCGCTCAGCTTTTCGCGGTCGAACTTGCCCAGCCGGGTCAGGTAGTCGCCGTAAAACGTGCGCAGCGTATCGCGAAAGGCGCGGGTCTGTTCGTTGGGCAGCAGGTTGTTGTAGCGGTTGTCGCCCTGCCCCGTGGCCGAAAGCGGGTCGAGGCGCGACTGCGTTTCCCAGTAGCTGCCGAAGAGGCCGTCGAGGTCCGTCGTAGCGTCGGCGCCGGCTGTGTTGGGGCCGGCGGTTGCCGTTTCAGGGGTTTTGGTTTGATTGCAGGCGGCGGTAAGCGCCACGGCCACGAGGCCGGCAAGGGCAAGTTTTTTCATGAAATGGATTGAAGCAGCGATAAGGAAAACCGTGGGCTCAAAGAACGCGAAAATCCGCAGTAAGCTGCGCAAAGCGGACCGGGCCAGTGTATAGGGAGACCGGCGAGGCAGAGCATAAAGAGTCTGACCCGCCGGAAACGCTACTTTCGTACTAAAAACCGCCTCCCTTTGTCGTTCCTCAAGTTCCTCCCGCTGCTGGCCGTGCTCCTCACGGCGCCCCTGCTGGTACCCGCTCAGCGCCGCGCTACGCCCGCCGCGCCCGCCAAAGCCGCTGTCCAAAAGCCTCGTTTTATTCCCGCCAAAGCCCGCGCGGCCCGCAGCAAAGCCCCGGCGCGGCCCGCTGCGGCCGTTTTGCCGCCCGGCAGTCCCTCCTTCATCCAATACCTGCACTCGCCCTGGGTTGATAGCCTCATGCGGGTGCTCACGCCCAATCAGCGGGCCGCGCAGCTGTTTATGGTGGCGGCGTATTCCAACCGCAGCCGGGCCGATGAGGATACCATTTCGGCCCTTATTAAGCAGTATGGCATTGGTGGGCTGATATTTTTCCAGGGTGGGCCGGGGCGGCAGGCCCGCCTGCTCAACCGCTACCAGAGCCAGAGCCGCGTGCCGCTGCTGGTGGCCATGGACGGCGAATGGGGCGTGGGCATGCGCCTCGACAGCGTGGTGAAATTCCCGTACCAGATGAGCCTGGGCGGCGACGTGGATACCACGCTGCTCTACGACATGGGCCGTGAGGTGGCCGGGCAGTTCCGCCGGCTGGGCATGCACGTCAATTTCGCGCCCGTGGTCGATGTGAACAACAACGCCGCTAACCCCGTCATCGGCTTTCGCAGCTGGGGCGAAAACCCGGCGGCGGTGGCCCGCGATAGTCGCCAGTACATGCGCGGCATGCAGGACGCGGGCATCCTGGCCGTGGCCAAGCACTTTCCCGGCCACGGCGACGTGGACGCCGATTCGCACCTAGCCCTGCCCACGGTGCGCGTCGACCGCCGGCGGCTCGATACGCTGGAGCTGCCGCCCTTCCGCCGCCTGATTGCGGGCGGCCTGGGCGGCATGATGGTGGCCCACCTCAACGTGCCCGCCCTGGACACGGTGCCGGGCCCGAGTACGCTGTCGCGGCCCATCGTAACGGATTTTCTGCGCCGGGAAATGGGGTTTCAGGGGCTGATTTTTACCGATGCCATGAACATGAAGGGCGTCACCAGCATGTTTCCGCCCGGCGAGGCCGACGTGCGGGCCCTGCTGGCGGGCAACGACATTCTGGAGTTCAGCAAAAACGTGCCGCTGGCCATCAACATGGTGCGCGCGGCCGTGGACAGCGGCCGGATTTCGCAGCGGGAAATTGACGAGCACTGCCGCCGCGTACTGGCCATGAAGCAATGGGCCGGCCTGAACCACTACCAGCCCATCAGCACCAAAAACCTCTACGAAGACCTCAACGCCCCGCACGCCCAATACCTCAGTCACCGCCTCACCGAGCTGAGCATCACGCTACTGCGCAACGAGAAAAACTTCCTGCCGCTCCAGCGCCTCGATACCCTGCGCATTGCCACGCTGGTGCTGGGCGGCAACCCGCGCGACACTACCGACTTCCAGCAGGCGGTGGCCGACTACGCGCCCGCCGCACATTTCCACGCCCCGGCCGCCGCCTCGCTCGATGAGCTAATGAAGCTGCGGGCCGCCCTCAAGCCCTACAATCTCATTCTGGTTTCGCTGCAAAACCTGGGACGGCTGCCGGCTACCAATTTCGGTATCACGCCCGAGGAAAACATGCTGCTGCGCGAGCTGCTGAGCCAGACACAGCAGGTGGTGCTGAGCGTGTTCGGCTCGGCCTACGCCGTGGCCAAGGTGCGCGACCTGGACCGCGCCGCCGGCGTGGTGCTGGCCTACCAGGAAAGCCCCAATGCCCAGCGGCTGGCCGTGCAGGCCATTTTTGGCGGCATCGGCACCACGGGCAAGCTGCCCGTCACGGTATCGGATAGCTACCCGCGCGGCTTTGGGCTGCGCACAACCGGCGGCCAGCGCCTGGCCTTTGCCTACCCCGAATCGGTCGGGCTCGACGGCCGCCTCGAAGCGCGGGTCGACAGCCTGTTGGGCCGGGCGCTGGCGGCGCAGGCGTTTCCGGGGGCGCAGGTGGTTATTGCCCGGCGGGGCACGGTGGTGCTGCGCAAAAGCTACGGCAACCACACCTACGCCGGCTACGGAACCGCCGCCGAAGCATCGGAAGGAACCGCTAAAAAACGCCGCCCGCGCAACCAGCCCGCCGCCACCCCAATGGCCACTGTGGCGCCCGCCACCGTGCCCCGCCCCGTGCACGACGACGACCTCTACGACCTGGCTTCACTGACCAAAACACTGGCCGCCGCGCCGGCGCTGCTCAAGCTGCAGGAGCAGGGCCGGTTCAGCCCGGATAGCACGCTGGACCAGTATTTCCCGTTTCTGCGCGGTACCGACAAGGCCGGCTTGCGCCTGCGTGAGGTGCTGGCGCACCAGGCCGGCCTGCCCGCCGGAATTTCGTTTTGGAAAGAGCTGATTGGGAAGAACGGCCAGCCGCGGCGGCGCTATTTCCATGCCGACTCTTCGGCCCGCTACCCGCTGCCGGTGGCCGCCGGACTGTGGGGCCGCAAAGACCTGCCCGCGCGCCTGTACCAGGAAATTGGGGCGTCGCCGCTGAACGAGAAGCCGGGCTACGTGTATTCGGACCTGTCGTTTATGCTGTATCCGGCGCTGGTGCAGGCCCGGACCGGGCAGTCGCTGGAGGCGTTTTTGCAGCAGCAGGTGTACCGGCCGCTGGGAGCCAGCACCCTGGGTTTCCGGCCCACCAACCGCTTTCCGCTCGCCCGCATCGTGCCCACGGAAGTAGATTCGGCGTTCCGGCGCCAGCTGCTGCACGGCACCGTGCACGACGAAAGCGCGGCGCTGCTGGGCGGCCTTTCGGGCAACGCCGGCTTGTTTGGCAGTGCCACCGACGTGGCCAAGCTCGCCCAAACCTACGCCTGGGGCGGGCGCTACGGCGGCCAGCAAATCTTCGACCAAGCCCTGCTGGCCGACTGGACGCGCTGCCAGTTCTGCCCCGACAACCGCCGTGCCCTGGCCTTTGACCGGCCCGCCACCGAGCCCGGCCGCAACGCCCCGCCCGGCGCCTCGCCCGACAGCTTCGGCCACAGCGGTTTCACGGGCACCTACTTTTGGGTCGACCCCAAGGCGGAGCTGGTGGTGGTACTGCTCACCAACCGCGTGCACCCGTCGCGGAGCAACAACAAGCTGAGCGAGCTGGGCGTGCGGTCGGCGCTGTTGCAGCTGGCCCTGGAAGCGGTGCGGAAGTAAAGTATTTGCTATTGCAATCGATTTTATATTTTGGTTATCAGATATTTGTAAATAATCTGATGCATCAAGCTGCTCTCACTTCACAGTACCTGTCTACGCTAGTTGAAAGAGTGTTTCACCTCTGCGGGAAAGACGGTTATTAAGAAACACTTCGCAAGTCCTGCTTCAATATTCTGAATTATTGCCTAGCTTGGAAGCCTGCTTCTCCCGCCCAACCTTACCCCGCCCACCCATGCAAGGACTTATGATGGCCGACCAGCTGCGCGTAGCTGGTATAATCGAACACGCCGCCAAATGGCACGGCGAAACTGAAATCGTGTCGCGCCTGCCCGAAGGCGGCATTCACCGCGGCACCTACGCCCAGGCCCACGCGCGCAGCAAGCAGCTGGCCAACGCCCTGCTGCGGCTGGGCGTTGCCGATGGCGACCGGGTGGCCACCATTGCCTGGAACACGCACCGCCATTTCGAGCTGTACTACGGCGTGGCCGGCATCGGGGCGGTGTGCCACACCATCAACCCGCGCCTGTTTCCCGAGCAGCTCGTCTACATCATCAACCACGCCGAAGACCGGCTGCTGTTTTTCGACCTGACCTTTCTGCCACTGGTGGAAAAGCTGGCGCCCGCCTGTCCCAAGGTCGAAAAATGGGTGCTGATGGCTGGCCCGGAGTACCTGCCCGCCGCGTCGGCCCTGCCCGGCCTGTGCAGCTACGAAGACTTATTGGCCGCCGAAAGCACGGACTACGAGTGGCCCATGCTCGACGAAAACACGGCCTGCTCGCTCTGCTACACCTCCGGCACCACCGCCGAGCCCAAGGGCGTGCTCTACTCGCACCGCTCCACGCTGCTGCACGCCATGGCCATCTCGCTGCCCGACGCGCTCAACTGCTCGGCCCTCGATGTCATCATGCCGGTGGTGCCCATGTTCCACGTCAATGCCTGGGGCCTGCCGTATGCGGCGCCGCTCAACGGGGCCAAGCTGGTGCTGCCCGGCGCGGGCATGGACGCCGCCAGCTTATACGAGCTATTTGAGAGCGAAGGTGTTACCTTCTCGGCGGGCGTGCCCACCATCTGGTTGGGGCTGCTGCAGTTTATGCGCGAAGGCGGGCGGCAGTTTACGTCGCTACGCCGCACGGTGGTGGGCGGTTCGGCCTGCCCTCCGGCTCTGATGAAGGCGTTTGAAGAAGAGCTGGGCGTTACCATCATGCACGCCTGGGGCATGACCGAAACCAGCCCGTTGGGCACCGCCGGCCACCTCAAGCCCAAACACCAGGGGCTGAGCCCCGCCGACAGTCGGGCGGTGCGCGCCAAGCAGGGCCGCGTGGTATTCGGCGCAGATATGAAAATTGTGGGCGACGACGGCCAGGCGCTGCCGCACGACGGCGTGGCCTTCGGCGACTTGCTGGTGCGCGGGCCCTGGGTGGTGGCCGACTACTTCCGCAGCGGCACGCCTGGCGAACTCACCGCCGACGGCTGGTTCCGAACCGGCGACGTGGCCACCATCGACCCCGACGGCTTCATGCAAATTACCGACCGCTCGAAGGACGTTATCAAGTCCGGCGGCGAGTGGATTTCCAGCATCGACTTAGAAAACCTGGCCGTGGCGCACCCGGCCGTGGCCGAGGCCGCCGTCATTGGCGTGCCCAGCGCTAAATGGAGCGAGCGACCCTTGCTGGTGGTAGTGCGCCGCCCCGGCATGGACGTATCGGCCGAGGAGCTGCTGGGTTTCTTCAAAGGAAAAGTGGCCAAATTCTCCGAGCCCGACGCCGTGGAGTTTGTAGAGCAGCTGCCTCACACCGCCACCGGCAAAATCCTCAAAACGCAGCTGCGCAAGGACTTTGCAGGGTATTCGATAGCTTAGCTATTTAGCTGGCCTTTAGATTCTTTGGCAGACCGTGTTTTTTTAAAGTCTGTCATGCTGAGCTTGCCGAAGCATCTCTACCGCACCGTCAAGACCGTCCAACGGTGCGGTAGAGATACTTCGGCAAGCTCAGCATGACAACGCTTTTTAAATTTTGAATGGGTAGTCACCAAAGGTGTTGCGCGAGGTGCCTTGTAGCTTTTCGCTGACTACCTTACTTGCCCAGTTCTTCGGCCCGGTCGCGGGCGGCGCGGGCGCCGGCCATGAGGCCTTCGCGCACCTGCCCGGCCCCGAAGGCGCCAAGGGCGGCTTCTGTGGTGCCGCCTTTGGAGGCCACTTTGGCAATCCAGTCGGTGCAGCTCAGGCCCGATTGGGAGTAAAGCTCCACGGCGCCGCGGAAGGTCTGGCTCACCAGTAGCTCGGCTTCGGCGGAAGAGAAGCCCATTTGGGTGGCGGCACTCATCAGGGCGTCCATGCAGTAGTACACGTAGGCCGGGCCGCTGCCCGAAACGGCCGTGGCGGCGTCGATGGCGGATTCTTCCTCGACGTAAACCGTTTTGCCGGTGGTCGAAAGCAGGTTTTGTACCTGCACCAGCTCGGCGCGGCTCACTTCATCGGTGCTGGTAAAGGCCGTCATGCCCATGCCGATTTGGGCGGGTAGGTTGGGCATGGCCCGGATAATTTTGGGCGTGCCCAACGCCTCGCGCAGCGTAGCAATGCGCACGCCGGCCATGATGCTGAGTACCACTTGCTGCGGCTGTACCAGTCCCTGCAGCGTTTCAAAAAGCGCCGGCGAGTCCTGCGGCTTCACGGCCAGAATCAGAATGTCGGCACCGGGCACGCACTCGCCGGGGCGGCCCCACACGGTACCAATATCGTGCGCGGAGAGTGCCGACACGCGCTCGGGCGAGCGGGCCAGCAGCCGTAAATCGAGGCGCGAGGTGATGTGGGCGCGCACAAAGCTGCGGGCATAGGTCAGGCCCATGTTGCCGCCGCCGATAATCAGGATTTTCATGAAATTAAGGGAATAGCGAGTAATAAAACCGTGCGTCAGGGCTTACACTTTCCACACGATACCTTTTTTGTACATCCAGCTCAAAACGCCCAGCCAGATGAGCACCAGCAGCACGGCCCCGGCCAGCGAAGCTGCGCGCGGGTCGGCAAAATAGGGCGCGATGCCCCATTCGTAAAGCCACTCCTTCAGGCCCACGGGGTTGCCAGCCGGGCCGGGCAGCCGAAACAGGGCAAACGTGCGCGACAACACCACCGACAAGCTGAACACCAGGATGGCATTGACGCCGTAAACTACTGCCGGGCGCGTCCAGGCGCGGTGCCCCCGCACGTCGCAAATCCAGTAGAGCGCGGCCAGGCCCGCCATTGCCAGCCCGCCGGTGTAGAGCACGTAAGGGCTGGTCCAGAGGGCTTTATTGATGGGAAACCACGGCTCCCAGAGCAGCCCGAGCACGGTGACCACGCCCGCGGCCACGAACAGCCAGGCGACTTTGGCGGCGGGCTCCCGGTCCGGCCGCCGCAGCCACTGCGCGCTGAGTACGCCCAACAGGCCGGTACTCAGGGCGGGCAGGGTGCCCAGCAGACCTTCGGGGTCCCAGGTTTTGCTTTGGTTCCAGAGGTGAGCTTCGCCCAGCAGCAGGCGGTCGAGCCAGGCGCCGAGGTTGGTGGCGGGCTCCAGGTTGGCGGGGCCAAAACCGGGCACCGGCACCAGTTGCAGCAGCACGGCGTAGCCCAGCAGCAGGGCCGCCAGCAGCCCGAGCTGCGTGCGCCAGCCGGTTTTCAAAAACACCAGGCTGCACCCCAGAAACACCAGCGCGATGCGCTGCAGCACGCCCGGAATCCGCACTGCGGAGAAATCAAACTTCGGGTAGAGCGCCAGGAATAATCCCAGCCCAAAAATTACGGCGGCGCGCCGTAGTACGCGCCAAATCACAGCATTTTGGGCCGTGCTCAGTTGCTTGGCGCCGTCCAGGGCGTACACCAAGCTCACGCCCACGATGAACAGGAAAAACGGAAAAATGAGGTCTGTGGGCGTGCAGCCATGCCAGGCCGCGTGCTCGAAGGGCGGGTAAATGTGGCCCCAGTCGCCGGGGTTATTCACCAGAATCATGGCCATCACGGTGAGGCCCCGGAAGACATCGAGCGAGACCAGACGCACGGGTCGGGAAGTGAGAGCAGGAACGGCCGGCGCGGCGGCGGACAGGGTTGGCATGGGGCGGCGGAAACGGCGGGGCACGGGCCCACGGCGAAGGTCGTTAATTTCTTCGCGCCCGCAAATGCCCGCTTCCGCTTAGCCCGGCAGGGAGATTTTGCCCAGGCTCACGGCCGGCACGCGCTGCCGGCCCGCCCCAATGGCCACGGGCTGGCCCGCCACCGCCTCGTTGGCCAGCACCGCAAACAGGATGGCCTCCTTGGCATCGCCGGGTACGCCCAAGGCGTCGGTGGGGGCGAAGCTGGCGTGCGGCAGGTGGCGTTTGAGGGCGGCCATCAGCACCGGATTGTGCGCCCCGCCGCCGCTGGTGTACACCGCCGTAGGGGCCAGCCGCTCGGCAAAAGCTGCTTCCACGGCCCGCGCCACGCTCATAGCGCTGAATTCGGCCAGCGTAGCCAAGGTGTCTTCCAGGCCCAGGGTGAGCGTGCCGCTGCGCTCCTGCGCGTCGGCCAGGTAATCGGGGCTGAATAGCTCCGGCCCGGTGGTTTTGGGCAGCGGCGCCACGAAAAAGTCGTGACCCAGCAGCGCCGATAACAGCCCCTGGTGCACCTGCCCATCCGCTGCCAGCCGGCCGCCCTCGTCGTACTGCAGGCCGGGGCGGAAAATCCGCACGGTGGCGTCGAGCAGGGTATTGCCCGGCCCGGTATCGGTGCTGAAAGCGGTGTGGGCATCGCCGCCAGCACGGGGCAGGTAGGTGAAGTTGGCGATGCCGCCCAGGTTGAGCAGCAGCCGTTCCTCGTCAGGGCTGCTCAGCAGCAAAAAGTCGCCGTAGGCCGCCAGCGGAGCCCCTTCGCCGCCGGCTGCCACGTGCTTCTGGCGGAAGTCGCTCAGCGTAATGATGCCCGTGCCCACGGCCACGTGGTCGCCGTCGCCGAGCTGCAGGGTGGCATTTTGGGGGAATTCGAGGCGCCGGTGCTGGTGTTGCGGCGCGTGGTACACCGTCTGGCCGTGACTGGCAATCAGGTCAATTTCGTCGGGGCGGATTTGCCACTCGCGCAGGCAGTCCAGCACCGCGTCCGCGTGCAGGCGGCCCAGCCAGGGGTGGAGCAGGGTGAGGTATTCCAGGCTGACCTGCTCCCTGGCAAACACGGTGCGAATGCGGGCCCGCGTATCGTCGTCGTACGGCACGGTGCGGAACTGCTCTAATTCCAGCCGTGTGCCCGGCCCGTGCCCGCTGAGGCGGCACAAAGCCACGTCAAGTCCATCGAGCGAAGTGCCCGACATCAGGCCGATAATCCGGCGGCTGGGCTGGCTGGCAACCTGGTGCAGGCGGGCGAGGTGAGGATTCACAGGCGGGAGGAAAAGATTGGTAAGTGGCAAGTCACCACGCTCAAAGCCAGAAGACAGTGAGCCAACTACTTATGAGCTGCGTGACTTCAGCTACTAAGCAGTGGAGCATAAGTAACTGTAATCTGTTTGGGTTGTCATGCTGAGCTTGTCGAAGCATCTCTACCGCACCGTTGAAAGGTATTGACGGTGCGGTAGAGATGCTTCGGCTGCGCTCAGCATGACAACATTCTAATCAGTTTTATTAACTGATGTTACGCACCATCCTAGCGGACTGCCTGGAAACGGCCTTTGCTGATGCACCTAAAGTCTCTTTGTGAAGCGTAGGCGCAATCAGTGCGTAACATCAGCTTTATTAAACTGCCTACTTCAGCTTGTACCAATCCAGCAGCTTCAGCAGCACGCCATTGGTCCAGCCGAAGCCGTCCTGCAGGGGATACTCGCCGCCGCCGGCGGGGCGGGTGGGGTCCGTCACGTCGTACTTTTCCAGCAGCTTCCCGGTCTGGGTGAACACGCGGCGGTTCAGTCGCACCCAGCGCAGCGCAATGGTATCGGCGAGTGGGCGCTGCTCGTAGCGCCGCAGTCCGTCGATGGCCAGGTAGTGCAGCGGCGCCCAGCCGTTGGGCGCGTCCCACTGCTGCCCGGTTTTGCTGAGTGTGGTAACCAGGCCGCCGGGTTTCAGGAAGTTGGCTTTCAGATTCGTAGCTACCCGGCTGGCCTGAGCGGGCGTAGCCAGCCCGAAAGCCAGCGGAAACACGCCCGCCAGCGTGCGCACCGGGGAGCGCTGCCGCTTGCGCCAGTTGTAGTCCTGAAACCAGCCCGTTTTCGGGTCCCAGCTCAGGGCCAGTAGGGCGGCCTGGCGACGGCTGGCTTTGGCGGCATAGCTGCGGGCCTGGGCCGGCTGCCCGGCCGCCTGGCAGGCCTCGGCCAGGGTTTGCTCCATCTGGTAAAGCAGGCAGTTGAGGTCCACGGGTACCAAATCGGTGGTTTGAATGGTGGAGAGCCCGCCTCCGGCCGCAAACCAGCGGCTGCTGAAATCCCAGCCCGACGCCGCGGCTGCCCGCACGTTGCGGTAGAACTGCGCGGGCGGCTGCTTGCTGCCTTTGGCCGCAGCCACGTCTTCGGCGTAAGATTCTTCGCGCGGCTGCGTGCTCTCGTCCCAATAGCGGTTCAGGACGGCACCGCCGGGCAACCGCACCACCCGGTGGGCGGCGGTGCCCGGAGTCAGTTTTTCCGCGCCCAGCATCCAGTAGCGGTACTCGCGCTCCAGGGCCACGCGGTAGCGCAGCAGCATGCCATTGCCCTGGCGCTTGGCCATCAGGGCCACCATGCTGGAAAAGAACGGGGGCTGCGACCGGGTGAGGTAGTAGCTGCGGTTGCCGTTGGGCACGAAGCCGTAGCGGTTAATGAGAAAGGCAAAATTGTCGGTGAGGTTGTTCAGCAGCTCGTTTTTGCCGGCTTCGGCCAGGCCCAGCATCGTGAAGTACGAATCCCAGTAGTACACCTCGCGGAAACGGCCGCCAGGCACGATGTAGGGCTTGGGCAAGGGCAGCAGGGAGCGGTAGGCCGCCAGCGAATCGGCGGGGTCGGCGGCGGGCGCGGCGGGCCGGGCCAGTACGGTCCACAGGGTATCGAGGTGGTGGCGCAGGCCGGCGCTTACGTTGCTTTGGAAGGGCGTGGCACCTTCCGCGGGCAGGTCAAAGTGCGCTTCCACAAACGCTTTGAGCTGGAAGCCAGGTTGGCTTTTTTCGCGGTTCCAGGCCGCCAGAATAGTGGCCGGCCGCTGTCGGGGCGCGGCATCAACAAACGTCTTGTTATCGGCAAACACACGGCCCAGCTGCACCGCCTCAAACAGGCCCGGAAACAGCTGCCGGGGCGAGGCCGGCCGGGCTGGCACGGCGGGCAGCACCGGCTTGGGTGCCACTGGCGGGGCTACCTGGCCAATTTGCGCGCGGCCGGACAGCGGGATTATGCTAAGCAAGGCGAGGGAATAGTGAATTATTCTTTTAGTCATTGGATAGCAAAGTAGTTGTAAGTGGTATGGGTTCCGGAGCCGTGCACCCCATCCCCTAGCCCCTTCCCCTCCGGGGGAAGGGGGACTAATTCTAGTTATAGGGTCTAAAAATAGCCTTATCTATGTCTAAAAAATAGTCCCCCTTCCCCCGGAGGGGAAGGGGCTAGGGGTTGGGGTGTACGCTTGAGCGGCAACCCCTACCGCCCAAAAATTCGCGAGAAAAAGCCGCGCCGCTTAGCCTTGGTTTTGACTTTAACGGGCTGGGCGGCTCCCGCCCGGCTTGCCCCCGAAGCCGTGGGTGCCGGCACTGCGCGCGGCGGAGCTACGGCCACTGCTGGCGGGGTGGCCGTGGGGGCCGGGGCGGCGGCAACGGTGCCGGCCGGCGCTTGGCCCTGGGCCAACTCGGGCTGCGGCTGGCCGTTGGTGATGACGCGCATGGGCCGGCTCTCGTTGTGCAGGCGGTCTACGGCCGTGACGTAGTATGCGTAGGCCTGGCCGGGCACGGCGGTGGTATCGACGTAGGTGGCTGGGAAGCCGGGCGCGGGGCGGGGCAGGGCCAGAATGCGGCGCGGGTCGTTGGGCGTGCTCCGCTCGTTGGCGCCGAAGCGGTAGAGGACGTAGTAGGTGGCGGCGTCGCCGTCGGTGGCCACCGGGCCGGGCTGCCAGCTCAGCGTGACGGCGGTGCCGGCGCGGCGCAGCAGCAGGTTGGCCACGGGCTGGGGCGGCAGGGCGTCGAGCCACGGCATGGTGGGCACCAGGGCCGGGTGGCGGTATAGGTTTTGGCGCAGGGTGTCGGTGGTGTGCAGGGGGTTGGCCAGCACCGATTTGGCCGAGAAAAACACGCTGCCGGTCACCTCCTCGCCATACGAGCGGTTGAGGCGGATTTGGCGTGGCAGCTCGCGCGGGTTGCGCCAGGTAGTGTCCGAGCGCGTGCTTTCCAGCATCCGGTAGGTGCCGTGGCCGATGTAGAGGTGGCGGTCGAAGTGGTTGCGCGTCCACCATTCGAGCAGAATGGGGTAGGGCACGAGCTTGAAATTGGTGCTCCAATAAAGCTGCGGCACGATGTAGTCAATCCAGCCCTTCTCCAGCCACAGCCGCGAATCGGCGTACAGATTGGCGTACGACGGCTGCCCGGCGCGGGTGTCGGAGCCCAGCGGGTCGGCCGATTTATTCATCCAAACGCCGAAGGGCGAGATGCCGAATTTCACCCAGCGCTTGGCCGACTGAATGCTGTCGCGCAGGTCATGAATCAGCACGTTCACGTTGTTGCGGCGCCAGTCGGCCAGTTTGGCAATGCCCCCAGGATTGTGCTCCTGAAAGGCGGCCTCGTCGTGAAAAACCTTGCCCGGTGCCGGATAAGGGTAGAAATAGTCGTCGAAATGCACCGCATCAATATCGTAGCGCCGCACCACGTCCAGAATCACGCGGCTGATGTGGGCGCGCACCTCGGGCAGGCCGGGGTTGTAGAGCAGCTGCCCGCCGTAGCGCAAAAACCACTGCGGATGCTGCCGGTACGGGTGGTTGGCGGCCAGGCGGGCCGTCACCGAATCCATCGTAGCCCGGTAAGGGTTAAACCAAGCGTGAAACTCCATTCCGCGCCGGTGCGCCTCGGTAATGAGGAAGGGCAGCGGGTCGTCGCCGTTGGCCGGGGCCTTGCCCTGCGTGCCGGTCAGCCACTTGCTCCAGGGTTCAATGTCGGACTTATAAAAGGCATCCGAAGCCGGCCGGATTTGCACAAATACGGCGTTGAGGCCGGCCCGCTGCCCGGCATCGAGCAGGCGCAGGTAGTCGCGGCGGTATTGCTCGGGCGTTTGGCCGCGCTGCCGGGGCCAGTCGATGTTTTCGACGGTGGCAATCCACATGCCGCGCAGTTCGCGCTTGGGCGGCGGGGGCGCGTCCTGGTCGTCGGCATTTTGGGCCTGCACCGGCGCGATTAAGCCAGTTGAAGCAATAAATAAAAGAAAAAACAGGAAACGGCTAGCGGCGAAAAATCGGACCATTAATAAAAATTAGCATCACGGATAAGGGCTGCAAATTACGCCGCCAGCCGCCCCCGCGACACAAAAGCGGTTGAGCTTTCCGGCTGATACCACTAAAAAAAGCTGTCGTGCCGCCGCCCGAATTGCCTTTTTTCGCTCCAATAACTTGGTTGGTGGGAAGAAAAGGTTTCGGGCGGCGGCACGACAGTAGGCGTGTTTCTGCGAGGGGCGGGCGGGTTTACGAACCGGTCAGCTCGGTGTCGGTTTTGGGCTGGTCGGGGCCGCCTTCCATGCCGTTGGTTTGGCTGGCGTTGCCATAGTCGCCGCGGATGCCGGCGCCGTCGCCCATGTTTTCCTGGGTGCTTTCGGGCATGGCGCCGTCGGCGGCGGTGCCAGCTTCGGGGTTGCCGGAGGCGTTCTGGTCGGTGTCGGCGCCTTGCGGAGTGGTGATGCCGCCGGTGCTGGCTTGGTCGGGACGCGGGTCGGTGGGATTTTGCTCGGGGGTAGGCATAGTAATTAGAAAAAGAATGATGGCCGGAGCCGTGCTTACGGCCCCAATGCAACGGTTTACGGCCCCGGCGCCCCACGGTTGGCTGCAACTTATTGGCCGGCGCTTCCCATCTTGCCGCCTGCAATCATCCTTCAGCTTTTGCCCCCTGCCGTGTCCGACGCCGCCCCCGATTTTTACCACCAGAAAACCGATGCCGAACTGCTCTATTTCGTCGAGCATCCCAACCTCTATCAGGCCGCGCTGGTCGACGAAGCCCGCCGCGAGCTGCGGCGTCGGGGCGTAGCGCCCGCCGCGCCGGCTTTTGCCTCGCCAGCTGCCTACGTTTCGCCGTCCGAAGTCCCGCAATCCAAGCCCTGGGGCAAGGTGGTAGGGGTAGGAGTATTGGTGCTGGCATTGGGTGGCGGCACCTACTTTTTGCAGCAGCAAAGCACTGCCCAGGAAGCCGAATTGCAGGCACGCGCGGCGGCCAAGCGCCGCCTGCCCCCGCCCCGCCTCGTGGAAGTGGCCACCAGCGCCATTCCCAACTACGACGGGGTGGTGACCCAGGCCGTGGCCCAGCAGCTGAGCAAGGTGCCCGCCTCCGAACAAGCTAATGCCCAGCACCTGAGCCAGTATCGGGAGCTGTCCAAACGCTTCTGGGCGGCCCAGACTAAAACCGAATACGTTTTTGCCGAAGCCCGGCAAGGCAATAGCGACGCGCTGGCCGGCCACGTCGAAGACGCGCAAGCCGCCTGGGAGCCCTGGAGCAAAGCCAACCTCTACGGCTACAAGCTAGGCCCCACGATGGCCACCCACCTGGACCTGATGACGCGCGTGGCCAACGAGCAGCAGGAAGGCCTGACGGATTTGTACCTGGTGGCGAAAAATCCGCAGCCTTTTGAAAACGAGAAAACCCTGCGCCGCGAAGCCGACGTGAGCGACCTGCTTTCGGGGCTGCTGCCCAAATCGCCGGTCACGGGCCAGCCCTACAATACCGTAACGAGGCAGGTCGAGCTCTAGCCTGCTGCAACACCTGGCAAAGTGGCCGGTTGAGACAAGGTGGCGCACTCCTTGCCGCGCCCCGCTTTCATGGAAGAACCCGTTCCCGCGTCCGCTCCCGGTAGCACTGCCGCCCTGGCCGCGCAGCTCTTTGCCCAAAAGCCCGACGCCGAGCTCCTGTATATGGCCCAGAATGCGGCCCGCTACCCGCCCGCCGTGGGTGCCGCTGCCGTAGCCGAGCTGCGGCGGCGCGAGCTGCTGCCCGACTCTTCGCCGGCTGTATCGCCGCCGCCGTCCGCCGCCCACGAAACCTGGGCCGAGCTGCTGGGCCAGCTGCTGAAGGGCCTTTTTATTCCTTCGCGCCGCTTCCTGGCCACGCCGTTGCTGCTCGACCTCAACCTGCTGGTTTTCGGGCTGATGATTCTGAGCGGTGTGTCCGCGTCCGCGCCCCTGGGCCGCGAGCTGGTGCAGTGGGGTTCCAATGTGTCGGGCCTCACGCTGGCCGGCGAACCGTGGCGGCTGTTCAGCTCCTTGTTTCTGCATGCTGGCCTTTCGCATCTGCTGCTCAACATGCTGTCGCTATGGCTATTGGGGTTGTTGGTGGAAGACCGGGTGGGAGCGTTGCGCCTGGCCTTGGTGTACCTGGCCAGCGGCGTGGGCGGCGGCCTGGCCAGCCTGTGGTGGCACAGCAACGGCGTGAATTCCGTGGGCGCAAGCGGCGCCATTTTCGGTCTCTACGGCTTGCTGCTGGCCCTGTTGATAAGCAAAAAAATCGTACTCGATAAATCCGACCGCCGCGCCATGCTGGGCCTGGTGCTTTATCTGGTGCTCAGTAATTTAATTTCGGGCCTGAGCGGTAACATCGACAACGCGGCTCACTTCGGCGGCCTGCTCACGGGCCTGCTTGTGGCCGGCCCGCTGGCACTAGCAGGCCTCAAAAAGCACAGCGAGAGCTGAATAGCCACGTTAACAAATTTTTAAACTCTGCGGACCTCCGCGCAAACCTCAGCGGACCTCTGCGAGAAATTCCCAACCAAAGTAGTGCAACCCATCATGCAAGCCCTCCAACTCGACGCCATTCACCAGCCCGTCACGCTCCGCGACGTGCCCACGCCCGCACCCGCTGCGGGCGAAATCCTCGTGAAACTCCATGCCGCCGCCCTTAACCACCGCGACGTTTTTATTCAGCAGGGGCAGTATGCGGGCATTAAGCTGCCCTGCACGCTGGGCTCCGACGGTGCCGGAGAAGTAGCGGCGCACGGGGACGGCGTACCGGCCTCCGCGCCGGGTATCGGGGCGCGCGTCCTCCTCAATCCCGGCTTGCGCTGGGGTGACAACCCCAAGGTGCAGGCGCGCGATTTTGTGGTGCTGGGTATGCCCGACCCCGGCACCTTTGCCGAGTACATCGCACTGCCGGCCCGCTACGTCCAACCCCTGCCGGCCCACCTGAGCTTTGAGCAGGGTGCCGCGCTGCCGCTGGCGGGCCTCACCGCCTACCGGGCGGCGTTCACGCGGGCACAGGTGCAGGCGGGCGAGCGGGTGCTGGTAACCGGCGTGGGCGGCGGCGTGGCGCTGCTGGCGGCTCAGTTTTGCGCGGCGCGCGGCGCCGAGGTGTGGGTAACGTCCGGCTCGGAGGAAAAGCTGGCGCGGGCGCAGGCGCTGGGCGCGAAAGGCGGCATCAATTACAACGCCGAAAATTGGGTGAAAACCCTGGTGCAGCAGGCTGGCGGCCCGTTCGATGTGATTATTGACAGTGCCGCCGGGCCCGCTTTCAACGCCTTGCTGGATGCGGCCGCGCCCGGCGGCCGCATCGTGTTTTTCGGGGGCACGCTGGGCGCTATTCCGCAGCTGCCGCCCGCCAAAGTCTTCTGGAAGCAGCTCACCATTCTGGGTTCAACGATGGGTAGCGAACAGGATTTTGCCGCGATGCTCCAGCTCGTGACCGAAAAGCAGATTGTGCCCGTCGTGGACGAAGTATTCCCTTTGGGCGACGGGGAAGCCGCCCTGCGCCGCCTCGAAGCCGGCGCGCAATTCGGCAAAGTGGTGCTGAAAATCAGCTGAGTTTCAGGAGTAATTAGCGGCAGAAATCAGTTAAGAGTTAGGGCCTGAAATTAACTCAAAAAAGTGGCTTATAAGGAATGTAAACCAAGTATTCGGGGTTAATAAAGCACGCCGATACTGGCTCGAATTCACCATTAGATTCCGCTATGAAGTCCGCCGCCGAATACCTCGAAGCCCACGTTTTTGAAGCCCGCCGCCCGCGCCGGGAATTACAGCCCGTGGTAGCTTATGCCGATGCCGCACAAGCCATCGAACAAGCCCTGGCCGATGCCGAGAAATATAAATACTTGCTGATGCGTGCCCTCCGTCGCCACACCGACGATACCATAATTGCAACTGCTGCCTCAGCAGTTCCGTCCAGCGGCTTCGTCCCCGACGACGTTCCTGTACGTCCTCTCTATCCAAACCAGCTCCGTATGGCGGCTTAGGCAATTTCCCCAGTTTCACGTCCCGCTATTTCGGCGGCTAAATCCACGGCTTGTCGGCGTATTTCCGGTACCGCGGTCGATTCGAAATAGGCCGGCCGCCGGCTGGAGCCCAGCGTGAACAGCCCGGCGGCCGGCGTGCCGTTCTCCTCAAGCAGCGCGCCGGCCGCATCGGTGAGGATGCCCAGGCGCAAGGGGTCGGGGCAGAGCTGGCCGTCCTCGCGCAGGCTCACTACCAGCGGGTCGGCAATGCGATTGTAATCGAGCAGCGGCCCGGCGCAGTTGATGACGTGCTGCACGGTGAGCCAGGAATCCGCTTCGCCGTAGGGCCCCACGCGCACGCGCAGCCAAGGGCCGTCGGGGATGATTTCGCGCACGGTGCCCAGGCGCATCCGGACCAGACCGGCGGCCTTGAGGGCTGCTACGGCGGCCGTATTCTGGGGCGGGCTGCGGTGGCGGCCCACTGCCCACAGGCCCGCCAGGTGCTGCAAAAAGCGGTGCTGCTCGGCCAGCGACCACAGGGCCCAGATGCGGCCCAGGTCGGGACGCAGCGCATCGAGCACCGGCTGCCAGCCAATATTTTGGGCCGCCGCGACCCGCAGCTCGCGCTTAAACGCCGCTACCGCTCCATTTACAGTGGTTTCGTGGGCCAGCTTGTCGAAAAAGTTGGGATACGGGGTGGTGGCCGGCTCGTGGGCGGCGGGCCAGCGGCCGTGGCGGGACACCACGGTAATGGGCGCGCGGTGGCCATCCTGGCGCAGGGCCAGCAGCACGTCCACCGCTGTCAGCCCCGAGCCAATGAGCAGCACCTGCTCATCAGGGCCAATGCGGCGGACGTTGCCGGCCGCCCATGGGTTGGCGTGGTAGCCGGGGTGCTCCAGGTAGCGCAGGTCGGGGCCGGCGGGCGGCGGGGGCGGGAAGTTGCCCAGTGCCAGCACCACATAATCGCTGGTAATGCTGGTGCCGTTAGCCAGGCGCACGGTGCGGCGGCCATCGGGCAGGGGCGGGGCGGCTACGGCCGAGGTGGCGTGCAATTCTACCACGGGCAAGCCTGTTGCGGGGTGCAGGGCAGCCGTTAGCTCTTCGTTTAAATAACGGCCGTATGCGGAGCGGGGAGCAAATTCGGGTTGGCCAGCCGTGCTCTCGGGCTGGCTCAGCATCCAGGCCGCGAAGTGTTCGGGCTGGTCGGGGTACAGGCTCAACGAACCGGACCGCACGTTGAGCAGGTGCTCGTGCCGCTGGGCCGAATAGGCCAGACCAGGGCCGGGCGCGGGGCGCGGCTCGATGAGGTGAATGCGCGCCTGCGCCAGCGCCGGCTGCCGCCGCAGATGTAACACCAGCGCCGTGCCCGCAAAGCCGCCGCCCACAACAGTAATAACGGGCCCGGCAGGTTTAGTCACGATGGTTGGAAGGGGTGGAAAAGGCAATGAAACGCCACGGCCGCCGCCGCGCGCCGCGCCGAAACAACCGCTGCGGAGGCAGCGTAACCCAGGGCCGCCCCAATGGTTTGGCCCCGGCTACTGCCCGGCAAGCTAGAAAATTCGTGCTTATAAATACCGGCCGGGCACGAGGTAGTGCTGCACGTAATCGGTAATACCGTCTTCTAAACGCGTGAAAGGCCGGTCGTAGCCAATGCTTTTGAGCTTGCTCATATCGGCCTCGGTGAAGTACTGGTACTTGTCGCGAATGTCCTCGGGCGTGTCCTTAAAGTGGATGTCGGCGGTGCGGCCCAGGGCGTTGAACGTGTTCAGGGCCAGGTCGAGGAAGGTGCGGGCCTCGCCGCTGCCGAGGTTGTAGATGCCCGAATCTTTGCGGTGGTTCAGCAGGAAGTAGCACACTTCCACCACGTCTTTCACATACACGAAGTCGCGCATCTGGCCGCCGTCGGTGTAGTCCGGATTGTGCGATTTAAAAAGCGTCATCGAGCCCGTTTGCTGAATCTGGTTGAAGGCGTGGAGTATCACCGACGCCATGCGGCTTTTGTGGTACTCGTTGGGCCCGTACACGTTAAAAAACTTCAAGCCGGCCCAGAAATACGGCTTTTCGGCCTGGGCCAGGGCCCAGTTGTCGAAGTCGTTCTTCGAGTCGCCGTAGGGGTTCAGCGGGCGGTAGAGGGGAAACAGGGCTTCGTCGGTATCGGTGTAGCCCAGAATGCCGTCGCCGTAGGTAGCGGCCGACGAGGCGTACACCAGTGGCAGCTGGTACTGGCAGCAGGCCAGCCACATCTGCTTCGAATAGTTCAGGTTGAGCAGGTCGAATACGGCCGGGTCCATCTCGGCGGTATCGGTGCGGGCGCCGAGGTGAAACACGAACTCCACCTGCGCGTGGTTGGCATCGAGCCAGTCGAAAAACGTTTCGCGGTCCACGTACTCGCGCAGCTTCTTGCCGGTGATGTTGGGCAGCTTTTTTTCAACCGAAAAATTATCCACCACCACGATGTCGTTGAAGTTGGCGGCGTTGAGGCGGGAGACTAGGCAGCTGGCAATGAAGCCGGCCGCGCCGGTTACTACTATCATAGGGCAGGAAGTTGGGTTGGGGCAAAGGTAAACCGGCGCGCCCCGTCGTTGGTCCCCGGCCCTACCTTTGCCCCATGCGCTTTTTGTATCTGTTTTTAGCGGTTGCGTTGCTGGCCGGCTGCCAGCCGGAATCCCGGTCCGCCGCCTCCGTAACCGTGCAAGACGGCCTGGGCCGGCGCCTGACCCTGCCCGCGCACCCGCGCCGGGTGCTGGCCCTGGCCCCCAGCATGACCGAAGTCCTGTTTGCCGTGGCCGATACCGCCACCATCGTGGCCCGCGTGCCCCAGGACAACTACCCGGCCGCCGTGCTCCGCAAACCTGTCGTTAACAATTACCCGCTCGACCTGGAAAAGCTGGTTCTGCTAAAGCCGGACATCGTTTTTACCGTCGAAGGCATCACGTCCGTGGCCGATGCCCAACGCCTTCAGGAACTGGGGATTCCGGTGTATTACCAGCGCTACCGCACCGTGGAGGACGTTTTCACGGGTATCGAAACCGTGGGCCGGCTATTGGGCCGCGAAACGCAGGCCAAGCACCTGGCCGATTCACTGCGGCAGCAGCTCAGCTACGCAGCTACTCAGTCATTCAGTCATTCGCCCAAAGTGCTGGCCATCACCTGGCAGGACCCCATTTATTGCTACGGCCAAAACACGCTTTTTACCGATGAAATCCGGCTGGCGGGTGGGCAGAACGCCGTGGCTGAAACCTTCCCGCAGCCCTACCCGGCCCTCACCCGCGAGTACATTCTCAAGCTGAACCCCGACGTGCTGCTCGGCGGCAGCTTTGGCAAGATGGACAGCACGTTTTTCAAGAATTACCCTGAGCTCAAACGCATCAATGCCTATAAAAGCCGCCGCGTTTTCGCCATCACCGGTAACCTGATGGAGCGGCCCGGCCCGCGCGCGGTGGAGGCCGTGCGCGAACTGCGCGAGCTAATTGCGCCTCGCTTAGCTGGTTCGTTGCCGCCCGTCCGCTGATGCTGGTTCACCGCCCCTTATTATGGCTGACCGTTGGCCTCCTGCTCACGCTGGGGCTCGTGGTGCTGGGCCTGCGGGTGGGCAGCTATGCCACGTCGTACAGCTTCATTTTCAACACCTTTTGGCACTACGACCCCACCGACCCGGCCCAGCTGGTGCTGGTGGAACTGCGTCTGCCGCGCATTGTGCTGGCGCTGCTGGCCGGGGCCAGCCTGGCCGTGAGCGGCTCGCTGCTCCAAACGCTGGTCACCAATCCGTTGGCCGACCCGTACCTGCTGGGCACGGCTTCGGGGGCTTCGTTAGGGGCCATTATTTCTTTTGTGCTGGTGCCGTCGCTCACGGTGGCGGGCGTGTATTTGCCGCCGGTTGCGGCGCTGGTGGGGGCTTTTGGGGCCACGGTGCTGGTGGTGGCGCTGGGCACGCGGCGCGGCCGGATTTTGCCCGCGCCATTGCTGCTGGCGGGCGTGGCGGTGGGCGCCCTGGCGGCGGCCGTGGGCAGCCTGCTCACGTTTCTGGCCAGCGCCGAGGGCAACCTGCGCAGTATCGTGTTCTGGGCGTTCGGCAGCTTTGAGCAGGCCGGGTGGCGCGTGCTGCCCTACCCGGCGGCAGTGCTGGCCATCAGCCTGTTTGTGCTGGCTTTTTTGCAGAAAGACCTCAACCTGCTGCTGCTGGGCGAGGAGCGGGCCGCCGCCCTGGGGCTGCCGGTGGCGCGGCGGCGCTGGCTGCTGGTGCTGCTGGCGGCCGGCCTCACGGGCGGCGTGGTGGCGTTGTGCGGGCCGGTGGGCTTTGTGGGCCTGCTCGTGCCGCACCTCTCGCGGGGGCTGCTGGGCACCACGGGCCGATACAATTTGCTGGTGTGCGCGGTGCTGGGCGGCAGCTTTTTACTGGCCTGCGACTTGCTGGCCCGCATCCTCTACCCGCCGGCCGGGTTGCCGGTGGGCCTGGTCACGGCCCTGTTCGGGGTACCCTTCTTCGTATATTTGCTGCGAAAAGATAATGGAGCGAGTAGCTTTTAGCTGCTAGCCTACGGTTTCTTCTTTTAATGAAAAAACAAAGAGAGCTACCAGCTAACTACTAGTAGCTAATAGCTTACAGAATGATTTACGTTAGCCGCCAGGAACATTTCAACGCTGCCCACAAGCTGCACAACCCCAAGTGGAGCGACGAGCGCAACCGCGAGGTATTTGGCCCCTGCGCCAATACCAACTGGCACGGCCACAACTACGACCTCATTGTGACGGTACGCGGCCAGCCCGACCCCGAAACCGGCTTCGTAGTGGACCTCAAGGCCCTTTCCGACCTGCTCCGCACCCACATTACCGACCAGGTAGACCACAAAAATCTCAACCTGGACGTGCCCTTCATGGCCGGCCTTATGGCCAGTACCGAAAACCTGGCCATCGCCTTCTGGCAAATTCTGGAGCGCGAGCTGCCGGCCATTACCACGGCCCGGCTGCACTGCGTGAAACTCTACGAAACCCCCCGCAATTTCGTGGAATACTACGGATGAAGAAGTTAAGAGTTAGGAGTTAAAAGTTGTGATTTGGCCCCACGGAGTCATTCGTCGCTTATCTACTCATTCCTACAACTCCTAACTCCTGATTCTTAACTCATAACTCAACGAATGAAATATTATCTGATTGCCGGCGAACGGTCGGGCGACTTTCACGCCGCCCACCTCATGCGCGAGTTGCAGGGCGAGGACGCCGACGCCCAGTTCCGGTTTTGGGGCGGCGACCAGATGCAGGCCGTGGGCGGCGAGTTGGTGCGGCACTACCAGGATTTGGCCATCATGGGCTTCGTGGAGGCTGCTACCAGCGTGCTCAAGTTCCGGGGCTACCTCAAGCAGTGCCAGGCCGATTTGCTGGCCTACAAGCCCGATGTGCTGATTCTGGTGGACTACGCGGGCTTCAATCTGCGCATGGCGAAAGTGGCCAAAGGCCACGGCATCAAGGTATTCTACTACATTTCGCCCAAAATATGGGCCTGGAACCAGGGCCGCGTCGAAAAGGTGAAGGAGCGGGTAGACCGGATGTTCGTCATCCTGCCTTTCGAAAAAGAATTTTACGATAAATTCGGCTACCACGTCGACTACGTGGGCAATCCCACGGCCGACGCCGTGGCCGAATTTGAGCCCGACCCCGACTTTTTCGAGCGCAACCGTCTGGAGCCCGACAAGCCCATTATTGCCGTGCTGCCGGGCTCGCGCAAGCAGGAAATTGAGGAAATGCTGCACGAGATGATTGCCATTTTACCGGGCTTTCAGGAGTACCAGTTTGTGGTGGCCGGGGTAGACAACCTCGACCCTAATTACTACAAGCACTTCCACCGCAACGGCATCCGGTTCGTATTCGACCAAACCTTCGACCTGCTGACCCACGCCAAGGCCGCCTTGGTCACCAGCGGCACAGCCACCCTCGAAACCGCCCTCTTCGACGTGCCCCAGATTGTGTGCTACCGCACCAGCGTGCTCAGCTACGCCATTGGCAAAATGGTTATCAAGGTGCCATTTATTTCTTTGGTGAACCTGATTGCGGGCCGCGCCGTGGTGAAGGAGTTCATTCAGAACGACTTCAACGCCCGCAACCTGCTCGACGAGCTCCGCCTGCTGCTCACCGATGAGGCCTACATGGCCCGCATGAAGGCCGGCTACGCCGAACTGCGCCAGAAGCTGGGCCAGCAGCAAGCCGCCAAAAAAACCGCCGGGCTAATGGTGAAATACCTGAAAGCCGGCTGAAAAAAAGTGCTGCCCTGAAAGCAAGCCAGGAATTAAAAAAAGCTCCGGCGCCGTGTGCCGGAGCTTTTTTGCGATTTTATTGCTGCGATTGATGTTCCTGTTATTGTCTTTCCGACGTCCATAAAAACCAGTTTCGAGACCTGTTTTATGTGGCTCGCCCGGCCCGCTGGTTCGCTTATCGGCATACCTGGTTTTTTGCTTAGCTTTACAGATTAACCTCAGGCCCAACTCTTAATGCAGCACTGGTACGCCGGCCGTTTGGCCACCCATCGGTCTCCTTCTTTTTCCGCGCTCAAAGCGAGTTTTAATCACATGGGAGCGGCGCTGCTGCTGGCCTGCAGCACCATCCTGAGCGCCAAAGCCCAGCAGCCGGCCCCTCAGCGGGCGGCGGCCCGGTATTTTCAGGCCAATGCCGAGGCGCGGGCAGCGGTGGCGCGTTCGCCACTGGCGGCAGCGCTGTTTCGCTCGCAGGCGCTGACCCTGGATGTGCCGGCCCTGCGTGCGGCCCTGGCCGCCGCTCCCGCCGAAGCCCGGTCCTCGGCCGCGCCGCTGGTGCTCATGCTACCGCTCCCCAATGGTAGTACTGGTCGGTTCGCCGTCCGCGAGTCGTCGGTGCTGGCACCCGCGCTGGCGGCCCGGTTTCCAAGTATTAAAACCTACGCCGGCGTGGGCCTCGACGATGCGTCGGCCACGGTGCGGCTGGAAATGACCCCCCAGGGCTTCCATGCCCAGGTGCTGGCCGCCGACGGCAATAGCTTTTACATTGACCCTGCCACTCGCACCGATTCCCGGCACTACCTCGGTTTTTATCACCGCGATATGAACCGGGGCGCTTCCCGCACCGCTCTCAATTGTGGTTTTGCCCCCACGGCGGCCACCCAAAAAGCTACCGCGCGGCGGCTGGCGGCTCAGAAGAGCAGCAATAGTCTGGCGCTGGCACGGGCCAGCGGACCGCAGCTGCGCACCTACCGCCTGGCCCTGGCCTGCACCCCCGAATACGCGCTGACTAAAGGCAACACCGTAGCCAGCGTGCTGGCCGCCGAGGCCACCACCGTGAACCGGGTGGTGGGGGTGTACGAAAAGGAGCTGTCGGTGCGCATGGTGCTGGTGCCAAACAACGACCAGCTGGTTTTTCTCAGTGGCACCGGTCCCCAGCCTTCCCCGGCGTATACCAACGACGATGGTGGCCCCATGCTGGAGCAAAATCAGGAGAACGTAGACCGCATCATCGGCAATGCCAATTATGATATTGGCCACGTGGTGAGCACTGGCGGCGGCGGCGTGGCCTTCCTGGGCGTGGTGTGCGACCGCGAGGGGAAAGCTGGGGGTGTGACGGGCCTGCCCAACCCCGTGGGCGACGCGTTTGACATCGATTTTGTGGCGCACGAAATGGGCCACCAGTTTGGCGGTAACCACCCCTTCAATGGCAACGATGGCAGCTGCGCCGGGGGCAACCGCAACCCCGAAACGGCCTGGGAGCCGGGCTCGGGCAGCACGATTATGGCCTACGCCGGTATCTGTGAATCAAACAACGACCTGCAAGCCAACTCCGATGCCACCTTCCACACGGGCAACTACGAGGAAATACGGGCTTTTATTAATGGTACTACCTGCGGCACCAGCCAGGCCACCGGCAATACCGCTCCTACCGTAAGTGTGCCGGCGAGCGGCAGAACTTTACCCATCGGCACGCCTTTCAAACTAACGGCCACCGCTACCGACGCCCAAAACGACCCCATCACGTATTCCTGGGAGGAGCTGGACCTGGGGCCGACCGGAACGCCCACCACGGCCCAGGTGCCGGGGCAGAATATTCCCCTGTTTCGCTCGTTCAACCCTTCCGCGTCCGGAACGCGCTACTTCCCGAGGTTGAGCAATCTGCTGGACAACAGCGTAGTTATCGGGGAGCGGTTGCCCACGGTGACGCGCGCCCTCACGTTTCGGTGCACAGCCCGCGACCAGCACGCCGGACCGCTGGGGGTAGTCGGCGGCGTGAATTTCAGCTCGCTGGTTAGCCTGGATGTGAGCAGCTCGGCGGGCCCCTTCCTGGTGACGGCTCCCAACGCGGCCGAGAGCTGGACCGGAGGCGCCGCCCAAACCATTACCTGGAACGTGGCCAACACCACTGCCGCCCCGGTCAGCTGCGTGCGCGTCAACATCCGGCTGAGCCTCAACGGGGGCGTGACGTATCCCATCCTGCTGGCTGCCAATGAGCTGAACGACGGCTCGGCCGTGGTGGTAGCACCCAGCCCCGCC
>NZ_JNLX01000067.1 GCF_000715495.1 Hymenobacter sp. IS2118 | reverse complement strand
TTTGCAGCAGCGGGGCCGCTTCACCTGGCGGGTCGATTGCCGGGCGGTGGGAGCCGATTCGGTGTTCAACTTTCAGTTCACCGCCATTACTTCGCCCTGCGGGGTTCGGCAGGCCACAACCATCACCGTGCCCGTGGTGGTGCGCTACGCCAATAGGCCGCCGGTACTCACCTCCACCCTGCCCACGGCGGTGGCGGAACAGGCTCCGGTCGTGGAGTTGCCGCTAGGCCAGGTTTACACGGCCACCTTCAGCGGTATCGACCCTGACCGCGACGGACTCACACTAACGGCTACCGGCAGCCTCGATAATGGCAAGGAAGGCTTTGACCTGGCCCTGGCCGGCATGCGCTTCGAAGCTCAGAATGGCACGGGCGCTGCCAATGGCACTTTTCGCTGGGAAGTGAGCTGTGCCGCCGCCAACCTGCACCGCAACCTCACCGTGACCTTCCAGCTCCTCGATGCCACGTGCAAGCCGCTGCCGCAGTTTCAACGCATCCAGCTGCGGGTAACGAACCCAGATTCGCTGGCGGTGAAACTCTACAACGTGATTACGCCCAACAACGACAGCCAGAACGACGAGTTCCGACTGCCGGATTTACCGCCTAATTTCTGCGATATGCAGTTCGCCAACGTCCGGATTTTCACCCGCTGGGGCCAACAGGTCTTCACGTCGTCAGAGCGAAATTTCCGGTGGGCCGGGTCGGATGGCGCGGGCCTGTACTACTACTTCGTTACGTACACCGATGGCCGAAAGTACCGGGGCTGGCTGGAGGTGGTGAAGTAGCGTTAAGCGTTGAGCCGCAAGCTTTAAGCTACATGCTGCAAGCTTTTATCCGTTAACAATCAGCTCATTGGCTTTAGGTCGCCGAATAACCAAACGCGGGCGCAAAATCAAATAGAAAGCGGGGGTTCGTAAAGTATTATGGAGGACTTACGTACTCAGTAGCTGGCGCGCATCTCCGACGCGTTGCCCACTGGTTTCGCGTCTCTGACGCGCGCGGCCAACGAGACCAGACGGAACGAGCGGCAGCGTTTGGAAACGCCGGGCCAGGAAGTCACGCGTCAGAGACGCGCGCCAGCTGCTGGCAGCGTAAGTCCTGTTATGGAGAAATACAGGCTTGGAGCTTGAAGCTAGCGGCTTGTAGCTTAATACAGGAAGAGGAAGACGGCGAAAAGCGCAATCCACAGTACATCAACAAAGTGCCAGTAGGTGCCGAGCAGCTTTAATTGCCGGCGTTGGTAGGGGTTGCGAATGAAGACGAGGCCGCGCACCGCATCACGCTTGGCCCGCACCACCCGCAGCAGCAGCGTTAACAAGAACAGCATACCGCCCAGCAAGTGCGCGACGTGCAACGCCGAAATAAGGTAGATAAACTGGCCGCTGCTGTTGCTGGCGTCCCCCTGAAACGGCACCCCATTGGCAAAAAGCTCACGCCAGCCTAATATTTGCAAACCCGCGAAAACACTACCCAAAAATAGCGTAGCGCCCAAACAGCGGACCAGCGTTCCCAGGTCTTCCTCTTGGTAAAGCCGGGGCGCCTGAGCAACCACGAAACTACTAAACACCAGCACGATGGTACTCAGCGAAAAGTAGCGGGGCAATGCGTGCAGGCCCGTTGGCGCGCCACTACGCAGGCGCGTGGCCACGTAGGCAGCCACCAACACCATAAACATTACCGTGATGCCCAGCAGGGCAAAGTACAGCGCCACGGTAACCGGAGGGAGGCTGCCGGTACGGCTAAAGGGAGAAGCGCTTTGCCCAGCGCTGACCTGGTTGGGATGTTCGTGTTCGGATTTCATTAGGACCGGCAGAGAGTGTTCACTAGCAAACTAATGGACGAACAATTAGTTGCAAAAACACCTGCCGGACCCCGCGAAACTACTCAGCGGAAAAACGAGCCAATTTTGCCGAGCACGGCATTGAGCGTGATTTTGGGCGTGCGCTGCACGCCGAATGTGACGTACGTTTTGCCCCCCACCCGTAGGTCGAGCACCCAGCCCAGCTGCCGGGCCAGGTCGTTGATTTGCTGCATCGGGTCGGGCCCGGAGGACTTGGGCGCTTTGGGCGCACCCGGCGGCTTGGGCGGGCCGGCGGTGAGCAGGTCGAGCACCTGCTGGCTCGGAATATTGAGAATGAGGTAAGTGCCCGACGCCACCAGCTGCAGCGCATGGCCATTCCAATTGATGACCAGCTGCGCCTCAATTTCGAGCGTGCTAGGCACCGGCTTCGGGGAGACTGGGCGGCAACTGGGGCACGGCCGGGCGGGCGGCGGGCTGGTCGCCGCGGGTGCGGATGCGCAGCGAACCATTTAGTTTCCAGGTGGCGGCGGGGGCGCTGGGGTTTTGGGGATTGGGGACTTGCAGCTCCATTTGCTCGAAGGCACAGCTAAGCTCAACGCCGCCCGAGAGCTTGCCGAGCAAGGAAGCGGCCATGTCGGCCCAGTTAGAGGAAGAAGAATCAGGCATTGCAACGAATCGATAAGTAGTGAATAAACGGCGCCCGCACCGGGCGGGCCAACTGGCCACAAAGTACGGCCCTGTGACTGCTAACGCAAGGTCGAGGCTCAGGTTGTGCTTGCATCCAAGGGGGTTGCCCGCTGCGTACCTTGCATCCCGATGGCTATTTTCAACTTCCATTCTATGTCGAAACACTCCTCTGGCGCGGCTTTGGCCGCTGGGTTGCTGCTACTGGCCGGTGCCTGCCGGGCCCAGACCACGCCCGTTTCGTTGCCGTTGCCGCGGCCAGCGGCGGTTTCCGAGCTCCGGTTTGAGAAAGTGGCTCCCTGCGCCCAGCCCTTTGGCTTTACCGAGGGGCAAAGTATTGAATACCAGCTGCTGGATAGCAAGGGCCGGGCCACGAGTACGTGGCGCTACCGCGTGCTGAAAATCAGCACCGAGGTGCTGCCCCGCAAGAACGAGAGCCCCGTCATGACGACTCAGATTCAACTGAAAAGCGGGCAATATGACCTCAAAAACCGGGTTCTTCAGCAGCAGGACCTCACCCACTTCTGCCGCAACGACACGACTTTTACCGATGGCATGGCGGCCATCAGCTACGACGACATGAAGTCGTTTCGCAATCGCCGGCTCGTGTACACGGCCGTCCCGTTGGCCTGGCCCAACCAGCCAAAGGCGGGGAGCCAGCTGGCACCGGGTGGCGTGGTGGCACAGGTGAGCAGCTCGATGGTCGACATCGCCAAAGTGCGGACGCTGGTGAGCCAGCGCACCATTCTGGCCGGCCCAAGCCCGGTTACGGTGCCCGCTGGCACGTTCAATTGTTACGCGGTGGAAGGGCAGCGCGAGGCGTCCACCACCACCCGCCCCGACCTGATTCTGAGAAACAGCGGGCGCGAAGTCAACTACTACGACCCGGCCGTGGGCATTGTCAAAACCGAATACTATGATAAGAAAGGCAAGCTGATGCAAACCCGCGTACTATCTAAACGCTCGCTAGGCAGTTAGCTATCAGCTTGTCTACTAGCGTTCAAACTGTTAGACTCAATTATTACCTGGCCTTACGCAGCCCAGGCGCAAACCTCAATTATTATCCGATTGATGCAGGCTGGAGGGTTTAGATTGAAACCAGGTGCTCCTTAAATATCGGCCCAGCCGGTTTCGCCCCGCGGGCCGCGCAACAGGCTAAACCCCGCCGCCTGGCCCAGTACCGCCACCGAAGTGCGGGCGGCCAGGGCGCCCTCCGCCGACGAAGCGGCGGCGGGCGCGGTGAGCAGCTCAGTTAGCGCCGGGAGCACCACGCGCCGCAGCGGATTGCCGGTGGCGACCAGCACTGCCTGCGCTAACACATAACCGATTTGGCCGGTGGGCGTCTGCACCCGTAGCGCGGCCCCGTGCTGGCCCACCACCAGAAGCGGCAGCTGCTTGCTCAGCGCAATGGCACGGGGTGCATTTTTGCCCTTGCCCTTGCTCTTGCCAGGCTCAGGTCCGGGCCGCAGGGTTGCGTCGGCCCGCAGCCGCACAAATTCGCCCCGACGGTCGGGGCCTTTGGGCAGCGGGGCGGCGGCGCCGGGGCGCTGCACGAAGGGAAACGGGTCGACGGCACCCTGCCCGCTGCGGTAGATGCCGAAGTGTAGGTGCGGCGTCGTGGTCCGGGCATTGCCGGTGTTGCCCACCAGGCCCAGCGTATCGCCGGCATTCACGCGCTGGCCGGGGCGCACCAGCTGCTTGTCGAGGTGAGCGTAGTAAATGTGGTTTCCGCGCCCGGCCTCATCGGCCAGCCACACCACGCGGCCGCCAATCGGGGTTTCGCCGGTGCGGGTGATGACGCCCGCCGTAGCGGCGACCACCGGCGTGCCCCGGCTGGCAAAAATATCAATACCCTCGTGACGCCGGGCACCGCCGTCGCGGTCGGCACCCCAGAAGCTGCCCACAGCGGCATCGGTGCGCCCCGACACCGGAAACACGCTCAGGCCCGGCTCCCGATTCACGCGCAGGGTGTAGCGGCCGGCGGCCAGCAACTCGGGCTGCACCCGCAGCAGGTGCTGGCCATCGGCATCGGCCTGGTAGCGGAAGTCCAACGCCAGGGTGTCAGCACTGGCCAGGGGCGCGGGGACCGCGCCGGGCACTACTTCAAAAGCATCCAGAAAGACCCGCGCCGACGCCCCCGCGCCCAGGGAAAGGCTTATGTGCACCTGCTCCCCGGCCCGCACGGCGTAGCGGTAGCTGGCCGCGCCGGGGTTGCCGGGGCGGAAATACCCGGTTTCGGCAAACGGCAGCGCCACTACCAGCGAGTCGCGCAGGGCTTGCCCGGCCGCAGCCAGCCAGGCACGGCCGCCGGGGCGCTGGGCCAGGCCGGCCTGCGCCAGCTGCCGGGCATAGGCCTGGTGGGGGGTCGATTTTTGAAACAGGGCCTGAAGGCTTTGCTGCTTGCTACAGCTGCTGATTAGCAGCGCCGTGCTGAGCAGCAGGGGCATTAAAAAACGTGTATTCGGCCGCTTCATCAGCCGTAGCGTTGTGGTATCCATCCTATTGAGCATGCCCTTCAAACACCCGCCGGCTTTGTGTAGTTCGGTAGCACGGGCCTACCGTGCCGGGTACGGCGCCAGGGCGGAGCGAGGGCCTGCTTGCTACGGACTGCTACCTTTAGGGGCCCGTTCCTCCCCTATTTCTCCGCCATGAAGCTAATTGAATGCCCGCGCGACGCCATGCAGGGGCTGCCCGATTTTATTCCGACCGCCACCAAAACCGCCTACCTCAACGCCTTGCTGAAGGTGGGGTTTGATACCCTGGACTTTGGCTCCTTCGTGTCGCCGAAAGCCATTCCGCAGCTGCGCGACACCGCCGAGGTGCTGGCCGGCCTCGACCTGGCGGCTACGCGCACCAAGCTGCTGGCCATCGTGGCCAACCTGCGCGGTGCCGAAACGGCCGCCCAATACCCCGAAATCAGCTACCTCGGCTTCCCGCTCTCGGTGTCCGAAACCTTCCAGCAGCGCAACACCAACAAAACCACCGCCGAGGCCCTGGCCGAAGTAGCCGCCATGCAAGAGCTGTGCGAGCGCACCGGCAAAACCCTGGTTACCTACCTTTCCATGGGCTTCGGCAACCCGTATGGCGATGCCTGGAGCCCGGAAATTGTCACTGATTTCACGCGGCAGCTGGCGGCGCTGGGGGTTCGCATCGTGGCGCTGTCCGATACCATCGGGGCCTCCACGGCGGCCACCATTACGCCGCTGTTTTCGGCTTTGATTCCAGCCTTTCCGCAAATTGAATTTGGGGCGCACCTGCACACCACGCCCACCAGCTGGCACGAGAAGGTGGCCGCGGCCTACGAAGCCGGATGCCGCCGTTTCGATGGCGCCATTGGCGGCATTGGCGGCTGCCCCATGGCGGCCGACGAGCTAACGGGCAACATGGCCACCGAGAATCTACTGGTTTTTGCGGACGAACAAGGCGAAATGACCGGGCTGGACCTGCAGGCGTTGGCCCGGGCCCGCAATGAAGCGGCCGGGGTGTTCGACTTCCATTAATTCCAATAAGCTTTTAGTGAATAAGCAGCAGCCACGGTGGGTCTTGGTAATGGTAATAATGGTATTCCTGTATTGCACGGCGCTATTAGGCTACCGTAGCAGTCGTTCGTTGGAGAATTTGACCAAGGCCAGCGGACAGGTACAGCAAGTTCATTACCAATTGGAAGGCAGCCGCAACCAGACAATCATGATGTTGCTCCGGCTTCGCGCGACCCCGGTTACGCTTAAGCTCAATGTCGGTACCCGAGCGACAGATACGATGGTTTCAATGCCATTTAAATGGGAACAGCAATTGCGAAATGCCGCAGTTGTCACGGCTTACTACGACTTGGATTTGGCCGCAGATGAGGCGTTTATATACCAGCTTGAAGCCGATGGCACGGTGCTGGTTGGACTGCGCCAGAATACGCTATTGAACCGCATTGGAAGCTTGTTTTGCCTACTCATGCTGTTGCTTATAGTTTATTTTAGGCGCAAACAGCTCCTTGTCAGTAAGTCCACCCCTCGAAAGCCTTCCCGCCATGCCAAACGTTCACGTTGACATCTTCATTCCCTGCTTCGTTGACCAGCTTTACCCCACCACCGCCCTGAACATGGTGAAAGTGTTGGAGCGGGTTGGGGTGCAGGTGAACTATAACGCGGAGCAGACCTGCTGCGGGCAGCCCGCTTACAATGCCGGCCATCACCCAGAGAGCCGCGCCGTAGCGGAGAAGTTCCTGAATGATTTTGCCGCTCCAGCAGCACCAACCGGCCAGAACGCGCCTTTGCGCTACATTGTGAGCCCTTCGGCCTCCTGTGTGGGCATGGTGCGCAACAGCTATACCGAGCTGTTTGCGGACCGGCCGCAGCAGGCAGCCTGCCGGGGCGTGCAGGGCCGCACGTATGAGCTCACCGAATTTCTGGTGGATGTGCTAGGAATCACGGCTATTCCCGGCGCCCAACTGGCGGGCAAATACACGTATCACGACTCTTGTGCCGCGTTGCGCGAGTGCGGTATTCGGGCCGCGCCGCGCCAGCTGCTCGACGGCGTGGCCGGGCTAGAACGCCTCGAAATGGCCGAAACCACCACCTGCTGCGGCTTCGGCGGCACTTTTGCCGTGAAGTTTGAAGCCATTTCCGTGGCCATGGCCCAGCAAAAAGTAGAGTACGCTCTGGCTACCGGCGCCGACTTTATCGTGAGCACCGACGTAAGCTGCCTGATGCACCTGGAGGCGTACATCAAAAAGGAAAAGCTCCCGCTCAAGTGCCTGCACGTTGCCGATGTGCTGGCCAGCGGCTGGTAACTTTTTAGTTGTCGGTTGCTAGTTGGCAGTTGTTAGTGCATTATTACTTCGACAACCGATAACTAAGCAGGTACGCATAAGTAATCGTATTGAGTTTTGACCGTCATGCTGAGCTTGTCGAAGCATCTCTACCGCACCATTGGGCAGTTTCAACGGTGCGGTAGAGATGCTTCGACAAGCTCAGCATGACCCGCTTTTTTGCTACGGTTACTTTTGCACCACTGCTTAAGCCCCCTAAAGCACTCTCCGAATCCGCTCTTTCAGGCCGTTGGTGGCTTCCAGGAGGGGCAGGCGCACGGCCGCGCCGCACACGCCCAGGCTTTCCAGAGCAGCTTTTACGCCCACGGGGTTACTCTCCTCATACATCAGCGGGTTCAGCGGGAGCAGCTGAAACAGGCCCGTACGGGCGGCGGCAAAGTCACTGGCCAGGGCCGCGCGGGTCATGTCGGAAAAGCGCTGTGGGAAGGCGTTGGCCAACACCGAAATCACGCCCTCGGCACCGCAGGCAATGAGGGCGGGCGTGAGCATGTCGTCGCCCGAGAGCAGCAGAAAATCTGCCGGCTTGCTGGCCGCAATGTTCAGGCACTGCTCCATGTTGCCGCTGGCTTCCTTGATGCCGATGATGTTGGGGTGCTGGGCCAGGCGCAGCGTAGTTTCGGCGCTGATGTTGGAAGCCGTACGGCCAGGCACATTGTAGAGAATCACGGGCACGGGGCTGGCATCGGCTAGGCGCTGATAGTGGGCCAGCAGGCCGGCCTGCGTGGGCTTATTATAGGCCGGACTGGCCGAGAGCACGGCGGCAATGCCCGTAAGGTCGGTGGTGCGGAACAGGTCTGCGGCGGCGGCAGTGTCGTTGCTGCCGATGCCGTAGACGAGTGGGACGCGGCCGGCCACCTGCTCTTTGGCCACGCGCAGCAGCTCGGCCCGCTCGTCGGTAGTGGTCGTGGGCGATTCGCCGGTAGTGCCGTTCACCACCAGGTATTCCACGCCGCCTTCAATGCAGAAATCCAGCAGCCGGCGCCAGCCGGCATAATCTACGGCCAAGTCAGCAGTGAAGGGGGTGACCAGGGCCACGCCCGTACCATGAAATGCAGGAAGACGGGTGCCGGAGTTGTTCATGCGCAGGGTTCGGGGTTAGTTTTGTACAGTACAAAGGTAGGGGCGCGTCGCACGCGACCCCGACTATCTCCCTCATTTTTCAAACCTGCCCCACCCGGCGGGCGCGTGCGACGCGGCTCAGTCTCCATGAAACTCCCTTCCGCATCCCTCCTGCTGGTGGCCCTTGCCGTAGCCGCCTGCGACTCTAAAACCGCCACATTGGGCGAGGCCGGCACCAGCTCCGCCACCGTTGAAGCCATTGCCGGCGCCCCGGCCGAAGCCGGTACTTCCGGTACCCGCGCCACTGCCACCGACGAGGCCAACGCCACGCCCGCCCCCGACCCCAAAACTATTCCGGCCAGCGCCACCGGCAATGCCGCCGCCATTCTGGCCCGGCCCCAAGTGCCTATTCTGTGCTACCACCAGGTGCGCGACTGGACGGCCCGCGACTCGAAAGGTGCTAAGGACTACATCATTCCGGTGGCGCAGTTCAAAGCTCAGATGAAGATGCTGGCCGACTCCGGCTACCACACCGTGCTCCCCGACCAACTTTACGCCTACATGACCATGGGGGCCAAACTGCCGAGCAAGCCCATCATGCTCACCTTCGACGACACCGACCTTGACCAGTTCACGGTGGCCCGCCCCACCCTGGAGCAGTACGGCTTTAAGGGGGTTTATTTCGTTATGACGGTGAGCATCGGCCGCCCGCGCTACATGACCAAGGCCAACATCAAACAGCTTTCCGACGAGGGCAACGTCATCGGCTCGCACACCTGGGACCACCACAATGTGAAAAAATACCAGGGCCAGGATTGGGTAACGCAAATTGAGAAGCCGACCAAAACGCTGGAGGAAATCACGGGCAAAAAAATCAGCTACTTCGCCTATCCCTTTGGCCTCTGGAACCCCCAGGCGTTCCCGGAGCTGAAGTCCCGGGGCTTCGTGGCCGCCTTCAGCCTGGCCGAAAAGCGCGACCAGAACGACCCGCTCTTCACCATCCGCCGCATCATCGCCAGCGGCTACTGGACGCCCAAGACGCTACGTAACAACATCGTGCAGTCGTTTTAAGCTGCCAGCTATTAGTTATCAGCTCTTGGCAATTCCTGGTGACCTGACTAACATCCAAAAACAGGTAGTTGACAACCCCATTACTTTTGCAATATGAGGCCTGATGCCCTCCTCAGTGTTGCTTTTGAATACAGCCCTGACCTAGCAAGGTCGGGGCTTTTTTGTGGGAGCAGGTAACTGCCTATATAGCTTCTAAGCGGAGAATTTAGAGTCAGCACAAATAGGTCTCATTGCTTAAAAACCATGCTTTTGAGCAGTTTTTAAGCCCAAACGGTGAGAACCTATTCTCACTAAAACCCGGTCAAATGGCTTGTTTTTCCGTAAACCCCTGGATTAACCAACCGCACCGCGTGCTATGCCTAGAACTATAATTGTTTCCAACCGCCTGCCCATAAAAATCCAACGTACCGAGGACAACCTTACTTTCCAGCCCAGTGAGGGCGGTCTGGCTACCGGCCTGGGCTCTATTTACCGGGCCGATGGCAACCTGTGGGTGGGCTGGCCGGGGCTGTACGTGCAGGACGAGTCGGAGGAAGAGTACGTGCGGCAGCAACTGGCCGAGGACAGCATGGCCCCGGTATTCCTCACCGAAGCCGAAATCCGGGACTATTACGAGGGCTTCAGCAACGGCACGCTTTGGCCCACCTTCCATTACTTCGCCCAGCTCGCCCGCTACGACGACGTCCTCTGGGAAGCCTATAAGGCGGTGAATGAGAAGTTTTGCCAGGCCGTGCTGGCCCAAACCGGCCCCAACGACACCATTTGGGTGCACGACTATCAGCTGCTGCTGCTGCCCGAGATGCTGCGCAAGGCCCGGCCGGATGCCACGATTGGCTTTTTCCTGCACATTCCGTTTCCGTCGCACGAGCTGTTTCGGGTGCTGCCCTGGCGCGAGGAGCTGCTGCGCGGCGTGCTCGGCGCCGACCTCATCGGCTTCCATACCTTCGGCGACATGCGCCACTTCCTCAACTCAGTGTCGCAGCTGCTGGGCCTGCCCAGCCAGAACGGCCAGGTGGAAACCGCCACGCGGACGGTGCTGGTCGATGCCTTTCCCATGGGTATCGACTACGCCCGCTACGCCGAGGCGGCAGTATCACCGCAGGCCCAGAACCACGTGCGGGAATACCGCGAGGCCCTGCGCGAAGTGCGCGTCATCCTTTCCATCGACCGGCTCGACTATACCAAAGGCATCGCCCAGCGGCTGCGGGCCTTCGATTTGCTGCTCCAGCGCTACCCCGAATGGCGCAGCCAGGTGAGCCTGCTCATGGTGGTGGTGCCCTCACGGGACCAAGTGGCGCAATATGCGTCCCTCAAGGAGGAAATTGATGAGCTGGTGGGCCGCATCAACGCGCAGTACCGCACCATTAGCTGGAATCCGGTGCACTACTTCTACCGCTCGTTTCCGCTGGAGGAACTGGCTGCGCTCTACAAGATGGCCGAAGTAGCCCTGGTGACGCCCATGCGCGACGGTATGAACCTGGTGGCCAAGGAGTTCGTGGCCAGCAAAACCGACCAGCGCGGTGTGCTTATCCTGAGCGAGCGGGCCGGTGCCGCCCGCGAGCTGTCCGACGCCCTCATCATCAACCCCACCGATACGGGAAAGCTGGTGGAGGCCCTGCACGAGGCGCTGGTAATGCCTGAGGACGAACAAATTACCCGCATGGCCAACATGCAGGCCCTGGTGCAGCAGTACGATATTTTTTCCTGGACCAAGCTGTTTATGGACCGCCTGCAGTATGCCAAAGAGCAGCAGCTCACCTTGGCTACCACCATGCTCACAACGAAAGTAGCGCAGCGGCTGGTGAGCGAATACCAGGGGGCCAAGCGCCGGCTCTTGCTGCTGGATTACGACGGCACCCTCACGCCTTTCCACAACAACCCCCAGCGCGCCCAGCCCGACCAGGAGCTGCGCCTGCTGCTGCGCGCCCTCACCGACAACCCCAATAACCAAGTGGTTATCATCAGTGGACGCGACCGGGCGACGCTGGAGAGCTGGCTGGGGCATCTGCCGCTCGATTTCATTGCCGAGCACGGCGTGTGGCTGCGTCGGGCCGGCCAGGAATGGACGCTGTTTCAGGAGCTACGCGCCGACTGGAAGCGCGACATCCGCCCCGTGCTGGACTTGTACGTGAACCGTACGACGGGCTCCTTTATTGAGGAAAAGGACTATTCGCTGGTCTGGCACTTCCGCCGGGCCGATGCCGAGTTGGCTGCCGGCCGCGCCCGCGAGATGATGAGTCACCTCACGTTCTTGGCTTCAAACACCGATTTGCAGGTGCTGGAAGGCAATAAAGTAGTCGAGATTAAAACCGCAGGCATCCATAAAGGCACGGCGGCCGCCCGCTGGGTGAGCGTGCACGAACCCGACTTTATCCTGGCCCTCGGCGATGACCGGACCGATGAAGACACCTTCCGGGCGCTGCCTTCCGACGCCTACACCGTGAAAGTGGGCAGCGCGCCCCGGTCGCTGGCCCGCTTCCGCGTAGCCAGCACTACGGAAGTCCGCAACCTGCTGCGCCAGCTGCTGTAGCAGCCAACTCATAGGCCCATTGGGTTTCCTGATTGCATAAAAAGAGCCCCTGACGCAACGTGCGTCAGGGGCTCTTTTTATGCAATCAGGAAACCGTTTATATGAAGCCAGGTTGGTCCAGCTTCTTGGCAATGCGGTAGGCGGCGTTCATGAGCCCGACGTGGCTGTAAGCCTGCGGGAAATTGCCCCACTGCGAACCCGTTTTGGCGTCCACGTCCTCGCTGAGCAAGCCCAGGTGGTTGGTGTAGCCGATGAGTTTTTCAAACTCGCGGATGGCGTCGTCGGTACGGCCCACCACGGCCAGGGCCTCCACGTACCAGAACGAGCAGATGAGGAAGGTGGTCTCCGGGGTACCGAAGTCGTCGGCGTGCCGGTAGCGGTAAAACAATCCTTCGGCCGTTTTCAGCTCCTTTTCCAGGGCTTCGAGGTGCTTCCGCGCCCGGTCCGAATTCGGGTCGAGGTAGCCCATCAGGATAAGCTGCAAGGTGCTGGCGTCGAGGTGTGGCGAGCCAATGGCGTTGGTGTAGGCGCCCAGCTCCGGGCTGTAGCACTGTTCGATGCGGCGAGCCGCTTCTTCGTTCAGCTCGGTTGCCAGCGCCTCCATAGCTGTGTTGCCGAGCGTGCGGGCTACTTTGCGGGCCGCGTGGCTGCCGGCCCAGTGAAACAGGTAGGTGTAGCAGTGGTACTGCGCCAGGTTGCGGAATTCCCACAGGCCCGCGTCGGGCACATCCATCGTGGTCTTAATCAGGCCCAGGGCCTCGTACATGAGGGCTTCGGGGTTGGTACGGTCCGGGTTCACGAAGCGCTGGTCGACGTAGAGCGGCAGCAGTGCCACCAGCACCTGGCCGTACACGTCGTTCTGCACGTGAGTGTAGGCATCGTTGCCAATACGCACCGGCTGGTTGCCCATGTAGCCCTCCAAATCCAGCTCCTGCTCCACCAGCTCCGACGCCCCGCTGATGCCGTAAAGGGGCTGATACTTGCCCTTCACCTTGGTCGAAATATTGGCGATGTAGTGGAAATACCGCTCCATCTCCTCAAAGTGGCCGATGTTGTTGAAGGCCGTCAGGATGTAGTAGGTGTCACGCATCCAGCAGTAGCGGTAGTCCCAGTTGCGGGTGCTGCCGGGCGCTTCGGGCAGGCTGGTGGTGCTGGCCGCGATGATGGCGCCGGTGTCTTCGTACTGGTGCACCTTGAGGGCCAACGCCGAGCGAATGACCTGCTCCTGATGAAAATTGCCGATGCTCATGCTCTTCACCCACTTCCGCCAGTACTCCAGCGTGCTGCTCAAAAACCGCTCAGAAGTACTCTCTACCGGGGCCTCCAGGGGCGCCCCATACGTAAGCACCAAGTACTTGGGCTCGTTGAGGGCAAAATCTTCCTCATCCAGAATGTAGGTGAGCGGGATGTTGGTGGTGAGGCGAATCTCCTCTTCCAAACCCAGATAGGCAATGTGGTTGGAGCTGCGCCGCCGGCTCAGGGTTTTGCTGCCGTACTCGCCCACCGGGTCGCAGACTACGCGCACGCGGGGCGCGCCCTCGAGCGGCTCCAGTTTGCGAATGAGCATGAGGGGCTTGTAGTAGCGCTCGTATTGCGCGAAGCGTGGCGCGAAGTCCGTGACGCGGTAGCGCCCGTCGGCCGTGGTGATTTCCGTGCGCAGCACGTTGGTGTTTTCCACGTAATACTGCTCCGAACTGAAGCTGCCGCCCTGCGCGGGCCGGACGCTAAACTCGCCCCCTTTTTTGGAATCGAGCAGGCTGCCAAACACAAAGCTGCTGTCGAAGCGCGGCCAGCAAAGCCACGCCACGGAAGTATCCTTATTAACCAGGGCCAGAAAAGCGCAGTTGCCAATCAGCCCCATTTCATACAGGTGTTTCGTCGGCAGGGCTTCCGGCGTCAGGGTTTCATTTGTCATACAAAAAGGCGTAATATGAAGTGGCCCGAATGGGAACGCACTCACCAAAAAGACCCGGCAGCCACCTGCCGGGTCTTTACAGAAATACGCCGGAATGCGGTCCGGGTTACCAGCCGCGCTGTAACGGCAGCAGGCAGAAAGGCTTAAAAACCAAAATCCCGACCCGCTTAGCCGCGGTTTGCCCGCCAGGCGGGACCATATTGGCCTACTTGGCGCCCGCAGCCTGCAAGGCGTCGTAAGCACCCGCGTTGATGACGGACTCAAAGCCCTGCTCCTTCATCACTACTGCCGCCCGACCGCTGCGGTTGCCCGTGGCGCAGTAGAGTACGTATCGACCGGCGGGGTCCAGCAGGCTCAACTGCTGCTTAAAGTCGGAGGCCCGAAAGTCCACATTTTGGGCACCTTGCAGGTGGCCCTGCGCAAATTCTTCGGGCGTGCGCACGTCCAGAATTTTGGAGCGGGGGTCGGCCAGCAATTGGGTGGCGAGGGCAATTTCCACTGCTGGCAGCGGCGCGGCAACCTGCGCACCGCGCTTGGCGGCGGGGTCCTGAATCACGGTTCCGGCCTGGTGAATGACCACTACAAACGGGAAGTCGCCCTTCATCTCGCTATAGATGGTCGCTTCAAAATCGGGGCTTTTATACCGAACGGCCTCGCAGCCGGCGCAGGTCACGGGCTGGGCTTCGAGTTTCTGGCTTTTGAGCTCGCTGCGCAGCTGGCGCACGCAGGAGGCTTGGGTGGTTTTGAACACCACGTCCTGGCCGGGGCGCTGCGCCCGCACGTTGAGCCGGGAAGCCGCGGTACCGTCCGGAGCCGGAAAGGTCCAGAATGCTTCCCGCGAAGATGCGCCGGGGGCGGTATAAACCCAGTCAGCTGCCAATTGCTGGGTCACGACCTGGGGCGTCACCAGGGCCGTGGGAGCCGCGCCAATGCGCAGCAGCTCATCAAGCGCGAGACATTGCGCCCGCAACGGGGAGGCCACGCCTCCCAGGCCGAGCAGCAACAGCAGTAAAGTAATGATTCGCATGGGTGGGATAATGGAGGTACAATATCGGTACGTTAAATCGCAGGACAATAATTCAGCCGAAATAACTTTTCCCCTGTTTCCTGGCTGAAAATTCCTGTTTATGTGGAAATCAGCCTTCCCGGTCCTGTTTAGCAGTGAGCTTTAAGCTGCAAGCCGCAATCTTTACATTATGATTATCAACTGGTTGCTAGCTCTTCAAAGTGCGGTTGCTTTTGCACAGCTGCTTAGTTGCTGATACTACGCACGTCTTGGCTTGATAAGTCATTAAGGTCACATCATATTGAAAATCAGATAATTAAACTACAATAACAAACTCTGCTGGCCCGGACCGGGCAACGGGGCGGCCATAGCAGAGCCTACGGCCGGGGCTTCGCCAGGGCCGGGCAGCAGCACCATCAGCTCCGTTTCAGAAATGATGGGCACTTTAAAACCCAGCGCCTTCTCACGCTTCGCGGGGCCCATGTTTTCGCCGGCCACCAGGTAGCTCAGTTTTTTACTGATGGACCCGGTAATTTTCCCGCCGTTCGAAATAATGAGCTGCTGCAGCTCGTCGCGGCTGTGCTGCTCAAACACCCCGGAAAGCACAAACGTGAGGCCCACGAGGCGGTCGGAAGCGGGCACGGGCGCTTCGCCAGTCACTTCCAGCTGCACGCCGGCCTGGCGCAGGCGCTCCAGCTCGCGCTGATTTTCGGGTTGCTGAAACCACTCGCTGGCGGCCACGGCAATTACGCTGCCCACTTCGGGCACGGCGGCCATTTCTTCGGCCGAAGCGGCCCGCAGCGCGTCAATGGTGCGGTAATGGGCCGCTAGCTTCTGGGCCACGGTTTCGCCCACGTACCGAATTCCCAGCCCGAACAGCACGCGCGGAAACGGCACCTGCTGGCTGGCTTCGATGCCCGCAAGCAGGTTATCGATGCTTTTTTGGCCCATGCGTTCCATCGTCACCAACTCGGCGCGGCGGGCGGGCAGCTCATAAATGTCGGCGGGCGTCGTCACCAGGCCCAAATCGAAGAAACGGCCCACCGTTTCGGCACCCAGACCATCGATGTTCAGCGCCTTGCGGGAGATGTAATGCTCCAGCCGAGCCTTGAGCTGGGGCGGGCAGCCCCGCTCGTTGGGGCAGCGGAAATGCGCTTCGCCCTCGGGCCGCACCAGGGCCGTGCCGCAGGCCGGGCACGCCGTGGGGTACACAATGGGCACGGCTTCGGCGGGTCGGGCGCTTAGGTCCACCCCCGTGATTTTGGGAATAATTTCGCCACCTTTCTCCACGTACACCAGGTCGCCGAGGCGCAGGTCGAGCAGCTCAATCTGGTTCGCGTTGTGCAGGGTGGCGCGCTTCACCACGGTGCCGGCCAGCGCCACGGGCGTAAGCACGGCCACTGGCGTCACGGCCCCCGTGCGGCCCACGTTGTAGAGCACCTCGTTGAGGCGGGTGCGGGCCGCCTCGGCCGGGTACTTGTAGGCAATGGCCCAGCGCGGGCTTTTAGCCGTGTAGCCCAGCTGGTCCTGCTGCCGCAAATCATCCACCTTGATGACGATGCCGTCGGTAGCCACCGGGAAATCGAAGCGCTGTGTGGCCCACTGATGCACGAAATCCAGTACTTCGGTAATGGTAGCACAGCGACGCCAGGTATCCGAAACCGGCAGGCCGTAGCTACCCAACGCTTCCAGCGCCGCGCTGTGGCAGGCGAAATGGCGGCCCGGCGTCAGCAGCGAGTAGGCATAGAAACGCAGCTTGCGGGCCGCCACCTGGGCAGAGTTTTGCAGCTTGAGCGCCCCACTGGCGGCGTTGCGCGGGTTGGCGAGCAGGGCGTCGCCGTTCTGCTCACGCTCGGCGTTCAGCTCGGCAAAAACCGGCAGGGGCATGAACACCTCGCCACGCACTTCAAAGTCCTCGGGCTGGTTGGGGCCGGGGCGCAGGGCCAGCGGCAGCGTGCGAATGGTGCGCACGTTGGCCGTCACCACGTCGCCGCGGGTGCCGTCGCCGCGGGTCACGCCCTGGGTGAGCTGGCCGTGCTCGTAGCGCAGGCTCATGGCCACCCCGTCAATCTTCAGCTCGCAGACGTAGGTGTAGGGCGCGCCTTCGAGGCCGCGCTGCACCCGCTCGTCAAACTCCCGCAGGTCGTCCTCCGAATACGTGTTGCCGAGGCTCAGCATGGGGTAGCGGTGCTCGGCCGTGGGAAACTGCTTGGTGATGGTGCCGCCCACGCGCTGGGTGGGCGAATTGGCCAGGGCCAGGCCAGGATGCTCAGTTTCGAGCTGCTGCAGCTCGGCCAGCAGCTGGTCGAATTCCTGGTCGGGAATCTCCGAAATGTCGAGCTGGTAATACTGATGGTTGAGGTGGTGAAGCCGCTCGGAGAGCGCCAGGATGCGTTGCTGTACAGCGGAAGAATCGGACATGAGCAGGGGGCCAGACGCGGCCAAACGGTTCATTTCAACTAATGATGCAAGCTACGCCAACGGTTCAAAACGGGCCATAAACGAGAAAAGGCCACCTCACGGGCGGCCTTTCTAGTACTCTTATTATCAGCATCTAATGCTTAGTCCTGTATTAGCACGCCATCGGCCATAAAAGTGAGCTGCTGCTCGTCCTGAGTGATGGCGGCAATTTCCTGACTCGATTTGCCGGCGTCCCGGGCGTAGTGCTGCAAATCGGCCTTGGTAACGGTGCTGCGGTGGGCCCAGCCGCTCACCACCACGTTGCGGCCGGTGAGGTCTTTGGGCACAAAAAACGCGTAATCCTTAAACCGAACGCGCATTTGCTTGCCGTCGGCAGTGGCTAGTGTCATCCAGCAGCCTTTGGCCTGGCACACGGCGCTGGCTCTGCCCGTCAGCTTCACCTGGGCCGAGTCGCGGGTGCCGAGGGCGGTGGCGATGGCGCTCATGGGCAGGGCGCCGGCCGGGGTAATGGCCGCCCCGAAGGTTTGACCGGCGGCGGCGGGCACTACGTTGCTGCTAGCGCCCTGCTCGGCTTCTTCTTCGGTAGTTGGCGAATCTTCATCGCCGGGCGGCACTTCGGCGTTGTGGCCGTTCACTTCCTTCTGGGCCCCTTCTACGGGCAGCACCGGGTTGATGGGGGCCGACGGTACGAAGCGGATGAAGAGCAGAATGGCTACCAATAAGGCAGCAAAAGCGAGAATAAATTTCATGAGTTGATTGAATTAAGTCAGGTTCAGCGAAGGAAATCAGAACCAAGCCCGCTGCTACTGATTGATAACCACCGCCTTTTGCAGCTTGGGCACGTAGGCCATCCGGCGCTCGGAGCCGCCGGCGCCCACGTAGTCGAAACCCACGATGGAGGGGTCTTCACGCAGCGCGGCCCAGGTTTTGGAATCCATCTCGGCGGGCTGCCGGGCATCGGGCATCAACGCCGGCTGCGAAAAGCGGCCATCGGCGAAGAAGCTGTTCATGCCTTGCAAAATCGCAATTTCCTTTTCGCGCACAGTTGAGGCCTGCGGGTCAATCAGGGCGCGCTCGCTGATGAGGGCGCGGGCGGGCAGCACCTCGTGGCGCAGGGTGTCGCCGGTGCTGCTCGTAACAATGAGGTGGGCCTGGGCGGTGAGTACCCGCGGGCCGCGCAACTGCAGAATAAAATTGTCTTTGGTATCGGGCCGGGAGAAGCTGTGGGTCCGGCTCACGGTGTTCAAAACCGTTCGGCCATTTACGCGGGTACGGTCGCCGGCCGCCGGCGGCGTGTACGTCGCGCGCGGGTCCACGGTAGAGCTGCTCACTTCGCGCTCGGTACTCACGCAGGACGTGAGCTGCAAGGCAAGCCCTCCGGCAACGAAAGCGAGGGCGGCAATTTTAAAAGAAGGGGTTTTCATAAAAAATGGGGATTGCCGGGCAAAGAACGGCTGTTGCTGCACGAAGATAGGGACCGAAAACGCAGGCGTAAATACAAGAGCAAAAACAAAGCCCAAACCGCTAGGCGGGGATTTTACGACAAAGGCCGCAGGATGGGTTTGCTTTTTCCAGAACTTGCTGCCCCAAGCAACCTCTTTTACCATTTGAACTGCCCTAACCGGACGCTTATCCCGGCAAGGAGAAGCCGCTGCAATCCTAAAACCAACCTTTTATCTTAGACTACAGGCTGTATATCAAGGTTTTTAACGCCACTAATTCGCTCAAAACAAACCCAGCTCGATGCCCACCACCCACCGCGGCAGCTCCGGCCAGCCGGCATAATCATCGCCAAAAGCGCTGGACAAGCGGTAGCGGCCCACCAGGGCGTAGCGGTCGATGCCCAGCCGGGCGCCCACGCCGCCGGTCCAGCGGCGCAGGTACGGCAGGCCCGATTCGGTGGTTTCCACGGCGCCGATGCCGGGCGCCGGCTCGCCTTGGGTGACGTGGTTGGTGCCCGCCAGCCAGCCGCCGCCGGCCAGCAAGTCGAGGTAGCGGCCCACGGAGTTGCCGCGTCGGCCCGCATTAAACCGCAGGCTGGCTTCGGAAAAAATCTGGTGCTGACCCAGCTTCTCGTGCCGATGCAAGGCAGCATTGGGCACGGTTTTCTGCGCGTTCTGGGCCAGCTCATACCGCAGGTAAGCATAGCCCAGGTCCAGGTTGACGGCCAGCGCCTGGCTCAGCCGAAACTTGAGCCGCCCGCCCAGCCGCCCTTCCGATGAACCCAGTCCGTAGCGAAGCGCCGCGCCCCGGCCGGCCGGGCCCGCCACCAGCCCGTAGCCCGCATAGAAATGACCAAAATAGCGTCTATTGGCCCCAAACACGGTTTTTATGGTGTCATCGGCTACGTTGGCCTGCACCAGCACTTGCTGGGCCCGCGCCGGCCGGGTAGCGCCGGCCAGCAGAAGCGTCGCCAGGGCCAGGCGCCATCCCCAGCGCGGCGGCATGTCGAAAATATGGGCGTAAGTTGTGGTAGAGAGGTTTATCATTCCGAATACGTGCCGGTATATCCTTTGAAATGAACCTTGAGCACTTCGCCATTCTGCAGCAGGCGGCGCGGCACCTGCACTACCAGCCGCTGGGTTACGGCGCGGGTTTCGTAGCGATGCAGCACCCCGCGCCGGTCGGCCAGGTTCCAGTAGAGATAGGGCGGGTAGTTGGGTTCCGGCAACGGTAGCGGTACTGGCTGCCCCACCGGCAGCGGCAGCGCACGGGCCGGGATTTGGGACTCGGCCAGCCCCTCAAAAGCCACTTGCACGGCTATGCCGCTTTGCTCCACCAGCATGGGCAGCAGATCGGCGGGGCGCAGGGCGGCCTCCGGCCGGATAACCACCGCCACGAGGCTGTCGTGAGCAATAAAATCGAACGTGGGGCCCGGCGCTGCCGCAGTAACGGGGCGGCCAGGCGAGCTGGTGTACTGGTAGCGGGGCCGCCCGTAGCCGTGGGCGTAGTCGAAATAAGGGAACAGCTCGCCGGATTTTTCCAGGGTTCGGAACAGCTCCATGGCGGTAGCTTCCTTGTTCTGCTGCCGCAGGCAGGCCGCGAACCCCGCCAGCAGCGGCGCCGAAAACGAGGTACCCTCCAGCCGCTCATAACCCCTGGGCGTGGTGGTGAGCACAATGCCAAAGGCGGCCAGGTTGGGTTTGGGGCGGCGGTCGGCCGTGGGGCCGTAGGAGCTAAAATCCACGTGCAGCCCGGTTTCGGGGTCGAGGCCGCCCACGGCCAGCACCGAGTCAGCATCGGCCGGCGTGCCAATGCGCACCCAGTCGTTGTCGCCGTCGTTGCCGGCGGCACTCACCACCAGCATGCCCTTGCGGGCCGCCAGGTTGGCCGCGCGCGACACCAGGCTGCGGCGGCCGTTCATCTGCTCCGGAAAATACCGCTGCTCGGTGTACGCCAGCGAGGAGCTGATGATGTCCGCCCCCAGGCGGTCGGCCCATTCGGCGGCGGCCAGCCAGGCTTCTTCCTCGGCGTAGCGCTCGCGGCCCAGCTGCTCGGTGCGGGCCAGCAGGTAGCCGGCAGCCGGCGCCAAACCCAGGGCCGGGCCCGGCGCGCCGCCAGCAGCCGCCGGGAGCCGGCCGGCCAGGCAGCCCATTACTTCGGTGCCGTGGCTGCCGCTCTGGTACACGTCGTCGCGGTTGCGAAGGAAGTCGCGGGTGGCGATAATCTGCTTGTTTTTGACCAGCTCCTGAAAGGCCGGATGCGCCAGCAATCCCCGGAAACCTACGTCGAACACGGCAATCCGGACGCCGTGACCTTCCAGGCCCGCGGCTCGCAGGGCGGGGCCGTCGAGGTGGGCCGTCTGGCGGCGGGCCAGCAGGTAGTCGTTGGCCGAGATGGGTTTGAGTGGCGTGGTCGGTTCCCCTTCGAGCGAAGCACCGGCTTGGCGGGCGGCTATTGCGCCGGCGGCCTGGGGCCAGGCCACCACGCTGGCTACGCCGGGCAGGTGCTGCAAGGCGGCGGCCTGACGGGGCGTGGCCCGACAAGCCACGGCATTAAACCAGCGGCTTACCAGCGTCACTGTGTCGGCAACGGCGGTGATGCCGGCGAGGTAGTCGGGCCGCACGGGCAGGTCGCTGGCCTCAAAAGCAGGCAGCTGCTGCCGTTGCCGCCGCGCCTGGGCCTGCGGCGAAAAGTAGCGCCTGGGGTCGAAGGAAACGCCTTTTTTGTCGCTCAGCGTTACCCAGTAGCGCGTAGCCGGGGCCGCAGCCGGGCGTTGCGCACAGGCCCCTTCCGCCCCAGCCAGCAGTCCCAAACTCACCCACAGGCACACCCAGTTTTTTTTCACACGCTGTTAATTCCGGCGTTACCGGGCCAGTAATTTCCTTTCTTTTGGGTCAGTCGTAATCTGGTGTGGACCTCACCCCCTGGCCTGGAGTTGACACCAGATTACAACGGACCAAGCAATACAGCACCAAGCCCCTACAAACCGTATTTACTCAGCAAATAAATGAGCGAGGCCATGCTGGCACCGCCCAGCTCCAGCTCGCGCTTGTGCACCTTATCAAAGGTATCGGCGGCGGTGTGGTGGATGTCGAAGTAGCGCTGCGAGTCGCCGTCGTAGCCGATGAGGGCTTTGGGATTGACGGCCGCTTTCAGGGGGCCGATGTCGGTGCCGCCGTGGCCGGCCTTGAGGCTGCTGGCGTGATAGGGTTCCAGCAGCGGCCCCCACACGGCCAGCTTAGCCAGCATGGCCGGCTCCGCTTCCACGTTGAAACCGCGGGGCGTGAAACCGCCACCATCCGACTCAATGGCGACGAGGTGGTTTTCCTTGTTCAGGGCCGCCAGGCGGGCGTACTCGATGCCGCCCCGGTTGCCGTTTTCCTCATTCATAAAGAGCACGGCCCGCACGGTGCGTTCGGGCCGGAAGCCGGTGGCGCGCAGCAGGCGCAGCGCCTCGATGCTCTGCACCACGCCGGTGCCGTCGTCGTGGGCGCCCTGGCCCAGGTCCCAGGAGTCGAGGTGGCCGCCTACGGTGATGATTTGCTCGGGATATTTGGAGCCTTTGATTTCGCCCACCACGTTGTAGCTTTTCTCATCGGGGAGGGTCTGGCATTCCATCTGCAGCTCAAACTCCAGGTCGCGGTTGGCTTTGAGCAGCAGGCTCAGCTGGTCGGCGGCCAGGGTGCTGAGGGCGGCGGCCGGCACTTTGGTCACGGCGGGGTCGTAGCTCATGGTTCCCGTGTGCGGGTTATCGTCGCGGGCGCTGGTGAGGGAGCGCACCAGGGCGCCCACTGCACCGCGCTTGGCGGCCTCGCTGGCACCGCTACGGCGCTGGTCGCCGGCCCGGCCATAAGCCGTACCGGACTCAATAAGGGCATCATCGAATGGCCGGTTGAAGAACACGAACTTGCCTTTCACGTCGGCTTCGGGCAAGTTGCGCAGCTCCTCAAAGCTGCGCACTTCCACCACGCCGGCCTTGAGCTTGCCATTGGTACCCACCGAGCCGCCCAGGGCGCACAGGGCCACTTTAATTTCCTTGCCCTTGTTGCCCACGATTTCGCCCCGCTCCTTGTTGCCGCGCACCCAGTGCGGCACCATCACTTCCTGCAGGTAAACGCGGTCGAACCCCGCTTTTTCCATGGTGAGCTTGCCCCACTCCACGGCCTGCTGGGCCTGGGGCGAGCCCGAAAGCCGGGCCCCAATGGTACCGGTGAGGTAGCGCAGGTTTTCGTAGCTCTGCCCACGCAGCAGGGCTTCATCAAATATTTTGCGCAGGGCCAGCGAATCGGTAGGGTCGACGCGGCTGGCCTGAGCGGTGGCCTGGGTGGCTTTGGCTTTTTTGGAAGCCCGTTGGGCGTGCGCGGGGGCCAGGCCGGTCAGCAAGGCCGCAGCCAGGGCCAGGCGCCGGTACCAGGCGGCAGAATTCATCTTGTTCATAAAAGAAAATAGAGGGCCCCGAAACCGGCGCCCGGCACTAAAGTACACGGCTCGGTGCGCCTAGCGCTGGTCGGCGGCCTTGTCGGTGGGCAGCAGCCGGCGCTCGGGGCCGTAGCCCTGCACCCCTACTTTGGGCAACGCCCCTTCGGTGATGCGGACGGTGAACAGGTAATCGTACTCATCGTCACCGATTTGCTCGACCGGCGAGGTGCCGCCCAGGGATTCAATCAGCGGAATGAGCGTATTGGAGTGGCCGACCACTACCACGGTTTTGCCCATAAACTCGCGGCGCAGACGTTGGGCCAGGGCCGTGGTCTCGCGCCCGCTGTAAACCTGGGGCTCCAGGTTCAGGGCGGCGGCCAGGGGCGCCAGCGTGGCGCGCGTCCGCCTGGTGTCGGTGGTGAACAATATCTCGGGCTTGCGGGGGGCCAGCTCTTTGCGCAAAGCCAGGGCGCGGACCTCGCCCACGGCCGTCAGCGCCGGGTCTTTGGGGTTGCCGATGGTGTCTTTTTCGGCGTGGCGCACCAGGTAGATGGTGGTTACCAGCGGCTTTACCTTGCCCTGCGACCGGCGCTGCGCCTGGGCCGCAGCGCCGCCGAAGAGGGCCAGACCGGCCAGTAATAAAAAACAGAGAAAGTGACGTACCGTCATGGAACAGGTTTTGGAGGAAGCGGATTGGGACTGGTCCACAAATTAACTCATTATCGGGTAAGCCCGTTGCCACCGCTGTCGGAAGCGGCGGCAACGGGCCGCCCAACCGGCTAGCCCAGCGAGGCGGGGCCGTAGTCGCCGGAGGGCACGGGCTGCGGCGGGGCGGCCACTTCGGCACCCACGGGCAGGGGCAGCTGCCACGCGGTGCTAAGCTGCTGAAGCCCGGCGTAGGCGGTGAGGTCGAACTGGCAGGGCACCACGGAAACGTAGTTGTTGGCCAGGGCCCACTCGTCGGTATCGGTACCGTGGTCGAGGTTGACGAAGGAGCCGATGAGCCAGTAGTAGGGCCGCTGATAGGGGTCGAGGCGGCGGTCGAACTCCTCCTGCCACTTGGCGCGGGCCTGCCGGGCCAGCCGCAGGCCGGCAATGGGCGTATCCGAGTTTTTGGGAATGTTAACGTTCAGGGCCGTACCGGCGGGAATGCCGTGCTCCAGCGCGTGGCGGCACACCTGGCTCACCCACTCGGCGGCGTGCGAGAAGTCGGCGTTCGGGCCGTACTCGCACAGCGAGAAGCCCACGGCGGGCAGGCCCTCAATGGCGGCTTCGATGGCGGCCGACATAGTGCCGGAGTACAGCACGTTCACCGAGGCGTTGGAGCCGTGGTTGATGCCGGAAACCACGAGGTCGGGCGTGCGGTCCTTCAGCACATAATGCTTGGCGATTTTTACGCAGTCGGCCGGGGTGCCGGAGCATTCGTAGGCTTCGACATCGGAGCCAAAAATCGGGTTTTTGGACAGGCGCAGCGGGTGGCCGATGGTGATGGCGTGGCCCATGCCGGACTGCGGGGAATCGGGGGCGACGACCACCACTTCGGCCCCGAGGGCCTGCATGGTTTCGACCAGGCAGCGGATGCCGGGTGCCGTGATGCCGTCGTCGTTGGAAACAAGAATAAGGGGGCGGGAAGCTGCCATAAAATCAGGAGTAAAAGGGTAAAGCCCGGCCGGGCCGGCTGCAAAGGTAGGCCCCTCGCCTACCGCCGCCGGTTGAAAAATGTTTTGAAGCCAAACGCAGCACGTTATAGCGTAGCCGTCGTAATTAGCGGTTTGAAACGCTCACTTCACTTTACATCCCAATGATTTTCAACAACCGTTACCGCTTTCACGACCTGGGTTTACTGCTGCTACGCGTCGGGCTGGGCGTCATGTTTATGGTGCACGGCTTTCCCAAGCTGGCCGGCGGCCCGGAGGCCTGGGCTAGCCTCGGCGGGGTGATGGGCAGCGTGGGGCTGGGCTTCGCACCCACGTTCTGGGGTTTTCTGGCGGCCCTGGCGGAATTTGGCGGCGGGCTGCTGCTAGCCGTGGGCCTCTGGTTCCGGCTGGCCTGCTTCGGCCTACTCGTCACCATGATAATGGCCACGGTGATGCACCTGAGCAAGGGCGACGGCTTCGGCGGCTACGCGCACGCGCTGGAATCGGCGTTTGTGTTTTTGGGCCTGCTGCTGGCCGGGCCAGGGCGCTACAGTTTGGATGAGCGGCTGTTTGGCAGCCGCGTGCGGTAGGCTGGTAAGGAAGTAATGAACTCCCCTCCTTACCAAGGAGGGGATGTTCAAACCTTTGGTTTGAACTGGGGTGGTTGTGGGCGTCAGGCTGACGTTGGTTGACGACTAAATGCGCGAACCAACGCCAGCGCCAACGCGCGAACCAACGCCGCCCCAATGCGCGGGCCAACGCCGCCCCAATGCGCGGGCCAACGCCGCCCCAATGCGCGGGCCAACGCCGCCCCAATGCGCGGGCCAACGCCGCCCCAATGCGCGGGCCAACGCCGCCCCAATGCGCGGGCCAACGCCGCCCCAATGCGCGGGCCAACGCCGCCCCAATGCGCGGGCCAACGCCGCCCCAATGCGCGGGCCAACGCCGCCCCAATGCGCGGGCCAACGCCTACAACCACCCCAGCTGGCGCTTCGCGCCAGCGTCCCCTCCTTGGTAAGGAGGGGAGTTCGTTCTTTTGCGGCATGCTTACTCTTTTACTCGCGGCCGCGCTCATGACTACTTCCCTCCTTCCGGCCCCGGCGCCGGCCTGGCGCACGCCGTTTGAAAACGACCCGGCCGGCAACACCACGGCCACCCACGCCGAATGCGTGGCCTACTATAAGAAGCTGGCCGCGGCCTACCCGAAGCAAATGCACCTGGCCGAGGCCGGGCCCACCGACTCGGGCCAGCCCCTGCACGAGGTGGTGCTGAGCAGTGCGGTAAGCTTTAGCTTGCCGTCAGCAGAAACCCGGAACCTGGACGGCAAGCTAAAGCTTACCGCACGCAAGCCCGTCCTGTTCATCCAAAACGGCATTCATCCTGGCGAGCCGGAGGGCATCGACGCCAGCATGATGCTGGCCCGCGACCTGATGCAGCAGCCCAAGCTGCAAAAGCTGCTGGATTTGGTGACCGTGGTTATCGTGCCCATCTACAATGTGGGCGGCGCCCTGAACCGCAACAGCACCACGCGCGTGAACCAGAACGGCCCGGCTTCTTACGGCTTTCGGGGCAACGCCCGCCACCTCGATTTGAACCGCGACTACATCAAGCAGGACTCGCGCAATGCCCGCTCGTTTGCGGCGCTGTTTCAGAAGTGGCAGCCCGATGTATTCGTGGAAACCCACACCTCCAACGGGGCCGACTACCAGTACACGATGACGCTCATCGCCACCCAGCACAGCAAGCTGGCGCCGGCGCTGGGGCGCTACCTGCAAGGCCAGCTGCTGCCGGCCCTGTACAAGGGCATGGCGCAAAAAAAATGGCCCATGACGCCCTACGTGGACTTTGAGGGACCGACGCCCGAGAGCGGCCTGCGGGCTTTTCTGGAATCGCCGCGCTACTCCACCGGCTACGCGGCCCTGTTCAACACCATCGGCTTCATGCCCGAGACGCACATGCTCAAGGCGTACGCGCCCCGCGTGCATGCCACCTACGACTTCCTGAAAACCATGCTCGAAACCGTGGCCGCGCAGGCCGGGTCGCTCGCCGCCGCCCGCGCCCAGGCTACCGCCGACTTGGCCACCCAAACCACTTTCCCCCTGGCCTGGACCCTGGACGAAAGCCAGACCGAAACGGTGCAGTTCCGCGGCTACGAGGGCCGCACGAAGCCCAGCGACGTGAGCGGGCAGCCCCGCCTCTACTACGACCGCGCCGCGCCCTTTACCCGGCCCGTGCCCTACTTCAACACCTACCAGCCCACCGCCACCGCCCGCCGGCCCACGGCCTACCTCATTCCCCAGGCCTGGGGCGAAGTGGCGGACCTGCTGCGCCGCAACGGCGCGAGCCTGACGCCACTCACCAAGGAAGTGCGCGTGCCCGTGGAGGTGTACTATGTGGAGGATTTCAAGTCCACGCCCCGGCCCTACGAGGGGCACTACCTGCACAGCCAAGTGAGGCTGCGCACGGCCACCGAAACCGCCACCTACCAGCCGGGCGACTACGTGGTGTACCTCGAAGGCAACGTGCCCGTGCGCTACCTGCTGGAGACGCTGGAGCCGCAGGCCACCGATTCCTTTTTTGCATGGGGCTTTTTCGACAGCATACTCCAGCAGAAAGAACACTTCTCCGACTACGTGTTTGAGGACGTAGCCGCCGACCTGCTCCGGGCCAATGCCCCGCTGCGCGCGCGACTGGAAAAGCTGAAGCAGGACAACCCCGCCTTTGCCGCCAACGGCCCGGCCCAACTCGAATGGGTGTACCAAAACTCGGCTTACCACGAGGCGGGCCACAACCGCTACCCCGTGGCGCGGTGGCTGGGCACGGGCCGCATAGGCGACTAATCGGCCGGGCCGGATTTGGTGTTATTTCGGGCGGCCGAGACGTTATAGAGCTGCATATACAAGCTACTATATTTTGAAGAAATTTATTTTTTAAGCCTATTTTATTAAAAATATAATCCCAAACGTTTGGGTAATTTGCTTTTTTCAATAAAATTCACTATTTACTCTTACAAATTACGATTCCCATAATTGCCCGAATTTTGAACTTTTGACCAGGTAGTTCGGCCCTATACCTTGCAATCGTTCTCACTAAAATTCCCACCCATTATGGAAACATTGCTTCGCGGCACCATCCGCGCCGCTTTGGCTGCTGCCCTGCTCACGCTGGGCGGCTGCGCCAAAGAAAACCTCAACCCCACGGCCAGCGCGCCGGTGCCGGTTGCCCCCACCGCTGCCAATGCCACCGTGGCCAACGGGGTAATGATGCAGGGCTTTTACTGGGACGTGCCCACCAACACGCCGGCCGGCAGCTGGTGGCAGAACCTGGGCAGCAAAGCCACTGAGCTGAGCCAGGCCGGTATCACGGCCCTGTGGCTGCCACCGGCCTACAAGGGCTCGGGCAGACTGGACGTGGGCTACGGGGTGTACGACCGCTACGACCTGGGCGAGTTCAACCAGAAGGGCACCGTGGCTACGCGCTACGGCACCATTGGGCAGCTGCAGAGCGCCATTGGGGCGCTGCACGGCCAGGGCGTGCAGGTGTACGAAGACATGGTAATGAACCACTTCACCTCGGCCGATAACCAGGAGATAGCCAACGGGCAGTACAACGTGTACACGAGCTTCACCTACCCCGGCCGCAACAATACCTACAGCAGCTACCAGTGGCACTGGCAAAACTTCACCGCTACCCAGCAGGCGCCCAACAACGGCTGGTACCAGTGGAAAGCCTACGACTTTCAGCCCTACGCCAACGGCGATGCCTACGACAACCTGCTGGGCTCCGAAATTCAGTACAACAACAACTCCTCGAACGTTAACGAAACCATTGGCTGGGGCAACTGGATTACCAATAAGCTCCAGCTCGACGGCTACCGCCTCGACGCTACCAAGCACATGTACACGCCCTTCGTGAACCAGTGGCTCGATGCCGTGAAGGGCACCAGCGGCCGCTTTGCCGTGAGCGAGGCCTGGTACCGCAACCTGGGCGACCTGAACAACTACGCCGCCGCCACCGGGGGCCGCACCAGCCTCTTCGACGTGCCGCTGCACTACCTGTTCAACGACATGAGCAACGGCAACGGCAGCTGGGACATGCGCGGCCTGCAATTTGCCGGCTTCACCGAGGCCAACGGCGCGCTGTCGGTGAGCTTCGTGGACAACCACGACACCGACCACAGCACCGGCGCGCTGTTTTCACCGGTTGCCAACCTCAAGATGCTGGCTTACGCCTACATTCTGACCCGCGACAAGGGCTACCCCTGCGTGTTCTACCGCGACTACTACGAGTACGGCCTGGGCGGGCAAATCAAGAAGCTCATCGCCATTCGCAAGGCCAATGGCTACGGCGCGGCTTCGGAGTACACCAGCGTGAACGACGCCAACGTGTATGCCTATTCCCGCGCCGGCGACGCCACCCACAAGGGCCTGCTGATGCTGCTGAACGACGGCGGCGGCGCGGCCAGCAAGGGCATCACCACGCCCTTCAAAAGCGTATCACTGACGGATGCCACCGGCAACAACGGCGGCACCATCAGCACCAACGCCAGCGGCTACGCGGTGTTCCCGGTGGGGGCCCGCTCCTACGCCGTGTGGGTGCCCACCGGCGGCACTACCACCACCCCTCCGCCCACCGGCGGCGGCACGGGCACCACGGCCGTGGCATTCAACGTGAACTACTCGAACACCGTGAGCGGCCAGGACGTGTACGTGGTGGGCAGCACCGCCCAGCTTGGCTCCTGGAACACGGCCAACGCCATCAAGCTCAGCGGCGCGACGTGGCCGGTGTGGAAAGGCACCATCAACCTGACCAGCGGCACGGTGGTGAGCTACAAATACATTCGTAAGGACGCGGGCGGTACTGTGCTGTGGGAAGGCGGCGCCAACCGAACCTTCACCCCCAGCGGCACCAGCCAGACGCGCACCGACACCTGGCAATAGCTCAGGCCATCCGGGCCGCTGCAACAGGCCAATCGTAAAAAAGGCGACCCCACGATGGGGTCGCCTTTTTGCTTTTACCAACTAACAGGTAGCGTGACTAATGGCTACCCGAGCCCACGGAAGCAGCCCGCTTAAACGGTATCATCACCTCCTCGATGAGGTGGATGACGCCATTGTTGCACACGATGTAGGCATTGGCCAGCTCGACCGGGGCGGTGTTGGTGCCGCTCACGAAGAGCCGGGGGCCCTGGGCCGTGATTTTGACCGCAAACGCGGGGTTGAGCGTGCGCAGGGTCTGGCCGGCTTTCAGGGCCTCGGTGGGGTAGCGGCCGGGCACTACGTGGAAGCGCAGCAGCAGCTCCAACTGGTGGGGGTCGAGGCCCTGGCCGGTGGTGCTGGCCCGCCCCAGGCCCGTGGCTTCGAGGCGGGAAAACGCGGCGTTGGTGGGCACGAATACGGTGGTGGGCACCGTGGGCTGGTTCAGCAGCGAGTCGAGCCGGGCGGCTTTGGTGGCCGCGTAGAATTTGGAGGCCAGGCCTAGCAGGGCCAGGGTCTGGGCCACGGTTTTGCCCGGCACGGCGGGCTTGGGCGCGAGGGTTTGGGCAGACGTGGGAGCCCAGGCAAACACGCCGGCACTCGACAGCAACGCTAACAGGAGACGACGCATAAAGGCGGGGTTTTCAGGCAATATAAGAATTCTACACCCTCCTCCTGGCATGAACGTGAAACGCCCCGCGCACCAATCGGTACGCGGGGCGTTTTTGCCAATCGTCTGACTCCCCTCTCCCTGAGGAGAGGGGCTGGGGGTGAGGTGCCGCTACTTAGCGGCGGCGGCGCGGCTTTTCCTCTTCGTCCTCATCCTCGTCGTCATCATCGCCGAAGGTGGGCATGGTGAACATGGACGACAGCAGGTCCTTGAACTGCGCGCCGGCGGTGAGGCGGTTGCGCGAAATCAGGCTGTGCTCGGCCAGGCCGTGGAGCAGGAATTCCATGAGGAAGTACGTGTGCTCGGGGGTTTCCTTGGGGTGCAGCTCGGTCACGATGTCGCGCAGGCCGGGCACGTCGTCGAGGGCCTTGCGGTAGGTGGCGGCATCGGCGTCGTGCAGCAGGTCCAGCGTATTGCCGTTGCCAAACCACTCCTGAATGGCCTTGTAGGGCGACACACGGTTCTTGAGCTTCTTGCTCTTATCGGGGTCAGGAAAATACTGGAGGAAGAGCGTGCGGATGGCCTTACCCATCAGCTTCTCGGCCACGATGCCGGCTCCCTCCTGCTCACCTTCGTACACCAGCTCCACCTTGCCAGTCACGGCAGGCACGGCCGAAATGAAGTCGCCCAGGCGCACGTACGTCTGTTCTTCGCCGTTGAGCAGCGCCCGGCGCTCGGCCCCGGCAATGACCTGCTCGTAGGCCGAGATGGTGAGGCGGGCCGACACACCCGACTTGGCATCCACAAACTCGGAGCCGCGCGCCTCCACGGCCACCTGCTCCACCAGGTCGTGGATGACTTCGTTGCTGGTCACCATGCCCTTCTGCTCGTCTTTGATACGGGCTTCCTGCTTGGTGATGCGCTTGCCGATTTCGATAGACTTGGGATAGTGCGTGATAATCTGGGCGTCAATCCGGTCCTTGAGCGGCGTCACGATGCTGCCGCGGTTGGTGTAGTCCTCGGGGTTGGCCGTGAACACGAACTGGATATCGAGCGGCAGCCGCACCTTGAAACCACGAATCTGAATGTCGCCTTCCTGCAAAATATTGAACAGCGACACCTGAATGCGGGCCTGCAAATCGGGCAGCTCGTTAATCACGAAAATGCCCCGGTGCGCCCGCGGAATCAGGCCGAAGTGAATCACCCGCTCATCGGAATACGGCAGTTTCAGCGTGGCGGCTTTGATGGGGTCGGCGTCGCCGATGAGGTCGGCCACCGACACGTCGGGCGTCGCCAGCTTCTCGGTGTAGCGGTCGTTGCGGTGCATCCAGGTCACGGGCGTGTCGTCGCCGTGCTCGGCAATCAGGTTTTTGGCAAACACCGATAGCGGCTGTAGCGGGTCGTCGTTCAGCTCGGCGCCGGCCACCACGGGCATGTACTCATCGAGTAGGTTGATGAGCAGGCGGGCAATGCGGGTTTTGGCCTGGCCGCGCAAACCCAGCAGGTTGATGTGGTGCCCGGCCAGAATGGCGCGCTGCAGCTCCGGAATCACGGTTTCCTCGTAGCCGAAGATGCCGGGAAACACGTCCTCTTTCAGGCGCAGCTTGCGAATGAGGTTTTCACGAAGCTCGGCTTTCACCGAGCGGGATTTGTAGCCGGACTTTTTAAGCTGGCCGAGGGTGGTGATATGTTCGGAGTGATTCATAGAAGAAGTTGGCGGGAAAGGGACTTCCCAGGGGGCTTAACCGGGAAAGGCGGGCTGAGGTTCAGGAGCGACCCGGAAGTTGGCATCCGCAGCCGGGCCGGGCTGGTTGGGGTTGAAAAGTAACGGACCGGCTTTACCTTTCGCGGCCCGAACCAGGCCGGACCGCCACCGGCCGGTTTCCCTGCTTCACTTCTTGCCTTTCGGCTGCTCGCTGCCCTCCCATGAATGATTTTGGCATTGCCGGCCTGGCCGTCCTGATTATCACCCTGCTGGTTTCCTACCAGGGTTTTAAAAAGCCGGAATACCTCGACCAGTATGCGTTTCGGGTGAAGGACATTCGCTACGGCCGGCAGTACTACCGGTTATTCACCTCGGGGCTGCTGCACGCCGGCTGGGTGCACCTGCTGTTCAACGTGGTCACGTTCTACTGTTTCAGCAGCGTGGTCGAACTGTTGCTGGGCTACCGCAACTACCTTTTGCTGTACGGGGCCAGCCTGCTGGGTGGCAACCTGCTGGCCCTGCTGCTGCACCGCCGCGAAAACGACTACACGGCCGTGGGCGCCTCCGGGGCCATCAGCGGCCTCGTGTTTGCCACCATCACCCTGATTCCTGATGTGGAGGTGGGCCTACTGGGCGTGTACGTGCCCGGCTGGCTTTATGGCCTGCTCTACGTGCTGTTCTGCGCCTACGGCATCAGCAAGCGGCTCGGCAACATTGGGCACGATGCCCACCTGGGCGGCGGGCTGGTGGGCCTGCTGGGCGTCCTCATGCTTTATCCCGAACTACTGAAAACCAACTACCTCACTATTGCCGCCATCCTGGTGCCGGCGGTTGCGTTCTTCGTCCTGCTCATCAAAAAGCCGGGCGCGCTGATGCTGAACAACGCCTTAGCGCCCGCGCCCGGCTACCAGACGGTAGACGACCGTTACCAAACCAGCATCAGCCAGCAGGAAGCCGACCTGGACAAGCTGCTCGATAAAATCAACCACAAGGGCTTGGAAAGCCTGAGTGCCCGCGAAAAACGCCAGTTGGAGGAGCTTTCGCGGTAAACCAGACGTTCCTTAAGCAGGAAACCAGGCCTAAAAAAAGCGGCGCCGAGTGGCACCGCTTTTTTCGGTTAGTTACAGCGTCTTGCGGCGGTTTTTCTTGTAGTCCTCGAACACCAGATGCCCCAGGCCCTTGAGGCCCGAATAGTAGGCTTTGCCCTGGTTCACCTCTGTGAATTCCTCCACAAATTTCTGCAGGTACGGGTCGGAGGTAATCATGAAGGTGGTGATGGGAATGTGAATGCGGCGGGCGGCGGCGGCCAGGTTCAGGGTCTTGTTCACCACTTTACGGTCGAGACCGAAGGCATTTTTGTAGTAGCCGTTGCCTTCTTTCAGGCAGGTCGGCTTGCCGTCGGTAATCATAAATATCTGCTTGTTGGGCGTTTTGCGCTTGCGGAGCAGGTCCATGGCCAGCTCCAGGCCGGCCACGGTGTTGGTGTGGTACGGGCCCACTTGCAGGTAGGGCAAATCCTTGATTTCAATCTGCCAGGCGTCGTTACCGAACACGATGACGTCGAGGAAATCCTTGGGGTACTTCTGCTTCACCAGCTCGGCCAGAGCCATGGCCACCTTTTTGGCGGGCGTGATGCGGTCTTCGCCGTAGAGAATCATGGAGTGCGAGATGTCTATCATCAGCACGGTGCTGGTCTGGGACTTGTGCTCGTTTTCGCGCACTTCCAGGTCGCCCTCGGTCAACATGAATTCGCCGCTTTCCATGCCGTGGTTGAGCTGGGCGTTGCGGATAGATTCGGTCATCTGGATGGATTCCATCGAGTCGCCGAAGCGGAATTCGCGCAGGTCGGTGCTCTGCTCGTCGCCCTGGCCAGTGTGCGGGGTGCGGTGGTTGCCAGTGCTGCTCTTTTTCAGCTTGCCGAAAATCTCCTCCAGCGCGCTTTTGCGGATGCCCTGCTCGGTTTTGGGCGTAATCTTAAATTCGCCCTTTTGCTGCTCATTCTCATCGATATAGCCCTTTTTCTTCAGGTCGTCGATGAAGTTGCCCATGCCGTAGTTGTCGTCGGTGAGGCCGTATTGCTTATCCAGCTCGTTGAGCCATTGCAGCGCCTCGCCCACATCGCCGGAAGTGATGGTAACGAGCTGCATAAACAGCTTAAACAACGACTCAAACCCCTTTTCGGGCTGGTCTTCGGGCACAAAATCGCGGAATCGGAAGCCAACGGCCATATATATTTTCTTTCAGGATAGGCCCGGAAAACAACACCGGCGCAGGTTATGTTCAGTGTCGTACGGTAAGCTTTAGCTTGCCGTCAGTTGTCTAACCCCGGCTGCACTTTTGCAGAACGGCAAGCTAAAGCTTACCTCACAATTTATGAAAGCCATTTGGAACAATACCGTCATTGCCGAGAGCGATGAAACCGTGGTGGTAGAAAACAACCACTACTTCCCCGCCGATTCTATCAAGAAGGAGTTTTTTGAGGACAGCGTAGCCCAGACTTCCTGCCCCTGGAAAGGCCGCGCCAGCTACTATTCGCTGAGTGTGAACGGCGAAAAGAACAAGGACGCCGCTTGGTATTACCCCGAGCCCAAGGACGCCGCCAAGGAAATCAAAGGCCGCGTGGCGTTCTGGAAAGGCGTGAAAGTGGAGAAGTAGCTCCGGCCGAAACCGGTAAGCAATACGTCGGCTGAACAACTTGACTGAGCAACATGACGAAAAAAGCGGCCGACCCTCACTACGAGGGCCGGCCGCTTTTTTTCATTTCCACGCAGTACTTACGAAATCCATTTGAATTTGTATTCCAGCTTGGGCACGGGCATGCGGTCGGCCACGCGGCGCAGGCGGTTGGGCAGGGCCATGATGTAGTCGCGGGCCTTTTCGGCGGGGCCGTTGAGGTCGGTGATGTGCTCGATTTTCCAGTCGTGAATGAGCGAGTCCAGGATGTCGGTGTAGTCGGCGCTGGTGTACACGCCGATGCGCTGGGCAGCGTCGGTGAAGTGGCCGAAGGTCTTGCCCATTTCAACGCCCATTTCGCGCATGTAGTGGGCGGGCATCACAATTTTCTTGCGCATCATGTCCTCGAAGGCCAGCATCATTTCGCTGGGGTCCACTTCGAAGATTTTCTCCACAAAGGTTTTGTAGACGCGGGCGTGGCGGTTCTCGTCGCCGGCAATCATACCGCAGATTTTGGAGAGTTGGTCGTCGCCGGCGGTGCGGGCAAGCTGGCCCACGCGGCGGTGCGAGATGTTGGTGGCCTGCTCCTGATAGCTGGTGTACACAAACGCGCGGTACGGGTCGTGGGCCGTGCCCAGGTCGAAGCCGTCGTTGATGAGGTACTGGGTGGATACCTCAAACTCGCGCATGTTCACGCGCCCGCTGAGGTAGAGGTAGCGGTTGAGTAGGTCGCCGTGGCGGTTTTCCTCGGCGGTCCAGCCCCGAATCCACTCGGCCCAGCCGTTGTCGGGGTCGCGGTTCAGGTCGTCGAGCTCGTGGAACCAGGCTTCGTAGTTGGGCAGCGCTTCCTCGGTGATGGTGTCGCCGATGAGCACGGCCAGCAGGTCGTAGCTGAGGTTACCGGCCCGCTCGCGCAGCTCCTTCACCTCATCAAAAAAAGTATCCTTCCGTGAGTCCGGCAGATAGTCGGCAGGCTGCCAGCTGTCTTCCACACTCTTGAGGAAGGTGTTCATATTGGCTTTCAAAAAGCCCTCCATATGCTGGAGAACTTCGGCGCGGGAAGTCATGGTGGAGGAGAGCATAAAAGGAGGCACGAAAACGTGGGTAATAAGTAATGAAACGCTTTTGGCGGAGCAAAGGTCCGCTGTGGGGACGCCGGGCCGGGTATAAAATTATGGCATTGGTGCCCTGCTGACCGGCAATTACCGTGCGCTACTCCAAATCAGCGGTCAAACCCGGCTACTCCGGGGCCGCATCAGCGCAGTACCGGCTGGTAAAACCGGAAGGAAGTATCAGCGGGCAATGTCGCCAGGGGCCGCAGCTCAACTATTGAATCTGATTCGGCTTCATATCGAAAACGACGGTTCAGCCACTGCGCCGTTTCGGCGGTAAGCAGCCACTGGGCGGGCGGCGCGGCGCCGGCCAAACGGCGCAGGGCGTTGGTGGGGTCGGCCGGGCCCAGCAGCCGTTGCCGCAGCCGAACCTGTGAGGGGTCCTGCGATTGCCAGCCGGTGAGCAGCAGCGTGGCCGTTGCGCCCGGATACCAGGTATGAAACGGGGAGAGACTTTTGAGGAAATCGGTGGTGCCGCCCAGTACCAGCACGGCGCCCTGGGCCTGTTGCCTGAGCTGCCGCAGCGCCGTTTCGTGGCGGTGCCGCTCGGCGCTCAGCACGTAGCGGCGGTGGGTGGTTTTGATTGCGTAGAGCGTCAGTATCAGCACGCTCAAGCCCCAGGCCAGCCGGCGCCAATGCGGGGGCCACAACGGCCGGAAAACGGTAATTGGCACTTCGTTTTCTTGGCCCGGATGCGACGACCTGGAAACCGCAGGCCGCGCGGTGCCCGCCAGAAAAATCAGATTGGCCAGCACCCAGAAATCGAGGATGGGCAAGGCAATTCGCGGGGGCAATTTGAGCAAGCCGGCGAATAAAGTAACCACCCCGAAAAACCCGATTTGCACGAGCCAAAACGCGCGTTGTTTCGCACGGCAGCGGGCCACCATCAGCGCCGTAACGGCCAGCGCCAGAAGCAGGGGGAAATAGTCGCGCCCCAACAATCCGGCGCGCAAAACCAGCTTGGCCAGCACCACGCTACCCACAAAAATTCGGGCGTTGAAAACATAGGCCCGGTCAATCAGGCCCTCATTTACCACGGTCGTATCGCCGAGTAACCAAAGGTTAACCGCCGCCGTGCCGAGGCTATCGGCGGGCGTGCGGGGCCGGGGCGCCAGCTGGTTGAAGTCGAGAATACGGGCCAGGGACTGGTACTGGCGCTGCGCCCGGCTTTCGGCGGGGGTGGCCACTGCGGCCGCTACGCCAAAGGCCAGCGCCAGCGTCAGGCCGCCACCCGCTACCACGGGCCCCGCCCGGCGCCAGGAACCCGCCAGCCAAAAAGCTGCCGGCAGCGCCACGCCAAACCCCAAAACTGCCAGACTGGGCCGGATGCTCCACGCCGCCAGCAAACTAGTCAGCCCGACCAACAGCGCGCCCCCATTCTTTGGCCGCTGGGCCGCAAACAGCACCCCCGCGCCCGCCAGCAGCACGCCCACCCGCACGTGGCTGAACCACAGCCAGTGCTCCAGCCACGCAACGCCAAAAAACACCACCAGCGCCAGCACCAACGCCCGCCCGCCCAGCCGGAAGCGCGCACGAAAAACCGCATCCAGCACCGCGAATGTGAGCACCGTAGCCAGCAACAGCAAAGCCGCCGTAAGCCACCCCAGCCACGCCACCCCCGGCACCGCCGCGTACGCCGCCGCCAGCACGTGCCCATACCCGTGGAAATACAGCGGCACGGCGGCAACCGGCTCCAGCGCCAGCACCCCCGAAAAAAGCCAGGCCAGGATGCCGTCGTCACTGGTTTCGTAGTAGCTACCCAACCCCACTACTGTTGCCAGCACCAGCGCCACCGGCAACAGTACCACACGGCCAAAAACAGCTAATCGGAAATGACTTGGCACGGGTGCTTTATTTAGTTGCTGGTTATTCGTTATTCGTTGTTAGTGCGCAGTGAAAAGCGTGGCTGGCGCGCGCATTAACAATTCAGCAACTAACCCAAGCGGGCCAACCTACTTCCGAGGGCCAAAGCTAAGTCCAGTACAGTCGGCCTGGTGGTGTGGCGCAGCAGGGCGAACAGCGCCAGCGCTTCGGGGAAGCGGCCGCGGCGCAGGGCCTGGCGCATTTCCCAGCGCAGGCGCGTGGCTAGGGCGGCACGCTCGTCGGGGGTTCGCTGCAAGGCCAGGGCTTTTTCGCAGACCCGAATGGTGGAGGCCAAATACGGGTCGTGCGGCTGATAGGCGCGGCTGCTCATGCTGCGCGGGTGCTTGCGCTTGCGGGTGGTCACGGCATCGAGGTAGAGGAACTGCCAGTCGCGGCTGGCCCGCACCCAGAAATCGAAGTCTTCGTAGGCCAGCGTTTCGTCGTAGCCGCCCAGGGATTCGAGGCAGGCGCGGCGCATCATCATGGTGGGCGTGCTGATAAAATACCGCCGCAGCACCTCGGCAAATACCCAGCCGCTGGCCGGCCGGGGTTTCAGTTGGCCGGGGCCGTCGGGCCGGTGATGCCGGCCCAGCAGGCGGCCATCCTCGGCCATCAGCTCGGCATTGGAGTACACCACGCCCACAGTGAGCGCCGCCGCCGCAAATACGGCCACCTGCTCGGCTACCCGCTCCGGCAACAGCACGTCATCGGTGGCAAAATCGATAACGAACAGCCCAGTGCTCTGCCAAAAAGCGGCATTGAAGGCGCGGCAGTTGCCCACGTTTTCGGGTAGCAGCAGCAAGTGCCAAGTGGGATTCTGGGCCGCGTATTCCTGCAAAATAACCGGGCTGCCGTCGGTGCTGGCATCATCAACCAGCCACACTTCCAGGTTCGGATAGGTTTGGCTTCGGATAGAGTCCAGCGCCTCGCGCACGAATGGCGCGTGGTTGTGGCACAGCGCCACGATGCTCACCAAAGGCAGCTCACTTGTGGAAGAAAGAGAAACGGACGAACCAGGCATGGCGTAGGGGCCGCAAATGAACGGCGGAAAAGCCTTATCCCCGCTTCGGGCCCAGCGCATGCGCGACGACGCAAGCCCCGAGCAACAGCCCGTAGCGCCCGGCGTGGGCCCACACCGCCCCGTGCAAACCCAGCCGCGGCAGCAGCGCCACCAGCAAGCCCCCAAACACCACCGCCGAGCCGGCCTGCACCGCGATGTACGGCCCGGTGCGCGCCCTGGCGCTAAGCTGAAAAATGAACAGCCAGCTCAAAAACTTGGCCCAATCGCCCAGCAGCTGCGGCGCGAGAAACTGCCGGGCCTCCAGCAGCTGCGGCGAAAACAACAGCGGCAAAAGCCAGTCGCGACAGGCAAAAATCAGCCCCAGGCCCAGGCCCAGCACCGGCGCCACCAGCCCCAGGACGCCCCGCAGGTAAGCCCGCGCCGCACGCGGGTCGGGCGCCAACGCGGCCAGCCGGGGGTAAAAGACGCTGCCCATCACCGCCGCAAACACCATCGTGTAGTTGTCCGACAGCTTGGCCACGGTCTGCCACAAATCGGTGCGCGCCGGGCCAAACGTGCTTAGCAAGTAGTCGCGCAGCACGTAATCCACCGCCTTGCCAAAGAGCAGCGAGCTTCCGGCCATGAGCAGAAACTGGCTCAGCCCCCGCACCGCCCCGCGGCTGATGGCAGATGAAAGTTTCAAGTGCCGGAGCAGGCCGGCCCGGGACGCCAGCCCCAGCGCGGGCAGCAGCGTGAGGCCCTGGGCCAGCAGATAGGCCAGCAGCACCACTGGCAGCGGCAAGTTGCGCCACAGCGCCGCCGCCGCCGCCCCGGTGCCCAGCGCGGCCAGCACCACCGTCAGGCTCACGTAGGCGCGCAGCCGCCCGGCCGCCAGCAGGGCCGCGCCCAGTAGGCTCTGCCCCGTGAGCAGCGCAATGCCGAGCAGAAACGCGGCCAGGCTGGGCCACCCCCACCCCAGCAACCCCCGGCTGGCCAGTACGACGGCACCAACCAACAGCGCCGCCGCATTGAGCCCCGCCGCCGCCCCCAACCAAGCGCGGTAACGCAGGCTGCCCGGCCGCAGGGGCGCGAGGTATTTTACCAGGCCTACGTGCACGCCGTCGTTGGGCAAGGTGGTGAGCAGGGCCATCAGGTTCTGGAACTGGGCCAGCAGGGTGAGGCCGCCCACCGGGGCGTACACGGCGAAAAGCTTGTTCAGAATAAGCGCCCCCGCGCCCCGCGCCACCACGGCCACGCCCGCCCCCAGCGAGCCCCGCACAAAGCCCCGCCAAATGGCGCGACGCGGAGCTGATGAAGTGGTAGAAACGTGCGGCACGAGGGTAGTGTGTTATTAGTTGTTGATTGTTAGTTGTCGGTTATTAGGGAATTGCGCCAGCACTAGCAACCGACAACTAACAACCAACAACTAAAAATTACGCCAGCTCAGGCGCAGGCCGGCCACGCCGCCCAGGTGCCGCTTGAAGCGCAGCAGCGAGGCATTAGGGCCGGTGTCCAGGGTGGAGGTGCCGAGGTCGAGCACGCGGATATCACTGGCTTTGGCGAAAGCGTGCAGGCCTTCGTTGAGCAGCACCACCGGGCTCAGGGAGTTGCAGCGTAGGGGACTAGCCGGATAAAAATTGTAGAGCACCTGCTCGCTCACCCGAATGGCAATGGTGAGGGCCGCCCAACCACCGTCGGGCTGGCGGACGGAGAACAGGAAATGCTCCCGTGGAAATTGCTGGAATAGCTCCTGCACCCGCTCCAGCGGCAGCGACAAGGCCTGCCCCCGCTCCTGCCGGCACGCCTGAATAAAAGCGTAGGCGGCCGGCAGCAGGAAGGGCGGCTCCTGCTCGAAGTGCAGGCCCGCGCGCTGGCATTTGTGCAGGCGGCGGCGCTCCGACGGGTGCAGGCCCGCTTCGTAAGGGCGGGCGGGGTCGAGGTGATAGTTCTGCTCGGCCAGTACCACGCGGTAGCGGCGCTGGCGCAGGGTTTCGGCCAGCACGGCGGCCCCGGAGGGGTCGTAGGCGAAGGGGTAGCCGCGCAGGGCAACTTCCCGGATTCCCCGCTGCACCAGGGCCGCTTCTACCGCTTCCAGCAGGCCGTGCAAGTCCGCGACTGAGACGCCGGCCGCCAGCTGTACGCCGCCAAAAGGGGCCTGCGCCGGGCTCTGCGCCCGGCCCGGCACCGCATCCAGGGCCAGGTGCAGCTGGGCCACAGTGCGGCCGGCGGCCGGGTCTTCCAGGTAGGCACTGAGCACGACCCCGGCGGCGGGCTGCAACGCCTGGTGCGCGGGCCGCAAGTACAGGAAAGAGTCGAAGGCCAGCGGCAGGCGCGGCGCGGCGGGACCTTCGGCCCCGCTCTCGGCCAGCCAAACCCGCAGCCGGGCGGCGGCGCGGGGCAACGGCGTTTCGGCTTCAGCCAGGGGTGCGGTAATTTTCAAATGGCAATTGTGGGACGCGGCCGGCAAAGTACGGCACCAGGCCGGCACCTTGCTACCTTCGGCCCCTATTCGCTTTCCCGCCATGACTTCGATACCCCACGCCCCCAAACCAGCGCACCCTCCCGACGTGGACCAGGATGAGCACGACGACGACCACGGCACCGACTACGGCATCACGGACCGGGAGGCCACGCTGCAGGCCCGCCACCAAACCGAAACCCTCGGCCAGCGGCCCGGCTCCCTCGTCATTCGGCAGGGCGCCCTCAAGCCCCGCCTGTACCTGTATTCCTACGACGACACAACGTTTGCGGAAGCCCAATACGAACGCTACGACGACTTGTGGGAGGCCTTCCGGACCCATCCCGAACTGAAGCACTGGATTGATGTGCGCGGCTACGGCGACCTGGCCCTGATGGAGCGCCTGATGCTGGATTTTGACCTGCACCCGCTGCAGATGGAAGACGTGCTGGGCGACTACCAACGGGCCAAAGTGGACGTATTTGGCGATAACCGGCTGTTTCTGGTTTCGCGGATGACGGACTTTACCGACGAGCTGGAAATCGACGACGACCAGCTCTCAGTTTTCACCGGCCCCAACTACGTCATCACTTTTCAGGACGACTACGACGACTGCCTGGAGGCGCTGCGCAACCGCCTGCGCGGCAATTTCAGCACCACCAAGCGCAAGCCCTCGCTCTACCTGGCCTACGCCCTCACCGACGTCGTCATCGACCATTATTTCCCCACCATGGCCGCCATCGGGGACTACCTCGAAAGCCTGGAGGACCGGATTTTTTCGGAGCGCCGGGAGCGCCGCATGCTCAACCGCATTTTGCGCATCAAAAAAGACATTGTGCGGTTTCGGCGCCTGGTGTACCCGGAGCGCGACAAAATCAGCGAAATCCTGCGCCTGCCCGACGAGGTGATGCCCGAGGATATCAAGGTGTATTTCAAGGATGCCTACGACCATTCCATGCAGGCCCTGGACCTGGCCGAGAGCTACCGCGAAAACATCAGCAGCCTCACCGAGCTGTTTCTTTCGGACCAGAGCAACCGCATGAACGAGGTGATGAAGGTGCTCACCATCATCAGCGCCATCTTCATTCCGCTGAGCTTCGTGGCCGGCGTGTACGGCATGAACTTTCAGCGCGAGGCCCCGCCCGCCGGCGCCAACCCGCTCAACATGCCCGAGCTGTATCAGCCCTGGGGCTACCCCGCCGTGCTCGCCCTCATGGGCCTGATGGTGATTGGCCAGCTGTATTATTTCTGGCGCAAAGGCTGGCTTACGAAACAACGCTGAGAACTCAGGTCCCTATTCCGGCGGCCTGAAGCTGCTGCCGCACCTGGCGCACCCGCTCCGCCACGGTGCCTTCCACGAGGGTGTAGGGAATGCCGTAGAAGTCGAGCTGCATGATGATGGCGCCGTGCTGAAAGCTGCGCAGCGCCTCGGGCCCGCGCCAGCCGTCCTGCTCGAAGGGCACCGTGGGCGCGCACACAAACGTGTGGGCGTAGCGCTGCCCGCACACCGCCGCCAGCGCCCGCAGCACGGGGTCGCAGCGGTGGAAATAGTAGTAGGAATACAGCGCCGTGGTAGCCGCGTTGGTATCACAAAAAAGCACGTTCTGGGCCTGAGCCAGGGCTTCGTCCTCCAGCTCGACGTGGCGCCGGGCAATGTAGAGCAGGTCTTCGTAGTCCAGATTGCCCTGCTTCTGCTCGTGCAGCGTGCGGCCGTATTCCGGCACCCACACCGTGCCACAGGCCTCGGCCAGCGCCGCGCACAGCGTAGACTTGCCACTACTTTCGGCCCCGAGAAACACCACGCGCGCCACCGCTGCCGGCGGCACCACGCCGAGCTGCGCAGCCACCAGCGGATGCAGATACCACGCGTTTTCGGCCACGTCGGCGCGCACTTTCGTGCCCGAAACCGGCACCTGCCCGCGCGGCTCGTCCACGGCCAGGTGCGCCACGCCCAGGTGCGCGGCAAAACCGGGACCGTACGCTTCGCTGCTGAATACCACGTCGGCCGAAATGCCTTGCCGCGCCAGCCACTGGCGCACAAATTCGCGTTGCACCGCGTCGGCGGCGGCATCGGGCGGCACGCCGTCGGCTTCGGCAGAAAGGGCAAAAATCCGCAGCGGCGTAGCGCCCACGCGCGGCCCCTGCGCCACATCATCACCCCGATACAATTCCTGAATCCAGCGGGCGCGTAGCGCGGCGGGCATCGTGGCCGAATCAGGATTGGCATACACCAGCACCACCAGGTCCGTTACCTGGGCGGCGGCGGTTTCAAGCAACAGCTGGTGGCCTCGGTGCGGGGGCCAGAATTTACCAACCACCAAGCCTGTACGAGTGGAATCAGCCATGAAATGAGGTAGTTGACGAGAAGCAGGGCGGCGGGATTAACGCGCAACTTTGAGTTCGGTGCGGCGCAGCTCGCGGCCCACAATGCGCACCAGATGGTAAGAATCCGACGTGGCATCGTAGCTCAGGCCCACGCCGCTGCCGGTACTGGGTACGGGCGCGCCGCCCAGCAGGCGGCCTTCGGCATCGTAGAGAAACGCCTGGTCCGGCCCCGGCTCGGTCACGGCCACCAGCTGCTGCCCTTTCCCAAAGTCGAAAAACTGCACGGGCTTGGGGCCGGAGGTTACGAAGCGCTGCGTGAAGAGGGGCGCCGACTGGCTGGGCGAATAGGCGTCGAGCTGGTTGCCATCTTCCCGCGTCACCACAAAGGTGTTGCCGCGCTGCGCCGGCACGAGCTGAAATCGAGCCGTTCGGCTCCAGGTAGCTACCCGCTTGCGGCTGATGATGTCGCCGCTCAGGGTGAAGATTATCAGCTCGCCGTGTTGGTTGACCAGCGTGAGCCGGGTGCGGCCCAGCGTGGCGCCCGGCTGCACCAGCACCCCGCCCGCCAGCCGCGCCCCCATGCTCAGCGGGAACCCGGGGAACAGATTACCCTGCTGGTCATAAGCATACACGTAACCATTTTGCAGCGGTACCAACACCACATCCCGGTTGTTGACGCTGAAAATGGCCGGCAAGCCCGCCAGGGGGAAATCCAGCCGCTTGGGCTGCCAGCCGGGAAACTGCCGGCCCTGAGCATCGAGCAGCAGCAATTCGTTGCCGGCCGTGACGACCAGCAGGCGGGCGGGGTCTTTGGGGCCGGTGGCCGCGCCGGCCAGCAGCGCCGCGGCCCGCACGGTATCGGGCAGGTACAGCGGAAACGGCAGCAGGTCGGCGCCGTCGTTGCCGAGCAGATGCAGCCGGTTGCCGGCGCCGGCCAGTAGCCCGCCCGGCGCGCCGCCACCACCCGGCAGCAGCCGCACGCCCACCGCCGGCCCGGCCAGGGTGTCGGACCAGAGCACCGCGTTATCGGCGGTTACGTAGTGCAGCGCGCCCACCGAATCCTGCACCACCACGGCCGGGATGCGGGTGCCGAGGGCGGGCAGCAGCGTGGGCACTCCCATGAGCTGATGCGTAAACGTGAGCACCCGTCCGTTGGCAGCGGCCCCGCCAGACTGCGCCGTGGCCGGGCCCAGGTCGGGGTGGCGCAGCAGCAGCTGGGTAAAATACTGGGCATCGGGGGCGTCCTCGTTATCGGCCGGCACCAGCTGCAGGGCCATCTGCGGAAAGCGCTTGAACAAGGCCTCGTTGCGCAGCAGGCCCGCCCGGCGCTCCTCGGTAAGCACGCCCAGCAGCGCGTTCCAGCTGTTGCGCGTGTCCACCAGAATGCTCAGCCGCGCCCTGGATAGAGTTTCCTGCAAAAAAGCAATCTGGGCCGGGCTTTTTGCCCAGGTGCGGCCGGCCACCACGTCGGCCAGGTAGGCGTTCAGCGTCGACTGGTCGGAGAGCACCAGGTAATTGCCTACCATTACCCCAAAACGGGCCTCCGTCGCCGTGGGCGGGGCGGGGTTTAGCAAGGGCCCCAGCACGGCCCCCTCAGCAAAACCAACCGCGTACACCTGGTACGGGCCTGTTTTGGTGAAAGAGGGCGAATTATTGTTGAGGCGGCGCAGCCGGGCCAGCCATTGCTCGGTGCGCGCCGGTGTGGGGCACTGCACCAGGGCGAGGCGCCCCGGCCGGCTGCTGGCAGCCGGGGCCGCCAGGTAGGCCAGGGCCATTTCGCCCCCGAACGTGGCCCGCAGGCTATCGAGGGCCGCGCCGCTGCCCAGCGAATCGGTGCCGGCCGCGGCCCCGGTCGGGCGGGGCCAGGTCCGGGTGGGGTTGGCCGCGAGGTGCAGCAGCAGCGCCGTGCGCGTACTCAGAATAGGCGTGAGCCCCAGCGGCTGGGCCCGTTGGCCGAGCAGCCGTTGTTGCAGGGCCCCCTTAGCCGTTTCCGGGTTGGAGAAGCCATGGAGCTGCACCCGGCCGCCCGCTACTTTCAGGCCCAGCAAGCCTTCCGAAACCAGCCCCGTCAGCTGGTCGAACTGCCCGTGGGCTTCGGGCCGGAACAGCACATCCAGAAACTGCGGCAGGCGGCGGTAGTTCACCATGAGCGTCGCGTCCATGCCGCGCACCCGCAGCAAATCCGTCGTCCCGAAGGGCGTCAGCACCGTGGGCTCTTTGGGGTGCGCCACCCGGCGCACGGCAGCTTCCACCAACGCCGGGTTGGTGCTAATAAGCAGATGGTTGCGGTAGTTGAGAACCGTGAGACTGGTTTCGCTGCGGCGCTCGGTGAGCACGCTGAATTCGTGGTCTTCGTATTCCCGCGTGCTGAGGCGGTAGCGCGGGTCGCGGCCCAGGGTTTCGAGCAGGCCCCGCACCTGCCGGTATTCGCTCACGCGGGTCAGCGGCACCTGGTAGAGCACGTCGAACACCGCCGGCCCGGTGATGTGCACGGAGGTAACCACCAGCTTGCGGCCCAGCAAGCCCAACAGGCCCACACGCCGCCGCGAGGTGCCGCCGGTCAGGCTGTCGGCCAGGGCCAGGTGTCCGGCCGAGTGCTGGAAGTAGCGCATGGCCGTAAGGTTGTCCCATAGGCCGGTTTCCTGCAGCCGGCGCACCAGCGTGGGATGGTCCTGGGTGGTGAGCACCAGCACGGCATCGTTGGGCACCAGCGTGTAGGGGTCGACGGGTACGGCCGCCAGCGTGCGCCGGTAGTAGACGTAGGTGGCCAGCGTGAGCAGCAGCAGGAGCGCCGTGAGTAACGCCAGGAGCTTTCGGGACATGCGAAGGGAAGCGGATGACGGGCGACGAAAGTACGGCCGGCCGGCGGATTGGGGCGGCCACGGGTTAAATCAGCACCAGCATCCGCTTCGCTGGCTGAATGGCCGCGCTGCTGAATATCACTTTTGGCGCGGCACCCAAATGCAGCCGTACCTTTCAGCATGTTGCTGCCCCCGCCCCGTATGCTGCGCTCCCGCTGGCTGCCCGCCTTGTACCGCTGGCCGCGGCAGGTATTTACGGGTCTGGCTGTGGTGGTGGGCGGACTACTGCTGCCAGGCTGCTTTCAGTTGCGGGAGCCCGAGCCGGCGGCGGCTTCCAGCGAATGGATTCAGCCCACGCAGGTGGACCTGCTGCTGGCCAACTTTGCCACCGCCGTGCAGCGCGTGAACGCGGCCAACTACGAGCGCAGCTTCAGCGGGCCCGATTTTCGCTTCGTGCCCGACCCCACCAGCGCCGGCTCCACGCCGGCCCTCTTCGCCAACTGGAGCGTGCCCGAAGAAGTCACGTACTTCACCAGCCTGCGCCGCCGCACGCCCACGGGCACCATCAACTCCCTAGTGCTGAGCGACCGGCGCGACCAGCTTTACACCACGGATTCGGTCGAGGTTTCGGCCTTGTACGAGCTGCGCATCAGCCAGCAGGACACCGCCTTTCGCGCCGGGCTGCTGCAAGGCAACATCCGCCTCATCCTGCGCCGCCGCAACAACGAGTGGCGCATCGTGGCCTGGCGCGACCAACGCACCGGGCCGGGCCTGTGCTGGACGGATTTGAAAAAGTATTTCAGCACGCGCTAACGACAGCAGATTGAATTGGGAATTAAAAATGAAGGATTAAAAATCCAGTTATCAAATTTTTAATCCTTCATTTTTAATTCTTAATTCCTGACGCAGTTGCGCTGAGCAGTATTAGTACGAAGCTGCCCAATCCGTTTATTTGGCCCGCAGAACTGCCGCCGCGCCGGTTGCCAATCGACGAATCCGGCCGCGCTGCATTTTTGGCGCCGCTATGCCTATATTTCGACTTATGAAGGTGTTGTCGCGTCCGTTTTTTCCGGTTGGGTGGCTGACTGGCATCCTGCTGATGCTGACGGTTCCTGGCTGCAATCCCTTTGCACCGGCCCTGGACGAGGTGCCCGCCAACGAAAACGACCTGCTGGGCAACCCCGTTACGGTGCGCGGCTTCTTCGACCGGTTTCGGGCCGCCTACCAGCTGCGCGACTCCACGCTCTACGGGCAGCTGCTGGCCCCGGACTTCCGCTTCACCTACCGCGACTTCGCCGCCAACCTCGACCGCTCCTGGACGCGCGACGTGGACGCGAATACCACCTACCGCCTGTTCCGGGCCGCCCGCTCCACCAACCTGCAGTGGACGCAGTACCTGCCCAGCTCCGACACGCTGGCCACCGACACGCTGGCGTATGTGGAACGCTCCTTTCTGCTCACCATCGAGCAGCGCGACAACGAGCGGTTTTCGGGTTCGGGTACGGCCCGGCTGGTGCTCGTGCGCAAGAACCGCACCGACCCGTGGCGCATGCGCAGCTGGTACGACCGCAGCGAATTTTAAGGTATTTCCGGGTTCATTTACCCAGGCTCGCCGTTCACGGCGGGCCTTTTCGTTTTCTTTGGCAAAAATCTCCGCTTTTATATGAACGAACCTCAACCCTCACAACCCCATTTTCAACGGGCCATCACCCTCTTCGATGCCATTATGCTGGTCACGGGCAGCATGATAGGCTCGGGCATCTTCATCGTTTCGGCCGATATTGCCCGTAAGGTGGGCTCCTCTGGCTGGCTGCTGGTGGTGTGGCTGCTCACGGGCGTCATCACCATGGCCGGTGCCATTAGCTATGGCGAGCTGGCCAGCATGTTTCCCAAAGTAGGCGGGCAGTACGTGTACCTGCGCGAAGCCTTCGGGCGCCTCACCGCCTTTTTGTACGGCTGGACGCTGTTCCTCGTCATCCAGACCGGGGTAATTGCGGCCGTGGCCGTGGCCTTCGCCAAATTCACGGGCGTGCTGGTGCCTTATTTCAGCGTGCAGAATATCCTGTTTTCGGTGGGCTCGTTTGGGTTCAGCTCGGTGCAGCTGCTGGCCATTATTCTCATCGTGGGCATCACCGCGCTCAATGCGCAGGGCGTGCGCACCGGCAAGCTCATCCAAAACGTGCTGGGCAGCACCAAGCTGGTGGCGCTGGGTCTGCTCATCGTGCTGGGCGTGGCCCTGGGCTTGAACTCCGAAGCCATAGCGGCCAATTTCGCGGATTTATGGTCGGCCAGCCGGCACGCGGCACCGGGCGTTTCGGCCCCCACCGTGCCCATCAGCGGCACCACGCTGGTAGTGGCCATCGGCATGGCCATGACGGGCTCGCTGTTTTCGTCGGATTCGTGGAACAACATCGGGTTTGCCGGTGAGGAAATCCAGAATCCCGAACGCACGCTGGTTCGCAGCATGGCCATCGGCACGGCCATTGTCACGGCCCTCTACATTCTCATCAACGTGGTGTACCTGCTGGTGCTGCCCATCAACGGCTTACCGGAAGCAACTACCATCGCCGGCCGCGGCATCATGTACGCCACCGACGACCGGGTGGCCACGGCCGTGGCCGAATCGGTGCTGGGCCGCACGGGCGCCTACGTTATGGCCGTGCTCATTATGCTGAGCACCTTTGGCGCCAACAACGGCATTATTCTCAGCGGAGCGCGCGCTTATTTTGCGATGGCCAAGGACGGGCTGTTTTTCCCCAGCCTGGCGCGCCTCAACGGGGCGGGCGTGCCCAGCCGGGCGCTGTGGGCCCAATGCCTGTGGGCCTGCCTGCTCTGCCTGAGCGGCAAGTACGGACAGCTCCTGGACTACGTGATGTTCTCGGTTATTCTGTTTTACGTTGTCACCATCATCGGCATTTTTGTGCTGCGCCGCACCCGGCCCGACGCGCCCCGCCCCTACCGGGCCTGGGGCTATCCGCTGGTGCCGGGCCTGTACGTGCTGCTGGCCTCCGCCTTCTGCATCATCCTGCTTTTCGCGCCCGACACGGCCGAGTTTTCGCGCCGCGGCCTGGCCCTGATGGCAGTGGGAATACCCGTCTACTTTATTTTTGGCCGCCGCTTCGGTAACCGTACCGCTTAGGTTGTTAGAATACTTGTCTGATAACTATCATAGTTGCCCACAAAAAAGGCCTCCCGATGGGAGGCCTTTTTTGTGGATTTACGCGTGCTCTAACGGAAACGGTAGTGGCTAGCGCCGGCCCCGTTTGGTTTTGGCCCGCGGCGTTAGGGTTACGTTCACGGGCCGGCTGCCGGCGCTGCGCACGATTTCGTCTTCGTAGCCGCCGTAGCCAAAAACGAGGGTATGGTCCTTGTTATTGGGGACTTCGAAAGAGTAGTTACCGTTGGCGTCGGTGCTGGTGCCTTTGCTGCTGCCTTTCAGCAACACGGTGGCACCTACCATGGGACGGCCGTTTTCATCGGCAATCTTACCCGACATCGTGACGAAGGCGGGCGCGGCGGGTTCCGGAGCGGGCGCGGGGGCGGCTACTTCAGGCTCTGGTTCGGGAGCAGGTTCGGCCGCGGCCACAACCGGGGCCGACGCGGCCACCGTACCAGGCGCGGCAGCGGTGGTTTTGGCAGCAGCAGCCGCTTTGTCGCCGGGCTTGGCGGTCGTTTTTTCCTCCTCTTCGTCTACTTTGGCCACGGGGGCAGCTTTCAGACCCGCCGCGATGCTGTCGGCCGAAGTTGGGGTTACGCCCGTTACGGCGGCATCGTCCAGCATAAAGGTGGGGGTTACCGAAGCCATTCCGTCGCCCTCGCCTTTGGGCAGGGCCACGTAGCCAATCACCAGGGCCACTACCAACCCAACCAGTATGTACAGCAAACGATTGTTGCCACCCGACATTACCTCTTCATCCTGGGCCTCAAAGTTGGGGTCGTAGGGTTGTTCTTCGTTTTTTTGTAGATTTTCAGGATTCATAATTTGACTTTATTGAAGGGGATTTAATGAAGAGTTTAAAGGCAATCGAAATAGGCTACGCATTAGCCTGCTATTCCAACAAGGCCCGCAAGTTAAGCCTTTGCCGCGTTATCCGTACCCTGCTTGTTTTTTTTGTTTGGCCGCCGAGGCAAACAGGGTTCCGGAACGGGAAGCCGCCAAATATTCGTCTTTCCGGTACCTGCGCCCAGCTTGCTGCTACACCTTGGAAGCTAGCCGGCAGAAAGCTCGTTTTCCGCTGCTTAGCCCCTCACCCCCAGTATCAAGGGTTAGTGTGCGAGGGCAAAACCGGTGGTATGTCTCCATTAATTTCACACCTAATTCGCTGTGCCAAATGGAAGGACAATACGCCACAGCGGGACCAGGCGCTAGCGGCTACTATGTACCGCTAGCGCCCGGTCCCGCTGTGGCATGGAACCTAGAAATTCATTGGGTAGCCTTTAGTTGTCGCTGATGCTTCCGTCGCCCACGGGGGGCTTGGCCGGGCCGGTGGGCGCTTTGGCCCCGAACGGCTGCTCGCGGGTGCGCAGGTTGTGGTCGAGCTCGATGCTGCCTTCGGCTTCGAAGCCGGGGCCCTGGGCCAACTCGCCGGCCCCATGGTGGTCGTTGCCCCCCTGGGGCTCGGTTTCGGAGCCACCGATGTGCAGGTTTTCGAGCTGGTCTTTCTGGTTGCTGCGTTGGGTGTAACCATTGGCGCCGGTGTTGCGGGCGGCCGACGGGTCGTTGCTGGATTTGTCGTTGCTCTGGTCCTGCTTGTACTCTTTCTGCTTTTCGAGCTCTTCGTTTTTGGGGAAATTCTTGTTTTCGGTGATGTCGGCGTGTTCGCCTTCGTTGGGGTCGGTGCCGTTGCCGGAGATGTTGTCAGGAAGCATGAAAGGGGCGCTGAAGTGAGTGGGAAATTACCGTATTAGGCGTACGCAACGCCCCGGCTTACGTTGCTGGAAGCCCGGCGGGCGGACCTTGGGCAATTACCGGGCGTAGGATTGTGGTACGGGTCCGGTTACTTTTACCACCGGTCCGGCTTCTTACCTCAACCCCTTCGCAATGCACTTGGTTATCATCGGCAACGGCATTACCGGCGTTACGTGTGCCCTGGCCGTTCGGCGCCTGAGCCCCACCGCCCAAATCACCCTGGTTTCGTCGGAAAGCGCGCACCACTACTCCCGCACGGCGCTGATGTACGTGTACATGGGCCACCTGCGCCCGCAGGACATCAAGCCCTACGAAGACTGGTTCTGGACCGAAAACCGCCTGGCGCTGGTGCACGCCGATGCCACCGCCCTAAATACGGAGGAGAAACTAGTAGTACTGGCCAACGGCACCACCCTCACCTACGACCAGCTGCTGCTGGCCACCGGCTCGGTGAGCAAGCTCTTCGACTGGCCCGGCCAGCACCTGGCGGGCGTGCAGGGCCTCTACAACCTGCCCGACCTGGCGGCCATGACCCGCGACACCCACGGCATCAGCCGGGGCGTGGTGGTGGGCGGCGGCCTCATTGGCGTGGAGCTGGCCGAAATGCTGCACAGCCGGGGCATCGAGCCCCTGGTGCTGGTGCGCGATGCCCGCTACTGGGGCGGCGTGCTCCCGCCCGAAGAAGCCAACCTGGTGGACCGGCAATTCAAAGAAAACCACGTGGCCGTGCGCTACGGCACCGAATTGCGCGAGATTCTGGGCGATGCCCAGGGCCGCGTGCGGGCCGTGGTGACCACCGCCGGCGAGGAAATTGCCTGCCAATGGGTGGGCCTGGCCACCGGCGTGGCGCCCAATCTGGCCCTGGCCCAAACCTGCGGCGTGGAAACCGACCGGGGCATTTTGGTTGACGAATACCTGCGTACCAGCGTGCCCAACGTGTTTGCCGCCGGCGACTGCGCCCAGCACCGCCGGCCGGGCGCGGGCGAAGTGCCCATCGAGCAGCTCTGGTACACCGGCCGCATGCAGGGCGAAACCGTGGCCCACACCATTTGCGGACAGCCCACGGCCTACCGGCGCGGCGTGTGGTTCAACTCGGCCAAGTTCTTCAACCTTGAATACCAGACTTATGGCCAGGCGCCGGCCGGCCCGGCACCCGGTTTGGAAAGCTTTTATTGGGAACATCCATCGGCGCGGGTGGCGTTGCGCGTGTACTTCCGTAGCGCGGCGCCGCACGCCGTGGTAGGGTTCAACGCCCTGGGCTTGCGCCTGCGGCAGGCCGTGTGCGAGCACTGGATATTAGAAGCCGCAACCATGGCAACCGTGGTGGCCGAGCTGGGTAAGGCTAATTTCGACCCCGAGTTTTTTCCGCAGCACGAGCCGGCCATTGTGCAGGCCTTCAACCAGGCGTTTCCGCAGCAGGCCGTGGTGCTGAAGCGTAAAAAAGGCCTTTTTTCATTTAAAAATTAAAAATGAAGAATTAAAAGTTGAGCTAACTGACTCTGGACCTGCACAGGAAGTCTATCTACTCGTACTTCGACTGATTTCCTTAATAGCCTCCTTTGGAAAGCCCTCGGACTTTATTCAGCAGCTTTTTGAACCTCAATTCATGCTGCTTTCTTCCCCATTTTTAATTTTTAATTCTTCATTTTTAATTCCATCCTCCTCCCGTGGACTACTCCAAACTATACCGGCCTTCGGCGCTCAACAGCTTTCAGTTCATCGCCCTCACCGGCCTGCTGATGAGTGCTGGCGCCCATCTGATTCTATACTTTTTTGTGGGCCACACACCCGCCGGGTTCAACTGGCTGTATGTGTGCTGGACGGCATTTTACGTCATTGGCACGCTCATCAATCTATTCGGCAAGCCCGATGAGCCGCACGACCATCACCACCATTGATTTGCGCTTTGGTTTTCCAGCGAGTTGCCCGACAAGGCAAGCTCCCGCTTACAAAAGCCGCCCTGCTTTAGTAGCGGGCCTTAATTGATTGCATCATAGCTCAGACTCAACACTCTGATTCTTCAAAATAGCTATTGGCCTACTACTCAACTCACCCAATGACTCCAACGCTTGCCACGCCGCCCCTGCCTACCGCCTCGCCGGTCGAAAAGCTAACCCTGACGGTGGTGGCCGGGGGCCTGCTGGCCCTGATGCTGGCCCTGACCGATGCCGACCCCGCCCGCCGGCAAACCTGGTTCTACCTGGCCCTGGGCCTGGTGAGCGCCGGCACTTTGGCCTGGAGCTGGGTGAAATTTGGCCAACAACCCGCCGGCGTGCAGCAGCATAACTTGTGGCTACGCGCCAGCTCTAGCCGCGGCGCGGTGGCCTGGGTTACGGGCTTGGTGCTCACGGGTTTCTACGTGGTGCTGTATTGGTATAGCGGCGATGATGGCCAGGGCAACTTTGGCCCCCTCAACAACTTAGTGCATGCGCTCGACGGTTTCAGCCAGTGGCTGCGCGCCCGGCCCGCCGACCAATGGTTTCTCTACGGCACGTTCTACACGCTGGCCATTCTGCTGATGGGCGCCCGCGCGCTGTGGAAATACCGGCACTCGCGCTACCAACTCATTCGCACCGCGTCGGTGATGTTCTTCCAGCTTGCCTTTGCCTTTCTGATTCCGGGCCTGCTGCAGTTCTTCCAGCAGCCCGAATTCTACTTCACCTACTTCTGGCCGCTGAAGTACGAGTACCTGTTTCCCGGCACCGTGACCTCGCTGACGCAAAACGGCGGTCTGGGCGTATTTATGGTGTTTTGGGGGGCGGTGATGACCTTTTTGGCCACGCCGGTGCTCACCTATTTCTTCGGCAAGCGCTGGTACTGCTCGTGGGTGTGCGGCTGCGGCGGGCTGGCCGAAACCGCCGGCGACCCCTACCGCCATCTCGCCGACAAAAGCCGGGCCGCCTGGCGCTGGGAAGTCCGCCTCATCTATTCCATTCTGGGCATTATTATCGCCGTAACGGTGCTGCTGTGGGTCAATTTCGCCCTCGGCAGCACGCTGCTCGGGGAAGTGGGCAACGTGGGCGCTAAGTGGTACGGCTTCGCCATCGGGGCCGTATTTTCGGGTGTGATTGGGGTGGGTTTCTACCCCATCATGGGCGCGCGGGTGTGGTGCCGGTTCGGCTGCCCCATGGCGGCGTACCTGGGCTTGCTGCAAAAGCACTTTTCGCGCTTCCGCATCAGCACCAACGGCGCCCAGTGCATCTCGTGCGGCAACTGCTCCAACGTGTGCGAGATGGGCATCGACGTGCAGCAGTACGCCCAGCGCGGCGCGCCCATCGTCCGCGCCTCCTGCGTGGGCTGCGGCATGTGCAGCACCGCCTGCCCCCGCGGCGTACTCAACCTGGAAAACGGCCCCACAGCAGGCCGGCACCAAGCCTCGCAGCTCATCCACGCGGATTCGCTGCGGATTTTGAGCTAAAAAGCATGAACTCGCTTATTACACTTACTGCTCGGGAAGAAAAAAACATGCGCGTCGTTGAGAGCGTGAGCGGACCTATTGAATACCAGACTACTCAGCTCGCTACTTTGGGAGTATATGACGAGTATTTGTCTATTCACAAAGCTTACTCCCGGCTACTTATTGACGACAGCAGCCAGGAAGCCGTAAAAAGGGCGCTGTTTATTCAATGGTATTGTTTAGCTGAGCCATCTTTCCTGAGTGGTATATGGGATATTGACCCCTTGGCTGAGCTTGCCGTCTGCACTCACCTGGATAGTTTGCTCCGCGATGGCCAAATGGATGCGGAACTAACCGAGATGCTTCAATACTACGCTTCCTGGGAGTATGGCTTTCAGTGTCCTGATTTTCAACACCTGTTAGCATTACAATCTTTTGTAACGCAATGGATGAATGGCGATTTCGGCCTTTTTTCATCTCTGCGCATGTCTGATATGGCAAATCGAGGCCAAATGGGCAGGTATTGGCTCAGCTGGGGCGGATAGAAACTGTTGTTACGCATCTCAGGCGTAAACCTCACCCCCTAACCCCCTCTCCCCAGGAGAGGGGGAACTGGTTTCTAGTCTAGAATACAAATAATCATGCTTTTTAAAACTAATTCTAGTTCCCCCTCTCCTGGGGAGAGGGGGTTAGGGTTACGCCCGAGATGCGTAACAGAAGATAGTAACTTATCAGATTCTACTTCAGAAGTAAGGCCACTATTTTGTCCTTCACGCCCCTCCCAAAGTTGCCAGCCCTTATCTACCGCACAACGGTAACTGCGGCGGTTTCGGCAGTATAAATTTCGCCGTTCGTCTGGCGGTAATATACCCGAAACTGCTGCGGCCCCGTAGCGGCGGGCGGCTGCACGAGGCTGAGTTCCGCATACCGAAACGGTTCGAGCGGGTTTTGCCGCGAGGGCACCGGAAACGAGTTCAGCCCGCCCACGGCCAGCAAATCGGTGAGGGGCGTGCCCGCTGGGTGCTGCGCATCATAATCGTTCAAGCTCGTCACGCTCAGACTATCCATCCGCTCGGTCGAGCCGCGGCTGCCGGCCGGCAAGGGGTCGCAAGCGTAGGCCGCCGACATAAAACCCCGGCTTGGTGCCACGGTATAGTGCCGCTCCCGCAACAGCAGAAACAGCCGCAGCTCGCGGCTGGCTACGGAGGCACCGGGCGACACTACTTCCCAGGGCTTGTCCACCGGCTGCCGGGTCACGGCCACGTCAAGGCCCTGCACGTCGAAGTAGGTAGGCGGATTGTCCCGGCCGCACTCGTTGCCCAGCAGGCCGCAGGCGGGCAAACCGAGCACCAGCGCCGCCAATAGTCCGTATTTTTTCATGGGGTTGAATTTAGTCCCTGAAACCGAAAGCAGGCCGCCCCGCCCGGCAGAGGCTTCGGTTCCTGCCGGAGAAGCTGCTACGCGGCCAGGCCCTGCAGCACCTCCTTGGTTTTGCTCACGTGGTCGGTGGCGCCGCTCAGGGAGTTGAAGATGTAGCGGATGATGCCTTCGCTATCAATTACATATGTAACGCGACCCGGCAACAGACCCAGCAGGGCGCGGGGCACTTCGTAGAGCTTACGCACGTCGCCTTTCTCATCGGCCAGCAGCTGGAAGGGCAGGCGGTGCTTGGCGGTAAATTTCTGGTGTGACTTCTCGCTGTCGGAGCTGATGCCGACGACCTCCGCGCCGAGGTCCTTAAAATCCTCATACTGGTCGCGAAAGCTGCAGGCCTGGGCCGTGCAGCCGGGCGTGTCGTCTTTGGGGTAGAAATACAGCACCACGTGCCGGCCACGCAGCGAGGAGAGCTGAAAGCTTTCGCCGGTGGTGGTTTTCAGGGTGAAATCGGGGGCGGGTTGGCCGAGCTTGAGCATGATTTAGCGAAATGAATGACAGCCGCAAAGATGCGGTTCCGCGCTGCTTTACGGCGGCGGCAGCATCTTTGTGGTGCGGTTGGCGTGTCCTGTCCGGTTTTCTGCGTTGTGGCGGTTCGGTCGCACGTTCCTTTTTCATGCCCCAGCCCCGCATCAGCGTCATCATTCCCGCTCACAACGAAGCCAATGCCATTGGGCTGGTGCTGGCCGAAATTCCGGCTGGCCTGGTGCAGGAAGTGGTGGTGGTTGATAATAATTCGACCGACGACACCAGCCGCGCGGCGGCGGCGGCCGGTGCCACCGTGCGGCACGAAGCCCGCCCCGGCTACGGCTACGCCTGCCTGGCGGGCATGGCCTACGTCTTCGGCAAGCCCCAATCCGAGTGGCCTGACATCGTCGTATTTCTCGACGGCGACCACTCCGATTACCCCGAACAAATGCCCGAACTGCTGGCGCCCCTGCTGGCCGGCACCGCCGATATGGTGATTGGCTCGCGGGCGCTGGGCGTGCGCGAGCGCGGGGCGTTGCTGCCGCAGCAGCGCTTCGGCAACTGGCTGGCTTCGCGCCTGCTGCGCCTGCGCTACGGCGGCACCTTCACCGATTTAGGTCCCTTTCGGGCCATTCTCGCCCCTGCCCTGCTCGGCCTGCACATGGAAGACAAAACCTACGGCTGGACGGTAGAAATGCAGGTGAAAGCCGCCCGCCAGGGCCTGCGCACCGTGGAAGTGCCCGTGCGCTACCGCAAGCGTATTGGCACCAGCAAGGTATCGGGCACGGTGCGCGGCACCATCGGCGCGGGCTATAAGATTTTGTGGACCATTTTCCGGTACTGGTAAGTGCGCTTGGGGTCAATTAGCAATTGATTTGTAATGAATAATTGTTTGGCGCGTCTGCCGACTAAACTCAAGGCTTATTCTTAAATACAGATGAGTCATTCTGAGCGTAGTCGAAGCAGACGCCAGATAAGCCTGACCGTCGGTTTTATATTTTTTCGTATTCAGGAGCAAGTCTGTTATCTCTGACTATTTACTCGGTTTTTTCAGCCACGTTTTTCTGTGTTCTTGACTTTTCGTTTTCCCTCCTGATGCCGCTGCTGCCCCTTTTGCTCGTGGTGGTGTACGGGATGTGCCTGCTGTTTATTGTTGGCTTTAGTATGGGCCAGTGGCACCTTACGCGGTTGGCGCTGCGGGCCTACGCCGCGCCGCCGGCTCTGCCCCCGCCGGCCCCCGCCGAATGGCCCCGCGTGACGGTGCAGCTGCCGCTCTACAACGAACAGAACGTGGTGGAGCGCATTATCGACGCCACGGCGGCCCTCGACTACCCGGCTGATTTACTGCATATCCAGGTACTCGACGATTCTAACGATGCTACCGTGAGCCTGGCCGCGGCCCGCGTGGCACACCACACCGCCGGCGGCCTGCGCATCAGCCACGTGCGGCGGCCCGACCGGGAGGGCTACAAAGCGGGTGCCCTACGCCACGGCCTGACCGAAACCGATGGAGAATTCATCGCCATTTTCGACGCTGACTTCGTGCCGGAACCGGGCTTTTTGCGCCGCACCGTGCCCTACTTCTTGCAGGATGCGGCCGTGGGCGTGGTCCAGACGCGCTGGGGCCACCTCAACCAGGACGAGTCGCTGCTCACGCGCCTGCAGGCGTTTGGGCTGGATGCGCACTTTCTCATCGAGCAAGTGGGGCGCACGTTTGCCGGCTATTTCATCAATTTCAACGGCACCGGCGGCGTGTGGCGCCGCACCTGCATCGACGATGCCGGCGGCTGGCACATCGATACCCTCACCGAAGACCTCGACCTGAGCTACCGCGCCCAGCTGCGCGGCTGGCGCTTTGTGTACCGCCCCGAGATTGTGGCCCCCGCCGAGCTGCCCGCCGTGATGGACGCGCTCAAATCGCAGCAGTTTCGCTGGACCAAGGGCGCGGCCGAAACCGCCCGCAAGCACCTGGGCCCGCTGTGGCGCTCGGCGCAGCCACTGGCCACCAAGCTGCACGGCTCCTTCCATTTGCTCAACAGCAGCGTGTACGTGGTGATACTGCTGATGGCCTTGCTGAGCGTGCCACTGGTGTTTGTACGCAGGGATTACCACGAGTTTAAATTCGTTTTTCAGCTGGCTTCGGTGTTTCTGCTGGGCTTTGTGCCGCTCATCTATTATTACTACACGGCGTGGCGGCTGGCGCGGCCTACTGGAAAAGCGTCGTTATATCCGGGCTTTTTTCTGCTGTTTCTCTCGGTTTCCATGGGCCTGGCGCTGCACAACGCGCGCGCCGTCGTGCTGGGCTGGATGGGCCAGCGCACGCCTTTCGTGCGCACGCCCAAGGCCGGTAGCGGGGGCCGCGCCAAGCGGCGCTATCGCACCGGGGGCGTGGGCGCGCTGGTACTGCTGGAAGGGTTGCTGGCCGGGTATTTCGCCTTTGGGCTCGGGGCCGGCCTCTACTTCGGCGATGCCGGCCTGCTGCCTTTCCATACCCTGCTCACGCTGGGCTTCGCGGCGGTGTGCTATTATTCGGTGCGCCACGCCCGGTAGTACGAGCCTCAGCAATTCATCCTCGTGGCCAGTAAGCTCCCTTCAGTATCACAATTAGCCGCCGTGGCGGTTTCGGGCGGGGCATATTGGGGCCTGGCTTATGCCACGCCCCGGACGGATTTCGGGCAATTGGTCGGGCTGTTTGCGGTGGCCCTGCTGGCGTATGCCTGGCTGCTGCGCAGCCGGCTACCGTGGCGCTGGGGCGTGGCGGCGGCGCTAGGCTTCCGGCTGCTCTGGCTGCCCGCCGTGCCCGCCCTGTCCGACGATGCCTACCGGTTTCACTGGGACGGGCTTTTGGTGGCCCACGGCGTCAATCCTTTCCTGTTTCGTCCCGCCGAAATTATTGCCGACGGGGCCCGCACGGCAATCCCGGACGAGGCCGCCCGCGCCCGGCTGCTGCCGGAGCTGCAGCAACTCTACCGCCAGCTCAACTCGCCACAATACTATTCGGTGTACCCGCCCGTGTGCCAGTATGTTTTTGGCGCGGCGGCATGGGCGTTTCCAACTTCGGACCGGGGGTTTGCCCTGGGCCTGCGCGGTGTTATTCTGGCAGCGGAAATTGCCGCGGCGTGGCTGCTGCTGGCCTTGCTGCCGGCTCTGGGGTTCGCACCGGAACGCGCCCTGGGCTATCTGCTGCACCCATTGGTAATTGTGGAGCTGACCGGGAATCTTCACTTTGAGGGGCTGGTTTTCAGCTTCGTGCTTTTGGCATTCTGGCTGCTCAGTCGCGGCCGCTGGCGGATGTCGGCGCTGGCGCTGGCGCTGGGCGTGGCCACTAAGCTACTACCGCTGCTGGCGCTGCCGCTGTTGGTGCGGCGCCTGGGCGGGCGGCGCTTCGTGGGGTACGCCGGGCTGAGTATTGGGGCCGTTGTCCTGCTCTTCGTCCCGTTTCTTTCCGCGGATTTAGTCGCCAACTTCAGCCGCAGCCTCAACCTGTATTTTCGTAGCTTCGAGTTCAACGCCAGCGTGTACTACCTGGTGCGCTTCCTCGGAATCCGGCTCACTTCCTACAACGAAATCGCCATTATTGGCCCGGCGCTGGCGCTGGGCAGTGGGCTGGTTGGGCTGGGGCTGGCATGGCGGGAGCGGCTCCCGCGGCTGGCCTCGCTGCCGCAGACGCTGCTGCTCGTGCTCACGGGATACTTCCTGCTGGCCACCACCGTGCATCCGTGGTACCTCACGCTTTTGGTGGGTCTGAGCGTTTTTTCGCGGTTCCGCTACCCGCTGGTTTGGGGTGGTATGGCAGTGCTCTCCTATGCCGCCTACCGCTCCAGCACCTACACCGAAAACCTCTGGCTGGTCGCGCTGGAATACGCCGTTACGCTAAGCTTATTAGGGATAGAATTATACGTTGCTGCTAAGGACCGGCAACCCAAACCGACAGGCGAAGCACTGCCTACCAAATAGTTAATCAGCCGGCCTTAATGTGCAAGCCGCAAGCTTGTGACTGGCTGCTTCCCAGCAATACCACTTATAATCAGGCTTGCGCGGCGCGCCAGGTGGCCAAATCGGCGGCGGTATCCACGTCGTGCAGCGCGGGCAGCAGGGCCACCTGGCAGCCCAGCCGCCCGGCGTCGGCTACGGTATCGGCCAGCACCGACGCGGTGCTCCACTGCTTGTTCAGAAACAGCTCGGGCTGCGGCTGGCGCATACCCAGCAGGTAGTAGCCGCCATCGGTGGCCGGGCCAAGCACCACTTCATGCGCATCTAGCAAGGCAAATGCCTGGGTCAGGTGCGACTCGCGCAGGCCCGGACAATCGGTACCGATGATGGCCACGCGCCCGGCCCCGGCGGCAAAAGCGGCGGCAAAAGCGGCCGTCATGCGCTGGCCCAGGTCGCCAGCGGCCTGGCACCGCACCGGAATGCCGGCCCACTCCCGGGCTTCCGTTTCGGTGGGCTCGGAGCCGGCAGTACCGGCCAGCCAAACGGTGGTGGCCACGCCCGATTCCAGTACGGCCGTGCGTGTAATGCCCAGCAGCTCCTGGTAAATGGCCAGCGCGGCGGCCTCGCCCACTCCGGCGGCCAACCGGGTTTTTACCAATCCCAGCGCGGGCACGCGGGCAAAAATCAGCAGGTGCGCCTTTTCATCGGCAGTCAGGGAGTTATTCATACACTTTTCGGCCGTTTTTCAGCCACGGGCTCCAGAGGGCCGAGTACGGGTGCACGTCAAGCGTGGCACCTTGGGCGTTGTAAACAGGATGGTTTTGATTGACCCATTCGAACAGTCCGCCGTATAAATTGCGGACATTGCGGAAGCCAAGGGCCTGCAACCGCTCCCCCAGCCGCTCGCTGCGGTAGCCCACCGAGCAGTACACCACCACCGGCCGGCTGCGGTCGAGGCCCGCAAATTGCTCGTTGGCCAGCGAGTCGTAGTTCACGAACCGGGCCCCTCGCAAATGGCTGACCCGGAATTCGGCGGGGCTGCGCACGTCCAACAGCTGCGGTTTCACCGGCTCACTCAGTTCCTTGGCCAGCGCCGCGGGCCCCACGGTGGGCACAGTGTTGCGGTACAGGGCTTGCAGCATGCGGGCGTAGGCCGCACTGGTTTTGCCGGGCTCGGTCTGGCCGCAGGCCGTTAAAGCAACCAAACTAAGACAGACGAAAGCAGCACGTTTTAAAGCCATAGGGGAAGGTAAAAAGTACTGCTTTTGCAAATAAATTAATCAACCAAGCAGTGCCTGTTAAAAGTGCCGTGCGCAGCGGTTGAGTCCAAACCTAGCAAGGTCAGCCAGCTAACCACCTGCCAACAAAGCAAAATTACCGCCCGCCAGCCGGTTCAGCTAGCAAGCGGTAATCAATTGCAACGTGCTGATGATTGGCGCACGACGCCAACGCGCCATTCCGATTACGCGCCAGCTAGATGTTTCCGATTACGGTCATCGTGCTCAGGGTTGGGCTGATGCTGCCGCCCATTGGTTCTACCGTCATGGCGAAAGCCTGAGCGCTGGCAATGTCCTTCATGGCTTGCAGGCCCGCGCCGGTAGCGGTGGCCACGGTGAGCACGCCGGCATCCACGGGCTTGCCGTTGTCGAGGGCCCAGAGCTGGTATTGCTGGCCGGCGGGCAGCGCAGGCAGGCTTTTCACATCCAGGTACACCTTTTTGGTGGAAGCGTTGTAGAGCACACGGGCTTTGGCCGAGGGGGCGGTTTTGGTGCCCGCAAGGGCCACGGACCGGAACTCGTCGTTACGCAGCACCTGGTTTTCCTGGCGCAGGTTGCCGAGCTGGCGGTCCATCACCTGGGTGGTGGTAGCAAAACGGGCCTGGTCGCCTTGCAAAGCCACCAGGTCGCTGTTGGCATCTTGCCAGCGGGAATAAAACAGGGCATTGGCCGCCAGGCTCATAATGAGGGCCACGGAGGCGGCCATCGCCCAAACAGAGCGCCCAGCGGGCTCGGCCACGGGGGCCGACGAGAGCGGGCGTACCACGGCCTCGGCAGCAGGGGCGGCCGAAGCAAGAGGCGTGCGGGTAGCGGCCGGAGCCTGCGCCACGGCGTCTACATCGGCGCGCAGGGCGCTGGCGGGGGTGGCAATTTGAGCCATCACATTGGCCAACACCCGCTCGCGCATCCCGGCGGGTGGCGTGATGGCGTGGGCTTCGGCGTAGAAACCGAGGGCTTGTTGAACCTGTGTCAATTCGTCTTGAATTTCGGGGTGGCGGGCAGCGAGCCCGGCAACCTCCGACTGCTGAGCGGGCGTCAGCTCCCCGAGAGCGTATTGCTCCAGGATGCCCGATTCTATATAGTCTTGGATATTTTCCACGGTTGATTTAGCGAATGAGTTTGCTCAGGACTTTGATGGCGGTGCGGGCCCGGGTTTTCACCGTTCCCAGCGGAATGTTGAGCTCCTCGGCCACCTCACTTTGGGTGAAGCCCTCGAAATAGAGCAAGTCGATAATCAGGCGTTGCTCAGGAATCAGCTTTTGGGTAATCTCTTGCAAACCAATGTGCTCCGGGCGGAAGGTCGTGGGCGCGGCTTGGCGCTGCGCCGTCAGACTTTCGTCCAGTCCCTGAGTTCGAGAACCTACGCGGTGCTGTCGCGAACGGATTTTATCGATGCTGAGATTTCGGCAAATATTAAGCACCCAGGTAAAGAGGCGGCCCTTGCCGGGGTCGTAGCTGGCAAAGGCGTGCCAGATTTTCACGAGGGCCTCCTGCAGCACGTCCTCGGCTTCGTCTTCGGCCTTCACAATGCGAAAGATGACGCCGTAAAGCGCCGCCGAGTACCGGTCGTAGAACAGTGTCATCGCCGCCTCGTCGCGGGCCTGGAGCCGCCGGACGAGTTCCGCCTCGGCGGCGGGTGGTAGGGAAATAAGGGAGGTATCGGGCACGGGAGTGACAGAAAGTGGAGGATGGAACCGAAAGCGGAGCCATTGCAAGCGCACGAAAATACGCGGTGGCACCTAATTGCCACCATGCTGCAAGGCATTGCGTAACCACACTACCTTGCCACAAGTTGAAGCTTGGCGCAGCGGAGGTAATCGCGCCGCGTTAATCCTTGACAAAGTCCCGCGATTCACTGTCCTCCCAAAACCCAACTTCCCCAGCCCCATTTTCCCTTCATCCCTGCTATGCCCATCGAATCATACAACCCCCACACCGGCCGCGTGCTTCGTCGCTTCAAAGACTTCAGCTGGGCCAAAACCGAGCGTATTCTGGGCCAGGCGCACCGCGAAGCCGCCACGTGGCCGGCTACCACGTTTGCGCACCGGGCCGGCATCATGCAGAAAGCGGCTGGCCTGTTGCGCGAGCGCCAGGACGAGCTGGCCCGCCTCATGGCGCTGGAAATGGGCAAGCCCGTGACCGACGGCCGCGCCGAGGTACTGAAATGCGCCGCCTGCTGCGAGTACTATGCCACCCACGCCGAGGGCTTCCTGGCCGACGAAATGGTGAAAACTGATGCCAGCCGCAGCTTCATCAGCTACCAGCCGCTGGGCGTGGTACTGGCCGTGATGCCCTGGAACTTCCCGCTGTGGCAGGTGGTGCGCTTCGCCGCCCCGGCCCTAATGGCCGGTAACGTGGGCCTGCTTAAGCACGCCTCCAATGTGCCGCAATGCGCGCTGGCGCTGGAGAATATTTTCCACGACGCAGGGCTGCCCGCGGCTTGCTTTCGCACCCTGCTCATTGGGTCTGACCTGGTAGAAAAGCTGCTAACCGACGACCGGGTGCGGGCCGTGACGCTCACGGGCAGCGAGGGCGCGGGCGCCTCGGTGGCGGCCATTGCCGGCGCCCAAATTAAAAAGACGGTGCTGGAGCTGGGCGGTTCCGATGCCTTTATCGTGCTGGCCGATGCGGATGTGGCCCTCGCCGCCAAAACCGCCGCCCATAGCCGTATGATAAACAGCGGCCAGAGCTGCATTGCCGCCAAGCGCTTCATTGTGGAAAAGCCCGTCATCAAAGAGTTTATCAGCCAGTTAAAAACCCATCTGCTGGCCATGCGCCCCGGCGACCCGCTGGACGAAGCCACCCAATACGGCCCCATGGCCCGCCCCGACCTGGCCGACGAGCTGACCCAGCAAGTGGACGACTCGGTGGCCGCCGGCGCCAAGGTGGAGCTGTTTGGCGGTCAGGCCAAGCCCGGTACCGCCCTCTTCCGGCCCGTAATTTTGTCGAATGTGAAGCCCGGCCAGCGTGCCTATGATGAGGAATTTTTCGGGCCGGTGGCGCTGGTGCTCGAAGCCAAAGACGCAGACGACGCCGTGCGCCTGGCCAACGACTCGCGCTTTGGCCTGGGCGCGGGCGTGTGGACATCCGACCCCAAAAAAGGCGAAGCCATGGCCCGGCAGATTGAGAGCGGGGCCGTGTTCGTGAACGGCCTAGTAAAATCGATGCCGGAATTGCCCTTCGGCGGCGTGAAAAAGTCCGGCTACGGCCGGGAGCTTTCCTACCTGGGCATCCGCGAATTCGTGAACCAGAAGTCCATCTGGATTGGCAATGAAACCGCTCCGGCCGCTAAAACGGAGTAGCCGGCCAACCGCTACAGGTAGCCCAGGAGCCGGTACGTCAGCCAGCCGGCGACCTCGTGCACCAGCACGCTAAACTCCTGCATGGCGCCGGGACTGGGCAGCAGCCAGGCAGCAGGCGTGAGCCGGCGGTCGGAGCTGCGAAAACCGGCGGGGAAAGCTACGGGGCGTAACCCCACTTTCTCGAAACAGCCCATTGCCCGCCGCTGATGAAACGCGGAGGTAATCAGGACCAGCGACTTAATGTCGGGGTATTTAGCTAGGAGCTGTTTGGTAAAAAGGGCATTTTCGCGGGTATTACGGCTTTTTTCTTCCAGCAGCAGGTCGCAGGCCGGCACGCCAGCCAACCGGAGCAGGGTGGCCAACTCGGCGGCTTCGGTGGGGCCCTGGTGGGCAAGTGCACCCGAGCCGCCCGAGATGATGATGCGCCGCACCCGACCGGCGCGGTACAGCCAAAGAGCATGCGTGAAACGGTCGGCGCCCGGGCCCAGGTACACCCGGTCGTGCGGCGACTTATTGCCCCCGGTGATGCCCGTGAGCAGTACGGCCGCATCGGACTGCTTCGGCAGCTCGGCCAGGGCCACGGGCGGTCGTTCCCAGGCCAGCAGCGCTTCATTTACCAGCGCGGTGTTGGTGCTGAGGAGGAAAGCAACCAGCGCAGCCACCAGCCACTGCTGCTTCCGGCGCGGCTGCCGGGCCACCAGGGCGGCTACCAGTAGCACCAGCAGCCACACCGTGGGCAGCAGTACGAAGTCGAGAATTTTGGAGAGCAGGAAAAACAAGGGGGAATTCTTTGATATTTAAAGCGGGCGCTGGTGGGCGCTGGTGGGCGCTGGCCGCAGTTTAGCGCAACGGAGTGAAGCGTAACTGCGGGCCGGCTAATGAGCCGAGTCTCCAGACTCGCGTAGGACGCGGCCAACTAGCTACGCGAGTCTGGAGACTCGGCCCATCAGCCGGCCTGCAGTTACGCGCTGCGCGCTAAACTGCGGCCAGCGGCTAGCAGCCAATTCCGCTCTTACTTCGCCAGCATCAATTCCCGGATGTATTTTACCGGTGCGCTGCCGTAGCTGAGAAATTTTTCGTGGAATGTTTTCAGGTCGAAATCCTTGGCTTGGCTCTTTTTCATCTCTTCGCGCAGGGCGTAGATTTCGGTGTAGCCGGTGAAGTAGCTGCTAAGCTGCACCTGGCTGAGGGTGGCCCGCAACCACTTGCCGCGGGCTTCGGCTTCTTCCTGGAAGCCGTCGCGGCGCAGCAAGTTCACGACGTCGTTTTCCTTGACGTTGTCTACCTGTATCATGTGGTCGATGACGGTGTTGAGGGTCACGCGCATGTTCCACTTGTCCCAGAGCAGCCACATTTCGTCGGAGTTGTTGCCGTAGCCGTTTTCCAGCATCATGCGCTCGGCGTACACGGCCCAGCCCTCAATCATGGCACCATTGCCAAAAATGCTTTTCACCAATGAGGGCGAGCGGTTGGCGTACACCAGTTGCGTGTAGTGGCCCGGAATGGCTTCGTGGATGTTGAGAATTTGTAGCGTGTAGTCGTTGTATTCGCGCAGGTAGCTTTCGGCCTGGGCCGGCGTCCACTCCGCCGGGATGGGCTCCACGTTGTAGTAGGTGTTGGCGCCGGTGTCGTAGGGGCCGGGCGACGACACGCTGGCACCCGCGCCGCTGCCGCGCATGTAGAGCGGGGTTTCGCGCACCACCAGCGGTTTGCTGGGGTCTTGGGTGAGCAGCTTTTTGTCATTAACGAAAGCTACCAGCGTAGGAATCTGGCGCTTCACGGCATCCACGAAGCCTTCGCGCGGCGCGTGCTTCAGGGTGAGCTGGTTGATAACGGCCGTAATCAGGGCCAGGGTATCTTTGGGTGCTGCCTGCCCAGGGAAGTACTTGGGATAGAGGCGGGCAGCTCGGCGTCCCATGTCGTGCAGCAGCTCGGCCTTGTGCTTCAGGGCCTGCTCGTAGATTTCGGTGGCCGTGAAGTGCGACTGAATGTCGTAGGCAAATTTCTGGTCGTAGAGCGCTTTGCCGATGCGGAACGAGCGGAATTTTCCGGCTGTCAGCACCTCATTTTTCAGGTGGTCCATATAGCCCTGCACGGCGGCGCGGGTGGCGGCCACGCGGTCGGTAAACGTCTTTTTCTCCGCCTCGCTCAACCCGGACTTGCGCACCGAATCGGCCAGGGCGGCACCGAACACGGCCAGCCCGCCAGCGTTTTGCTTGATGGCCAGCTCTGTGTGCTCGCGGGTGGGCGTGCTGAGGTTGGCTTTGGCGGCGGCGTAGTAGTCGGCCGCGTGGCTGATTTTGTCGGAGATGTTGCGCAGGCGGCGGTCCAGCGGGTAGTAACGGCCGTTGAGCAGGTCGCCCACCGAGGCGCCCAGGTTGTAGCTGGCCGGGTTCCACTGCCAGTTTTGCAGCGTGTCGGCGTACCAACGACTGGCACGCAGCTCGTTGCGCAGCAGGCGCAGGTCAATCTGGTTGTTGGGGGAAAGGCTGTCTAGGATAAAGCTGCTCATCTGCGCCAGATACTTCTGGGAGAAAGCGGCATCGCTCTGGCGCTGGGCGGCGTTGGGAATCACCAGCAGCGAGTCGTATTTGTGATAGCCCTGGCTGGAGGCGTACTCCGGGTTTTGCTTCCACAGGGCTTCAATGAAGCTGCCTTTGAAAGCGTCAAACCGGACGTCGGCGCCCGCGGAGGCGTCGGCGCCGGACTTGGTGGCCGGCGAGCAACTGGCCACGGCCAACGCCAGCAAAGGCAGGTAGGTGAATTTCATAGAGAGAGGCGAAATAGCGGTTGATATGGGGCCATGCTCGGCGGGCAAGCGCTGTAAAGGAACAGCCCAAACCCGATACTTTGCGGCGTCCGGCAGTAGGTTTGTCTGCCGCCACCGGCTGGCCGCAGGACCCCATCCCCTAGCCCCTTCCCCTCCGGGGGAAGGGGAACTAGCAGTAGTTTTCTAATTCTAAGAGCTAGAGTTAGAGCTAAAGCTAGAAATCAGTTCCCCTTCCCCCGGAGGGGAAGGGGCTAGGGGATGGGGTCCTGCGGGCCACAACACATCAACTCCCACCCGCCCCTGTTTCATGAATTCATTCCGCACCGAACACGACTTTTTAGGCGAGCGCCAGCTGCCGGACTCGGCCTACTACGGCATCCAGACGCTGCGTGCTCTGGAAAACTTTTCCATCACCGGCATCCCCATCAACACCGAGCCGCTGTTTGTGCAGGCGCTGGCCTACGTGAAAAAAGGCGCTGCCCTAGCCAATAAAGACCTTGGTGTTCTACCTGTTGCCATTGCCGATGCCATTGTGGCCGCCTGCGACCGGGTGGCCGCCGGCGAATTCAACGACCAGTTCCTGACCGACATGATTCAGGGTGGCGCGGGCACGTCGGTGAACATGAATGCCAACGAAGTCATTGCCAACGTGGCGCTCGAAATAATGGGCCACCAGAAGGGCGAGTACGATTTCTGCCACCCCAACAACCACGTCAACTGCTCGCAAAGCACCAACGACGCCTACCCTACCGCTTTCCGCATTGCCCTCAACAACAAGCTGGTGGGCTACCGCGAAACCCTGGGCGCGCTGGCCGAAGCCTTCGCGGCCAAAGGCGAGGAATTCCGCAATGTGCTCAAAATGGGCCGCACCCAGCTCCAGGACGCCGTGCCCATGAGCATGGGCGACGAGTTTAAGGCCTTCGCCACCAACCTGCGCGAGGAATTGCTGCGCATCGACGACTCGCGGCGCCTCATCGACGAAATCAACATGGGCGCCACCGCCATCGGCTCGCGCGTGAACTCTCCCGCCGGCTACCCTGAAGCCGTGACCGAGCACCTGCGCATCATCACGGGCCTGAACCTGGTGCTAGCCGGCGACCTTTTTGAGGCCACTTACGACACCGGCGCCTACGTGCAGCTCTCTGGCGTGCTCAAGCGCACAGCCGTGAAGCTCTCCAAAATCTGCAACGACCTGCGCCTGCTTTCCTCCGGCCCGCGCACCGGCATCAACGAAATCAACCTGCCCGCCCTGCAGCCCGGCTCCAGCATCATGCCCGGCAAGGTGAACCCCGTGATTCCGGAAGTAGTGAACCAGACGGCCTTTTACGTCATCGGAGCCGACCTCACGGTGACCATGGCCGCCGAAGCCGGCCAGCTGCAGCTCAACGTGATGGAGCCGGTCATCAGCTTCGCGCTGTTCACGTCCATTTCCTACATGACCAACGCCTGCCGCACCCTGCGCGACAAATGCGTAGTAGGCATTACCGCCAACGTAGCCCACGCCGAGCAAATGGTGCGCAACAGCATCGGTATCGTCACCCAGCTCAACCCCGTTATCGGCTACGAGGCGGCAGCCGGCATCGCCAAAGAAGCCCTGGCCACCGGCAAAACCGTGCACGATATTGCCGTGAAAGAGCGCGGGCTTCTAACACAGGAAAAGTGGGACGAGATTTTCACCTTTGAGAACTTGATTCGGCCGGTGTTTATTCAATAGTTCCACTGGCGTCAACCTCAATAATCTTACTCATGCGCTTCCTCCTCGCCCTTTTCCTGCTCACCACCGCCCTCACGGCTTCGGCCGCCCGAGTCGACACCCTGGCCATCCCCAGCGCGGCCATGAACAAAACCTACCGCGCCGCCGTGGTTTTGCCCGCTTCGTACGCCAAAAATAAAAAGGCCAGCTACCCGGTGCTTTACCTCCTGCACGGCGCCTACGGTCATTTTGCCGACTGGCTGAAAAACACGCCCGACAAACAGCTGGTGCACCGCCTGGCCGACCAATACAACCTGATTATTGTGCTGCCCGAAGGCGAAACCTTCGCCTTCTACCTCGACAGCCCCGTGAACCCCGGCAGCCAGTTCGAAACTTATTTGACTAAGGAGATAATCCCCAAAATCGACCAGACGTATCGTACCATTCGTGACCGCAAGGGTCGCGTCATTACGGGCCTGTCGATGGGTGGGCACGGCGCGCTCTACCTTTCGGCTCGCCACCCCGACCTGTACAGCGCCGCCGGCAGCATGAGCGGTGCATTGGATTTGCAGTCCAAAAACCGCAACCTCACGCCCGATGCCGCCGCGCAGCGTGCCCAGCTCTGGGCTCCCGTCCTCGGTTCCGAAACCACCAACCCCGAGCGTTTCACCGCCAACTCGGTGGTGAACCTGGTGGACCTGATGCAACGCAACGCCCTGCCCCTCATTATTGACTGCGGTGTGGACGACGGCCTTATCGACATCAACCGCGAGGTGCACCGCCGCTTGCTCTACAACCACACCCCGCACGACTACACCGAGCGCCCCGGCGCCCACACCTGGGATTACTGGCAGAACGCGCTGCCCTACCACGTGCTGTTTCTGCATCAGGTACTGAAAGCCAACGGCGCCGCAGTGCAGTAAAACAGGCGTTGAATGCCGGCCAAATGAACGACAGCCGGCTTCTCCAAATCTGGACATGAGCTTTTGGCAGCTCCATCGGAACATGCGGTGCCCAGTAGCGTTTGCTTACGGATAGCCGCGCCTGTTGGCCGCCGTTCCTGTTCGCAATTACCGCTCCCATGCCTTCCCAACACCTTCACGAAGCCGAATTCACCAACACCCTCGTCGACGAGCTGCGAGGTGAAATCGCGCCCGATGCCAGCCCCCGCCAGGTTCCCGGCTACACCTATTCCCGCATCGACCCCACGCCCGTGGCCGACCCGCACCTGCTGGCCTGGTCTACGGAGTTGGGCGAGTTCCTGGGCCTGGCCCGGCCCGCCGAGCGCGGCCCCAGCGTGGACGCGCTGGCTGGCAACCTCGTCACTAGCACCATGAAGCCATTTGCGGCGCGCTATGCGGGCCACCAGTTCGGCAACTGGGCCGGGCAGCTGGGCGACGGACGGGCCATTTCGCTGGGCGAGCTCCCGGCCACCGATGGCAGCAGCTGGGAGCTGCAGCTGAAGGGGGCCGGCCCCACGCCCTACTCCCGCCGCGCCGATGGCCGGGCCGTGCTCCGCTCATCCATTCGGGAGTTTTTGTGCAGCGAGGCCATGCACTACCTGGGCGTGCCCACGACCCGGGCCCTGAGCCTGACCGGTACCGGCGACGTGGTGGTGCGCGACATGTTCTACAACGGCAACCCCCGTGCCGAACCCGGCGCCATTGTGTGCCGCGTGGCGCCCACGTTCATTCGATTCGGCAATTTCCAGATGATGGCCGCGGCCGGCGAGCTGGACAACCTGCGCACGCTGGCCGACTACGTCATCACCCACTTCTACCCGGAGCTGGGCGCTCCTTCCGCCGCGGTCTACGTGCAGTGGTACAAGGAAATTTGCCGCCGCACCGCCCGCATGGTGGCCCACTGGATGAGCGTGGGCTTTGTGCACGGCGTGATGAACACCGACAACATGTCCATCCTGGGCCTTACCATTGACTATGGCCCTTACGGCTGGCTGGAACCCTACGACCCCGCCTGGACGCCCAACACCACCGACTTTGGCCACCGGCGCTACGCCTTCGGCCAGCAGCCGCAGGTGGCCCTCTGGAACCTCGCCCGCCTGGCCGAGGCCCTCGCACTGCTGATTCCGGATATCGAGGAGTTGCGCCCCGGGCTGGAGTTGTACAAGTCCACGTTCGAGGGCACCCGTCAGGAAATTCTGCTGAAGAAGCTAGGCCTCACCCCCGCCAGCGCGGAGGCCGACAGCCAGTTGACCGAAAGCCTGCTAGAGGCGCTGGCCACAGCGGAAGTGGATATGACCATTTTCTTCCGTCAGCTTTCGCACACCGCCCCGGCGCTATTGGCAGCGCCCGAGCAGGAGAACGACCGGTTTCAGGAGCTGCTGGCCGCTGCTGCTTACACCCCGCTGCCCAACCCGGCCCACACGCCGCTGCTTGACTGGCTGCACCGCTACCTACCGCGCCTGCGCCAAGAGACGCGCAGCCCCGAGTCCATCAAAACCCGCATGCTGGCCGCTAATCCCAAATACGTGCTGCGCAACTACATTGCCCAAAAGGCCATTGAGGCCGCCGAAAAAGGCGACCTCGCCTATCTGCGCACGCTGCATGAGGTATTGAAGCAGCCTTTCGACGAGCAGCCCGAGCACGAAGAACTGGCCGCCAAACGACCCGATTGGGCCTGGGACATGCCCGGCTGCGCTACGCTGTCGTGCAGCTCGTAGGCGGCACCTACTGGGCCAAAGTAGAACAACCGTCTGCTAACCGTCTGTCATGCTGAGCTGAGCGAAGCATCTTGTCTGCGGCGAACAAATTGCTGGGAGATGAGAGGATGCTTCGGCTGCGCTCAGCATAACAGACGGTGCATGGCGGCGCATACCAGAGCGCTGGCTGGCTGCATATCTTCGCCACATGTATCGTCCCTCCCTGCTCCTCGTCGCATTTGGCTTGTTGGCCTGCTCGCAGCAAACTGCCGAAAACGCCACCACCCAGGCGCCCTCCCAGCAGCAGCTTGCACAAGCGGCTTCCCCCTTTCCCGAAACGTTCGAAACCGGCAGCAAAGGCGCTTATTCCGAGGCCGAAGAACCCCTGGCCACCGGCCCCTGGAAGTTTGCCGAGGCTCTAATTGGCAGCAGCCCCCAGGACCACAAGAACGGCGAGCGCGCCGCCCGCCTGCACAACTTGGGCCGCATTGCCATGAAGTTCGACGTGCCGGCCGGCGTGCAGCGCATCACTATCAGTGCGGCGGCTTATGGCCAGGACGACCCCAGCACCTGGGAGCTGTGGCTGAGCCGCGACGGCGGCCGCAGCTACGCACAAACCGGTCAGCGCATCGAAACGCGCGGTCCCCGGCTGGTGCCGCACGTGTTTGAGGGCATCGCCAACCAGCCCATCCGGCTCGAAATCCGCAAAACCAGCGGCCAGAATGCCCGGCTGAACATCGACGACATCCGGATTGAAACCACTACCGGCCCCGCCGTAGCCGCTGGTACGGGCGTCACCGGCGGCTACTTTGAGAACCGCGACACTCCGAAACCCGGCACCACGGCCCCGCGCCCGACCCCACCGCCCAGCCCCGGCCCGGCCCCCGCTCCTGCCGGAACCCAGGCCTCCAGCACGTCGGCCGAGAACCTGGCGTTGGGTAACCCCAGCGGCGCCACTTCCGACCCCGCCAACGCCTCCAACTACCTGCTCGTGCGCCCCGAATTCACCATCGGCTACCACGCCGGGCGCGGCATTCCCACTTGGGTGAGCTGGCATCTGGGTCGGGCCGACATTGGCAAAGCGCCCCGCCAGAACAACTTCCGCCCCGACCCGGCCCTGCCCCGGCAGTTCTACCAGGTGTCGTCCGGCAGCTACAGCCGCTCCGGGTTCGACAAAGGCCACAACTGCCCCAGCGGCGACCGCACCGCCGACCTTGATGCCAATTCGGCCACCTTTCTCATGACCAACATGGTGCCCCAGGCCCCACGCAACAACCAGCAGGTTTGGGCCCAGCTCGAAGAATACGGCCGCGCCCAGGTGCAGCGCGGGCAGGAAATCTACGTCATCATGGGCAGCTACGGCCGCGGCGGCACTGGCGCCAACGGCTTCGTGCAAACCCTGGACCAGGGCCAGGTTACGGTGCCGGCCCGCATCTGGAAAGTGCTGGTTATCCTGCCCGAAGGCCAGAACGACCTCCAGCGCCTCAGCACCGACCCCGCCGTGCGCGTGCTGGCCATCGACACGCCCAACGACAACGCCATCACCACCGACTGGCGCTCCTACCTGACTTCTGTGGATAAAATAGAAGCCGCAACGGGTCTGGATTTGCTTAGCGCCCTGCCCCGCGACACCCAGGCCCGCCTGCAAAAGCTGGTAGATTCCGGCCGTGCCCAGTAACCGCCCCACTCCCTCACTCCCCAACTCAGCTACTCAACTACTCAGTCACTCCCCACTCCCTCACTCAGCTACTCAACCACTCCGTCACTCCCTTGTCCCGCCACTCAGTCACTCTGTTACTCAATTACTCTTTCGCCCTCGTCTGGCTGGCCAACGGCCTGCTCTGCAAGGTGCTGATGTTGGTGCCGCGCCACGCCGCCATTGTGGCCCGCATCCTCGGGCCTGAGCACGCCACGCTACTCACCCGGCTCATCGGGCTGGGCGAAATCGGCATGGCGGCATGGGTGCTTAGCGGCATCCGTCCGCGCTGGTGCGCCGGGGCCCAGATTGCCCTGATACTGAGCATGAACACCCTGGAAGCACTGCTCGCGCCCGATTTGCTGCTCTGGGGCCGGTTTAATGCCGTATTTGCCGGGCTGTTTTGCCTACTTATTTACGCGCATAGCTTTGCGTCTGCTCGCCTCGCATCGCCTCATTAGTCTGCCTCATGCTGTCCTGGCTCAAAACCCATCCGTTTGCCGTCGAAGCCTTTTTTGAGTACTCGCTGGTGCTCACCTTCGCCGTGCCCAGGGGCGAGCTGCAGGCCATGCTGCCCGCCCCGCTGGTACCCGATACCTTCGACGAAGAATGGGGATTTCTGGCCGTGGCGTTGGTCCAAACCCGCCACCTGCGCCCCAGGGGCTTCCCCGCGTGGCTGGGTCAGGACTTCTTCCTGATTGGCTACCGGGCCTTCGTGCGCTACCCCTCGCCCACCGGCAAGCGCCTGCGCGGCCTCTACATTCTGCGCTCCGAAACCGACCATCAGCGCATGACCACCCTCGGCAACCTCATGACGCACTACCGCTACCACACCGTCGACATTCGCCAGGAGCAGCGGGCCGGCCAACTCCACATCGAGTCAACGCAGGCCGATTTTCACGTCACGCTCGCCCCGCCCGCGCCGGTGGTGCCGCTGCCGGCGCAGTCGCCCTTCGCCACCTGGGCCGCGGCCCGCCGCTTTGCCGGCCCGCTCCCCTTCACCTTCTCCGCCGATGCCGCCGCCGGCCGCATACTCATCGTGGAAGGCGTGCGCGAGCACTGGGAACCGCAGCCCGTGGCCGTGGCCAGCTACCACGTCGGCTTTTTGCAGGGCCTGGGATTCAGCCAGCTGGTGCTGGCCAATGCCTTTTCGCTGCGTGATGTACCCTATTACTGGAAGAAAGGACGCACCGAGCAATGGCGCCGCTAAGAAAACCGCTGCAAGGCGTGTGCAACGTGGTGCGGTTCAACTGGCACTTCTACTTGGTGGCCGGGGGCCTGGCGTTGGCGCTGGCCCTGGGGTGGCTGGCCGGCCCGGTAGTGCTGCGGCCCTGGTGCGGAGTGGGGCTGGCCCTGGTGCTACTGCCCATGCTGGTGTCGCTACTCGTCACGGCTTACGTTTACGATGGGTCCGGGCTCTACCGGTTTGGCTGGCTGCCGGCGCGGGCGCCCGTGCCGGCCACGGTGCTCAGCCTCAGCGCGGGATTTGATGAGAGCAGTGCGCTTTTGGCCAGCAAGTACCCGGCCGCCAGCCTGCTGCCGCTTGATTTTTACGATGCCGCCCGGCACACCGAAGTATCCATTCAGCGGGCCCGGCGGGCCTACCCGCCCTACCCCGGCACCCAGGCCGTGGACACCCGCGCCGCCCTGCCCCTGGCCGATGACTCCGTGGGCCTGGCGGTCGCGTTTCTGGCCGCCCACGAAATCCGGGACGCGGCCGAACGGGACGCTTTTTTCCGGGAGCTGGCGCGGGTGCTGGCCCCCACCGGCACCCTCGTGGTGACGGAGCATCTGCGCGACCCGGCCAATTTCCTGGCCTATACCATTGGCTTTCTGCATTTTCATTCCCGCCGCACCTGGCTGGCTACTTTTCAGGCCGCCGGGCTGCAAGTAGAGCGGGAGGTGAAAACCACGCCCTTCATCACCACCTTTTTTCTGCGCCAGCATGGTCATGCAGCTTAACCTCATCGGCTTCTTTCTGGTGGTGCTGGCGCTGCTGCACGGGGCTTTCGCCCGCTACTTCAACTGGCGCGTGGAGTTCGCGCCCGTCAGCCTGATAAACCGACAGATGATGTACGTGCACACGTTCTTCATCGCCCTCGTCGTACTGCTGATGGGGGTGCTTTGCCTCACCTCGGCTACTGAGCTGGTGGGCACGTTGCTGGGCCGGCGCGTGGCGCTGGGCTGCGGGATGTTCTGGCTGGCCCGGCTGCTCATTCAACTCTTCGGCTACTCGTCCGAGCTTTGGCGGGGCAAACGCTTTGAAACCATCGTACACGTCGTTTTCATCGGCTTCTGGAGCTATCTGAGCTACGTTTTTCTGGCGATTGGGCTGTTGTAGCAGGCGGTTCCTGCATTTTATCCCCGGCGCTTGCCGGCCAGAAAGCGCGTTATCTCGGCCACGTACTTGTCGCCGTATTCGGCATCGCTCAGCCTGTAAAACCCTTCCCCGTGCCCGCCCTCGAAGGCCAGCACTTGCCGCCGCTGCCGCCACCGGGCCTGTTTCGCCACCACCACCGAATCGGCCAGCGGAGTGTTTTTATCGGCGGTACCGCCCACCAGCAGCCAGGGGCAGTACACGCGGCGGGCAATGGGCGCGTATTCGGCCGCTTCGGCGGGCAGGGTTACCACCTTTTGGCTGCGCTCAAAGACACCAGCCACCAGCCGTTGCGGACTGGCCACATAGCCCTCGGTTATCAGGAAATCGCACTTGCTGTTGGCGGCCACTGCCGAGCTCATGATGGTGCCCATCGAATAGCCAAGGATGCCAGTGCGGCTGCGCGGATAGCGTTGTCGGGCATCGGCCAGCACGGTGCGCAGGTCGGTGCTGAACTCGGCGTAGTACAGCCGTTGCTGGTCGATGGCGAAGTCGCTGCTGTGCCCGAAGCCGCGGTAGTCGAACAGGTACACGCGGTACCCGCCCTGGCTCAGCGCCCGCGCCTGCCAGAGGAAATACGACATATTGTTAGAGTCGCCGTAGGCCAGCACCATCGTGGTGTGCTGGTCGGGCACGTTGGCGGCGGGCTCCACTATCCAGCCGGCCAGTTGGGCCTTATCGGGCGTGGTGAGGGCGGTGGCGTGGTAGACGAGGCCCAGCGAATCGGGCGTGGCTACCCACTCGCGGGTGGGCTTGAGGGCCCAGGCGGCGGCCGTTTGAAGCAGGAATGCAAGGAGTAGAAGGCCACGCATAGCAAAGAAAAAAAGGGGTGAAAGTCTGTCGCCACAGACAGCCTTTCACCTCCATCGTTGCAGCCCGAGCTAAAATAGACGGTTCGTACAGCTGGTTATCACGTTTCCGTGAGCACGGTTTTGAAGCCGGCCAGCGTGCCGTTCATCATCCGTCCCAGGGCATAGGCGTGGACTTTTGGCTCGCTGCCCACGCGGTAAACCTGCACGCCATCCATTTCCTGCTTCATAAACATTTGCAGGGCCTTGTAGCGGTTGGCCAGTTCTACGTCGCCCAGCACGCCATCGTCGGCGGTGTGGTTGCGCAGGAACTTGGTCAGCTCCACCGTCTCTACTTTGGCATCGGCGGGCTCGCCCAACAGCTTCAGCAGCGCGGCATCGGACAATTCGCCGCCCGGCGCCGGGTAGGCCACCGCCCCCAGCGGGGCTTCCGACTCGCTCATGAAATGCAAGCCTTTCACCGCCGCTTCCAGCGGAGCTGGCACGGCGGCGCTTGCGGCTCCATCAGCGCCAGCTTTGGCCTCGCTCAGGCCGCTGCCGCCTTCCACTTGGGCGGCAATGGCGGCGGCCAGCTCCTGCATCCGGGCTTCGGCCACTTTGATTTTGGGGTTGGCAAAGTTCATGTCCGACACCTTGGTCATCGGAATGAGGTGAATGTGGGCGTGCGGCACTTCCAGCCCAATCACGGCCACACCCACGCGCTTGCACGGTACGGCGGCCTTCACGGCTTTGGCCACGCGCTGCGAAAACGCGTGCAGCGCCGCCAGCTCGTCGGTGGGCAGGTCGAAGATGTAGTCGATTTCCTTCTTGGGAATCACCAGTACGTGGCCTTCCACCAGCGGCGTGATGTCGAGAAAAGCCAGGTGGCGGCCGTCTTCGGCTACTTTAAAGGCCGGCAGCTCGCCGGAAACGATGCGGGAGAAAATCGAAGGCATATTTTTTTTTAAGCTGTTAGCTGATGGCCGTTAGCTGTTAGCTTTTTTGCCAATAGCTAACGCTCTTGTTTACCGCTGGCAAGATACCGCCGACAACAACAAAGGCCACTGCGCAATGCAGTGGCCTTTGTTGAAAAAGCGAGGAGCCATCAGCTAACAGCTTTAAAAAAAACTACCGGGAAATCTCCAGAATCTCAAACTGCAGCTTGCCGGCGGGCACGGTGATTTCGGCCATGTCGCCGGCCGATTTGCCCAGCAGTCCTTTGCCGATGGGCGACTTCACCGAAATTTTGCCAGCAGCCAAGTTGGCTTCTTCTTCGGCCACCAGGGTGTAGTCGAGCACCATGTTATTCTTCAGATTCTTCAGCTTCACCTTGCTCATGATGAGCACCTTGCTGAAGTCCATATTGGTTTCGTCGATGAGGCGGGCGTTGCCCAGCACCTCTTCGAGCTTGGAGATTTTGAGTTCCAGCAGGCCCTGAGCATCCTTGGCGGCGTCGTACTCGGCGTTCTCGCTAAGGTCGCCCTTGTCGCGGGCTTCGCGCAGGTCTTCGGCAGCTTTGGCGCGGCCCCGAACCTTGAGGTCCTGGAGGTCATCTTTCAGTTTTTGCAGGCCCTCGGGGGTGTAATAATTGATGGTGGTGGCCATGGGAGTAGATGCTGACGGTTTGGCTAAAAAGCAAGGAGAACGGCTGGCACTGCCAACCGTTCTCCCTTCTTAGGTTCCCTGCAAAGATACGCAAAACCGGCTAGCTCCCGGCCAACTCCGGTTTGCTGGTGCGCAGGAAGGCCGCAATCTTTTGGGCCAGCACCTCGTTAATGCGGGCGTAGCTCTGGTGCGTCCAGCCGCCCACATGGGGCGTGAGCACCACGTTGGGCGCCTGGGCGAGGAAGTCGAACCGCTGCTGCTGCTCCAACGTGAGCGCGCCCAGTCGTTCGTTTTCGAGCACGTCGAGCGCCGCCCCGCACACCGTGCCGGCTTGCAGGCCCGTTACCAATGCGGCGTGGTCCAGCACCTCCCCACGGGCCGTATTCAGCACCCATAGCGGCGCCCGAAACCCCTGGAGCAGGCCCTCGTTCACGTACTGATGGTTAGCTGCGGAGTACGGAATGTGCACGCTCAGCACCTCGGCCCGGGCCTGAAGCTCGGCCAGGCTCACCAGGGTGGCGTGGTCGTCGGCCGCGCAACTCGGGTCCGTGTCGTGGGCTAGCACGGTGCAGCCGAAGCCGCTGAGCCGGCGCGCAAACGCCCGCCCCATGTGCCCGTAGCCCAGTAGCCCAATGGTTTTGCCACCTATTTCCTCGCCCCGGTTAGCCTCGCGGTGCCACTGGCCCTGGCGCACCTCGTGGTCGGCCCGCGCAATGTTTCGGAACAGCGCCAGCAGCAGGCCCAGCGCAAATTCGCCTACCGCGTCGCGGTTGCCCTCCGGCGCATTCAGCAGCGTGACTCCGGCCGCCGCCATCGCCGCTTCGTCGATGTTGTCAACGCCCGCGCCGGCCCGGGCCACGTAGCGCAGGTGCGGGCCGTGGGCCAGCAGGCCGGCCGTCACGCGCAACTTGCTGCGCACCATCAGGCCATCGTAAGGGAATGCGGCCAGGGCGGCGGGCACTTCGGCGGCGGTTAGCGTGGGCTGGTAGTGGATTTCAACCCCAACGGCCCGCAGCATTTCGGGCAGCGACGGGTGCATTTCGTCCACTACCAGACACACGCTCCGGTGGGGTTCGGTGGCAGATGAGTGGCTGAGCTTGTCAGGCATTTCTACTGGCTTAATGGGAACGGTTACCAAGCTTTATTCCGCAAGCTCGTTCAGGTCCAAATCGGGCAGGGTGGCACCGGCGTTGTGCTGCCCGATGCGCTGGGTCAGGCCCACAAATTCGGCTACGCCCAATTGCTCGGCCCGCTTGTCAAAAATGGCGTCTGCGGTGGCTTCCGGGGGCAGACCGAAGGGCTTGAGCGCGTTGCGCAGTGTCTTGCGGCGCGTCTGAAACGCCTGCTTCACCACCCGGAAAAACAGCTTCTCGTCGCAGTCCAGCCGCTCCGTGTCGTTGCGAACGAGCCGCACCACGGCCGACTCTACTTTGGGCGGCGGCACAAACACGTGCGGCGGCACCGTGAAGAGGTAGTCAATCTTATAATAGGCCTGGAGTAGCACGCTTAGAATGCCGTAGGTTTTGGAGCCGGGTGGCTCGGCCAAGCGCTGGGCCACTTCCTTCTGAATCATGCCCACTACCTCGCGCACCTGCTGGCGGTTGTTGAGCACGGCGAAGAAAATCTGGCTGCTGATGTTGTAGGGAAAGTTGCCGATGATGGCCAGCGGCTGGTCCGGAAACATCGTGCTCAGGCTCTGCTTCAAGAAGTCGGTGGCGTAGATGCGGTCGGCCAGCGCCGGGTAATGCACCTTTAGGTAGGTCACCGACTCGGTGTCAATCTCCACCACGCTAGTCTGGTAGGCCGGGTTTTGCAGCAGGTACTGGGTGAGCACGCCCATGCCGGGGCCGATTTCGAGCACCTGCTGCACGCCGTCCGGCAGTTGCAGCGCGCCCACGATGTTGCGGGCAATGTTGGGGTCGGCCAAAAAGTGCTGACCCAGGTGTTTCTTGGGGCGAACGGTGTTCACGATAGGGAATCGTTAAGAAATAACAGAACGTCATGCTGAGCTTGCCGAAGCATCTCTATTGCGCAAGTAATTCATACCACAACGAAGCGGTAGAGATGCTTCGGCAAGCTCAGCATGACGGTTTTTAATTCCGCCGAAAAAACCTTGCTACCGAAACAGTACCTTGCGGACTCAAATCTACGGCCTTCAATTTTGCTCATGTCCCCAGCCCTTGCCCACGTAGCCGCCGCGCCGGCCCAGTCTACTCAGGTTTTCATTCTGGCCAATGGCACCACTGCCCTGCCCACCGGCGCTGCCGGCGACCTCTCGGCCGACGCCCAGGCGTACGTATCCGCCGCACTCGCCGATGACCAGAAGCTCGTTCACCTCAACCATTTCAGCCACCAGCACTACTTCGTGGTACTGGCCAAAAAGCCCACGCCCGAGCAGGTAGCCGAGGCCCTGCGCCGCAACGGCCACGCCCTGCACGGCCAGCTGAAAAAAGAAAAGACGGCTGAAGTCTTCATTCACAACCTGAGCGAAACCCCGGACGCCGCCCTGCTCCTCGCCGAAGGCCTGGCCCTGACCGCCTACCAATTTGAAGGCTACAAAACCGATGAGAAATCCCGGAAGCCCGCCGCCCTCACCAAAATCTCCATCGTCGGCGACGCGGCCACACCTGCCGCACTCACCGCGCTTGATGGCCTGCTGCAGGGCGTAATCCTGGCCCGCAACCTGGTCAATGCCCCGCTCAACAAGCTCAACGCCCTGCAGTTGGCCGAAAACATTGCCGCCGCGGGCGACGAAGCCGGCTTCACCACCGACATCCTCGACCTGCCCAAAATTGAAGCCCTGCGCATGGGCGGCCTACTGGCCGTGAACCTGGGCTCACCCGAGCCGCCCACCTTCAGCATCCTGGAATGGAAGCCCGAAGGCGCTCAAAACGCCAAGCCTTACGTGCTGGTGGGCAAAGGCGTGGTATTCGACACCGGCGGCCTCAGCCTCAAGCCCACGCCCAATAGCATGGACATGATGAAGTGCGACATGGCCGGCGGCGCGGCCGTGGCCGGCACGCTCTATGCCCTGGCCAAAAACAAGGTACCGCTGCACGTAATCGGCCTGGTGCCTGCCACCGACAACCGCCCCGGCGGCCTCGCCTACGCGCCCGGCGACGTTATCACCATGCACAGCGGCCTCACGGTAGAAGTAAAAAACACCGACGCCGAAGGCCGCCTGCTCCTTGCCGACGCCCTGAGCTTCGCCAAAAAATACGACCCCGAGCTGGTCATCGACCTGGCCACCCTCACCGGGGCCGCCGTGCGCGCTCTGGGCACCGAGGCGTCGGCCGTGATGGGCACGGCCGCCCCGGCCACGCTGGCCGAGCTGACGGCCGCCGGCTACCGCGTGCACGAACGCCTCGTGGAGTTTCCGCTCTGGGACGAGTACGCCGACCACATCAAGTCCGACATTGCCGACCTCAGCAACCTGGGCAAGGGCGAAGCCGGCCAGATTTCGGCCGCCAAGTTCCTGGAGCGCTTCGCCGAAGGCTACCCCTGGATTCACTTGGACATTGCCGGCCCCGCCTTCCTCACTGCTCCGGAGAACTACCGTGGCAAAGGCGGCACCGGCATGGGCGTGCGCTTGCTGTATGAGTTCCTGACGGGTTTCGTGCGGTAAGCTTAAGCTTGCCGTTCCCTGTTATTATTTTCCTTCCCGTCTTTCGAATTAATGGCAAGCTGAAGCTTACCTCACAATTCATATGCCCCAAAACCTTCCCCGCCTCGGATTTTCCGTGGGCGACCTCGCCGGCATCGGCCCCGAAGTCATCTACAAGACGCTGCTCGACGAGCGGCTTCTAAAAATTTGCACCCCGGTTATTTACGGTACGGCCACGGCCCTGTTCGATGATTTTCCGACCGAGCCGGACGCCGAGCCCCTCACCTTCCGGCAGCTGCGCGACGCGGCCGACATTGCGCCTGGCCGCCTCAATGCCGTGACGTGCTGGGATGAGGACTTTGTGCTGGCTCCCGGCCAGCCCTCGGCCGCCACGGGCCAAGCCGCGCGCGAAAGCCTGCTGGCCGCCAGCCGCGACCTCAAAGCCGGCAAGCTCGACGCCCTCGTCACCGCGCCCATCAGCAAAGACAATACCCAGGCCGACGACTTCCGCTTTCCCGGCCACACCGAATTCCTGACCAGCTACTTCGAAGCGCCCGAAAGCCTCATGTTTCTAGTAGACGAAAGCGGCTTGCGCATTGCCACCGTCACCGGTCATATGCCGCTCAAGGACGTGCCCGCCCGCCTCACCCCCGAGCTGCTGCGCACCAAAATCACGCTGCTCCTGAAATCCTTGAAACGGGATTTCGGCATTCTGAAGCCGCGCATTGCGGTGCTGGGCCTCAACCCCCACGCGGGTGAAAACGGCCTGCTGGGCAAGGAAGAAGGCGACATCGTGTCGCCCGTAATCCAACAGTTTGCGCACGACGGCCATCTTGTTGTGGGTCCTTTCCCGGCCGATGGCTACTTCGGCACCCAGCAATTCCGGCAGTTCGACGCCACCCTGGCGCTCTACCACGACCAAGGCCTGATTCCCTTTAAGCTGATGGCCTTTGAGCAGGGCGTGAACTTTACGGCCGGCTTGCCAGTGGTGCGCACTTCCCCCGACCACGGCACGGCCTATGGCCTGGCGGGGCAGTTCAAAGCCAACGAATCTTCTTTTAGGGCAGCAGTTTACCTGGCTTGTGAGGTGTGGAAGCAGCGCTGGGAAGACGCCCAGCCACGCTCGGCGCGGTAGAGGCTGGCCGGTAGTTGTGGGCATCATTGCCGGGTGCGCAACGTATGGAGGTGCGCGCAACTGGCCAAAGAATGACTGATGCTCAGCGCAACACTCTGCCTTTTCTGGCGGAAACTGCCGAGAAAGTTGGACCTTTTTTTTGGCAAAAAGCCGAATTTTCACTACTTTTGCCCCCTGCTATCCAGCCCACCGTGAAAAAAGAAAGTAAATACGACATCAACCTAGCCAAGCTGGCGCTGAAAACGCACCATTTTGAGTATGAGTTGGGTCCCGACTTTTTTGCTTTATTCGACCAGTCTTTGGTGGAGCAAGGCGACTTGCACGCCGACGTGGAGCTCATCAAAACCGAGCGGGTAATGACCCTGAACTTCCACATCAGCGGTACCGTGCGCCTGACTTGCGACCGCAGTTTGGACGAGTTCGACCAGCCAATGGATATTGAGGAGCGGCTGCTGGTGCGCTTCGGCGACGAAAGCAAGGAACTGGATGACAACGTGCTGCAAATCACGCCCGAAACCCAATCCCTGCCCCTGGCGCAGCACCTCTACGACTACATTGGTCTGGCGCTGCCCATGAAGAAGCTGCACCCGCGTTTCCAGAACGAAGCCGACGACAACCCCGATGCTCCCACCAAGCTCATCTTCAGCACCCGTCCTGCTGACGATGCGCCCGATGACGACGAGCCGGCCGACCCACGTTGGGCCGCGCTGCGCAACTTGAATTAATCCGTCAGCGCCCCGAGTCGCTCCCCCACTCAACATTTACAACTCAACACTCATAACTTAACAATACCATGGCTCATCCTAAGCGCCGCACCTCCACCTCCGTTCGCGACAAGCGCCGCACCCACTACAAGCTGACTCCTAAGGCGGTGACCTTGTGCCCCAACACGGGCGAGCTGCACCTGCGCCACAAGGCCTACGTGGTTGATGGCGACCTGTACCACAATGGCCAGCTGGCCATCAAAAACTACTCGAAGGTGAGCTCTGCGCCCGCTGCCGACACTACCGGCGACGACGAATAACGCGTCAGGTTGTTAATTCGCGGTACCTTACGGTCCGGCTTCGCGCTTTTGTAAGCCTGCGAGGCCGGACTTTTGGTTACCACCCTTCTCCTGACCTCCCCAAACACCTTTTACATGAAAATAGCCCTCGACGCAATGGGCGGCGATTTCGCCCCCCAAGCCGCCGTGGCGGGTGCCGTGATGGCCGCCGAACTACTCGCCGGCCGAGCCACCATCGTCCTCATTGGCCAGGAAGATGCCGTGCGACCCCTGCTTGATGCCGCCGGTCCTGCCGCTGCCGCCCTCGAATTCGTGCCGGCTTCGCAGGTCATCGATATGGCCGAGCACCCGGCCAAAGCCTTCCAGCACAAGCAGGATTCCAGCATTGCCATTGGCTATAAAATGCTGCTTGCAAGTGAGGTAGACGCCTTTTGCTCGGCTGGCAACACCGGAGCCATGCTCGTGGGCGCCATGTTTACGGTGAAGGCCGTGCCCGGCGTCATCCGCCCCGCCATTGCCAACTTCGTTCCCAAAAAGCACGATAAATTCGGAGTGCTGCTCGATGTGGGCGCCAACGCCGAATGCAAGCCCGAAATGCTGGAACAGTTCGGCGAGCTGGGTTCGCTCTATGCGCAGTACGTGCTGGGAATCGAGCGACCTAAAGTGGGCCTGGTGAACTTGGGCGAAGAAGAAGCCAAAGGCACTCCCAACACCCAGGCCGCGCACCAGCTGCTCAAGGCCAACCCGCGCATTCATTTTGTGGGCAATCTGGAAGGGCGCGATATGTTCAACGAGAAAGCCGATGTGGTGGTCTGCGATGGCTTCACAGGCAATATCCTGTTGAAAATGGCGGAATCCATTTACGAGATGATGGACGAGAAGGACATTCACGACCCGTTTTTTGATAAGTTCAACTACGAAGCCGTGGGGGGCTCCCCTATTCTAGGCATCAACGATAACGCCATTATCGGCCACGGCCGGAGTACGCCACTGGCCATTTGCAACATGTTGGTGCAAGGCTATAACATGGCCGAATCCGGGATTGTCGACCAAATTAAAGCTACTTTTAAGTCGTAGCGCCTGCCTCGAACTGATAAAAACGTCCGGCTTCGGCCGGATTTTTTTTCCTCATCTCCTTTTTCTCTCCTTGGGCATTACGGGCGCGTTGGTTGCGCTTTTTTATTCTGCTTTGCCCATTTCTCGCTTGCCCCGCCTACTTTTGCCCATATGAAGATTACTGCTGCCATCACCGGCGTGGGTGCCTACGTGCCCGACTATGTGCTTACCAATGCCGAGCTTGAAAAACTGGTCGACACCACCGACGAGTGGATTCTGTCCCGGACCGGCATCAAGGAGCGGCGCATTTTGAAGGGAGAAGACCAGGGCGCTTCCGTTATGGGTATCAAGGCCGTGCAGCAGCTTCTGGACAAGACCGGGACCAACCCGGAGGACATCGACCTGGTTATTTGTGCTACTACCACGCCCGACGTGCTGTTTCCGGCCACGGCCAACATCATTTCCAACGGCGTGGGCATCACCAAGGCGTTCAGCTACGATGTGAATGCGGCGTGTTCCAGCTTCCTGTTTTCGCTGGCGACGGGCGCGCAGTTTATTCAGGCCGGGACCTACAAGAAGGTAATAGTAGTGGGTGCCGACAAAATGTCGTCCATCGTGGACTATACCGACCGCTCCAATTGCATCCTCTTCGGCGACGGCGCGGCGGCCGTACTGCTGGAACCCAACACCGAGGGCTACGGCATGCTCGACCACGTGCTGCGCACCGATGGGAGCGGCGAAGCCTACCTGCACCAAAAGGCTGGGGGCAGCCGCCGTCCGCCCTCCCACGCCACCGTGGACAATAAGGAGCACTACATTTACCAGGAAGGTGCTACGGTATTTAAATTCGCCGTGAAGAGCATGGCCGACGTGGCCGCCCAGGTCATGGAGCGCAACCACCTCAGCAACGACGACGTGGCGTGGCTGGTGCCGCACCAGGCCAACAAGCGCATCATCGACGCCACCGCCAACCGCATGGGCGTGGGCCCCGAGAAGGTGATGCTCAACATTCACCGCTACGGCAACACCACCAACGCCACCATTCCGCTGTGCCTGGCCGACTACGAAAGCCAGCTAAATCGCGGCGACAACCTCGTGCTGGCGGCCTTCGGAGGCGGCTTCACGTGGGGTGCCATCTACCTGAAATGGGCCTACGATTCTAAAGCTGTTAGCTAGTTCCTCTTAGCTGGTAGCCCTGTTCCAACTCCGAAAATCAGCTAATAGCTAACGGCTATCAGCTAAATACTAAATCCCACCAAAAAAGCTAATAGCTACCGGCTATCAGCTAATAGCTCAACAACCATGGCAAGTACCGCCGACTTCCGCAACGGCCTCGTTCTCAATTACAACAACGAGCTGCACGTCATCACCGAGTTTCAGCACGTGAAGCCCGGCAAAGGGCCCGCGTTTGTGCGCACCAAGATGCGCAACATCAAAACCGGCCGCACCATCGACAACACCTTCAACGCGGGTGTGAAGGTGGAAACGGCCCGCGTGGAGCAGCGGCCCCACCAGTTCCTGTACAAGGACGACTACGGCTACAATTTCATGGACAACTCCACCTTCGAGCAGGTAGTGATTCCGGAGGCAATGCTGCCCTTTGCCGACCTGATGAAGGAAGGCCAGGAGGTAACCATCCTCATGCACGCCGAAACCGAAATGCCCCTCACGGCCGAGCTGCCCACCACCGTTGACCTGATGGTGACCTACACCGAACCCGGCCTGCGTGGTGACACTGCCACCAACACGTTGAAGCCGGCCACGGTGGAAACCGGTGCCCGCATTCAGGTGCCCCTGTTCATCGATACCGACACCAAGATTCGCATCAAGACCAGCGACTACAGCTACGTTGAGCGCGTCAAATAGCCTTTAGTAAGCTGTTAGCCAATACCTTTTAGCTATTGGCTGATATTCCAAAAAAAGCTAGCGCCCAAACGCTAGCAGCTAATCATATGTCAAACACGCCCAAAAAGGACGCTGCCATGAAAGCCAAAGAATTACAGGAGTTGCTCGATTTTATCGCCAAATCGGGCCTTAACAAGGTCAATATCGAAACCGAAGAGTTTAAGATTTCGGTGCAGCGCGACCCCACCACCAAGCACGTGATAAGCGCGGCGGCGCCCATGGCCGCACCCGCTCCTGCGGCTGCCGCGGCTCACGCACCAGTAGCTGCTCCTGCGGCCGCTGCTCCCGCAGCCGAAGCAAGCGTCAGCAACCGCGCCCTGAAAGCTCCCATGATTGGCACCTTTTACCGCAGCAGCGGCCCCGATTCGCCGGCTTTTGTGCAGGTGGGCGACATGGTGGAGAAAGGCCAGGTTATCTGCATCATCGAAGCCATGAAGCTTTTCAACGAGATTGAAGCCGAAGAGAGCGGCCGCATTGTGAAAGCAATGGTGGAAAACGCCACGCCCGTAGAGTACGACCAGCCGTTGTTTTTGATTGAGTAGTTGCTTCAATGCGTCATCCTGAGCAGAGCAAAGGACCTTATCACCGACGAGCGGTTTGCCGTCTGAACTGATAAGGTCCTTTGCTCCGCTCAGGATGACAGTTTTTAATCCCTGACGTTCCCACCCAATGTTCAAGAAAATACTCATCGCCAACCGGGGCGAAATTGCCCTGCGCATCATCCGCACCTGCAAGGAAATGGGCATCAAAACGGTGGCCGTGTACTCGACTGCCGACAAGGAAAGCCTGCACGTAAAGTTTGCCGATGAAGCGGTGTGCATCGGCCCGCCAGCCTCGGCCCAGTCCTACCTGAGCATGCCGAGCCTGATTTCGGCCGCTGAAATTACCAACGCCGACGCCATTCACCCCGGCTACGGCTTCCTGTCGGAAAACGCGGAATTCTCCCGCATCTGCGCCGAAAACGGCATCAAGTTCATCGGGGCCTCGCCCGAGATGATAAACCAGATGGGCGATAAGGCCACGGCCAAAGCCACGATGATTAAGGCCGGCGTGCCGTGCATTCCCGGCTCGGTGGGCTTGCTGGATTCGGTGGAGCAGGGCAAGAAAATTGCCAACAAAATCAAATACCCCGTTATCATTAAGGCGACGGCGGGTGGCGGTGGGCGCGGCATGCGCATCATCCATTCCGACGACGAGTTTCAGAAGGCCTGGGACGATGCCCGGACGGAGTCGAAGGCGGCTTTTGGCAACGACGGCATGTACCTGGAGAAATTTGTGGTGGAACCCCGCCACATTGAGGTACAGATTGTGGGCGACCAGTTCGGCCACGTAGCCCACCTTTCGGAGCGCGACTGCAGCATACAGCGCCGCCACCAGAAGCTGGTGGAAGAGGCCCCCTCCCCTTTCATGACCGACGCGCTGCGCGAGAAAATGGGCAAGGCAGCCATTGCGGGCGCTTCGGCCATTAGCTACGAAGGCGTGGGCACCATTGAGTTTCTGGTGGACAAAAACCGGGATTTTTACTTCATGGAGATGAACACCCGCATTCAGGTGGAGCACCCGGTGACGGAGGAAATCATCAACTACGACCTCATCAAGGAACAGATTAAAGTAGCGGCGGGAATCCCTATTTCGGGCAAAAACTACTTCCCGAAGATGCACGCCATGGAGTGCCGCATCAACGCCGAGGACCCGCGCAATAACTTCCGCCCGGCCCCCGGCAAAATCACGACCCTGCACATTCCCGGCGGCCACGGCGTGCGCGTGGACACGCACGTGTACGCGGGCTACACCATTCCGCCCAACTACGACTCGATGATTGCCAAGCTCATCACCGTGGCCCAGACCCGGGAGGAATGCATCGTGAAAATGAAGCGCGCCCTGAGCGAGTTTGTGGTAGAAGGTGTGAAAACGACCATCCCCTTCCACTTGGCGCTGATGGACAATGCCCAGTTCAACGAGGGTAATTTCACGACGGCGTTTCTGGAGCAGTCGTTTGACTTCTCGACGATTTAAGGCTTATTTATTGATTCGACAGCAGCGCCTAGCCTTTTGGTTAGGCGCTGCTGTTTACAATCCTTTATCCTGGTTATGAAAAAATCATTTCAATTTGCTCTTTCCTTCGGTACCGTTCTACTGCTCAGCAGCTGCGCCGATAGCTGCGACGGCAGCATTGAAACGCTGGTGCTCTATGCCAAGCCGGGGCCAAAAGCCGTGGGCCGGTCCATTTATGTGAATGTGGTGAACAAGCCTGATTTGGGCATCAAGCAGAGCCTGATGTACGAAGGCAAGGAATTTGGCACTTTTGAGAACGTAGTCGTCATCAGCGACCCAACCAACCGCTTTGCGTCGAACCGTACCATCTGCTTCTCGAAGTTCCGGCAGGAGGCCGCGACCACGGGCGGCGATTTGATGGAAGAAGGGTTGCCGGTTATCACCGTGGAATAGCGCCGGGCGGCTATAAGCCCTTGAGATACTATTCTGGCTATGGTGGCAGCGTTAGGAAGGCAGTACTTTGCTGCTAAAAGGCCTGCTGCATGCAACCACTTGGCTAAAGTCAGGCTCTGGGACTTACTACAATGCCCACGCTACCCATCGGCTGACCCATGAAGACTTTACTTTTATTTTGCTTGCTATTGAGTGGCACACTGCCGGCTTTCAGCCAGGGGCGCGACACAGTTTTTGCCGTGCGCAAGCTGTTTCATCAGAAACGCGGCAGCGGCGAGAGCATGCAGCAAACTGAGGCTAATAACACCAACCCGTCATTGTACGGCCAGCAGTCGTATGCCCAACAAACGGGCCGCCCGCGCACTGCCGAGCAAACCCGCGACGATATTATAGTTAATACCGCTTTCATGGTGGCAGGCGCGCTGAAGGCCAATGCCTACAGTGCCGAAAACGAGGCCGCCATTATTCGGCACTACCAGGCGGGCGGGTCCATTCCGCCGGCCATTCGGCGCAAGCTGAAACGCAAGCACTTCCACCGCACGGCGAAGGATGTACTGAACGGAAAATATTGATTGAAACGCCCTCGTCGCTTTGCGCCGGGGGCGTTCAGCTTTCTGGCTACCTTTGTGCCACCAAATTCCCATCCCACCTTAACTCCCCCAATACCCCTCCTATATGGCACGAGTGGAAATGACGATGCCCAAAATGGGCGAAAGCATCATGGAAGGCACCGTCCTGAAATGGCTCAAGCAAATTGGCGACACCATTGAGCAGGACGAATCAGTGCTGGAAGTAGCCACTGACAAAGTTGACACCGAAGTACCGGCCATCTACGCGGGCGTGCTGACGGAAATTCTGGTGCAGGAAGGCCAGGTCGTGGCCGTGGGCGCGCCCATTGCCATCATGGAAACCGATGCTGCCGCCGCAGGTGCCGCCGCGCCGAGCGCTGCTCCCGCAGCCCCGCAGGCGGCTCCTGCCGCTTCGAGCAACGGCAGCGCCGTTCCTTTTGTACCCGCCGAAGCTGCTGCTACGGTAGCAGGCGCCGAGCACCAGCCCGGCCGCTTCCTCTCGCCGCTCGTGCTCAGCATTGCCCGCGAAGAGGGCGTGAGCATGAGCGACCTGGAATACTTGCCCGGTACTGGCAAAGAAAACCGCGTGACCAAGAAGGACATTCTGGACTACGTAGCCAGCGGCAAGCCGTCGTTTACGGCCAGCGCGGCCCCTGCCGCAGCCGCGCCAGCCATAGTCGCAGCCCCTGTAGCCGCGCCCGCGCCAGCACCCCAGGCGGCGGCCCCGCAAGCAGCCAGCGTGAAGCCGGTGCCCAGCGTGAGCGGTGGCCAGGAGCTGATTGAGATGGACCGAATGCGCAAGATGATTGCGCAGCGCATGGTGGACTCGAAGCGCATTTCGCCGCACGTCACCAGCTTTGTGGAAGCCGACGTGACCAATCTGGTGAACTGGCGCAACAAGCATAAGGACGCCTACAAGAAGCGTGAAGGCGAAAACCTCACCTTCACGCCCCTCTTCATTCAGGCGGTGGCGCGCGCCATTCAGGACTACCCGCTGATTAACGTTTCGATTGACGGCGACTACATCATCAAGAAGCGCGACATCAACATCGGCGTGGCCGTGGCCCTGCCCAGCGGCAACCTTATTGTGCCGGTCATCCACAACGCCGACCAGCTCAACCTCAACGGGCTGAGCAAGAAGATGAACGACCTGGCCAACCGGGCCCGCGCCAACAAGCTCACCCCCGCCGACCTGGAAGGCGGCACCTATACGCTGAGCAACGTGGGCTCGTTCGGCAATGTGATGGGCACGCCCATCATCATGCAGCCGCAGGTGGCCATCATGGCCGTGGGCGCAATCAAGAAGAAGCCCGCCGTGATTGAGACGCCGCAGGGCGACCTTATTGGTGTGCGGCAGTTCATGTTCCTGAGCCACAGCTACGACCACCGCGTGGTAGACGGCTCGCTGGGCGGCATGTTCGTGCGGAAGGTGGCCGACTACCTCGAACAATTCGACCCGAATACGGCTATTTAGCGCGAGGTTTCGCGAAGTAAAAAAACAAGTCTCGCAAAGTCGTCTGAATGGCAACTTTGCGAGACTTGTTTTTTTACTTCGCGAAACCTCGCGCTACAGCTTAATTGCTTAAAACACTTTATTGACGATATGAAAAACGTTTTTGTAATTGGCGCGCTGGTGCTCGCACTTGGGCTGATTGGTTATCTGTACCAGCAGCTTTCGGCTACTCAGAAGGCATTGCAAACTTCTGAGCAACGCTTTTCTGATTGTGAAAAGGTCACTTTTCAGCTGCAAAACCAGTTGGCCTTGCTGCAGAAGAAAGCAGCCAGCGAGGGAGCGAAATAAAGAACTCGCTACCGGCTTAGGCAAACAACAAAAAGCCACTTCCTGTAGCAGGAAGTGGCTTTTTGTTGTTTGGGGGTGTTTTTCAAAGTGCCGCCAGGGCTTGTTCTAGGGCTACAATTTTCACTTCGGCATCGGCCAGCTTCTGGCGTTCTTTTTCCAGTACTTCGGCCTTGGCATTTTGAGCGAATTTCTCATTGCCCAGCTTGCGCTGTACCGATTCGCGGAAGCCTTGGGCGTATTCCAGCTCCTTTTCGAGGCGCGTGCGCTCGGCGGCCAAGTCGATGTGACCTTCGAGGGGAATGAAGAACTCGCTGCCGCCCAGCACGAAGCTCACTGAGGCGGCGGGGCCGGCATCGGCGAAGCTCATTTCTGAAATACCACCCAGCTTGCGGATGATACCGTCGAATTCGGCGAGCAGGGCCGCATCGTCGGTTTTGGCCACCAGCGCCAGCGGCTTGTTGGGACCGATATTTTTCTGATTGCGCACGCTGCGGATGCCGGCCACGATGGCCAGGGCCTTTTCCATGTCGGCCAGGATGCGGGCGGGCGCGGCGGGGGCGCTGGCCTTGGGCCACGGGGCCACGCACACGTACTCGCGGGGGCCACGCTCGGCCAGCTCGTGCCACAGCTCCTCGGTGATGAAGGGCATGAAGGGATGCAGCAGTTTGAGCAGCGTTTCCAGATAGGCCGTGGTGTGGCGCAGGGTTTCGGCGTCGATGGGGTGCTGGTAGGTGGGCTTCACCATCTCCAGGTACAGGGCGCAGAAATCGTCCCAGACCAGCTTATATACCGTCATCAGGGCGTCACTCATCCGGAATTTCTCGAAATGGTCTTCGAGCTCGATGATGGCGCCCTGCAGCTTAGCATCAAACCACGTAACGGCCTTCTCGTTCACGAAAGGCAGCGTGGCATCAACCCCCCACCCCTTCACGAGCCGGAAGGCGTTCCAGAGCTTGTTGGAGAAGTTGCGGCCTTGTTCCACCAGCTTCACGTCGTAGAGCAGGTCGTTGCCGGCCGGGGCCGAAAACAGCATACCGGTGCGCACGCCATCGGCACCGTACTGGGCGATGAGGTCGAGCGGGTCGGGCGAGTTGCCGAGCTGCTTGCTCATCTTGCGGCCCTGGGCGTCGCGCACGATGCCGGTGAGGTACACGTTTTTGAACGGCACTTCCTGGCGGAATTCGATGCCGGCCATAATCATGCGGGCCACCCAGAAGAACAGGATGTCCGGGCCCGTCACCAGGTCGTTGGTGGGGTAGAAATAGTTGATGTCGGCGTTGTCGGGGTCTTTGAAGCCGTCGAATACCGAAATGGGCCACAGCCACGACGAGAACCAGGTATCGAGCACATCCTCGTCCTGGCGCAGGTCGCTGAGCTGCAGGTCGGCGTTGCCGCTCTGGGCGCGGGCCTGGACCAGGGCGGCTTCGGCCGTAAGGGCTACTACGAAGGTGCCGACGGGCAGGTAGTAGGCCGGAATCTGCTGGCCCCACCACAGCTGGCGCGAGATGCACCAGTCGCGCACGTTTTCCATCCAGACCCGGTACATGTTCTTGAACTTGGGCGGGTGCAGGCGCACGGTGTCGTTCTCTACCACGTCCAGCGCGGGCTTGGCCAGGTGCTCCATCTTCATGAACCACTGCAGACTGAGCTTGGGCTCAATCACGGCCTTGGTGCGTTCCGACGTCTGCACGATGCTGGCGTACTCCTCGATTTTTTCGAGCAGGCCAGCTTCCTGCAAATCCTTGGCGATTTGCTTGCGGGCGGCAAACCGGTCCTGGCCCACGTAGAGCACGGCCTTTTCGTTGAGCGTGCCGTTGTCGGCCAGAATATCGATAACGGGCAGGTTGTGCTTCACGCCCAGCTCGTAGTCGTTCAGGTCGTGCGCGGGCGTCACTTTCAGCGCGCCCGTACCGAAATCCATCGATACGTACTCGTCAAAAATCACCGGGATTTCGCGGCCCAGCAGCGGGATGCGCAACGTTGCGCCCTTCAGGTGGCTGAAGCGTGGGTCGTTGGGATTCACGGCCACGGCCACGTCGGCCATGATGGTTTCGGGGCGCGAGGTAGCTACTGTGATGTAGCTATTAGCTGCTAGCTGTTGGCCATTAGCCTCGTCCGGGGAAGAGCTATCAGCTAAATAATATCGTAGATAGTACATCTTGGCCTGCACGTCCTTGGCAATCACCTCTTCATCAGAAATGGCAGTGCGGCCTTCGGGGTCCCAGTTCACCATGCGCACGCCACGGTAAATCAGGCCTTTGTTGTAGAGGTCCACAAACACGCGCAGTACGGCATCGGTCAGGTCGGGCTCCATGGTGAAGCGGGTGCGGTCCCAGTCGCAGGAGGCGCCCAGCTTTTTAAGCTGCTCCAGGATGATGCCGCCGTACTTCTCCTTCCACTCGAAGGCGTGGGAAAGGAACTGCTCGCGGGTGAGGTCACTTTTGGCGATGCCCTGCTCCTTAAGCTGGGCCACTACCTTGGCTTCGGTGGCGATGCTGGCGTGGTCGGTGCCGGGCACCCAGCAGGCTTCCTTGCCCTGCATGCGGGCGCGGCGCACCAGCACGTCCTGAATGGTATTGTTCAGCATGTGCCCCATGTGCAGCACGCCGGTCACGTTGGGCGGCGGGATAACAACGGTGTAAGGGACTTTCTTGGGGTTGGGGGTGGCCTTGAAGAAGCCCTGCTCCTGCCAGCGCTGGTACCATTTGGCTTCAACGTCGGTGGGCGAGTACGTAGTGGCGAGGGACATAAAATGATGCTAGAATCAGAAAAGGCAAAAATAGGCACCAAGTATTCAGCCATTAGCTTTTAGCTGATAACCGTTCGCTTTTTTGTTCAGGAAGGTGGAGAGCAGAAGTGATGGCATTAAACTCGGTCTGTCAAGCTGAGCGCAGCCGAAGCATCTCGCTCGCTTTGTTGAACGGTGCGAACGAAGCGAGCGAGATGCTTCGGCTGCGCTCAGCTTGACACCTTTTTTACTATAGTTGCTCTAGAACCGGGGAATCTGAGCAACCACGACCTAGCCGTTAGGCCGCACACAACCAACCCAACCGGCCGCAAAAAAAAAGGCCACTCCCTGAGAAGCGGCCTTTTACAAACTTTAGCAACGAAACCTACGCCGCGAGGTGCAGCCACTCCTTCTTTTCGAGGAGGCGCTCGCGGGTTTCGCGCAGGTCGGGGTCGTCCACGCAGCAATCGACGGGGCAGACGGCAGCGCACTGTGGCTCCTCGTGAAAGCCCACGCATTCCGTGCATTTATCGGATACGATGTAATAGTATTCATCCGATACCGGCGTTTGGGTGGCGGTACCGCTCACCACGGTGCCATCGGCAGCGGTTACCTCTTTCAGGCTGGTGCCGTCGGCCCAGCGCCACTGGGCACCGCCCTCGTAAATTGCATTATTTGGGCATTCCGGCTCGCAGGCACCACAGTTGATGCACTCGTCGGTTATCATGATGGCCATGGGGCGTCGGGGGTCAGGGAGTGAAGTAAACCAAAGAGGAACTGCGGGCCTTTACGTAAAAGGGCGGCCGGCCGCCGTTCTTTGGGGCATACAAAATTAACTAACAACGGCTGGGTTTGCATGGTTTAGCCCAATTTTGCGGGGCTTTTGTCTGCTCCGAGCCAGGTATTTGGCCGGAGTCACTTCCTTTTGTTATGAATCACGCCGAACGTTTAGCCGCTTTTGTGGCCCTGGGCCATCGCCTCACCGCCCTCACCCCCGACGAAATGACCACGCTGGCCGCCCGGGCCCGCAACCAAAACGCCTGGTTCGACGAACCCAATGTGCGGGCCGCCGTGGCCGGCATTGCCCACCTGCTGGCCGAAGCGCCCCTGCGCCGCTGGGCCAGCCGATACCCGCCCGAGCCCAGCACCATGCACCAAATCGGCGTCGTGATGGCCGGCAACATTCCCTTGGTAGGTTTTCACGACCTGCTATGCGTACTGCTCAGCGGCCACGGGCTGCTGGCCAAGCTCAGCGCCGACGACACTGTGCTGATGACGTGGCTAATCGAAGCACTCACGCAACTGGAGCCGCGCTTCACCGATTTCATTCAAATTCTGCCCCGGCTGAACGCGGCCGATGCCTTCATTGCGACCGGCTCGGACAACACGGCGCGCTATTTTGAGTTTTATTTTGGCAGGAAACCCCACCTCATCCGGCGCAACCGCACCAGCGTGGCCGTGCTCACGGGCCAGGAAACCAGTGAGGAACTGGCCCGGCTCGGCCCCGATATTTTCCAGTATTATGGCCTGGGCTGCCGCAACGTGAGCAAGCTATTTGTGCCCACTGGCTACAGCTTCGTGCCGCTGCTCGATGCGTTGCAAAACCACGAAGGCGTGCTCCACCACCACAAATACAACAACAACTACGACTACAACAAGAGCATTTTGCTGGTGAATCGGGTGCCACACTTCGACAACGGCTTTTTGCTGCTGCGGGCCGAGGCGGCGCTGGTGTCGCCCATTTCGGTGGCGCACTACGCTGAATATCAAAGCGAGGTTGATTTGGTAGACCAGCTCACCGACATCGCGGCCCAAACGCAATGCGTGGTATCGGCCGGTGGCCGGTTCGCGGGCAGCCTGCCCTTTGGCCAGGCGCAGTCCCCCGGCATCGATGAATATGCCGACCGCGTGGACACGATGGAATTCCTGGCTCAGCTTCCCTAGTTTTTTGCAAAAAAACTAGACTGACCAGGTTGAAACCCCGTTTACAGGCCAAAACAAGTTCTATATTTCCAACTCCCTTACTGTTCGGCTAATCCTGTTCCACCATGTCATTTATACCCACCGCCGCCACCGTTGAAATAGTTGAAAAAGAGTCAATTCAAAACCTACTGTTTTCGCACGAAGACGTGGTGGCCGAAGCAACTGACCGGCAACGCCGTCGCGCCGATGCGGACCGGGCCGTGAAGCTGGGCAATGCCTACCAAGGCAAGCTGGACATCTATTTTCAAACGGCCGACGGCGCTACCAAGCGGGTGGCCACCACCGTATGGGCCGCCGATGCCGAACACCTCACGCTGAAATCGGGGGCAACGGTGCCCATGCGGGCCGTACTCGGCTTCGATTTTTATTAGCGTATCATTGCCCCGTCGGCAGCAAGCTGATTATTCACATGAACATCATTTCAACCCTCTGGGGAATTGTGGCGCTGCTTCTGGCGCTATTGGCACTTTTTCCATTTCTGGGCTGGGCCAACTGGTTCATCCTGATTTTCGCCGTGATTGGGCTAATTATCGGTGCCTTCGGGCAGCGCAAAACTGGTATGACGCTGAACGGCATTGCCATTCTCATCGCCTGTTTCCGCCTTTTCATCGGCGGCGGCATTATCTGATTTGCCAATAGGAAATCACCCAAGGAATCGTGGTTTCCGGGCCGTCATGCCGAAGGCAGGCGAGGCATCTCGCTCGCACTATTGAACGGTGCGAGCGAAGTGCCTCGCCTGCATTCGGCATGACCAAATTCCTTTTGCCCGACTTCCTAAAGCAGCAAAAGCGTGCGCTCAATCATGGCATCGACCACGGCGGCGGCATTTTCCGCGAATTCGCCCGTAGCCCGGTTGGCCACGATGGCATTCAGCGAAAGCATTTCGTGCCCCAACAAACGGCCCAGCGAATAGTAGCCCGCCGTTTCCATTTCGAAGTTGTCCAGACGGAATTCTCCCTCGGCGCTGGTGTGCCGGAATTTTTGCAGCTGAGAAATGTAGGCCGGCTGCCGCAAGTCGAGGCGCAAAACGCGGCCCTGCGGCCCGTAAAAACCGGGGCAGGTGAGCGTGTTGCCCATCACCAGGCCGGCGCCCAGCTGTTCGCGCAGCAAATCGGAGCCCCGCACCACGTAAGGCACAAAATTGAGCCCGAGCGCTTGTTGCAGCCCGATGGCAATTTCGGTTTCGAGGCCGGTTTCCACCAGCGGGTAGAACTGCATGAGGCTATCCAGACCCACGGCGTGCTCGGTAGCCAGCATGGCGCCAATGGGCACGTCGGGCTGCAGGCTGCCGCTGGTACCCAGCCGAATGATGCGCAAATTCAGCCGCTCCTCCACCGGACGCACCGTGCGCGACATGAAATCGATGTTGACCAGCGCGTCGAGCTCGTTCATCACAATGTCGATGTTGTCGGTGCCCATGCCGGTACTCAGCACCGTGAGGCGCTTGCCGCGGAAATACCCCACGTGCGTCACGAACTCACGGTGCGTGGTTTCGAACTCTACCGAATCGAAATGCCGGCTTACCTGCGCCACCCGCGCGGGGTCGCCCACGGTAAGAATGGTATCGGAAATATGGTCGGGCAGCAGGTTGAGGTGGTAAATGGTGCCGTCGGGATTCAGAATGAGCTCGGAGGAAGGTATCGACATGTGGTTGAATTAAAAATCATGAATTAAAAATTAAAAATTCAGCGAAAAGCCGGAACATATGAAAAATGGATAAAGCTTTGTCGGCCAACCCATTTTTAATTCTCAACTTTTAATTTTTAATTGCCCGTAAGAGGCCAGTCCCTGCGCGGGATTGTAATGGTTGCTGAGTTTGGGGTACGCGCCGGTACCGTCGTAGGCGCGCTTGTCGGGGTGGGCGGCGCAGGCCGTCGAGCAGGCGCCCTCCAACTGTTCGCCGCAGGCTTCGCAGAGCGGCAGGTGGGCGTTGCAATGCGGATTGGCGCAGTTCACGAGCCGATTGCTGGGCTGCTGGCAGTGCTGGCAGCGCGAAATCACCGTGGGGTTCACGGAGTTCACGTCCACGGCCACGCGGTTGTCGAAAACGTAGCACTGGCCATCAAAGTCCTCGCCCCCGGCCTCGATGCCGTATTTAATGATGCCGCCGTGCAGCTGGTAGACGTTCTCGAAACCCTGCTCTAATAGGAAGGCGCTGGCCTTTTCACACTTCACCCCACCGGTGCAGTAGGTCAGAATTTTCTTGTCCTTGAACTCCTTCAGCCGCTCCAGCCGCTCGGGAAAGTCCCGGAAGTTCTCCATGTCCAGCGTAACCGCGTTTTTGAAGCGGCCGAGGTTGTACTCGTAATCCGAGCGCACGTCCACCACCACCACATCGTCGCGGTCTTTCAGAGCCTTGAACTCCTGGGGCGACAGGTGCTGCCCGGTTTTCTCGTGCGGGCGCACGTGACGCAGGCTGCTGTGCACAATTTCGGGCTTCACCCGCACGTGAAGCTTCTGGAAGGTGTGCGCCGGCACGTTGTCAACCTTAAATTCCAGGGCGGCAAAACGCGGGTCGGCCTGCACGGCGGCCATGTAGCGGGCGCAGTTTTCGACGGTGCCCGACACGGTGCCGTTCAGCCCCTCGGCAGCCACGATGATGCGCCCGCGCAACTCCAGCTCCAGGCACAAGCGGTGGTGCGCGTCCCGGAATTGCTCCGGGTTTTCGATGGGCGCGTAGCAGTAATAAAGCAGAACCTGATACATTTTTTCAGCTGTTAGCTACTAGCCGTTAGCTATTAGCTGATGCTGGACCTTGTTCCCATTGAACAAAAGCTAACAGCTAACAGCTTTGAGCTAACAGCTAAAAATCATACTTTCACGGCCGGATTGCCAAATACAGTCTGGCCGTTGGGCACGTCGGCCACTACCACCGAGCCCGCACCAACCCGGGCTTTGTCGCCGATTTTCACGCCGGCCACCACCACCGCGCCCGCGCCGATAAAGGCCAGCTCGCCTACCTGCACATCGGCCCCGAGCAAAGCACCACTGCCCAGCTGCGCGAAGTTACCGACGCTCGTCCGGGCTTCTACCACGGCATTGGCACCTATCATGCAGCCATCGCCTAGCGTGGCAGTGGCGGCCACTACCGCATTGGGCCCCACGTAGTTGCCGTGGCCCAAGGTAGCGTGCGGCGCCACGCTGGCGCGCTGATGAATGGCATTGACGGGCACGGCTTCGTATTCGGTGCGCAGCATTTGGGTGAGGCTGCGGCGGCTGGCGGTGTCTTCGGTGGCCACAAATACCTCGCATTTCTTTCCGAGCAGTTTCAGCATCTCGCCGTCGTCGGTGTTGCCCATCACGGGCACGTCGAGCAACTCCGTCCCTTGCAGGGCCTTGTCATCGTCGAGCAGGCAATACACGACTATTTCGTTGGACAAAAAAGCATCGAGCACGGCCGTACCAACGGTTTGGGCACCAAGAATAATAACGGGATTTTCCATAAAAGGCGGTATTCAGTTGAGCGTTCGCGCTCGGGGCATAATGGCCCCAACGGCGGTGGAACGGACGGCAAAGTTACGCCACTGGCAGCGCAAGGCTTACAATTCGTCTTTAACCGGGGCGCCCAAACCCACGCGGCGCAGCAAGGCGGCGGCATAGTCATTCTGGAGCAGCAGCAGCACCAGAAAAGGCATCAGCTCGCTTCGATAACGGTTCAACGAACCCAGGTTAGGAGTGGTGAGCCCTATCAAAAAGGCAAGCGTCATGCAGAAAATAGCCAAACCCAGGCCCAGCTCAAACGGCAGGTGGCCGGCCCGCCCCCGCCCCACGGCAACAGCGGCCAGAACCACTAGCCCCAGCATAAACGCGTTTTCGAGGCCCGCGACGATGTACATGGGCAAGCGCGATTCGCCCAGCCAGGGCCGGGTCAGCGCGTTGGCTACCGCCAGGGGCGCGTGCGCGGCGAAGCTCTCGATAGTTGGCCGCAGGGCCGGGTACTCAAAGTGAGGTTTCCCGGCCGAATGGTAGGCTTCGAAGGTGTACACCTTAATAACCTGACTGGTAAACTTATTGGCCGTGAAACCGCGACTAAGCATTGGGGCAAGCCAGACGCCACCAGCCAGCAGCACCGCCAGCACGGCCACCTGCGCCCAGCGCGCCCGTACCACCTTTATCTGTTTCAAGCCAGCCAGCAGCGCCACCGCCACGAGCACCCCGAGGAGCGGCATGGCAAAGAAATACCGCATCTTGAAGTGCAAAAACGCTAGTGCGCTGCTGCCCAGCAACCAACGCAGCTGCTGGCCCAAAGGCATTGTGCCAGAACGGCCTTTTCCGTACAGCTTACCCACAACCTGGGCCGTGAGCCAGGCGCCACTGCCCAGCAACATGGCTTCTTTGCTGATGCCAGTGGACCAGTACCAAACCGAAGGCCACAGCAGGAAAGCCACCACGCCCGCGCCCGCCGGCGTACCGGGAAACACCTCCGCCAACCGGCGCACCAGCTGCCAGCACCCCACAAAGGCGAACAAGCTGAGGTAGAAACCATTGATAGCGCCGATGCCCAAGGACCCAAAATTCAGCAGTGCCAGCAGCTTCACCAGAAACCAGGTATTGGACAGGCCCTGATACACGGCCTGGTAGTCGGCCCCGGCTTCGTTCTGGATGCGAATGACGGTGACGGCCTGGGTGAGGGTGTTGAACGCGTTGGCGGGCGCGGCCCACAGCTGGGCCGTTATCTGCTTGCTCAGGTTGCTCATGAAGGCAGAATCCAGCTGGGGCGTCCAGCTGCGGGCTACCCCGAGCCCCAGGCGCAGGCCCAGGCCGCCCACCAACGCGAGTCGCCACCACCGCTGGTCTGCCCAACACCACTGCCGCCGTAGCCACGGCAACAGCACGGCCAACAGCCCCATATTAAGCAAAATCGCTAGTAATATTCTCATTAAACTGCTCGTGGATGCTGCACCAGGCGGCTGCCGATGACGCAATGCAGGCAGCGGCGGGGCGCGCAGTAATTCTTGTGCAGGGCCAGCAAGCCCTGCGAGTCGGCCGCTGAGCGGTGAGTAAAGCCCAGGGCCTCGTACACGTCTGTAAACTGGTTATGTTCGGCCGGCAACTCGGTGAGCAGGGCCACGCTGCTTTCCACCAGCTCTGGTTGGCCCACGTGGCGTGCATAGGCCACACGCAAAGGCACCACCACGTTAGTGATGAGAAGGTCGGTACTGCTTTTGCCGAGCGCCGGGACCTTGCCTGGCCGGCCGGGCCGGTAGTGCGTGCGCCAGTAAGGCGGCACCGGCGCCCGAAAAAACTCCGTGAGTGCGCCCACATGCTGCGCCGTGAGCAGGGCGTCGAACAGCGCCGGCCGTGCGTGCAACAAGCCCGCCAGCTGCCCCAGTCGCACCGGCGGAAAATTAGCCGGCCGCAGCCGCAGGTAGTTCCACTCGTGCACCCGCAACGCCGTGGCCTCCAAGTTGTATTTGTGGCTCAGAAACGCATGCTCGCGCTTCAAGTCCTGGATGTAGTCATCGCCGCTGGTTTCCTCATTATCAACCAAAAATCCGGCCTGCCCGAAGAGTAACGCTTCCAGCTGGCGCTGGTCGTGCCGATGGCGACGCAGCACGGCCAGCGGCACGGCTTTGGCCAGGCGGGCCAGGGGCTCGCTGTTCTTTTGAAAGCCAAAGGCCGCCATCAGGGCGTGGTAGGCCGTAGCTTCCCAGTCTTGCCCGAGGTGCTGGTGCAGTGCCATCACCGCGTCGGCCTTGCGCTCTACCCGCTCCAGTAGGGCGCGCTCGGTCATCATGGTCTTCGTGATTTCGGGCACCCGATTCAGGAGCGGGGCGCAGGGCAGCGGGGCGGCGGCCGGCGCCTCTACCAAAGCCTCGTAGCGGGCCAGCAGCTCGGGCAGCAGGCGCGGCTGCAAGGCCAGCGCCGGAATCAGGCTACCGTTGGTGCGGGCCACGTCGGCATCGTGCTGGCCCACTACGTGCAGGATTACCTGGTCGTACTTGGGGTCGGTTTGGTGCTGGTGCCGGGCCCAGTCGGACGCGCGCAAATGGATTTCCACGGCGCCGTTCCACTCCACTTCGCCCACGCGCAGGCGGGCATTCAGGAAGTCGGGCCCGGCATCAGCGTTGCGGTGGCCGGGGCGCAATACCTGGATTTCCTCGCCGGCAGCGGTGCGCAGGTCGGTTTTGTCGAAGTACTGGTGCTGCCAGACGTAGTGGTAGAAGTCCTCGCGCATGGCTGCAAATTAGTTGTTAGTTGTTGGTTGTCCGTTGTCGGCGGTAAAACTGGCTACCGCGCAAATAAAAACGGTCCGCCTCTGTCGAAGCGGACCGCAGTATCAATCGGCCTAACAACCGATAACTACAAACTTATAACTAATTGATTACCGCAGGTCCACCACTTTCACGCCTTTGTACTTGGCCTTGTCGAAGGCAAACGTACTGGCATCAACGGGCGGGTTGGGCTGGAATTTCTTGATAGCAAAGGTGTACTGGTTGCCGTTCTTTTTGAACATCTGCCAGCTTTTCACCGAAGCATCCTTTTTGCGCACCTTCAACCGCACTTTAAACACGTCATTCTGACGGTTTTCGGGCGACAGCTCAATGATGTCGATGGCTTCGCCAGCTTCCTGCACCTGCTGCACGTAGGTGTACTTGTACCCCTTTTTGTACATGGTATAAATCTGGGAAGGAGACATTTCCTGCGATTCCGGGTCCGAATCGGAGATGTTTACTTCGTTCTCATTCTTGAGATAGGTCCAGGTGGTTTTGCCATCGTTGATGACTTCCTGGCCGCTGATTTTCAGCCGGAATTTCTGGCCACTCACCAAAATATCACCGCTGATATTCTGCTTCACCTTAGCCGAAGGGTTCTCCAGCGTCTGCGTAAAATTAGCTTGGAACGCCTTCAACGACTGGTACTTATCGCTCATCTGGTCAAGTATTTTGCCAGCTTTGGGGTCTTGCTGGGCGGCGGCGGGCAATGCCAGCGTGGCCGCGAGGAACAGCAGGGAAAGTGATTTTTTCATTTTAAGAGGGAAGAGCGGAGAGCCCCGAAAAGAGCTCTGATGGCCTAATACGGTTTTGGGTTAACAAACGACCGGCCAAAGTGCTACCAGAGGGCCAATTAGAAGAAAAATAATTAGCCTTCCGGTTTTTAGCAGCAGTAAGGCCCAGCATAGGAGGCATCTAACCTACTGTGATTAGCTAAGGCAGCCAACGATAACGGCTATTTGCTCAGGCTGTTAAGTAGCTGTTCCAACTGATATTCATCGGGAATGAGGACGTCGCGGGCCTTGCTGCCCTCGAACGGCCCTACAATGCCCGCGTGCTGGAGCTGGTCGATGAGCCGCCCGGCGCGGTTGTAGCCCAGCTTGAGCTTGCGCTGAAGCAGGCTGGTGCTGCCCTGCTGGTGCAGCACGATGCAGCGGGCCGCGTCCTCAAACATGGAGTCGCGCTCGGAGGGGTCCATTTCCTCGTTGCCGCTGCCCGCGTCGCCGTCGGCGCCGGCCACTTCGGGCAGCAGGTAGGCATCGGAATAGCCCTGCTGCTCGCCAATGAAGTCGCACACGCGGTCCACCTCCGGCGTGTCGATGAAGGCGCACTGCACCCGAATCAGGTCCGAGCCGGCCGAGAACAGCATATCGCCCTGCCCAATGAGCTGGTCGGCGCCGCCGGTATCCAGAATGGTCCGCGAGTCAATCTTGCTGGTCACCTTGAAGGAAATCCGGCAGGGGAAGTTGGCTTTGATAATACCCGTAATCACGTTCACCGAAGGGCGCTGGGTGGCTACGATGAGGTGAATGCCGATGGCGCGGGCCAGCTGGGCCAGGCGGGCAATGGGCGTTTCCACCTCTTTGCCGGCCGTCATCATCAGGTCGGCCAACTCATCGATTACCAGCACGATGAAGGGTAGGAATCGGTGGCCTTTCTTGGGGTTGAGGCGGCGCTCGATGAACTTGTGGTTGTACTCCTTCAGGTTGCGACAGCCGGCTTCTTTCAGCAGGTCGTAGCGCCGGTCCATCTCCATGCACAGCGAATTGAGCGTGTTCACCACCTTCTTCGTGTCGGTGATGATGGCCTCGTCGGTGTCGGGCAGCTTGGCCAGGTAATGGCGCTCAATCTTGTTGAAGATGCTCAATTCCACCTTTTTAGGGTCCACGAGCACGAATTTGAGCTGTGCGGGGTGACGCTTGTAGAGCAGCGAGGCCAGAATCACATTCAGGCCTACCGACTTACCCTGGCCCGTGGCACCGGCCATGAGCAAGTGGGGCATCTTGGCCAAATCGGCCACGAACACCTCGTTGGTAATGGTGCGCCCAAAGGCGATGGGCAGGTCCATTTCCGAGCGAGCAAACTTCTCCGAGCCCAGCACCGAGCGGATGCTCACCATCTCCTTCTTAGCATTCGGAACCTCAATACCGATGGTGCCCTTGCCCGGAATGGGCGCGATGATGCGGATGCCCAGGGCGGCCAGACTCAAAGCAATGTCATCCTCCAGAGCCTTGATTTTGGAGATGCGTACGCCGGCCTCGGGCACGATTTCGTAGAGCGTGACCGTGGGCCCGATGGTGGCCTTGATGCTGGCGATGCTGATGCCGTAGTGGCCCAGCGTCTCTACAATGCGGTCCTTGTTGGCTTCCAGCTCTTCCTTGGTGACCTGGGCCTTGGGCGTGCCGTAGTCGTTGAGCAGCTCCAGGGTGGGGAACTGGAAGCGCGAGAGGTCCAGCGTGGGGTCGTAGTTGACGTTGGGCATGGCGTCGGCGTCCTCGTCCTCGTCGGCCACGGCGGCAATGGCGGCCCCGGCGTTGGGGTCCAGGTCGTCGCGGCCGGGCGTGGTGATTTCCAGCGAGCGAGGGGCCGGCAGCTCAACCTTTGGAGCAGGTGCGGACAGGTCGCTGTCGGCCAAATCGGCCAGGGAAAGCGGCGTGGGAATGGTCGACGCGGGCACACTCGGGGCCACGTCGGCCGTGGGCATTTCGATGGAAAAAGCCGGCCCGGCCGCCACGAGCGGCACCACGGCTGCCGCAGTTGCGGCCACGGCGGCAACCTCCGAAGCCGCAACCGAAAGCGCCACGCCGGCACCCAGGCGCGGGGCTGGCTCAAACTCCATGGCGGGCGCGGCGGGTTCCTCCTCATCCAGTTGGAGCGCGGCCCGGCCGTCCTTCTCGTCGGCAGCCGGGCTGATGGCCACCGGAGCCGCTACGGGTACCGGCGCGGCCGGCCTGGCTCTCACCGGCGGGGCAGCCACTACCGGCGCCACGGCGGCGGCTTGTTCAGCCGCCAGCTCGGCTTCGATTTCGGCGTCTTCCTCGGCATCGTCTTCCACGCCCAAGCGGCGGAAATGGCCCAGGTTGATGCTGGTGACATTAAAGAAGAATACCACGAACGAAATCAGCACGAAAGCCAGCAGCAGCACCGTGCCCCAGCCAATGAGGCTATCGAGCCAGGAAGCGGCTTCAAAACCTACCCCGCCGCACAAAAAGTCGAGTCGGTGCGCCAGGGCGGGGTCGGCACCGGGCGTGGCCAGCGTCACCACCACGTAGCCCATCAGCACGCTCAGCCAGGCCATAGCAAACAGCCCGAGCGCCAGCACGTAGCTCACCGAACCCGTCGCGGTGCGGAACACAATCTTATAACCCAGGAAAAAAACCACCGGAATCAGCGCAAACGCGGCGATGCCAAACAGCTTGTAGATAAAGAGTTCGGCCGCCCAGGCGCCCAGTAGGCCCAGCCAGTTGCCCGATTCCTGGCCGGCTTCCCGGAGCGGCGTGCTGCCCAAACCGGCCACAATGCTCTGGTCGGCGTGGCCGGTGAACAGGAATGACGTGAAGGCGATGGTGAGGTAGAGGCTGGCGAGCAGCAGGCCAAACCCGACGAACAGGTGAAAGCGCCGGTCGCGCAGAATGACCAGCAGGTTGCTCAGGCCGGGCATCGGGCCACGGGGCGCGCGGGGCGGCCGGGCGGCGGCGGCCACCCGCGCGGCTTT